>CAZWGS010000012.1:33282-78256 GCA_964633315.1 uncultured bacterium | reverse complement strand
CCTTTCTCTACTACAGCAATTATATGGACAACCTGAGAGATTTGTTCATATTTGTCCATAAATTATCTAACAGTTACTAATCCTTGCATTCTAGCAGAGCCCTGTTGCTAGACTGTTAACTAGCTCTAGTGCCTCTCCTAATATGCTACAACTGTCTTCGAAACAGCGTCTACTATGCCTTTTTGCTAGTATTTTCCTTGGTGGTTCACAAATTTCCGTTGTTGCTGCCCCATCTTCCCAAAACCAGGAATATCATACTCCAGGTAATTGTCAAAACTCGGCAACTAACTTCCTCGTGATGGCGGGTGGTGGTTCCCCTAGAAACAATGAAATTGCTCTAGAAAAGAATGTACTCTATTTTCAGCGTACTCTGCAAACTTTAGGTTATAACCCAGCGACAGCCAACCTCTTTTTTGCCAACGGGAATGATGGACAAGCTACCATACGCTACATTGATGATTCTAGAGAGCAAAAATTTAAAGTACCAAATATTCCCAATCTTCAAGGAGCAGCAACTCTAGATAATTTTAAACGTTGGATCGCCACCACTGCTAGTAGGCAGCCCCAAAATCCCGTATTTTTTTACTTTACCGGACATGGCATTCCCGATGCACTCATTCTCTGGAAAAATCAACAGTTAACAGTGCAACAATTAGCCCAGCAGTTGGATCAATTACCTCAGAATACACCAGTGGTAACCATGATGGCACAGTGTTTCTCTGGTTCCTTTGCTGATTTTATCTACGAAGGAGGAGATGACACACAACCTATAGCCCTGCAGACTCGCTGTGGTTTTTTCGCCACCGTTAGCACTCGTCCTTCCGTTGGTTGCACTCCCGAAGTTAATGAGGCTGACTATAAAGATTATAGCTCTAGTTTCTTTGCTGGACTCAGTGGAGTTAGTCGCACAGGAGAAGTAGTCGCTTCTGCTGATTATAACGGAGATCGCCAGATTTCCTATGCCGAGGCCCATGCTTTTGCTAAAGTCGACGAAGCAACGATGGATCGACCTGTTTCTACTGTTGAAGTTTGGCTACAAAAGCAGGCGAGAAAATCAGATGTGGTAAGTTTTCTCGAGCAACCTTTGACTCAACTTATTTCCCAAAGTCGCCCAGAACAACAATATGTGGTGTCAAATTTAGCACAAAAGTTTGACTTCAATTTGCAACAATCCTACCGCACTAATGTGGATCGCTTGCGACCAAATCAAGTTAGTAGTGACGTTCAACAAGCCTATTTGGTTCGCCTAGCTATGGAACTAATTAATATTGGGATGGAAGAAAAAATACGCAGCCAGAAAGACAAGAAAAAAATCGCGATTCTGGAGCGTTTAATTAAGTGTGAAGCTAGCTATTGGCAACAATAAAAAAAGAATTACCAGCACCAAAATAAAAACAGAAAAAGACAATTTGATGCTGGAGAAAAATATCGCTAAATAAGCTTAATCATTCAGCAAAAATTCCACAACAAAGATGCGTCGATTTACCTCTTGCCACTGATCTAAAATTTCCTGCTCTCTTCTACCATTACGGTCTCTTCTCCAACTACTAACAGAGCTCTGCAGGGACTCTCTGAGTTCGAGAACTTCATCTAAATCGTCATCAATGCGATCGCGGCTGCGATTACGAGAGCGAAAACTGTCGTGTAGATTATCTACTTCATTTCTCAAGCTTCGAACTCTATCCTCAACTATATCTTCCAAACTAGTGTTGTCAATTACATCTAAAAGTTGATCTATTTCTGTTTCTAAATCTTGCAGCAAATCATTAATTTTTCTGCCCAATTCAGAATCAGAATCAGGATAGTCAACTGCAACCAAAATTGGCTCGGAAGAATAGGTCAGTGACTGATAATTTTGTGCCGCTAAAACATCAGTAGTAAACATACCAGCAACGGCAATAGTGCATCCCAAGATAGAGGTGGAGATTAAAGTCTTCATCGGCTCAAGTAAGTATTTCTTGACTAGGATTTGGTCTGCCAAATAAAAAAAATGACTTGGCAAATTGATAACTCTCTAGACTATCAGAAAAAATAATTTGTTCCGGAGCAAGACGAAAGTTGTTGTAAACATCTGTAAAAAACACCATCCACAGTTTTTCAATCAAGGATTGTAAAAACTGTTACAAAGCCAAAGTAGAGGATGATTCACGATTAAATGTAAGGCTAAATTAATATGGTCGTGCATCATGATGCTGGCAAAACCCATCTGCTACCAGCTAAAAATAAGTTACCGCTAGCAGCTTGACCTATAGCTAACTAAACATGAGTGATGATAATCTGGAATACCCTCCTCTAGCCACCACCAATCCATGGCAACAATTGGTGGAAAATATTAATGAGGTTTTTTGGTTAGCTTCCCCAGATCATAGTCAAATTTTCTACGTCAGTCCCGCCTACGAACAGGTATTCCATCGTCCTCTTGCTTCTGTCTATCATAATCCCCAGCTCCTATTTCCCACAATTGATCCAGAAGCACAACAGCAAATCAATACTACCTTCGAGCAACGCCAGCAAGGTCAAATAACTAGCTCAGTCTATCCTATCCGTCTCCCCAATGGCTCAGTGCGCTGGCTACGAACTAAAACTTTCCCTCTCCTTAACCAACAACAGGTAGTTTATCGTACTGCTGGTATCTCCCAGGATATTACAGAATTCAAGCAGCTAGAAGTAGAAAATAATCTCGTCCAGAATACAATAGCCGCCGTTCTAGAATCAACAGACTTTCGCAGCACTCTCAAAGTAGTTTTAGAAAAAGGCTGTGAATTTACCGGTTGGGATCTCGCTGAAGCATGGCTTCCCAATGCTGATGGTACAGCAATGTTCAACGCTGCCTACTATACTCGTGATGGAGATGAGACACCACTAGCTCAATTTCATCACCAAAGCCAAAATTTTTCCTTTTCTCCAGGTGTTGGTCTTCCTGGTAGAGTATGGGTATCCCAGCGTCCAGAATGGGATAGCAATGTTTCTTCACTACCTGATAATATTTACTTGCGTAGTCGTATTGCTAGAGATTTTGGCATTAAAACGGCTCTAGGAATCCCTCTATTAGCCGATAATTTGGTTCTAGGGGTTCTGGTATTCTATGTACGAGAGGAAAGGGAAGAAGACGAAAAACTAGTCGAATTAATCTGTGCTTTGGCTCAATTGGGTTATGTGGTGCGCAATAAACAGATGGAATTAACCTTACAGGAAGCAGAACAAAAATATCGCCAGATCTTTGAGAATGCTGTAGACGGAATCTTCCAAACAACCACCGATCCAGAAGGGAGATACATTACTGCTAATGCGATGTTGGCACATATTTATGGTTATACATCGGTGGAAGAATTTATTGGAGCGATTACTAGCATTAAACAACAAATCTACGTCGATCCAGAGCGTCGTGGCGAGTTTATTCGTCTTCTGCAACAACAGGATGTACTGTGGAATTTCGAATCTAGGGTCTATCGTCTTGATGGTAGTATAATCTGGATTTGTGAAAATGCACACAGAGTATGTGATGGAGATGGTAATCTTCTCTACTATGAAGGTAGTGTAGAAGATATTACCGAACGCAAGCACAATGAAGAAAAAGTGCGCTTGCTTAATGCACAATTAGAAGCAAGAGTAGAAGAACGCACAGCAGCTTTGCAATCCCTTAATGAAAGTTTAGTGCGAGAAATAGCAGAACGCCAAAATACCGAGATCGCTTTGCGAAAATCCGAAGCTAAGTTGCGATCTCAAGCACTAGAATTGCAACAAACCCTAAAGCAATTACAACAAACCCAAAGTAAACTGGTACATACAGAAAAAATGTCTAGCTTGGGTCAACTAGTTGCAGGAATCGCTCATGAATTGAATAATCCCATGAGTTTTATCAGTGGTAATCTCTATTTCGTAGCCGAATATGTACAGAAAATAATTAATTTAATCCACCTCTATCAGCGAGAATATCCCCAAACTAATCCCTCAATTCAACTAGAGATGGAGGAGATGGATTTTGATTACATCATCGCAGACTTACCCAAGATTATCTCTTCCATGAAATTGGGTACCAAGCGTATCCGTGGGATTATGGAATCTCTACGCAACTTTTCACGCATAGATGAATCTGATTTAAAGTTAGTAGATGTGCACTCTGGGTTAGATGGAACCCTCATGATCTTGCAACATCGTCTCAAGAGACAAGGGGATCGCCCCACTATTGAAATGAGCAAAAATTATGGTAAGCTTCCCCTAGTCGAATGCTATGCAGGACAACTTAATCAAGTGTTCATGAACCTTTTGGCTAATGCGATTGACGCTATAGAAGAGTCGCTAAAAGCAAATTGCCAAGGACAAAACTATTTGCCAAAGATTAGCATTACCACTGAGGTAGTTAATCCGAATCGAGTTGCTATCCGCATTGCTGACAATGGTGTAGGAATGACACAACAAGTTCAAAAACGTCTTTTCGAGCCCTTCTTTACCACAAAAGCAGCAGGCAAAGGAACAGGTTTAGGGTTAAGTATCAGTCATCAAATTGTTGTGGATCAACATCAAGGAGTATTCCAATGCCAATCTGAAGAGGGAGTAGGAACGGAGTTTATAGTGGAAATTCCAGTCCAGTTAACACACGAATCATAATTAATTATTACTCACAAATACCAATCTCCCCACTAGTGCCATGATTGGATTGTTATAGAGCAGCTCAACTTTGTCGATATGGCAAATTTAATGACTAAGCCTACTCTGAATAAGTTCAAATCGCAATTATTGCTATCAGAGCAGAATCAGTTTACCGGTAGACTAGACCTCAAGGTTACCACAGGTCAGAAATGGAGCCTGTATATTAAGTCTGGTCACTTAATTTGGGCTAAAGGTAACATTCATCCCTATCGACGTAGCCATCGTCTCATTTCCCACCATTGTCAGATGATTAGCTGGGATAAAGTTCACTTGCGTCATTCAGATCGCTTTGAGTGTCGAGATTATCATGTTCTAGGTATTCTCTCCCAAAGAGATTTCCTGAGTGAACAAAAGGCTTTTAATGTAGTTAAAGATACACTAATTGAGATTATTTTTGATATCTTTCATGCTATTGAGCAAGCTGTTCGCCGTCAATCTCAGCCAATACCAGCAGCAAAATCTCCCAATTCATCCCCTAGTAAATCTCCAGATTCAGTCACCGAACTTATTGAAATCCACTACCATCACAATCTTCAGCCTTCTGACGATGTAACACTTGCTCCCTCTTGTTTCTTAAAAGTTGAGCCAGTAATTCAGGAAGTGCAACGCCAGTGGATACATTGGTTAAAAGCTGGTTTAATTAACTGTTCTCCCAATTTAGCACCCCTAATTAAAGATACAAAAAATCTTAAGCAGCAAACCTCCAGCACTACTTACAAAAATCTGGTTACCCTGATTAACGGGAAACGCACACTCCGGGATTTAGCCTGGATTGCGAAGCAGGATTTGCTCAATCTAACTAATTCGCTAATTCCCTTTGTGCGTGGGAAATTAATTAGCTTTGTTTCCATTGATGATCTCAAACCAGTTAAAAAAACTACTCACCTCAAAGCCTCAGCCAATGGTAGCCTCAGCAATAGACCTAAGTTAATCGCTTGCATTGAAGATAATCCCCAAACTTGTCTGATTATGCAAGAAATTTTAGAAACTGCAGGCTATCAGTTTTTGGGTATTCAAGAGGCAGTACAAGCTTTGCCTATGCTACTGCAAAATAAGCCAGATTTAATTTTCCTCGATTTAGTAATGCCTCATACTAATGGCTATGAAATTTGCTCTCAACTACGCAAAATTAACCGTTTTCAAAAGACACCAATTGTAATTCTTACTAACAATAACGGTATTGGTGAGCGTCTGCAAGCAAAAAAAGTAGGGGCAACAGATTTTATCTCTAAGCCAGTAGATCCCTACAAGGTAAGAAGTTCACTGCAAAAATACTTACCAAAAAAACGCTCTGAGTAGCAACTAAATCGCGGTCTCGATTCCAGGAATAGTTACTTAAGTATATTTGCCTAAATCGCAATTCCTTACCGATGCACTATGTATAGTTTTGTTATCTTGATTGTAGTGTAATAAATTACTCTAATCTACATAATTCTATTTTGTGTAGGTCGTATAATTCCAAACACTAATATTGCTCAGAAAAATTTCTTATAATTACCGAGCTAGCTATGGTACTTGACATCGCTCAAACCTCCCAATTATTAAAACTTCAATCACGCAATTCATCGGCTCTTAAACAAGTTTGGACAAAGCTTAATGCCGACAGTTGCCCTCGATTTTATAACTTCCATTTGCACACTACCTCCTCTGATGGCAAACTGCAAGTGGAAAAATTAGTGCAGCAGGCGTGTGCGATTGGTCTCAAGGGTATGGCGATTACAGATCACCATGGCATTGAGGGTTATCAAAAAGCTCAAGCAATTTTTCAGAATTTCAGTCTCACCAAATCTCACATCCGCCTTCCCCATCTTTGGACTGGTGTTGAAATTACCTCCCAGTTACTCGATGTTACAGTGCATATCCTTGGCTATGCTTTTGACCCAGACCACCAAGCTATGGCACCATATTTGCAAGGTCATGGTCATGGTCCTGTTGGTAGACAAGCCTCAGCAGCTAATGTAATTAATGCTATTCACCAAGCTGACGGTTTAG
This sequence comes from uncultured bacterium, assembly GCA_964633315.1. GTDB lineage: Bacteria > Cyanobacteriota > Cyanobacteriia > Cyanobacteriales > CAWCAG01 > CAZWGS01. The sequence goes on along the minus strand of CAZWGS010000012.1, from coordinate 71,614 downwards.
CTGTACTAGCTCATCCAGCACGTTATAAGCGTAGCGCAAAAGTGTTAATTCCGGCTGCTGCAAGCCTAGGAATTGATGCTGTGGAAACTTATTATGCTTACCGTAATACTAACCCCTGGCGACCAACTCCTGGATACACCGAACAAGTGGAATATTTAGGTCGGCAATACGGTTTATATTCTACCTGTGGTACCGATACCCATGGTTTAGATATGCTGATTCGTTTGTAAATTTTACTCTTTTTTCATGACTGAGTCGCTCCACTCAGGGGCGGCTTAAACATTTGCAGCAAAAAGTAACTTTTTTTTAAGTCCTGGTGATCGCTCATTCGAGATCGAACATCGACAATGAATTGTCTGTTCCATTGACATAAAATATGTCACCTCTAAGGGAAGCTATTCCAACCGTATTTCTAGCAGTGCCAATACTTCTCCAATTAGTATTAAAAGGAACAGGTTTACGAATCCAAATTGTCCCACTTTCATCCACCCCAACTAATGCTCCCTCATAAGCACCCATCGCTCTTAAATTATTAGCATGACCAATGTGTTGCCAATTCAGATTTTGATTGACAGCATCTCGTACCCAGAGTTTATTATCTCGTGTCGCTGCAAAAAGCTTACCATTAGCACCAGCCATTGCCACAATGCCATTGGCGTGACCAATATAAGTCCAATCTACCTCGTGACGAACTGTGGGTCGTGTCCAAAGTTTATTGTCTCTTGTTGCTACATATAATTTTCTATCAACTGCCGCTAAAGCAGTTACATTGTTAGCATGACCAATGTGCTGCCAATTTATATCATAAGGTTCTGCTGGTCTTAACCAAAGTTTGTTATCTTCTGTCACAACGTAAAGATATCCGTTGCTGGCAGTCATTGAAATTACACTATTCGCATGACCAATTCTTTGTCCAGTAATTGTTTGAGCCTCAACCTTGAAAGGAAAGATTAAAATGCTTGCGAGTAAACCAACAGACATGAGAGAACGTAGTATTTTCATGGGAATACTCCTTGCTGTTTTAGTTGAAAGATTAGTAGCCAAATTTAGTTTCTAAACTTGGATACCTTCACTGAATAAATAGGTTTTCTTTCAACTGGTTTTATGCACTTCCACAGCAACTAACCAAGAATTAAAAGGTAAATTTATCCCTCTAACCAAACCATTCAAGTAATTGGCTAACACTCAAGCACCACCACATATTTCTCAAAGATGAACTCGCTATAGTCTGCGAGATTATAAAGTTCGGGTAATCGCTCACAATCTAGCTTTAACTAACACTTTTGATGAAAATATAAATTGAAGCTTGGTGCATTACTAGTCTGAGCGTAACTAGTCAAGCAGACATGATTTTATTTCAGAATAATCGATTTGAAAAAAGTACTAAAAGAACAACTCCTAAACTGGCGAAAGTGAACAACAGAGCTAAACTAATTGATTCGCCTAAATGTCTTGGTGAAGTTTTCATCTCTACCTCTTTGGTAATTGCTTTTTTTATTAGCTATTAGATTAGTAGCTTAACAACCAAAAACAGGTAATTATGAAAATTAGATACGTTTCTTTACTTAAGTAAACTTAAGTACATACTAAATGAGCAATTAGTATTTTTTTTGTAATCTAACGTAATATTTTTGAAAAAACTAGCGATTTTCTGAGGCTGATCGCAAAATATTGAATAGAGCTCAATCAATAGCTACCAAAGTAAAAAAAATATTCCCTATCTCTGTGAATTTTAAGTACACAAGAGGTGGGAAAATTGCTTATAGAAACCTCAACGAGATGAGGCTGCTGGGGTGTGAGACAACAATTAATCAGTTAAGCCATGTTCGAGAGCAAAACGAACTAATTCTGTGCGACTGTTAGTTCCGGTTTTACTAAAGAGGCGACTGACATATTTTTCCACGTTGCGAACACTGGTTTCTAAACGTCGCGCGATTTCTTTATTCATTAAACCTTCTGCTACTAAATCTAAGACACTTTGTTCCCGTGGCGTTAAATCTACTTGAATCGGCGCAGGAGTTGTCTTAAAACCAGATTGATTACTGACTAAGCCTTTAAGTTCAGCAATTTGTTGAGATATTTTTTGTAAGTCGGTGCTGTCACCAGCTTTCTCGTTAACACTGCGTCTGGTGAGCAAATTAGTCACAATCGCCACCAATTCTTCAGGATCAAAAGGTTTGGGTAAGTAAGCATCACAACCAGATTGATAGCCTTGAATGCGATCTGAAGTCATCCCTCTTGCGGTGAGAAAAACAACAGGAAGCGTCTGAAAACGGGGATCTTCACGCAATTGCTGCAGAAATTGATAGCCATCCACTTGGGGCATCATAATATCAGAGATGATTAAATCTGGGGTTTTCTGTTGCAAGATATCCCATGCTTGCGTTGCGCTGCTAGCCACTTGCACCTCAAATTCTTCGGTGTCTTCTAAATAAGCTTGAACTGCTTCACGTACCCCAGGTTCATCGTCTACTAAAAGTAGTTTCTTTATGTCTGACATTTTTTTGCTTACTTGTCCCTCTCCTATAAATTTAGCGGATGCTGGGAAGAGATAATATAGGGACGTAGAATTTTACGTCCCGACAATGGATAAAAATTCAGATATTTCAATTTGCCCAGATGTTTAATAGAATAGGGTTTCCTCTTCCCATCTAGCCCACCTCTTGAGTTGAATTCAAGTTTAATACTAGCTGTTGGCGATGGGCGTGGAGAAGCTGAAACTCTTGCTGAGCAAACTTCTCGAGTAAATAAATCATTCGCTCTGGTTGTAGCATGGTACCATCATTACGACAGCTACCGAGATAGCGCAGTTTAATTTCGCTAGTGGCTTCGGTAGGTAGAGATTCTAAATTCAGAGCAAAGAGACGTTCACGCAGGTTAATTTGCTGTTTTTTGCCAGATTTTGTTATTTTCTCCCACCAAATTTCCTGACTGGCAAATATTTTATCGAGCCAAGTTTGCCATTGCTCTGGTGTAGCGGGTTCTGTGGTAGCTACAGTTAAAATATACTCTGCTTGGTTTAATAATTTATTCGCAGAGGGAGTTTTGACCCCAATTTCCTCAACCTTATAGAGGGGAATTTGAGATGGTAATTGCGTAGCGAGGCGAGTGCGAAATTCCTCTAATTCTAAAGTTTCGTGTAACTCAAAATCAACAATTTCCCCAGAACTGGTATATCCCAAAGACAAAGCATTAGCAATGGCAATTCTCGGTCCTGGATGATAGCCTCCAGTAAAGGCTATGGGCAATGCTGCACGCCTGATCATACGGTCAAAGAGCCGTACTAAGTCTAAATGACTGAGCAATGCCATGTCACCCTGCTTACCAAACCAAACTCGAAAGCGTTGTACTCGCTCTGTATTGGGCTTAAAATGTCCCGTAAACTCAGGAATTGGCGGCGGTTTTACCACAATATTGTGACCAAAATCGGTGCCACAAATGCCGCAGTGAGAACAACCATCAAAAGCACAATCGGGAACTGTTGCGGCTGCTAGAGCCTTTTTGAGGTCATCCTGGAGCCATTTTTTATCTATTCCCGTATCCAAATGATCCCAAGGTAGAGGCGCATCCAGAGATTCTGAATCCTGAAAAACATTCCACTCTCCCTTGTCCACCTGACGGTATTTCCAGTCTAAACCAGCTTGGGAAATTGCCTCTGACCAAGCACCAAAGGCTTTGTCTAAACTTTCCCACCAAGCATCCATACCCGCACCCAATTCCCAAGCGCGACGTACCACAGCAGCTAATCTTCTGTCCCCACGTCCCACAAAATCTTCCATTGCTGAGATACGGACATCGGTATAGTTGACCTTAACTCCCTTCATCCCGCGAAATTCTTGGCGTAGTAACTCCTGCTTGCGCCTAAACTCCTCGGTGGAAACAGAATGCCATTGAAAAGGGGTGTGGGGTTTGGGTGTAAAATTTGATACCGTAATATTAAAATCTAGCCTTTTTCTACCTTTGAGACGGCATTCGCGGCGCAACCAACGCACCGTTTCCGCAATACCCACCACATCCACATCGGTTTCTCCTGGTAAACCAATCATGAAATAGAGTTTGATTTTACCCCAACCTTGCTCAAAGGCAGTTTTTACACCCCGTAGCAACTCCTCATTGTTCAGTCCCTTATTCACCACATCCCGCATTCTTTGGGTTCCAGCTTCTGGGGCGAAGGTTAAACCACTCTGGCGCATACCGCCGATAATATTAGCAATATTCTCATCAAAGCGGTCTACTCGCTGACTGGGTAGGGAAAGGGAAATATTCTCGTTGCGCAGGCGATTTTTGACTTCCATACCCACTGCAGGCAAGGATAGATAATCGGAGCAACTTAGAGATAGTAGGGAGAATTCATTATAGCCAGTGGCGCGCATTCCCTGCTCAATCGCCTCTACAACTGCTTCTGGTTCCACATCCCTTGCGGGTCGAGTTAACATTCCTGGTTGACAAAAACGACAACCACGGGTACAACCTCTACGGATTTCGACGGTGAGGCGATCATGGACAGTTTCCACGTAGGGAACTAGACCGATAGAATAGGCGGGAATGGGTTTAGCCACTCGACGTAGAATGCGTGGCGGGACATCGGGATGCAGGGGGCGCACAGAACCCTCTGGGGTCATGGCGTAGAATTGGGGGACATAAACGCCGGGAATTTGGGCTAAATCTAGTAGTAGTTCTTCTCGAGATAAGTGCGCATTTTTGCCTTCTTCTAGGATTAAACCGATTTCTGGTAGTAATTCTTCCCCATCTCCCAAAGCCACAAAATCAAAAAAGTCGGCGTAGGGTTCAGGGTTAGAAGTAGCTGTTTGTCCTCCAGCAAAAATGAGGGGATAGTTACCCTGGGATCGCTCTTTCCAGGTGAGGGGAATCCCTGCTAAATCAAGCATTTCTAGGATATTGGTAGCGCCCAATTCGTAGCTGAGGCTAAAGCCAAGAATATCGAAGTCAGTGAGGGAACGACGCGATTCGAGGGCGAAGAGGGGAGTTTTGGTGGAGCGTAGTTTAGCAGCTAAATCACTACCAGGTAAGTAACAGCGATCACACAGTTGTCGCGGCTGGGCGTTTAGAATGTTGTAGAGAATTATATGACCCAGGTTAGAGGCACCTACCTCATAAACCTCTGGGTAGGTTAAGACCCATCTTAGTGTTGCACTATTCCAGGGTTTATGTTTGGCTCCCAACTCGTTACCCAAGTAACGTGCTGGCTTAATGATTTTTGAATTTAAAACCTCTTCAATCGCAACAGCCATAGCAAAACCCTCCAGTCATTGTTTCTTAATATACCGAACGTTTTGCCTGTCTGCTTCTTGAGTAAAATTAAATTTTTACTGAGCAAAGCTAGGGAATGCTTCCTTGCTTGTTAATAGCAGTGCAACTGACACTTTCCCAACTGCACTGCTAGGAAGCGCAACTTCGTACTCAATCCTCTTAGATTATGGCTTCAGCAAGATCACGGCTGTCAAAAATTTCGAACACTCTATCAAGCTGAGTTATTTCAAAAATCATGCGTACTGACTGATTAAGAGAACACAGCATAAAACGTAGACCCACACCCTTGGATTGATGCAGAGCATTAACCAGTACCATTAAACCAGCACTGTCCATAAACTCAACACCCTCCATATTTACCAAGACAACTGAGTGTTCTTTGGAAGCAACAAATCTTTGAAGTTGCTGTTCTAGCTGAGTTGCATTAGCGGCACTAACATATCCTTTGGGTTCAATAGTAGCAATTTTGTTCTGGGTAACTGCACTAGTCATAATTTTTTCCTCTCTGGAAGCTCTTGAGTTAAAACACGGAAGTAATGCCTAAAAAGATAATCCGTAACTTCTCGCAATGGCTACTTCTTTGATGTGTTTTTGCGAAATCTTTACGAAAGACTTGGCTTTCATAAAGTTTGTGCAAAGTTCATGATATTTCAGATCGCATTGTATCCTAATTCAGGTCTTTTTCTGTTATCTGTGTTACTCAAAAAAACACAAAAACCGTTAATTTTAACTACATAATACCAACTCAAGGTAAAAACAGTAGAGTTTAAATTTGCTGTGTGTATTTACTGATTAAAAAATTAAGCTAGAGTTTTATATTTTTCCTTAAGTTATCACCTCCTTTTGATACTTAAGTATTATTGTTTAGGTAAGTATTAATAGCGACTTAAAGCTACTGAATATTAACCTAAATAAAATTGCTCAGTGATAGAGATCACTGGGCAAAAAGTAGATAGATCACGCTTAAAATGGTGATAAAAAGGCAATATTTGTTTTAGACTAAGCTTAAATTTAAATACTACTATGAGCACGACACACGCAATTCGCCAATTGGTATCAAAGGCACTTCAGATTAGAAAACTGACTCCAGAGATAGAAAATGAAATTAATTATGAATTAACCCGTATGGGTCATATTTCTGACGTGGACTACGAAGCCCTTGAGTTACTGATGGCGGAAATGGATGCTGGTCGAATTCATTTAGTTCCTAGTATTTAAACTACAAAAAAATAATAATCATGTAGTTCTAAGTACAGTATGAATGCTTACAGGACTGGAATTGGTTAAAAATATATTAAAAGTAAATAACTTTTTGTTATCCCAACTACTAACTAACATAATGCTGATTGAACCAAGCCACTGCTTCTTGTAGAGCAGTGGTTATGCTAGATTGGGGCAAACCCAATTCCTGGACTGCTTTGGCAGCATTGTAATACATTGGTTGTTTAGACATACGCACTCCATCGAGGGGAACAGAAGGGGTTTTACCCAAACGCCCTAGCACTTTCTCATCAACCCAAGCTACTGTGAGGGGTAACCACAAAGGAACACTGCGCCCAGGTGCCTCAAGACCAGTAATTTGAGCTAATTTATCTAATAAAGCTTTGAGGCTGATATTTTGATTTCCGAGTATGTAGCGTTCTCCTGTTGTACCTAAATCTAGTGCTAATAGGTGTCCTTGGGCCACATCCCTAACATCAATTAAGTTCAAACCCGTATCCACATAGGCGGGCATTTGCCTATGTAGAAAGCGTAGGATAATATCTCCTGTGGGTGTAGGTTTAATATCCCATGGTCCAATGGGGGTACTAGGATTAACTATCACCACATCTTGACCCATTTGCACTGCTTTTTTTGCTTCTTGTTCCGCAAAAAACTTGGATTTTTTGTACTCACCTACTAATTTAGTCACAGGACTTTGGTGAGTCTCATCAACTACCTCCCCTGGTTTGCCCACACCAATAGCAGCGACGGAACTGGTGTATACTGTGCGTTCAATCCTTGTTTGACGAGCTGCAGCTAGCACATTGCGCGTTCCCAAAACGTTACTCTGGTAAAGGGCATTGCGGTCGGCTTGCCAGAGGGAATAATGTGCGGCAACATGGAATAATACCTGGCAATCGCTCATTTTTTGAGCTAAATCGCGATCATTGAGATCGCCTGTTGTTATCTCTAAATCCAAACCCTGGAGGTTATCGAGGCGACTTTGGGGACGAACTAGCGCTTTAACAGAATACCCTGCTTCCAGGAGCGAGCGCACCACATTAGCGCCAACAAAACCTGTTCCCCCTGTGACAAAAGCTTTCATAATTTATTTCTTATTGCAATAGTTCCGGAACTATTATCAATTACTTTGCAATGTCTCAGCCCAATCTCAGCAAGACATTCCTTAATAAGAACTATCTTGCTCTCAAACTTGCCATCATGAAACAAGCACCAAAATTTCTACTGCTAGCATCAGTATTTGTTACTCTAGCTGGATGTGCTGGTTCAATCCCATCAAATAATTCCCAGAATAACAATCAGACAGTGAATGCCCAAACTCAATCTGCTGCATCATTTAACTACGATGACTATGGCGCAGCTTTAGCTAAATATGTCGATGATCAAGGTTTAGTAAATTACCAAGGGCTTCAGGACAACCCCCAGCAACTCGAAGCTTTTAACGCTGCCCTCGCCCAAGTGGATTCTAGTACCTATGAAAGTTGGACGGATGAGGAAAAGATTGCTTTTTGGAGTAATGCCTACAATTCCTTCACTCTCCAGGCGATTATCAACGAAAAGCCTCTGAAAAAGAGTATTAAAAACATTTTTGGAGTTTGGAAAATTAAGCAATGGGACATTCTCAACCAGTCTAAAACCCTTGATGGTATTGAACATGGCACAATTCGGGCTAATTTTGACGAACCACGTATCCATGTTGCCTTAGTTTGTGCAGCTGTGAGTTGCCCGCCATTGCGCAATGAGCCCTATACTGGAGCAAGATTGGACGAGCAGTTCGATGACCAAACTCGCCGCTTTATCGCTAGTCCCCAGGGTTTTCGGATTGATCGCGATAGTAATGTTGTCTACCTCTCTAAAATCTTTGATTGGTATGGCGATGATTGGATTAAAAGCTACGGTGTGGAAGATGGATTCACTGGTGATGCTGGTGAGAAAGCCGTATTGAATTTTATTAGTGGTTATTTACCAGAAGAAGACCGCGAATATCTAGCCCAAGGTAATTACAATATTAAATATCTCAAATATGATTGGTCCTTAAACAAGCAGTGACTTCTAATTAGTTCAAAAATAGCTGACAATAGTCAATTAACTGAGCAATGCGAGCGCAAATTTGCGCTTGTCGCTGCTTAGAAGTTTCTGCTGTGCGAGATACTTGCCAAAACATAACATCAGTTTCTAATAGCTTAAAGCCACGCTGAATTTCTGTCTGTACAGATCGCCACCGAGAAAAACTGGCTGCTTCCATCTCCTCACCAGTCAAAGGTAAAATCTGCGATTGGAAAACCTGCTGCAGTTTTTGAAAATCTTGTTTCCAGACAGTTGATTTTGGTGCTAAACCCAAGTCAGTGAGATGATTTTGCACCACTTCCAAAGCTGCGACAAAAGCTTGGTAAGACTGGTGATGGTAATTATTTAACATAAATAAACAATATTGAGTTAAAATTTTTGTAAATAAGAATGCCGAACTAGTAAAATTGCGGTTGCAAAAAGGTGCGATTAGAGATTCTGGTTTAACAATAGCTAGTTAACTTGTACCTCCTGCTCTGCATAGTGCTACGCATAATGAATATTTGTCTTTTCCTGATTTTCCCATCAGCATCTACCTAAAGTTTTAGGGAAAGTATTGTAAAGACAGATTTTCATAGATTGCAGGTATCAACAACAAGCATTGTTTTTCCGATATATTATTAATTTCTCTACTTGCAGCCATGAATTTAAGTACCTCAACCAGTCGTCAAACAATTGAGATTCCCGATTGGCTTCAGACGTGCTTGTTAACACAGCAGCAAGATAGCAGTGGTGCATCTTCAATAGAATCATTCAATCAAGGAACACAGCTAATTTGTAAAGCGTTTTCCTTTGCCTATCAATTACACGAGGGTCAATATCGTAAATCTGGAGAACCCTACATCGCCCATCCTATAGCAGTTGCTGGCCTTTTAAATGATCTCGGTGGCGATAGCGCCATGATCGCGGCTGGCTTTTTGCATGACATAGTGGAAGATACCGATGTTTCTCCCGAAGAGATTGAAGCCCACTTTGGTAGCGAAGTGCGACAGTTAGTAGAAGGTGTTACCAAGCTATCTAAGTTTAATTTTTCCAGCAAAACAGAGCGTCAAGCAGAAAACTTCCGCCGTATGTTCCTGGCAATGGCACAGGATATCCGTGTTATTGTTGTCAAATTGGCAGATCGCCTCCACAATATGCGTACCCTGCAATATCTCAAACCAGAGAAACAGGAGCGCATAGCCACGGAAACCAGAGAAATTTTCGCTCCCCTCGCCAATCGCCTTGGTATTGGTCGCTTTAAGTGGGAACTGGAAGATTTATGCTTTAAATACCTCGAGAACGACGATTATTGCCAGATTAAAGACTTAGTAGCAGATCGCAGGACAGATCGGGAAGAGCGCATTGAAACTACAATTAATACCATTCACCAGCGTCTGTATGAGATAGGAATTAAAGTCTGGGAAATAAAAGGCAGACCAAAACATCTCTACAGTATCTACCAAAAAATGCAACGGCAGCGGAAAGAATTTCATGAAATCTATGATATTGCTGCCCTGAGAATTATCGTAGATAGTAATGATGCTTGTTATCGCGCCTTAGCAGTAGTTCACGACGCCTTTAAACCCATTCCCGGTAGATTCAAAGACTACATAGGTTTACCCAAACCCAATCGCTATCAATCTCTACATACTAGCGTTGTTGGTTTAACAGGAAAACCCCTAGAAGTGCAAATACGCACCCTAGAAATGCATCATGTTGCCGAATACGGAATCGCTGCACACTGGAAATATAAAGAAAGTGGTGGTTCCCAAGTTACCAAATTCTCCTCCTCAGACGACAAATTTACCTGGTTGCGACAGCTACTAGAGTGGCAAAATGACCTCAAAGATGCTCAGGAATACGTAGAAAGCCTCAAAGATAACTTATTTGAAGATGATGTCTATGTTTTTACACCCACAGGAGATGTCATCGCCCTAGCGAGGGGAGCAACACCTGTAGATTTTGCCTATAGAATTCATACGGAAGTAGGAAATCGGATGAAAGGGGCGAGGGTAAATGGACGTTGGTGCGTTTTAGGTACCGAGTTGCACAATGGGGATATTGTAGAGATTATCACCCAGAAAAATTGCCATCCCAGTCTCGATTGGCTCAATTTCGTAGTTACCCCCACCGCCCGCAATCGCATTCGTCAATGGTATAAACGCTATCACCGCGAAGAAAATGTGGCGCGGGGTAGGGAACTATTGGAAAAAGAGTTAGGTAAGCAGGGTTTTGAGGCATTATTAAAATCAGAAGCCATGCAAGCAGTTGCAGAAAGAGCAAACTACCAAGCCCCAGAAGACTTACTAGCCGCCCTTGGTTATGGAGAGGTAACCTTAAATCTGGTAGTTAATCGCATCCGAGAAGCAGCGAAAATCCAACAACCCATCACCAAAACTGAATCGCCAACCCATTCAGAATCAAATCAGGTTACACCAACTACGAATTTTTCCAGCTCAACCACCAGCGATACCAACAAATATCCTATCCGTGGCGTAGAAGGTTTACTCTACTATACGGCAGGCTGTTGCCATCCCTTACCAGGTCAGCCTATTTTAGGTGTAGTAACTCGAAATGCTCGTGGTATTGCGATTCATCGCCAGGGATGTCCTAATGTGGAAGACATACCAGGAGAAAGATTAATTCCCGTAAGCTGGAATCCAATTAATGGTAGGGCGCCCACTTATCCCGTGAATTTGGAAATTCGAGTAATTGATCGCGTCGGCATTTTTAAAGATATTTTGAGTCGTTTGAGCGATCAGAATATAAATGTGGGTAATGCGGGAGTAACCACTAGTTATGGTGAACCAGCCCTAATTAATATATGCATTGATATTCGCGATTATCAACAGTTGGATTTGATTATGAACAAAATCAAGAATATGAGCGATGTACTCAATATTCGTCGGGTGAGTAATCAGTAGGTTTTTGTGGCGCTTAATTTTAGTTATCTGTCAATTTTCAGTTAACAGGTAAAAGCTAAGCTGAAACCCTCTAAAATTATCTATCAGGAAACCTACAGCATTACTAATAGAATGTGCTGAAGGTTTCCCATAGACATCTGGGGAAATTAAACTGAATTTTTACCTATTGTAGGGACGTAAAATTTTACGTCCCTACATTCAATGTTGGAGATGTCTAATAGGTTATTGCCAGAATCGCTAGCACTATTATAGTAACTTTATTCTTCTTCACTCCAAACCCAGCGTCAAATTCCTCTTTTACTTGTAGCGCTCACTCTAAAGTTGGATTTGATTATGAACAAAATCAAGAATATAAGCTTTTTCAGTACGACGACTCATGTGCTTAAGTCGAATAGTACGTCGAACTTGATAGAGAAAAGTAGATTCTGATGGGGAGTAAAAAGAGGTAAACACTTATTACGTAATTGGCGGTAATGTTCTTAATATGGGAGTATAATAAAACGCCTGCAGTACAACTATCAGTGAGTATTTACAGAGTTATGTCATCAGCAAAAATATTGTTTTTTGGAAAGCTTCACTTAACAACCGTTCCTTACCAAACTGATTGCCTTAAGTCTTGAAAAACAAAGGAGAATTAAATGAAAACAGTAGCCCATAGAATAATTACTGGAGTAATAGTACTGCTCAGCTTTTTTCTTTACGCGACCCCAGCTAAAGCTAATCCAGCGATTTTGATGGGTCCATCAATTTGTGACAACCAAGCCGATGTTTTTGATTATGTATGGAAAACCCAAAATGTATCCAATACCAAGCTATTTTTTATTTCTGGAAACAATCAGAGTAATGGAAAGATTCATGCCGTGAATCATCAAGATAATTTTGACAATTCGCAGGATGTTTATATCATGCTCCATGGCGATACTGATGTAGTCAGCACATTCAATGGTACTGACTTCGCTAAGGTATTTTTTGCTAATCACCAAACAGCACCAAAGAACGTGACTATGTACGTTTGCAAATCAGGTACCATCCCACCAAATGGTGTTAGTAGTATGGCCAAACTAGCAAGATTGTATCCAGGTCAGACATTGAATTCCACCAAAATTAACATGACAGCCGCTAATGGCTGCCCCGCGCTTCGAGGAAGTCAAGGCAATAATCCAATCCAACCGATACACAATATAGCTAGTGCTTCCTACAAAGTCAATCCTAGTCAAACCTCGCAATATCCGAGTCAACTGAATTTGCTTCTGAAGGGTTGGGCTCAAGATATCTACCCTCAAACCAATAAAACATACGAAGACTATTGTGAAGATCAATTAATACAGGACAAAACAGGGCGATGGGTAGATAAATTCATCAAGGAGGTGAATAATAAGTACGATCAAGAATACTTAAAACTTATTAACTACAACTATGGAGGAAATCCATTTGCCAATTGTGGCCCCCAAAATCAGTGTAATTAAATAAGTCCTATCATTCTGATCTTGTAGGCTTTTGTATTCCTAACAATGCGCTGCACTGGACGGAAAAAATCGCAACAAGTTACTAATCACAAATCCTTTAGCTGCAGGGGTTTAGTTATCGTTATAGCTGCGTTCTCGAACTAATAACTGTTAATTGCAAAGTTCTCTGGTGTGATTTTTAAAAGTCACACCAGAGGTCACAGAAACGAAAATTTAGTAGTTGTAGTCTTCGTTAGTCATTATACCTAACTATCTAAAGGACTTCTGACTCTTCTACCAACTCGATTCAAAACCTGGGTGTAAATCATAGTAGTTTTAACATCTTTATGTCCCAGAAGTTCTTGCACCATCCGAATATCATAACCATCTTCAAGTAAATGAGTCGCAAAACTATGTCTGAGGGTATGAGGAGTCGCTTTTTTATTGATTCCTGCTTTGATTCTGGCTTTTTTCATTGCTCTTTGAATTCGATCTTCTGATAGGTGATGTCTTACTTGGAATTTTGTTTCAGGATGCAGCGATCTCGTAGGTGAAGGAAAAACATATTGCCATTCCCAACTGTTAGCAGCATGAGGATATTTACCAGCTAAAGCTAATGGTAATTCAACCTCTCCTAATCCTTCTCCTAAGTCTAAATGATGAAGATATTGAGCATAATTAATTTGTCGCTGTAAAGGTTCAATTAACTGTTCAGGTAACATCGTAGTTCTATCTTGTCTTCCTTTACCGTCTCGAATAATAATATTTTTTCCTGAAAAATCAATATCTTTAATTCTTAATCTTAATCCTTCCATCAATCGCATTCCTGTGCCATAGAGCAAGCTACAAACTATCTGCTCAACTCCTGGAATATTTTTTAAGATTGCTTTGACTTCTTCACGGGTTAAAACAATCGGTAAACGTCTTAATTTTCTTCCCCGTTCAAGATTATCAATATGGGGCAAATCAACCCTAAGCACTTGACGATAAAGGAATAATAGTGCCGAAAGTGCAATATTTCTCGTTTCAGCAGCAACTTTTTTTTCTATAGCTAAATGGGAAAGATAAGTGCGGATTTCTTCTACTCCCATTTCTTCTGGATCTTTGTGATTGTGGAAGTAAATGTAATCAAGAATATAGTAAATATAGCTTTTTTCCGTACGACGACTCATGTGCTTAAGTCGAATAGTGCGTCGAACTTGATGGAGAAAAGAAGACTCTGATGGGGAGAAAGAAGAGGTAGACACGTATCCGTAAATTGCGGTAAAATTATAATTATAGGGGCATATTACCGCACTTACAGTAAAGTTTATAAGTTCGGAAGAAAAAAATATGTCAGTTAAAAATCAAATGCTTAAAGTTGCAAATAGCCTTTTGCAGCCCCTAAATGCGGAAATTGTGCGGAAATCCATATTGGATTTGAATATGGATACTATGGTTCAAAGGCTTGCGCAGCGTAATGTATCTATTCAGTCTTTTGTTGATATCGGGGCTTCGGATGGGACGTGGAGTATTGACTGTATGAAGCACTTTCCAAGGGCTAATTACTTGGCTGTTGAGCCTCTTGAAGAAAGAAAACAAGCGCTTGAAGCTCAAAAACAGAAGTTCTCAAATTTTGATTACGCACTCTGTGTAGCGGGGGACATTGATGGAGAGAAGGTGACTCTTAATGTGTCAGAAGATCTTGATGGAAGTACGGTAGAAGGACAGAATCCAGGCATTTCTAGAACCTGTATTGTACGCACTATTGATTCATTGATTGCAGAGAAAAACTTACCTGGTCCATATTTGTTAAAGTTTGACACTCACGGCTACGAAATACCAATTCTTTCAGGCTGTAGTGATATTCTCAAGAACACAACAGCGATTATCATGGAGTCCTATAACTTCCAACTGACACCAATTTCTCTGAGATTTCACGAGATGTGCGCTCATTTGGAAAAATTAGGATATAGACCTGCTGATGTTACTGAACCGATGTTGCGTTCACATGATAGAGCATTTTGGCAGATTGATATTCTTTTCTTAAAAGAAGACTCTGATGTCTTCAAATATCATCACTACCGTTAAACTTTTGCCGAATAAGGCACTGCACCGGTTGGCAATTGTGCTAGAACTCATTGCTGCCGGTGAGTTTGGTTGTTATCTTCATCACTTCCAAAACTGCATTTTAATCTGTCTCCACAACTGCTTGTAATTTTCCGCTGCTTTCACACAAAACAAGCCTCGAAAAACCAAACCCACTGCATTTTCAGCTAACTCATCAAACCGCTGAGAAACGCAACTAGGGTAATATTAATTACCGAAATTTTGTAGAAATAATACCATCCCCTACCGTAGGCTCCCAAATTGGCAGTAATTTTCTCAACATAGGAGTATAATTGTGCACCTAAGGAACCATTATAAGTTAGCTGTCATCACATCATTTACAGTAGGTTTGAGATTATGAATCGCTTCGTAGAAATCTATGCGAATAATGAATGGGGTGTGGGTTCAGGAGAGGGCTCACTTGATTTTCAAACAAAAGGCTATCAAAAATTTCTGCAAAAGTTTTTAAAACAGAAAAGAATATCTTCAGTAGTAGATATGGGATGTGGAGACTGGCAGTTTTCAAGATATATTAACTGGGAAGGAATATCATATATTGGATACGATGTGGTTCCTGAAGTTATTGCTGCAAATATTGAAAAATATTCCACTAACAATATCTCTTTTAAACTCTACTCTGGCGATCCAAGTGAATTACCTAAAAGTGATTTGCTCATAGCGAAAGATGTACTGCAACATCTTCCAAATCAGCCTGTCTTGGAATTTCTACAGCATTTATCAAAATACCGATATGCTCTAATAACTAATTGCACTAACCCTATAAACGGTGACTTAGTAAACAGTGATATACCAATAGGTGATTTTCGCTATCTTGATCTTCGATTGCCTCCATTTAACTTGGATGCAACCCTAATTTACTCATTTGTACATAGAGAAAAACAGATTAAGTCTAAACTGAAAACAATATTTCGAGGATACCCAAGATGGAAAAAAATTGTACTTTTGGTAGACAACAATTGTGTCGATTGAAATGAGTATTTATATATTGCTTATTTAGTTAATGATCTTGGATATTTCTTTTTGCAAGTATACTGGTCTTGGGAACGACTTCATCTTGATTGATAATCGAGAACAAGCAGAACTAGTTTTGACACCAAATCAAGTTGTCCAGTGGTGTAATCGTCATTTTGGTATTGGTGCAGACGGCGTGATTTTTGTCCTCTCTGCTCAAGATAATGGCCAAATCCCTACTCGAATTTTTAATGCCAACGGCTCTGAAGCAGAAATGTGTGGCAATGGCATTCGTTGTCTGGCTCGTTTTCTCAGTGATTTGGAGGGTTACTCAGAAGTCACTTATGAGTTTCAAACTTTGGCAGGAGTAATTTCAACTAAGGTAAGAAACAATGAGCTGGTAACTGTGAATATGGGTAAACCTCGAATACTAGCTAGAGAAGTACCTACGACACTTGTTGACCCAGATAAAGAAGCTATCAATGTCCCAATTGATATTGATGGGCAATCCTATATGATAACATGTGTCAGTATGGGGCCACCTCACTGCGTTACCTTTGTCTCCAATGTCTCAGAAGTTGACTTAGAGGAGTTAGGACCTAAGTTTGAGTATCATCCAGCATTTCCCAAATATACCAACATTAATTTTGTGGAGATAGTCAAAGAAGATTACCTGAAAATGCGTGTTTGGGAGAGAGGGGTAGGAGTAACTTTAGCTTGTGGGACAGGTGCATGTGCATCTGTAGTAGCTGGAGTTTTGACAGGTCAAAGTAAACGGTGTGCAACAGTTGAACTTCCAGGTGGTTGTTTGGAAATTGAGTGGTCCAGAGATGATAATAACCTACTGATGACTGGCTCCGCTCAAAAAATATTTGAGGGGCGAGTTAAAAATCTTACATTCATTTGATAAATTCTTAGGAACTTTGATTCGCCTGTATTTTTTCAGGATTTGCAAGAGAAACACTATCTACATCTTGATTCCTCAATGATGAAGGACTAGATGTAGCGATTATCATTCCAATCACAATTACCCCGCAACATAAATAGTTCGGTATACTCAAAACCTCATTCAGAGTTATACGAGACAAGATAGCTGCTAAGATAACCTCCATTGGAAGAGCTAGCATCACTAACTCAGCAGATATACATTTGAGGGCATAGGTAATAAGGCCATGTCCTAGAAATTGACATAATAGAGCAAGTAAAATAACTGCAAACCAGCCCTGGTAATTGTGAGGGAATATTGCCTCTCCATTTAGAAGAATTAATGGCAAAGAGAAGAGTGCACCGATAAAGCATACCCACATGAGGATTTTATGAACTGTAAACTTTACTACTAGTTTCTCTTTGATGAAATAGTAAAAAGTTGTCAGAAAAGCAGCAGAGAGTGCAATTTCATCACCAACAAGGGTAGTAGATGTAATGTGTAGCTCTTCCAATGCAAGTCCTAACAAACCAACAACAGATAACAACCATCCAAGCCAGTAACCTCTTCCTGGAATCTTTCTATTGTAGAAAATAGCAATTAGTGGGATAAATATTGGCTCAAAGTTATGCAAAAGTGTAAAGTTTGTAACACTAGTAAAGAGTAGAGAGTAAGCCCAAAGTGATATGGCAGTGGCGCGTATTAATCCAGCAATAGTTAACAGTAGCCAGTCTTTGTAACTGGGTTCTTCATCTATAGTTTTAACAGGCAACATTTGATGACTAAAGTGATCGCCAACTACCTCCCAAATAAGGAATGCTAGGCCAGCGATCCATAATCGATTAAATGTAATTGAGAAAGGTGATACATCTTGTTCGCCAACTTTAATTAGAATTCCTGCTAATGAAGTGATTAAAACGCCTACCAGCAAAGACAACCTAGCCAACCAGGTTGAAGCAGGTAATAAAAGTGACTTATACATTTAGCGCACACCTTAAGTTAGGATATAAGGGGTAATATACTAGCGATTACATGCAACCCAGTCAAGAATCCCTTTATGTAGAGAGTGACTGTCAGAATGGTGTTTCCCTACAGGTCAGTTCTGCCTATTCATAGGAAGTATCGAAGCTATATTCTGCAAACGTCTAGTAGAAGCTTTCAATACCTAACAATTCCCTGAACTAGGACAGTCTTACTTAGGATTTGTACAGCACGTTAGGGTGTCGCAGCCTGTGAGTTTAGTCGTTATCTTCATCACTTCCCAAATTGCATTTTAATCTGTCGCCACAACGGCTTGTAATTTTCCGCTGCTTTCACACAAAACAAGCCCCTAAAAACTAAAACCACTGCATTTTCAGGTAACTCATCAAACCACACAGAAACGTAATTAGGGTAATATTGATCGCCGAAATATTTTAAAGTTTTACCTTGTAGGGACGTAAAATTTTACGTCCCTACATTCAATGTTGGAGAGGTCTAATAGGTTCTTGCTAGAATCCCTAGCAGTATTATAGTAACTTTATTCTTCTTCACTCCAAACCCAGCGATAAAATTTCTCTTTTACTTGTAGTGCTCACTCTAAAGTTATATTTGAGCATTGATTTTGTTAATAATAAGTGATATATGGATGCCACCATTGCTACTTTTTATAAAAATTGCCTTGTAGGTACTTTAGGTAATTTTCTGGTTAAACTGAAAAAAGAGCGTTAATTGAATTGATTTCCAATGATTGACCCAAACGATAGTGAAGCAGAGGGACAAAACAATCGACAATCCTCTAATATTTCTGGATTGGAGCGAGGAGTTGCACTTATATTCGCCGGAGCAGTATTATTCACCCTTATATTTCTCGTTGTTCAGCCACGAGAAATGGATAGCGGAACGCTCGCAATAGTAAGGTTCCTGGCTGCAAGCTTTGCTGGGATTGCAGGCTATCTGTTTGCAGGAAGTTTTAATTTACAAGGACAAATACCCTTTTTAAGTAGAGCTCAAATTAGGGCAACTGGGGCATTTGGCACATTTATAGTTGTCCTCTTATTGTTTTACGTTGCAGTTCCAGCTACGCCATCACCCACATTGCCCTCCGCTGTTAAAACATCCACATGTGAACAGCAAATTTTGCAACTAGGTAATGCACTTACCTCTGGTTCATCTGGAATTGCTCAAGCGTCGATTTCTCTGGGAGAAGTGGAAACCTGTGTCCGTAATCTTAACTCGATCGACATCAAGCATAAGGCAGCCCTTCAGCTTGTGGGAATCGTTTTCCAAGATGTTGGGCAACCTCCGATACCAAATAGTCTTCGTGACATCAGGATTCAGGTTGTTTCCCTAATCAATGAGATTAAGATCGTTGACTTGGCCAAACTCTTTCAAGGAATTGGATTAGAGTCTCTCGATCTTGTAGGCATGGATTTTAGCAATACGAATCTTCGTTCAGTTAGCTTTCGAGACTCTTTCATGATTGAGACTGATTTCTCGGGTGCAACTCTTGATGGTGCAGACTTTACCAATACATGGCTACGAAATGTAAATTTTGACAATGCATCGTTGCGCAATATGAAACTTGGGGGTGCAGACTGGTTCAATTCCCTGGGTCTAATGGTCGATCAGCTACGCTTGATAAAGCAAGAAGGTCTTCTTTTGTGTCCCCAAGACGATGATGCCTTTCACCAGGTACTTCGCCAGCGTTATTACTACCCGTTTGAGTCCTGGTCAGTTAAAATACAACAGGAGTTGATAAAGACTTGGAAGAAGTATCTTGAACCTGGTAGCCTATGTGATCAACGAGCATCTTGGGAGGAGTAGTGTACATGAGTCACTGTAGTAGTATCAAGCCTGCTTTAGTCTTAGCAAGCTAGTCGTAGGCTGGGTTAAGGTATGAAACTTAGCAATATACAGGGTTTTGTGCACCTCTCAAGACACTGCACTCTCGGATCAATAGCTACAATCCTCCCCATCGCATCTTAATCTGTCCCCACAACTGCTCGTAATTTTCGGCTGCTTTCAAACAAGACAAACCCCGACAAACCAAACCCACTGCATTTTCTGGTAACCCATCAAACCACTGAGATACGCAACTGGGATAATATTGATCGCCGAAATCTTTTAAAGTTTTACCTTGGCTACGTAGTAAGGTTGCATTCAAGTACCAATCTAAGGCACTAAAAAGACTGGGACAAGCTTGGGGTGCTTGATGCATCATACCACCAAAGGTTTGCAGGGCTGTTTCTGCTTGCTGTAAATAGTTATCTTGTTCTGTGAGTAACCATAAACGCAACAAGTTACTAATCGCAACTCCATTCGCTGCGGGGGTTTCGTTATCGTTATAGCTGCGTTCTCGAACTAATAGGTTAGTGCTAGAATCGCTAGCGGTATTATAGTAGCTTTCTTCTTCGTCACTCCAAAGCCAGCAATCAAATTCTTTTTGTATTTGTAGGGCGTTTTCTAACCAGTAGTTGGCTTTTTGTGGCTCTAATTCCTGTGCTAGGCTAGCTTGATGCAAGTCTAGGAGTGCTTTAATTAAAAGAGCATAATCCTGAGATTGGGCTGCGACAGTGGTTTCCCCTCCATAGTTGAGACGTTGCAAACGCCCATCAACCCATTGCTGATTCAGAATAAAATTAGCTGCATCTTCTGCCATTTTTCCATAGCTAGACTCACCAAAAACTGACCAAGCCCTGGCTAAACCGGAAATTGCTAAACTATTCCAGGAGACAATCATTTTGGTATCGGTGACAGCAGGAATTCTACCTCGCCAATCGCCTGTTTTTGCTTCATGATTGTTGGTAGCGGCGGGAAAGGTGGTAAGTTGCTCTTTAGCTGTGCCGTAGCGAGAAGTAAATAGTTTACCTAAGCTAGTTTCCACCGTTGCTGAAAGTTCCCCTAGGTGGCGACGTTGCAACACGTTACTACCTTCGAAGTTACCCTCAGAAGTAATGGTAAATTGGGTTTGCAATTCCTCTAATTCTGCAGCAGTTAGTAATTTTTCCAATTCTGCATAATCCCAAATATAAAATGTACCTTCTTCCGGTTCCATTTCATCGGGAGTGCTGAAGCTATCTGCATCCTGGGAGGCGTAGAAATAACCTTCTTTTGCTGTCATTTCTCGTTGCAACCATTCTACTGTACCTGCAATCGCACGCCTAAAGGCAGGTTCTTTAACCCCTGCACTCCACAAATTGGACAAATACTCCATAATTTGACCATTATCATAGAGCATTTTTTCGAAGTGAGGTACAGTCCAGGTAGGATCTACGGTATAGCGGTGAAAACCACCACCCACATGGTCATAAATGCCTCCTAAAGCCATATCATAGCCACGTTGGGCTACTACTTCGGGAATATTGTAGCGCGATTGCCAACCAAAACGACTACCCCGCAGCGCCAAGTCAGCGTAGGGAATCATGGGAAAACTGGGGCTATTTAAGTCGTTGCGTTCAATAATTCCCGCACTTGTTTCTGCGCCTTCTTGGAATAATTCTTTGGTTATAATTTCGCCAGCAGCAGAGGGTAAAATTGTGGTTCGCTGCAATGTGGCTGCAATTTCTGTGGTAAATTCTTTGAGCTTTTCTTTTTCTTTATCGTAGAAGTGGCGGATTAGTTTTAGTGTTTCCAAAAAGCCACGTCTACCGTAGCGAGGTTCCACAGGAAAGTAGGTTCCACCGTAAAATGGAACTTGACCTTCTGGTGTGAGAAAGATGTTTAAAGGCCAACCACCTTGACCTGTCATCATCTGCAATGCTTGCATATAAATGCTATCAAGATCTGGTCTTTCTTCTCGATCAACTTTAATGGGCAAGAAATTAGCGTTGAGATATTGTGCAATCGCTAAATTAGAAAACGCTTCTCCCTCCATCACCGTACACCAATGGCAACTGGAGTAGCCGATAGATAGGAAAATAGGCTTATTTTCTGTTTGTGCTTTTTCCAGGGCTTCATCACACCAAAACCACCAATCAATCGGATTTTCTGCGTGTTTTCGCAGGTAGAGGCTTCGAGATTGGGCGAGGTGATTAGACATGATCGAGATTAGGGAAAATCTTTATCCTGTCAGTCTATCGCGCTCTAGAAAATGGTCTGGAAATCGAAATATTAGCTTTAGGTTAGATGCGTATTTTGCAGAAAGTGTTAGCGCAAACCTGTGATAACTAAAGGTACTCCATTGGAAGGTGCAATTGTTCCGCCACGACGCATTGGTTTAATTGGTTTATTGTCGGCTAATTTAAAGTTGTATTTAGCTACAATTGTAGCGATGACAAGTTTCATTTCTAGCATGGCTAAAGCGTAACCTAAGCACAGTCTTGAACCACCACCAAAGGGGATAAATTCGTAGGGAGTATACTGACGCTCTAAGAATCTTTCTGGTTTAAATTGTTTTGAGTTGGGATATAAATCTTCTCGGTGATGAATTGAATAAATAGTGGGTAGAAACGTTGTTTCAGAGGGGAAAAAGCGACCCATGATTTCCATTTCGCGATTAGAAACACGTGCAAAAGATACGGGAACTATGGGATAAAATCGCAATGTTTCCTGACAAACAGCAGTTAAGTATGGCAAGCGAGAGATGGTAATGGGGTCAGGGTTTTTGCCTAAACTATTTATTTCTTGCAGTAGTTTTTCTTTAACTTCGGGATTTTTTTCTAGCCAATAAAAAGACCAAGCTAAAGAGGTTGCAGTAGTTTCATGTCCGGCGACTAAAAGAGTCATTAGTTCATCTTTTAACTCATCATCACTCATGGGTTGACCGTCTTCATCAGTGACATTGAGCATTAAAGAGAGGATATCATCTCCTAGTTTTTCTGGGTTAGCCCTTTTCTCTTCTATCTCTGCTTGCAACAGCTCATAAATTCTGGTTCTCACTCTGATAAAATTGCCCCAAGGACTCCAAGATCCTAAATCTACTTGGAAAATTTTTAAGAAAATAAAACTGGATTTTGCTGGAGAAGCAGTAATCTCTAGCCAATCTGCGAGGAGCGATCTTAATTGCTCATATTTTTCCCCTTCACTGAAGCCAAATACTGTTTTCATAATTACCTTCAAGGTAATTTCTTGGGTTAAAATTCTGGCGATAAAAGGCTGATTTATCTCCCACTTACTAGTCGCATCTTCGGTTATTTGGCAGATAGATTGAGCATAGGATTTTACCTTTTCTCCATGAAAAGCAGGCATCAGTAACTTACGTTCTCTTCTGTGGCGAGAACCATCCATTAATACTATGGAGCGATCGCCTAATATGGGACGAAGTACATCGTTAGTTTTTCCTACATCAAAATACTTCGCATCAGCACCAACAATTTCTTTGACTCCTTGAGGATTGGCGATAAATACCAAAGGAGGGAAGCCAAATAATCTGATGGTAAAAACATCACCGTATTTTGCAGTGCATTCTTCCAAAAAATCTAAAGGACGAGCGATCCAATGAACTAGCTGCCATAGGGCTGGAGTTTTTGGTCCCTCTGGTAATTGATTATTACTTAAAGATGGTTGTAATGTAGTCATATTCAATCCTTTCTGTTTTTGATTAGCTACAAAATGCGATTCCCAATCTTCAGCATATGCTTTCTCAGAATTTTAACTCAATAAATTAAAATTACTCACTTATAGCAGAATTTTTTCCTAGTTGAATGTTTAGGCAAGTATTATTACCAAAATTAATTTTTTTCTCTCGGAAAATGAGAGCACTCAGATGAGTAATGGAGAGAGTAATAGCTACAATTGCCAAGATATAACTATGTAGGGTATACATATGCTGTAAAGTGTGATACAGATGCCATTGCCACCGGACAAAATATCTCGCAGCAAAGAACCAACTAAGGGAATTGAAGCAACAATATTTAGTTCTATTTTGAAACGCCAGAAACTTGTTTCCAATTTAAAACAATCGCACTCCAACTCAGACTAATAGCTGTCAGAGTTAAATAAATACCACTAATCCAAGCCATGAGCCAAGATAGCAAAAAATCCCTCGTGCTTTAGCCGGGGGATGAGTTAAAGATATCGAATTTGTAGCGCGATAAAACTTTTAGATTTAGATTAATTACTCTAAATTTTGGAGTACACCTCAAATATCCAAATTTTCTTCACCTGATGGTAATGCTTCCCTCCGCTGACGTTCAGGAAAAAAGCCTAGTCCACCACTAGAATAGCTGCTTCCAAAATTACTGGCTAAATTTGCTACCTGATACAATCCTGAACGAAGATCTCTTTCCTGTAGTGAAGACAGAGGATGCACAAAAACAGATACCACAGTGCCATTAGTCACTGCATATCGAGCATCCAAAGCAGAGTGGAAGTTAGCCACCAGCATTGCCTGAACTTGTTCTGGTGAAAGCGTATTTGCAGGTATAATAGGAGCCACAATACGCATACGATTATTACTAACATCTGTTAAAACAATCATAGATTGCCCCTCGAGAGTAAACTGCCACTGTCCCCCACCTCCTTGCAAGTTTTTAGCTTCTTCACGCAGTATGTTTTCTAGAGCATCAATAGTCATTTTCTCTAGTAGATTAGATTGACCTTGAACTTGTAAAAAATTTGTATCTAAATCTCTTGAAGAAGACGCAGAAAGGGGAAAAATGCTAAGTAAAGTACCAACACCAATGACTCCAAAAAAAGTATAGAGAAACCTGCGATTCATAAAACTACTCCAAATTAGGCAAATGAGATTAAATTACATCAAAAATCTGAGAGTCTAGTGAGAGGAAGCTGGGGAAGCAAGGGAAGCGGGGGATGCAGGGGAAGCGGGGGAAGTTGGCGAAGCGGGGGAAGTTAGAAGAAGAAAAGCCTGTGTTTGAGTTCCCATTGGATTACAACATCACTACTTTGTTAAAAATATGCCCTTGATACTTCTTTCCTGCTAAAAGAATACCGATTTCAGAAACCACGAAAACATAAAGAACACGAATAATAGAATCGAGAAGATAGGTAATCTTAGGCTGGGAAGGGAGTAGGAGGAGATGGGAGAATTTTTTTCTCAGTAGCCTTTGAAAAACGGATTTGGTATAAACATTAAGGCAAAACTTCCTGCAATGGGTTGCTTCTACTTTGCTACCTAAAAATTAACGCTAAACTAGCAGCAGTTAATAATAAACAAGCGATTCCTGCTAATCCTGCAAGGGGTTGTTTCCCAATACCTGTAATCCAAGTTGCACCCTCACCCGTGTAGGAAATTAAGGCTGCGCTATCAATACAAGTTAAACCCACAATCCAACCTGCGTGAAGCCCCCAGGCTAAACCCAAACTACCACCATCTAAGAGACGCGCCAGCACTAAAACCATACCCATTAACCATAATCCAGGTAGTTGAGGCAGGGTTTCTTGTTGCTCCCAAAGTAAATGTAGCAGGGCAAAGATGAGGCTAGAAACTATTGCTGCACTTACCACGCCGTAATCCTGAGACAATTCTTGAAAGACAAAACCCCGAAATATTAATTCTTCAATCGCACCTACCCCTAAACCTAAAGCGAGGATAGGTAAAACTACAGAGTAAAGACGGGAATGATTTTCTGAGTGCCATTTAACCCAACCTAAAAGTAACTCTACAGCAAAGACCAGACTAATACCCAACAGCCCTAAACCTAAACCTGAAGCTAGAGATATGAGTAATTCTAGCTGCCAGTGCCAACCATAATCTAACCACGAACCTGCCCCCAGCCAAATTATTGCCCCCAGAGCCAAGGGAGCCAAAAAATACAAAGAAAGAACTAAAGGTAATTTTTGCTCTGGTGTAGTCTCTTTTGTAGGCTGCCAAGCAAGTTTTTTCGCCAGGATGAAGGCGAAAGGGAGCCAACAGACAAGCCACAAGCAGAAAAAACCTAAAACTACTCCCATACCAGTGCTTGCGATCCAAGTTAGTTCATTGTGAACGGAAATCATACTTAATTAAAATTAACATTTATTCTTAAAAAATAATCCCCAATGGTCACTGCCTAAACTATGAAGATGTGCTATAATACTCTGAATATCTTTCAGAGTAATTAGGAACCAAAAGCTTTTCTTAGGCTTTCTATTCGACAGCGAATAGAGCATAAGTCTACAAAGGAGCAAATATCGCAGAGAACAATGAGAACCTGGATCTGCGTTATTTCTGCTCTCTAACTGCAAATCTATACACTGCATCTGCTGATAGTGACTATTCAAATTAAAGAATCACCAAACAAACTAAGCAAGTTATCGCAGGAATCTCTAGGAAAAACCCTAGAGCGCCAAATGATAGTTATTTTAGACTTTGGCTCCCAATACTCCGAGTTAATTGCGCGTCGCATTCGTGAAACCCACGTCTATTCAGAAGTACTCTCTTATCGTACAACTGCAGCACAACTGCAACAGCTTAACCCCAGGGGGATTATTCTCTCTGGTGGGCCAAACTCAGTTTACGACAATGGTGCACCCCATTGCGATCCAGAGATTTGGCAGTTAGGCATTCCCATTTTGGGAGTTTGCTATGGTATGCAACTAATGGTGCGACAATTAGGTGGAGACGTGGAGCGAGCCAAGCGTGCTGAATACGGTAAAGCGGCTCTATTTATTGATGATCCTACCGATTTACTCACTAACGTGGAAGATGGCTCAACCATGTGGATGAGTCACGGGGATTCCTGTAGCTCCCTGCCAGATAATTTTACAATTCTGGCGCATACTGATAATACCCCCTGTGCTGCGATCGCTAACCATGAACGCAGACTCTATGGCGTACAATTCCATCCAGAAGTGGTACACTCTAAAGATGGACTAGCACTGATTCGCAACTTTGTCTACCACGCCTGTGAGTGTGAACCAACCTGGACAACAGAGGCTTTTGTGGAAGAAGCCACGCGGGAAATCCGTGCCAGAGTAGGTGATAAGCGGGTGCTTTTGGCTCTTTCTGGTGGTGTAGATTCTTCTACCCTCGCCTTCTTGTTGCATCGAGCCATTGGTAATCAATTAACCTGCATGTTTATTGATCAAGGTTTTATGCGCAAAGGGGAACCAGAGCGGTTGATGGACATCTTTGACCAACAGTTCCACATTCCTGTAGAATATGTTAACGCCAGAGAACGCTTTATTGCAATGGTTAAGGGTGTCACAGATCCTGAACAAAAGCGTCGTCTCATTGGTCATGAATTCATCAAAGTTTTTGAAGAGGAATCCCAGCGTTTAGGTCCCTTTGATTACCTGGCTCAAGGTACACTCTATCCTGATGTTATCGAATCAGCAGACACCAATGTAGACCCGAAAACAGGGGAGAGGGTAGCGGTAAAAATTAAGAGCCATCATAATGTGGGTGGTTTACCCAAGAACCTACGTTTTAAACTAGTGGAGCCTTTGCGTAAACTATTTAAGGATGAAGTTCGTAATGTGGGACGTTCTGTAGGTTTACCTGAAGAAATTGTACGTCGTCATCCCTTCCCTGGTCCAGGATTAGCAATTCGCATTATTGGCGAAGTTACAGCCGAAAGGTTGAACATCTTGCGTGATGCGGATTTTGTCGTTCGCGATGAGATTAGCAAGCAAGGTGCTTACCACGATTTTTGGCAAGCTTTTGCGGTCTTATTACCAATTCGCAGTGTTGGTGTCATGGGAGATAAACGCACCTATGCTCATCCAGTTGTATTGCGTTTGGTTTCAAGCGAAGATGGTATGACTGCTGATTGGTCTCGTGTACCCTATGATTTACTAGAAAGTATTTCTAATCGCATTGTCAATGAGGTCAAAGGTGTGAATCGGGTAGTGTATGATATCACCTCGAAACCACCGGGAACTATTGAGTGGGAATAAGTTTTGTGGGGACATGAAGTATAGGGGCGTAACATGTGGGGACGTAACATGTTACGTCTCTGCCTTTTGGCGAATTAGGTGTTGTACCTTAGCAATTGTGGGATTAACCTCAAAGTTGCGACGAGAGGGATTTTCAAGGTAAGCTTGTTGCTCCTGGTCAATCATTGCCACATCTTGCTCTACTAAACCATCTAGGAGCTTTTGAGCGCAACCAAAAAGGCTATTTTTCAGCCAGCGACGAAACCAAATAGGTAGTTTGTGGAGTTTTTCAAAGGCGTTGAGAGAGGTAAAGTGAATTAGGTAAGCGCGGGTATAGGTTTCGTTAACTGGACAAAAGAGACAGTAAATCCGAAAATCTTCTCCTAAACTGGAAGTCCAGTGAGGATAAATATAACTTACTGTAAGTGGTTCTGGATGCAAGCGACGCAAAGCAGGGAAAAATAGTTGAGAAATTGACCAAATTTTGTCTATTTTGTAGTAACTTTGGGCTTGATAGTAAGCTTTAACCTGTGAGCTATCAGCATGAATTTCCTGTAGTTGTGCTGCTGTCCATGCTTGATAATCATTATGGAGATGTCCATGATACATATCCATCAGATTTTCAATCAAAAAGGAGTAATGTCCAGGGCATTCTATGGTAGAAACAGTGGCAATATAGTTAAGGTGTTCCCATTCTGGTATTTCTAGCAATGGTATAGATTTTGCTTCTAAATCGCCAGGAAAGAGCCAAATAAAACCATTCTTCTCTTGTACAGGATAGTTGCGAAGGGAACACGAGGGAAGTTTCTGCTGCGCCTTCAGGTAAGGAATCGCAACACATTTACCCTTGCGATCAAATTGCCAACCATGATAAGCACAAACAATCTCATTACCTAATACCTGACCATCACTCAGTTTAACTTGGCGATGGGGACAACGGTTCTCGAGAGCGTGAATATTACCTTGCAAGTCGCGATAGAGAACAATCGCCTGTTGCCATAATGTAACATCTAGAGGTTGTTGTTTCAGTTCGCTGCTACGGGCGACAACATACCAGTGATTGGGATTAATACCGCAGGTGCGAATCTGGTTAGGTAAGGGATTTTGCCTGAGCATACTATTTGGATTAGGCTAATAGAATTATTGCAGAAGTAAAGTAATATAGCGCTACCAAGATAGGTTAGGACAGTATAGATCGGTTAAAAGTGAACAATAACAAGAAAATAGGTGACAAATAAATGTCCTAATGTTGTCCCGTAGCGCTATAAGTAATGAGTAATAAGTACAAGAATTGAGAGAAAAATGATATGAAAAAATACTTCTTGGTACGCACTATATTGCTAAAAATTAAGGCGATTCGGGTGAGTACCTGACGAAATTAAGAGCTCTAATATAGTCCCTTTATCATTAATTTAGCAGTTACGTTTTTGGGTAAAATATATTCCTATTTTTCAATACATGAGTTCAAACTACCCGTGTGAGAGTAAATCTTACTGGCGTTTACTTCCTCCTTTGCAAGCACCAGGAAACACTCAAATGGCGATTGATCGCTGGTTATTGCAAAAGCATCGTCAGGGTAAGCATCCACCGACACTACGCTTTTACACTTGGCAGCCTACAGCTATTTCCCTAGGCTATCATCAACGTCGCTACCCTAGTGCCTGGAATCAGCTCACATGGCAAGGTCAACCCATAGATATTGTACGTCGTCCTACGGGCGGTAGGGCGGTATTACACCAAGGCGATTTAACATACATGGTAGTTACATCGGGAATTAAGGGCAAAACCTGGCAAGTCTACCAAGAAATATGCCAGTTTTTGGTGGAAGGTTGGCGCTCTCTTGGTGTTAATTTAAGTTATGGCAGTGGTAAGCGAGAATATATTCATAATCCCAGTTGTTTTGGCACTTCCACAGGTGCTGATTTAATTGATCAAGAAGGCAATAAGCTAATTGGTAGCGCTCAATTGCGTCAGGGCGATGCGATTTTGCAACATGGTTCAATGCCTTTATCAAGCGATAGACAGCTTTTTGAGCAGGTATTTGGAGAAGCAAAAACAGTAAGCAAACTTCCTTTACCAGTAAATGCAGGAGAAAGACAGCAAATAGTGCTTGCAGCTTTGCAAGAAGCAGCTCAAAATTGTTTTGGTATGAAACTAATTTCCCAAGCTTTATCTGAGGAAGAATGGGAAGAAATTAAGTAGTAAGTAATAAGTAATATCCCTCTTCTAAGAAACAGAAATGTTTCTTTACATCCATAGGGAATGAAATTGCTTTCCTCGGACGCTTTTGTCAAACTCCGACAAACGGAAGTCAAACCCTGATTTTCTCGTTAAGTTTCGTTGGCTGTAATGACGTAATTTCGTCACAATTATGGAAAGTGACAGAAGAGGCATATATATGTATTTATTCGAATTTTTATGTCTGTAATACTAAATCCTGTTCTGTGAGTAGCCTTATACGCTTTCGCCTCAAACCCTCCCCCAAACTCCCCATCACCCCATCTCCCTATAAGTTAAAAAGCTACTATAACAACCGGATTTGGTATAAAAAGGGCACTCTACCAAGGGAATTTGGTATCCGCTCAAGAAAATGCTGACTTAGCAGGGAGAAACTCAGCAAGATAGTAATAAATGTTCTTGGTGCTTATTGATTGACTTTTAACAAACAACAAATTACTCATCTTTGAACCAAAATAAACCCGCTACAAAAGGAAACCATAACCACAATCTTTCTGGATTAGTTAAAAACCAATCATTATTTCCTAACGCTTGACGATAGGGCAAAGCAAAATAAATAAATGCAGAAATACTAAGTAAACGTGTACCCCAATTGCGACTAGCAACAGCAAAAGGAACTAACCAAGTAAAATACCAAGCATGAATAATTGGTGATAATAACAAGACAAAAATCAAATACCATTCAGCAAAGTTGTTAAAACTTTTGGCACGTAATAACAACCAAAATGAAGCTAAAGCAAGGGGAAATAAAAATAACCAATTATCCCAACGTGAAGGTTCCCAAATATAACTAATTAGATAGGGAATAAACTCCGCACTTCTGCCGTGGGAAACAAATACTGAACTTGTGGGAATTAATTGACAGCTACCCGAGGTGCAAAAAGAAAAACTACTTAATATTAAAGGAAGGAAACCATAGCCTAAAATTATCAGGGCTTTAGTTAAACCTAGCCTAAGGAAACCTCGCCATACGAGAAACCCTAAAATTGGCAATGACATCCACTTAATTGCCACACTTATACCTACTAATAAAGCACTTTGTAACCAGCGCCTTTCTTTTTTGCTACCCTCAAAAATCAACCAGGCAGCAACTAGAGGTAAAATAAACCAACTGTCGTAATGTGCGCTACCTGCGAAAGAGTAAATAATTAGAGGATTCCAAGCGTAGAGGAGAGTTTTTTGGTAACCAAAGCGACGACTCAATAGCCAACACACCAATAAATCTGCAGCGACAAAAGCAATTTTAAATAAGATAACAGTAGGGCTAATTGCAGCTAAAATTCGGAAGCCAATTTGAGTTATGGGTGGGTAAATCGCCGAAACATCTACATGATTAATACTTGACCACCACTGTGTGCGATAGGATAAAAGTTCAGCTGCATTGGGTGGAAAATCGTAGGGACTAAAACCTTGAAGTTGAATGTAGCCTTCCCACAGATAGCGCCAAATATCATCCCCCGGATACATGGGGAGTAGAATTAGCCTGGTAATGATGACAATAGCCCAAAACCAAACTCCTTTGATGGAAGCGATTGTCCAGGAAAGCGCAAAACCTAAAGCCATAACTCCCATTCCCCACCAAAAACGAGGTACAGTTTCTGGTTGAGTAAAATTGCCGTAGGGCATGGCTACAATAGCACCTACAATTAAAAAAATGGCACTTAGCCACAGCCAGAATGGGGAATTGAAATATTGCAGTAAACGGCGCAGATATAGCTTACCCAAAGTGGTGAGAATAATTGTTCCCGCTTGGACACTACCTCGAAGAGTACCAGAAATTTTGGAACGTCCCCCCTGACGCTGACGATAACCAACAGGTAACTCACAGATACGCAAACCACATTCAATCGCCCTAGCTTGCATCTCTACCGTCCAGCCAAAACCGCGATCCTGCATTTGAATTTGTTCTATAGCAGAGCGTTTAATCAGACGTAGGGGACTTAAATCATGATACCAGTAACCCCAGCCCAAACCCATTAAATAAGTTGCCAAACCATTGCCAAAATTTTGTATCGCAGTCATCGCCTGACGCCCTTGGGATGTGGCACGGCGATCGCCTAAAATAAAGTCAAATTCAGTCATTTTGGCGATTAATTTAGGTAATGAAGCCAAATCATCACTACCATCACCGTCACAGAACAAAATCCACTCAATTTCTGGAGTAAGCTCTTGTAAACCTCGCCAACAGGCTCGACCATAACCAGGGATGGGTTCTGTAATTACCTTGGCACCAGCAGCCTGAGCTTTGGCAATGCTACAATCTGTACTACCATTGTCTACGACTAATATTTTGTGTAGACCGAGGGATTTGAGAGCAGAAATTACTCCTGTAATCGCAATTTCTTCGTCACGAACGGGAATAATCACAAGTATAGAGTCTAGGTGATGCTGATCATTGCTCATTGATTAGAAATTCCAAGCTAGTTTTTTACTACACAACAGAGCATAATCATGAAAGATTAGGGTTAAAAAAAACTGAGAATGCTGGTTTAGGCTCACATAATTTGTTAGTTTAAAGGTAATTATGCTCACAAGCTATACAGTATTAATATTTTCTTATTCAGCAATTAAATAGGCAGCTAATTGGCTTAAGCCTATTATGTTTTTGGTAGGTAAGTTAGTGGAAATTACATTAGAAACAAAAGAGAAAAAAGTTAAAAAACTAGCAAGTCAAGGTGACCCTAAAGTAATTGCAGCTATACTTAATCACCATCTCAAATCTGAAGGAATTCGAGCTAAAGTAAATCGCAAAAATAGTTGCTTGTATATTTTACTTGAATCTCAAGAAGTGCCTGATGAAAATCAGCAAGTTGAATTAGTTCAGGGAATAATTAAAAGTTTCAAATCAAAAATCATCAAAACAATTAAAATTGGGGGACGCGCTCAAGGTCAAAAAATTGCTGCTTGGATTCAAAAAATCAAACTCAAAGAAATAAAAAAAGCTCAAGAATTATCAACTTGGCTTGCCTATGGAACAGATAATTTTCTAGCCAATCAAGAGTCTGAAACAACAGAAGAAACAGTAGTTAAGGAAAAGTTTTTACGTTTTGCTGTAGGTAAAGAAGATACTGCCCTTTTACCTTTGGATTCAGTTAAGGAAATTTTACGCCTTTCCCCAGTGGAAATTCTACCTGTGCCTGATATGCTTGAGTGTGTTTTGGGACTCTATAATTGGCGAGGAGATATCCTGTGGTTAGTGGATCTCAACCAAATTCTAGGTTTTCCACAATTAACACCACCAAGATATGATGCAGCGACAAAATTAGCAATTATAGTTGAAGCTGGAGGTAAGATATTAGGCTTGGTGGTAAACCAAGTTGATGAAATTGTGGAGCATAACCCCAATTGGCTGCAACCCCTGGATCGCATTTTAGATACATCAATGCGAAAATTTGTTAGGGGTTATTTTCGCTCTAGTAACTCTCTTGTACTCGATGCCACAGCAATAGTGCAAGCACCTCAGTCAAATCATGAGCTTCAATAGGCTTGAAACGCAGCGTTAACTAATATAAAAATTCAGCTAAATCGAATAAAAATTCAAAAGTAAATCATGAAACAAAATCACGATTATCATCAGCAATCTAATGGTAAATCTCCCGAAATTTCTTCTAAAATGACAGTTTATGACCCCAGTAAAAGTCAAAGTAATGGCTGGTTAACTAACTCTAAACCTAATGGTAAATCATCTGTGACCATGACAATTTCTGAACCTGATACCTTACAATTACTCCAGGAAATTACCGCTCTCCAAGATAAATTAGAGCAAGTTAGAAGACCTGACAAAGAAGAAATTCAGGAAAAATTACTGGTAGTGCAAAGATTTGCCAAGCAGGTAGAGCGATATAAAAATCTCATCAATCAGGAACTACAACAACAGACAAAAGGTACTTTAGCAGAAGTAAGCGAACAGCAACTGCGTAGCCAACGCTATCAACTAGCAACTATTAGCCAGCAACTCAATCGCGCCAAAGATTTACAATCCCTGCTGCAAGCTACAGTGACACAAACCCAGCAAGCAACGGGAGTAGAGAGAGTATTAATCTATCGCTTCGAATCCGACACTCAAGGTATTGTCGCCGCCGAAGCCATGAGCCATGGTTGGACACCCACATGGGGAGAAACCTTACCTGCAACAAGCTTTGGCGCTGATGACAAAGCTGAATATGAGCAAGAGGAAGCAGTTATTATTAACGATATTGAAGGTGCTTCCCTCACACCCTATCAACTACAATTGCTCAGCAAATTTCAAGTTAAAGCCAGTCTAGCCACAACAGTTTGCTTTGAGGAACAAGCTTGGGGACTAATAGTATTGCAACAATGCCAAAATCCTGAACCTTGGAGTGAGAGCCAAATTAGTCTTCTGACTCAGATTAGCACTGCCCTATCCCTAAGACTAGTTAGCTTTGAAGCCAATAGTCAGCTAGAGGCGCAGCTAGCTAGGGAAAAAACCATTGGCAGAGTAATCGATAAAATTCGTCAATCCCTCAATCTTGACGTTATTTTCCAAACCACAACCCAGGAATTACGAAAGCTACTCAAAGCTGACAGAGTAGGAATTTATCGCTTTAACTCAGACTGGAGTGGTAAATTTGTTGCTGAATCTGTGGCTAGTGGCTGGATGAGTTTAGTGCAAGCACAGAAAACGGACTCTCGTATCGGTCAAGATAACGGTATGGATTGTAGTTTGCGCGATATCGGCACTGACGATAAACGGCGTGAAAAACTATTATCCATCAAAGATACCTATCTCCAAGACACCAAAGGTGGTGCCTATCGACGCGGGGATAAGTATCGCTGCACCAATGATATTTACGAGGCTGGTTTCCCTCCCTGCTATATCGAGCAGTTAGAGTTATTCCAAGCTAGAGCATATATTACCGTTCCCATCTTCCTCGGTGACAAATTGTGGGGTTTACTCGCAACTTACCAAAATTCTGGTCCCAGAAACTGGAGTGAAGAAGAAATAAACCTGGCGGTGCAAATCAGTAATCAGTTGGGAATCGCCTTGCAGCAAGCGGAATACACACAGGAGTTGAAAACACAATCCGAGCAAATGGCGCAGGCTGTACAAAGAGAGCGTACAGTTACCAGAATCATGGAACGCGTCAAACAATCCCAAGACCTTAATACTATCTTCGAGATTACCACCAAAGAAGTGCGCCGCGTTTTTACTGCTGACAGAGTAGGAATTTATCGCTTTAACCCAGACTGGAGTGGCAAATTTGTTGCTGAATCTGTAGCTAATGGCTGGATGAGTTTGCTGCAAGCGCAGAAAAGTGACTCTCGTATCGGTCAAGATAACGGTATGGATTGTAGTTTGCGCGATATCGGCACCGAAGATCAACGGCGCGAAAAATTATTATCCATCAAAGACACCTATCTCCAAAACACCAAAGGTGGTACC
Source organism: uncultured bacterium (assembly GCA_964633315.1). Classification (GTDB taxonomy): domain Bacteria; phylum Cyanobacteriota; class Cyanobacteriia; order Cyanobacteriales; family CAWCAG01; genus CAZWGS01. Next base: position 36,337 of record CAZWGS010000012.1, on the reverse strand, counting down.
TATCGACGTGGAGAGAAATATCGCTGCACCAATGATATTTACGAGTCTGGTTTTCCTCCCTGCTATGTTGAGCAGTTAGAGTTATTCCAAGCTAGAGCATATATTACCGTTCCCATCTTCCTCGGTGACAAATTGTGGGGTTTACTCGCAACTTACCAAAATTCTGGTCCCAGAAACTGGAGTGAAGAAGAAATAAACCTGGCAGTGCAAATGGGTAGCCAGTTGGGAATCGCCCTGCAGCAAGCAGAATATATCCAAGAATTAAAAAGCCAGTCTGAACAAATGGCGCAGGCGGTAGCAAGAGAGAGAGCCATTGCTAAACTAATCGATAGAATTAAGCAATCCCAAGAAGTTGACTCCATCTTCGACATTACCACCAACGAAGTTCGCAAAATTTTTAATGCTGACAGGACAGGGATTTATCGCTTTAATCCAGACTGGAGTGGTGAATTTATTGCTGAATCTGTGGCTAGTGGTTGGATGTCGCTGATTCAAGAACAAAAAAATAATCCCCGAATGCAAGAAAACGGCATGGATTGTAGTCTGCGCGACATGGGCAACGAAGAGCAACGACGTGAGAAACTATTATCCATCCAAGATACCTATCTCCAAGACACCCAAGGTGGTGCCTATCGACGCGGGGATAAGTATCGCTGCACCAATGATATTTACGAGGCTGGTTTCCCTCCCTGCTATATCGAGCAGTTAGAGTTATTCCAAGCTAGAGCATATATTACCGTTCCCATCTTCCTCGGTGACAAATTGTGGGGTTTACTCGCAACTTACCAAAACTCTGGTCCCAGAAACTGGGATGAGCAAGAAATAAACCTGGCGGTGCAAATTGGTAGCCAGTTGGGAATCGCCTTGCAACAAGCAGAATATATCCAGCAATTGCAGGAAAAATCCGAACAGTTGGCTCAACTTGCAGACACAGAGAAAAATGCCAAAGATTTATTCCAAAAGCGAGCCATAGAATTGCTCACCGCAGTTAGACCAGCCTTAGATGGTAACCTAACTGTACGTGCACCCATCACTCCCGACGCTCTGGGTACAATTGCCGATGTGTATAATAATACCCTTCAAAGTCTCAGGCAACTGATTTTGCAAGTGAAACAAGCCACAGCCCAAGTAGCAGCCTTCTCCAGCGATAGTGAAGTGGCGGTAAAAGCACTCTCTGGTCAAGCACAGCAGCAGTTTCAGGAACTAGCAGAAGCCCTAGAGCAAGTGGAAGCAATGGGCAAATCTAGTCAGGCGGTGGCACAAAATGCCGAAGCAATTGGTGAAGCAGTACAAAAAGCCAACCATACGGTACAATCGGGTGCAACGGCCATGAATCGCACTGTGGATGGCATTCTCGAAATCCGTGATAGTGTGGCTGAGGCGGGTTTAAAAATTCGGGAATTAGGTGAATCTTCCCAGAAAATTTCCCGCGTGGTCAATACTATTAGTGACTTTGCTACCCAAACTCAGTTACTTTCCCTCAATGCATCAATTGAAGCAACTCGTGCTGGAGAATACGGCAAAGGTTTCGCTGTAGTTGCAGACGAAGTGCGCTCCCTAGCACGCAAATCGGCAATTGCAACCACAGATATTGAAAACCTAGTAGCAGAGGTGCGATCTCAAATTAGTGAAGTTATCAAGGTAACCGAAGCAGCTATTTCCCAGGTGCAAACAGGGACTAACTTAGTAGAAGATACCAAAGGTAGTCTCAGCGCTATCGCCTCTGCAACCACTCAAATTGATCAATTAGTAACTGATATTACCCAGGCTACCTTCAAGCAACTAGAGCAATCGGAATCTGTCACCCAAACCATGAAAAACGTGGCGGAAATTGCCGCTAACACATCAGAAAATTCCCAAGATTTGGCGAACTATCTCCAGGAATCGCAAACCACAGCCACCAAGTTACAATCTGCTGTAGGTCAATTCACTGTGGACTAGTTTGTGGTTTTTGGCTATGGGTAGCCTGCCTATAGCCAACAACAAACGACCAGAACTTGGCAATTTATGCAAAAATGACTAGTATTTACGACCAAAGCTATCAATACTTCCTTACTGAAGCCCAGGATTTGCTCCAAGTAATCGAAACCGAACTATTTGGCTTAGGGGAAGATTATAGTATGGCAGCTGTCCACAGCCTGATGCGGGCAACCCATACCCTCAAAGGAGCAGCAGCTAATGTACGACAAGAAACGATTAAAAAGATTTCTCACTACCTAGAGGACGTTTTCCGGGCCCTATTGAGTCCCGAAGCCGTTTACGATCAAGAGGTAGAAGGCTTGCTCTTTCAAGGCTATGAATGTCTACGTCTTGCCCTCAGTGCTGAATTAACAGGGGAAGAAATTGACGAATCAGAAGTCCTCAATCGAGCAGCGGCGGTATTTGCAGGATTACAGGAGAAGTTAGGAGAGTGTTTTGATCAACACGCACCACTACCTACCTCAGCAGAATTAGGTTTTGACATTACCAAATCTATCTTTGAAGTTGGTGTCAAACAAAGATTGGATGAGTTAAACGATTTGGTAGATGAGAGCGATTCTGCCTCATATAAGCCTAATGCTGTTGCCCAGACAACTCAAGAGCACGCCGAAGTTTTTCTCGGTTTAGCCGAATCCTTAAGTTTGCCCGGTTTTAAAGCCATTGCCGAACATACTTTAGCCGCCTTAAAGTTGCAACCAGAAAAAGCGATGGAAATCTCCAAAATTGCCCTGGCGGATTTTCAACAAGCTCATGCTGATGTTATTGCAGGCGATCGCGATCAAGGAGGTAATCCCTCAGCTAAACTAAAAAAACTAGCGGGAATTGAGGCCAATACAGAGGAAGCGACAGTAGATTCCCAACCTATTCTAGAGCCAGAACCAGAAGCAACTGCTCAAGATTGGCAACTCTCAGTTTCTGAAGATTTAGATTTACCGACACAGGAAATACCAACAGAGTTAGAAATCAATATAGATCAGTGGGATTTTGCTCCTGTAGACTCACCAATTGATTTAGAGCAAACTTTTAGTAACCTAGAATTACCTGCTCAACTACCAGAAACTGAACTAGAAGATGA
>CAZWGS010000012.1:0-33182 GCA_964633315.1 uncultured bacterium | reverse complement strand
CAGTGGGATTTTTCTGTACCCGAAGACAATCTTGATGACACTTTAAAACTACCTGCAGATGTAACCGAAACTGATTTAGAGCAAACCTTTGGCAGTCTGCAACTACCAGACGAGCTAGATAATCCAGACCTTGAATTGGGTACTGAAATTGTTCTAGAGCCCAATCCAACTCCTGAGGTAACTGTAGAGAAAGCCCCAAACCAAGCTCTAATACCTGCTCCCCAGGTAACTCAACCCCAACCAATCCAGCCTACTTCCCCTAGTTCCCATCGTACCAAACACAAAAAAACTACTCCCCGCGCCGCCAAGATTTCTCCCAGTGTACGTGTTAATCTCGAACAACTAGAACAGCTCAACCAGTTAATTAGTGAGCTAAAAATTAACCAAAATCAGCTCACCCTGCGAGATGAACAATTCCAAGGCTCTGTACGTAAATTAAACGATTGGTTGCAACAACATCGGCGCACCATAATCCGTCTGCGTGATGAAATTTCCCAATACTATCTCAAGGATTTAAGGCAAGGTATGGGTAATCATCCCATTGATATCTTGCTTCACTCTGCCCTGGAAGAAACAGTTCAACTAGAGCAAGCTAAAGATGATATTAACTTCCTCGCCGACTATGCAGCTCAAGCAGTAGAAAAGGAAGAACGCCTTTTGCATCGAGTGCAGGAAGATATGCAGTCTGTGCGTATGATACCCATTGGTAGCGTACTGAATCGCTTTCCTCCCATGGTGCAACAGCTTGCTAATGTCAATCACAAGCCTGTGGAATTGCAAGTTAGCGGCACAGAAGTTCTAGTGGATAAAACCATTACCGAAAGTCTCTACGATGCCCTCCTACACCTGGTGCGCAATGCTTTTGACCACGGCATTGAGCCAGAGGAAAGAAGACGCCTCCTGGACAAACCAGAAACAGGTCAGATTAAAATTGATGCCTTTAACCAAGGTAATCGTACTATTATTGAACTCAGTGATGATGGTCGTGGTTTCAACTTAGAAAAAATTATTGAGCGTGCCCTAGAACAAGAGCTATTAGAACCATCGGAAATCAAGAGATTACAACAGCTCCCAGAGCCCGCCAACGCACTATTAGAACTACTTTGTCAGCCCGGATTTTCCACTGCATCCCAAGTCAGTGACCTTTCTGGAAGGGGAATTGGCTTAGATGTGGTAGCTTCCCAAGTAGGTCAAATTAATGGCATCCTCAGAGTCAGCTCTCAAACAGATGTAGGCACAACCTTCTCTATCCAAATCCAAGGTGCCTTGATTAGCACCAGACTCATGGTATGTCAGGCGGATAGCAGTCGCTATGCTTTTGTCTCCAATGAAATTGAGCAGGTATTAATTCCAACTCACAAGCAAATTAAAATCTTGGGCGAGCGCAAGGTGTTAAAGTTACGTCCTGATGAAGATCCAATTGCCATATATCAGCTATCTTCTATGTTCCCCTACAGCAGCACTAAAAGCGATATTCGGCAAAACTTACCCTTGCTCTCCTCTGAAAAAGCTGCCATGAGTCCCCTACTAATTGCGAAGCAAGAAGCAACACCTATTCTCTTACTACGCATAGCCACGGGTTTGGTGGGCTTAGAAATTGACAAGGTAATTGAAGAGCAAGAATTAGTCATTAAACCAATTCCAGAAGACCTCAATCCACCTTCCTATGTCTATGGTTGTACCATCTTAGCTGACAGTAGTCTCACCTTGGTTATTGATGGTTCCACTTTAATAGAGCAAAAATATGGTGCTACTGCTACTTCTACTTCCCAAAGTCAATTTAAGCCAGAAATAAATTATCCCCAACTATCCAACGAAGATGAAATAGACGACAAGCAATTGGACTCAGGGACAAAAACTTTCCTCATTGTGGATGATTCCATCACAGAAAGACACACCCTCTCCCAAATTCTGCTGAAAACAGGAAATCAAGTAATCCAAGCCAGAGATGGTTTAGAAGCCCTAGAACAACTGCACCAAAATCCTGGAATTGATTTAGTTGTCTGTGACTTAGAAATGCCGCGTATGAATGGCTTTGAATTTTTGAGTTCCACTGCTCAAGACTCTAGCACTGCTGATATTCCCATTGTTATGTTAACTTCCCGCAGTACTCAACAATATAAACAAATCGCCAAAGAATTAGGAGCAGCAGCATATTTAACTAAGCCTTACCTAGAGCAAGAGCTTTTGACAACAATGAACGAAATTCTCAATAACTAAATACTAAGTAAGTCCAGCTAATTAAACGTCACACTCATTCTCTAACCCTCGAGATCCCCAAGTTCGCAAACCAAAGGTATTTTATGTTTAATAAAGTGGAGTTACTTAGCTTTGTCAAAGTTATTTTGAGAGATAGCTTTTGAGTGTGAAAGATTTTTATTGATCCTTTTAACTTACCCGTCAGTGGAAAATTGACAAACTACCCTACCACCTATGCAGCCAAATCTTGCTCCAAAAACAACTCAACTAACCAATCCCTCTGAAATTAGGGTGATTGCTTTTCCCCTGGCTAACTTTTGGTTTGCCCTGCCGATCACAGCTATCCGCAAAATAACTCTGTGTCCACCGGAATTTGGCGATGATGCCCCTGGTAGTAGCTTAGTTTATTTGGATAACCAGACTATCACCATACTGAATCTCTCACCCTATTTAGCTGCTGTTAACCAGGAGCAAAAAAGCCAAACTAGTAATGGTAAATTTTTAGTCATCATTAAAACCACCCAAGAAGAGCCCTATGGGATTAGGGTTAACGAACTACCTAATATGCTGGATTTACCCCTTGCTGCCATCGAAAAGTTACCGTCATCTTACCGGAAAAATACCATGCTTGGTCTGGCCAGTTATGTTGCTGTTTTACCTTCACAAAAAAGAAAACTGCTACTGTATTTACTAGATCTAGAACAAGCTTTAAATTTATCCGCCGTCAATTCTACACTTAGGGCTTAGTGCAAACCTCAGACTTGAAAACCATGAAATTTGATATTCCTTCACTTATTGAAGGGTATGCCCAAGGCTATTTTTTGATGGCAGATCAGGAAAAGACACTGGGTTGGTACTCTAGTCGTAACCGAGCTTTAATTCCTCTTGATCAAAACTTTCGTTATCCTAAATCCCTGCGTAGAGCGATCAATCAAGAGCGTTTTACAGTTAAAATTAATCACAATTTCCCTGCCGTCTGCCAAGGCTGTGCTGCAAGGGAAGAAACGTGGATTTCTCCAGAATTAATCAAAATTTATCACCAGTTACATCAAGCAGGTTGGGCCCATAGCTTTGAAACTTGGCAAGGAGAACAACTAGCAGGTGGTATTTTAGGCATTGCGATTCGGGGGGCTTTTATCGGTGAATCGATGTTCTATAACATCCCTGAAGGCTCAAAAGTAGCCATGGTAAAGCTGGTGGAGAGATTGCAGCAACGAGGTTTTGTACTTTTCGATGCACAAATGCAAAATCCCCACTTAGCTCGCTTTGGTGCCTACACTATCACCAATGAGCAATATCAAGTTTTGCTCCAAGAAGCCCTAACCCAGCCCTGTTCCTTTGTTTGACCTAATCAGATTCTGAAAATTCTTGCTCCAAGCGCAAGCGAACAGAATCTGCATGGGAAGGTAAACCCTCTGCTTGAGCCAAAAGCTGCACCGCATTTGCCACCTTCTTCAAAGCACTATCAGAATATTGGATTAAGCTGGAGTGTTTCATAAAGGTTTCTACCCCCAAAGCTGAAGCATAGCGAGCAGCTCCAGAAGTTGGCAAGGTATGATTGGGTCCAGCAAGATAATCTCCTACAGCCTCAGGTGTTGAATTACCCAAAAATATCGCCCCTGCGTGACGAATTGATTCTAGCAATGACCAAGGGTCTTTAACTTCTAATTCTAGGTGTTCTGGTGCAAACAAGTTAGATAACTCGGCTGCTGTTTTCAGAGAATCTACAATTGCGATCAAGCCATAGTGGGCAATTGCCTTTTCTGTTAAGGTTCGCCGGGGATGATTTTCTAGTTGTCGTTCAACCTGTTTTTGCACCCCTGTGGCTAATTCAGTATCGGTAGTAATCAGAATCGCCGCCGCCATCGGATCATGCTCTGCTTGCGCCAGTAAATCTGCCGCCACATGAGCAGGATTAGCGCTTTGATCAGCAATAACTAATACCTCCGAAGGACCAGCCAAAGAGTCAATACCAACAGTTCCGTAAACTAGCTTTTTCGCCAGGGTGACGTAAATATTACCCGGTCCTGTGATTACATTAACCTTAGGAATAGTTTGGGTACCATAGGCTAAAGCTGCGACTGCTTGAGCACCACCAACCCGATAAATTTCTTCTAATCCTGCTTCTTTCGCTGCAACTAGCACTGCGGGGTTAATTTTGCTTTCCTTACCTGGTGGTGTCACCATCACTATTCGTGGTACACCTGCTACCTTTGCCGGAATCGCATTCATTAACACTGTACTCGCATAGGCAGCCTTACCTCCAGGAACATATAATCCTGCTCGATCCACGGGAGTGTAGCGTTTGCCTAAAACAATATTATCCTCGCCAAAATGAACCCAGGTTTTGGGTACCCTTTGACGGTGAAAATCCTCTATTTGTTTGGCCGCTAGACACAGTGCCTCAAGCAAATTCCGATCAACTTGCTGGTAAGCAGCATCAATCTCTGAATCGCTGACACGCAACTGTTCCAAGGTCAAATCCTGGCGATCAAATTCCGCAGTGTACTCTAGTAGGGCCTTGTCTCCCTGGCGCTGCACAGTTTGTATGATCTCTCGGACAGTTGCCTCTTTGTTGAGAATTTCATGATCAAAGGTACGCTCACCGATACGTCGCAGTTCCGTTTGTGCCTCAGATAGCTGAGTGATGATTCGCAGCATGGATTCTACAATGCCCGTCTTAAGCTACTATCCAACGTGGGTTAGTTAATGGCAAACCAGCTTTTGTTAAATTAACCTAGAGGCTGTTTTACTCAATTAATAACTCACCTATATAGCTTAACCTGTATTTCCCCAGAACTGGCTTTGGGTAACAATCTGACAATAGTGATGATGTGTTCACTGCCTCTCGAGGCTAATATTAGATATTAATAACTGATAATTATCAATGATAAAAATCACTAATATTGGCTCATTTCTGCTTTTTTTAGCTACCATTGTGGTAAATTCAAGCCCGCAGTGCTAATATGGAGTTTGTCTTGCTGCGTCCTGCACAGCCTAGAATAGATAATTATAGAAGCAACCTTTCCGGAAGACAACTGTGGCTAACTCTAAGTCTGCACTCAAGCGCGTCCAAATAGCTGAACGCAACCGCCAACGCAATAAATCATACAAATCTGAAATTAAAACTCTCAGCAAAAAGTTTTTCACTGCTGTGGATGAGTATAAATCTAGTCCCTCCCCAGAGGTGATGGAAAAGGCTCAACAGCTAATGTCGGCAACATACAGCAAAATCGATAAAGCGGTGAAGCGCAATGTACTACACTCCAACAATGGTGCGCGCAAAAAATCACGTCTTGCCAGATCTATGAAGAAAGCGACAGCAGAGTCCTAATTTGCCTTAAATGCTTCCTTACACTCAATCAAGTAGGTTGTTGCTAATCACCAAGATTGAATAATCAGGACACAAAGTCTCCCACGATGCAGTTAATCGATACCCATGTTCATCTCAACTTTGATGTTTTCCAAGGGGATTTAGAAGCGCTGCGAGAGCGTTGGCAGCAAGCAGGAGTGGTTCACCTGGTCCACTCTTGCGTCGAACCTCAGGAATTCGAGCAAATTCGAGCCCTAGCAAACCACTGTAGCGAACTATCATTTGCTGTGGGTTTGCACCCCTTAGATGCTGATAAGTGGACAACACAAACACAAGCACAGATTATTGAACAAGCAACATCCGATCAGCGTGTTGTCGCCATTGGTGAGACAGGATTGGATTTTTACAAAGCAGATAACCTAGAAACTCAAAAACTAGTGTTTACTGAACAACTGGCAATAGCCAATGAGCTTGACAAGCCAGTAATTATCCATTGTCGGGAAGCCGCGGCGGCGATGGTAGAAATAATCAGCCAATGCAATGAGCACCATGGCAAACCAATCAGGGGAGTAATGCATTGTTGGGCAGGAACACCAGAGGAAACACAGCAGTTCCTCGACCTTGGTTTTTATATTAGTTTTAGCGGCATTGTCACTTTCAAAAGTGCCACACAAGTACAAGCTTCGGCAGCAATTGTACCTGATGACCGTCTCCTAATTGAAACTGATTGTCCTTTCCTTGCTCCAGTACCAAAACGAGGTAAGCGTAACGAGCCAGCATATGTCAAGTATGTGGCTCAGCAAGTAGCTGCAATTCGCGATGTTCCCTTAGAACAATTGGCCCAACAAACAACCAACAATGCCTGTGAACTTTTTAGTCTAGATCTCTGTGAAGTGAGCATTCAATAACCCTTAAATTATGCTTTGCTCTCCAGGCAAAAAGTCAAGTTTTTTAAAAAAAAAGTTAGGGACTACAACTGGTAACCGACAACAAAAACATGGCACATCCAACCTACAACCTCCTACCAGACTTAATCGAAATCCAGCGTTCAAGCTTTCGCTGGTTTCTAGAAGAAGGACTAATAGAAGAACTTGATAGCTTCTCACCCATAACCGACTATACGGGCAGATTGGAGCTACACTTTTTGGGTAGTCAATACAAACTCAAAGAGCCGAAATATGACGTTGACGAAGCCAAGCGTCGTGATAGCACCTATGCAGTGCAAATGTATGTCCCCACCAGGTTAATTAACAAGGAAACTGGTGAGATTAAAGAACAGGAAGTCTTCATTGGTGATTTGCCTCTGATGACTGACCGAGGCACATTTATCATCAACGGTGCAGAACGAGTTATTGTCAACCAGATTGTCCGTTCTCCAGGGGTTTATTATAAGGCAGAAACAGATAAAAATGGTCGTCGTACCTATTCTGCTTCTCTGATTCCCAACCGGGGTGCCTGGCTCAAATTTGAAACAGATAAGAATGGTTTAGTTTGGGTGCGCATCGACAAAACCCGCAAACTTTCTGCCCAAGTTCTCCTCAAAGCTTTGGGACTAGCGGATAACGAAATCATCGATGCCCTGCGCCACCCCGAATTTTACCAAAAAACCCTTGACAAAGAAGGTAATCCCAGTGAAGAAGAAGCACTGATGGAGCTGTATCGCAAACTACGTCCTGGAGAGCCTCCCACCGTTAGTGGCGGACAACAGCTCCTGGAATCCCGCTTCTTTGACAATAAACGCTACGATTTGGGGCGAGTTGGACGTTACAAGCTTAATAAGAAACTGAGACTTAACACTGCTGACACTGTTCGGGTGTTAACCTCTCAAGATATTCTAACTGCCATTGACTACCTAATTAACCTTGAATTTGACATTGGTAACACCGATGACATTGATCACCTGGGAAATCGCCGCGTACGCTCGGTTGGTGAATTACTGCAAAACCAAGTGCGTGTGGGTCTCAATCGTCTAGAGAGGATTATCCGCGAACGCATGACTGTAGGGGAAGCAGAATCATTAACTCCTGCATCTTTAGTTAACCCCAAACCTCTAGTAGCAGCAATCAAAGAGTTCTTTGGTTCTTCTCAACTCTCCCAGTTTATGGATCAAACCAATCCTCTGGCAGAATTGACCCACAAGCGTCGTCTCTCGGCACTGGGTCCAGGGGGTCTAACGCGGGAAAGAGCGGGCTTCGCAGTTCGCGATATTCATCCTTCCCACTACGGTCGAATTTGTCCTGTGGAAACGCCAGAAGGTCCCAATGCTGGATTAATCGGTTCCTTGGCAACCTACGCCAGAGTCAATGAATACGGCTTTATTGAGACACCCTACTACCGTGTGGAAAATGGACGCGTCTTCAAAAAAGAAGCTCCCTTGTATCTCACGGCAGATGAAGAAGACGATATGCAAGTGGCACCTGGAGATGTGGCCACCGATGATGAAGGCTATATCATTGGTGACACCGTGCCAGTACGCTACCGTCAAGAATTTTCTACCACTAGTCCTGAACAGGTAGACTACGTGGCGGTTTCTCCAGTACAAATCGTTTCAGTTGCCACCAGCTTAATTCCCTTTTTGGAACATGACGATGCCAACCGTGCCTTGATGGGTTCTAACATGCAACGTCAAGCAGTGCCTCTATTGCGTCCAGAACGTCCTTTGGTGGGTACTGGACTGGAAGCCCAAGCCGCCAGAGATTCGGGTATGGTAGTGGTTTCTCGTACCTATGGCATTGTCACCTACGTGGATGCCAAGATAGTCAAGGTGCGCGTCACCAAAGCAGAAGATAACACGAATCAGACCAGTGAAGGTCAGATCCTAGAATACCAACTGCAAAAATATCAGCGTTCCAATCAGGATACCTGTTTGAATCAACGTCCTTTGGTGTATGAAGGAGAAGATGTGGTTCCTGGTCAAGTCCTAGCAGACGGTTCTGCCACCGAAGGAGGAGAATTGGCGCTGGGGCAGAATATTCTGGTCTCCTATATGCCCTGGGAGGGTTACAACTACGAAGATGCGATCCTAATCAGCGAGCGCCTAGTCTACGATGATGTTTATACCAGTATCCACGTTGAGAAATACGAGATTGAAGCTCGTCAAACCAAACTGGGTCCTGAGGAAATCACCCGGGAGATTCCTAATGTGGGAGAAGATGCCCTCCGGAATCTCGATGAGCGGGGTATTATTCGCATTGGTGCTTGGGTGGAAGCAGGAGATATTTTAGTTGGTAAAGTGACTCCGAAAGGAGAATCTGACCAACCTCCAGAAGAAAAGTTATTGCGAGCCATTTTCGGTGAGAAAGCAAGAGATGTACGTGATAACTCTCTGCGCGTACCCAATGGTGAAAAAGGTCGCGTCGTTGATGTGCGGCTCTTTACCCGCGAACAAGGTGATGAATTGCCCCCTGGTGCCAACATGGTGGTACGGGTGTACGTGGCACAAAAGCGGAAAATCCAAGTGGGTGACAAAATGGCTGGTCGCCATGGTAACAAGGGTATTATTTCCCGTATCCTGCCCATTGAAGATATGCCCTATCTACCCGACGGTACGCCGATGGATATTGTCCTCAATCCTCTGGGTGTACCTTCCCGTATGAATGTGGGACAGGTATTTGAGTGCCTTTTAGGTTGGGCAGGTGAAAATCTGGGAGTCCGCTTTAAAATGACCCCCTTTGACGAAATGTATGGTGAGGAAGCTTCCCGTGAAACTGTTCATGGCAAACTTGCAGAAGCATCCAGAAGACCTGGTCGAGATTGGGTTTACAACTCCCAACACGAGGGCAAAATTCAGGTTTATGATGGTCGCACAGGAGAGGCTTTTGACCGACCCGTAACTGTGGGTAAAGCCTATATGCTCAAGTTAGTACACCTAGTAGACGATAAAATTCACGCTCGTTCTACTGGTCCTTACTCCTTGGTTACTCAGCAACCTCTGGGAGGAAAAGCTCAGCAAGGTGGTCAGCGCTTTGGAGAAATGGAAGTGTGGGCACTAGAAGCCTATGGTGCTGCCTATACTCTACAGGAGTTACTAACGGTTAAATCAGACGACATGCAAGGGCGTAACGAAGCCCTCAATGCCATTGTTAAAGGTAAGCCAATTCCCCGACCAGGTACTCCAGAGTCCTTTAAGGTCTTGATGCGAGAGTTACAATCTCTGGGCTTAGATATTGCCGTACATAAGGTGGAAACTGCCGAAGACGGTAGTAGCAAGGATGCGGAAGTAGACTTGATGGCAGATGCTGAACGCCGCCGCACTCCCAGTCGCCCGACCTATGAATCCCTCTCCCGTGAAGATTTTCAAGAAGGGGAAGTCTAACTGAAACTTAATTCCTCAACAGTTGGCTTTCACAGGAACTCTGGGGAAGTGAATTGACGGCTATGGTTCATTATTCATTGTTCATCGTGCATTGAAATGAGAAATCAACTAGAACAAAGGTTCGACTACGTAAAAATTGGTATTGCGTCTCCAGAAAGAATTAAAGAGTGGGGTGAACGTACACTACCCAACGGTCAAGTGGTAGGAGAGGTCACTAAACCAGAGACTATAAACTACCGGACACTCAAGCCAGAAATGGATGGGCTCTTTTGCGAGAAAATCTTTGGTCCTGCCAAAGACTGGGAGTGTCATTGTGGTAAGTATAAGCGGGTACGCCATCGAGGAATTGTTTGCGAACGCTGCGGTGTGGAGGTTACCGAATCTAGGGTGCGTCGTCACCGTATGGGATTTATTAAATTAGCCGCCCCCGTAACCCACGTTTGGTATCTCAAAGGTATTCCTAGCTATTTAAGTATCCTGCTGGATATGCCTTTGCGCGATGTGGAACAAATTGTTTATTTCAATGCTTATGTTGTCCTCAATCCAGGTAATGCCGGAAACTTGAGCTATAAGCAACTTTTGACCGAAGACCAGTGGCTTGATATTGAAGAGCAACTCTACGCCGAAGAATCTGAATTAGAAGGTGTGGAAGTGGGCATTGGAGCCGAAGCAGTACAACGTCTACTTGAAGAAGTGGAATTGGAAAGTGAGGCGGAGAGGCTGCGAGAAGACATCACTACTGCCAAAGGTCAAAAACGAGCCAAACTAATTAAGCGTCTGCGGGTAATTGATAACTTTATCGCCACCGGTTCTCAACCTGATTGGATGGTATTGTCCGTAATTCCAGTCATTCCACCGGATTTGCGTCCTATGGTGCAGCTAGATGGTGGTCGTTTTGCCACCTCTGATTTGAATGACCTATACCGTCGAGTGATTAACCGCAATAACCGTCTGGCTCGATTGCAGGAAATATTGGCACCGGAAATTATTGTCCGTAACGAGAAGCGCATGCTACAGGAAGCTGTAGATGCTTTAATTGACAATGGTCGTCGCGGTCGTACGGTGGTAGGAGCCAATAATCGCCCCCTAAAGTCCCTCTCAGACATTATTGAAGGTAAACAGGGACGTTTCCGACAAAATTTATTGGGTAAGAGGGTTGACTATTCAGGACGTTCGGTAATTGTTGTTGGTCCTAAGCTGAAAATTTATCAGTGTGGTTTACCCAGAGAAATGGCAATTGAGCTGTTTCAACCCTTTGTGATTCACCGTCTGATTCGTAGTGGCTTAGTCAACAATATTAAGGCAGCCAAGAGGTTGATTCAAAGAGGTGAAGCAGCAGTTTGGGATGTTCTTGAAGAGGTAATTGCAGGACATCCAGTGCTACTTAACCGTGCTCCCACATTGCATCGTTTAGGTATCCAAGCCTTTGAACCAATTTTAGTTGATGGTAGGGCAATTCAGTTACATCCTCTGGTCTGTCCCGCCTTTAACGCTGACTTCGATGGTGACCAGATGGCGGTGCATGTGCCCCTATCTTTAGAATCCCAAGCTGAAGCTCGTCTGTTGATGTTAGCTTGCCATAATATCCTCTCACCAGCCACTGGACGACCTATTGTCGCTCCCTCTCAGGATATGGTATTGGGTTGCTATTATTTGACGGCAGAGAACCCTAAGGCTCAAAAAGGTGCAGGAGGCTACTATGGCAACATGGAAGATGCTTTTCGGGCGTTTGAGCAAGGCATAGTAGAACTTCATGCTTATATCTGGGTCCGTTACGAAGGAGAAGTGGAAACTAGCAAGCCGGATGAGGAAGTTTTAGAAAGTGAAACCTTAGCTGATGGCAGTGTTGTTAAGCATTATCGGGAACGAAGAGTACGCGAATCAGCAACGGGTGAGCCCATTTGTCAATATATCCGCACTACTCCCGGTCGCATTATCTACAACAAGACAATTCAAGAATCTCTGGCAGTAGTCTAGGTTTAGGGCTCAGCTTCGATTTCACTTAGCTGCACTTTGGGCATCACCAAAGTGCAACAGAATATAGGCAAAGACTGGCAGGCAACAGAAAAATGGCAAAAGATATAAAATTTTACAATCGGATTGTTGATAAGGGTCAGTTGAAAAAGCTAATCAGCTTGGCTTTTACCAATTATGGTAGTGCTCGCTGCGCCCAGATGGCAGACGAACTTAAAGCTTTGGGTTTTCGTTATGCTACCAGAGCCGGTGTTTCTATTAGTGTGGAAGATTTGCAAGTACCCCCGGTCAAACGCCAGATGCTCGAAAAAGCAGAGGCAGAAATTCGCAGGACAGAAAGCCGCTATTCACGGGGAGAAATTACGGAAGTTGAGCGCTTTCAAAAAGTTATTGATACTTGGAATAGTACCTCAGAAGCTTTAAAGGAAGAAGTAGTACGCAACTTTAGAGCCACTAATCCACTCAACTCCGTTTATATGATGGCCTTTAGTGGGGCAAGGGGTAATCTATCCCAAGTTAGACAATTGGTGGGGATGCGAGGATTAATGGCGGATCCCCAAGGGGAGATTATTGCCCTACCGATTAAGACTAATTTCCGAGAGGGATTAACGGTTACTGAATACATTATTTCTTCCTATGGTGCCAGAAAAGGCTTGGTAGATACCGCTTTGCGAACAGCAGACTCTGGTTACTTGACCAGAAGATTGGTTGACGTTTCCCAGGATGTGATTGTACGCGAAGTTGATTGTGGTACCAGTCGGGGTATTAGTTTAGGAAGTATGACCGATGGTGATCGCGTACTCATTCCCCTGGCACAGCGCCTCTTGGGTAGGGTATTAGGGGAAGATGTAGTAGACCAGGAAACAGGAGAAATCGTCGCTGAGCGCAATCAACATCTAGATGAATTCACCGCTAAAAAAGTTGGTGATGCTGTTGATAAAGTCATGGTACGCTCTCCCCTAACTTGTGAAGCTGCTCGTTCTGTGTGTCAGAGTTGTTATGGTTGGAGTCTAGCTCATGGTCGTTCTGTGGACATGGGAGAAGCAGTGGGTATTATTGCTGCCCAATCTATTGGTGAACCAGGAACACAGTTAACCATGCGTACCTTCCACACCGGAGGTGTGTTTACTGGGGAAGTAGCAAGGCAGTTACGCTCGCCCTTTGCTGGCACCATAGAATTTAGCAAAAAGTTGCGCACCAGACCAGTGCGTACCCGTCACGGCGATGATCGCGATCAGGTAGAAGTTGCGGGAGATGTGGTGATTAAGGGAGAAGGAAGTGCCAAAGAGAAGGTGGCTCTAACTGCAGGTTCCCTACTCCTAGTTAAAGATGGACAGTCGGTAACTAAAGACCAGCTCTTAGTAGAGGTGGCTTTGGCTAAACCCCAACGCTCAACAGAGAAGGTAGCCAAAGATGTAAATTCTGATTTAGCTGGGGAAGTGGTGTTCTCCGATTTGGTTATTGAGGAAAAAACCGACCGTCAAGGTAATACTACCCGTATTGCCCAGCGAGGAGGCTTAATTTGGGTCATGTCTGGCGAGGTGTATAATCTACCGCCGGGAGCTGAACCAGTGGTGGAGAACGGTAGCCAGGTCGACAATGGCACTGTTTTAGCTCAAACTAAGCTGATATCTAACCACGGTGGTGTGGTGCGTCTCAAACCCGGTAGTCGGGAGATTGAAATTATCACTGCTTCTGTGCGCCTTGACCAAGCTAAGGTGAAAAAAGCCAGTGGCAGTGGTCGAGAGCAGTATACTATCGTGGCGGCTAATGGCGATCGCTTTTTGCTCAAGACAACTCCAGGAGCAAAAGTTAATTCTGGACAGGTAGTAGCAGAGTTAATTGATGATAGTTACCGCACGGAAACAGGAGGTATCATCAAGTATGCTGGCGTTGAGGTGGCAAAACGCTCTAAGGGTAAAGGAGAGCGGGGTTATGAAGTTACCCAGGGCGGTAGTGTACTTTGGATTCCTGAAGAATGTCACGAAGTCAACAAAGACATTTCTCTGCTGCTAGTGGAAGATGGCGAGTATGTAGAAGCAGGAACAGAAGTCGTCAAGGATGTCTTTTGTCAGAACAGTGGTGTAGTTGAAGTCGTGCACAAAAACGATATTCTCAGGGAAATCGTGATTAAGCCAGGAGACTCCCACTTGTTACCTGAGGAAGTGGAAGCTGACAGTGCGGAAGGATTTTTAGTTTATCCAGGTACGGAAGTAATTCCTGGTTTGAAGGTAGAAGAGTTGCGCTATGGCGAATATGGCTCAAGTCCCGAAGGCGACATTCTACTGTTGCGACCAGTTACAGAGTACACTGTCAATGACCAACAGGTCGTACCTTCCCAAGCTTCGATTAATCAGTCAGGTACGGTTCCTATCGAATTGCGGTCTATCCAAAGGTTGCTTCATAAAGATGGAGAACGAGTTAAGTCCGTTGAGGGTTTGGAGTTACTGCGCACACAGTTAGTCCTTGATATCGGTGATGAAGCACAAACTACTTTAGATGGAATGCAACAATTGAGTGCTGATATCGAGTTAGTGAATGTTGTTGAAACCGAAGAGGGAGAGCAAGAGGCTGTATTGCAAATGGTGATTCTTGAATCACTAGTGTTGCGTCGGGATATGGATGCTGATGCTCATGGAGGAAGCACTAAAACTAAGGTGTTGGTCACTGATGGTCAAGAAATTCCTCCAGAAGCAGTAATCGCTCGCACCGAAATTCAGTGTAAGGAAGAAGGAGCGGGTGAAATACGAGGTATTCGCGAAGGAGAGGAAGCAATCCGGCGTATATTAGTGGTTAGGGATGCAGATCGCGTTTCCATACCTATTAATAGCCCTGCGAAAATCAAAAAAGATGATTTAGTGGTGGCTGGAGCGGAAATTGCAGAGGGCTTATTTGCTCAAGAATCTGGTTTGTGTGTAGCAGTAGAAGATGATCAGATTATCCTCCGTACAGGTCGCCCCTATCGAGTATCTACGGGAGCAATCTTGCAAATCAGTGATGGTGATTTGGTGCAACGGGGAGATAACTTAGTACTACTGGTATTTGAGCGCTCCAAAACTGGGGATATTATTCAGGGTTTACCTAGAATTGAAGAACTCTTGGAGGCGCGCAAACCAAAAGAGGCTTGCGTTTTAGCTCGTCGTCCCGGAGTCGCCCAAGTGGTGTATGAAGAGGACGAAAGCGTTGATATTAAGCTAATTGAAGCTGATGGTGTGGTGGCTGACTATCCCCTCTCACCTGGTCAAAATGCTCTCGTCTCCGATGGTCAAGAAGTGGAGGTAGGTTTACCTCTGACTGATGGACCAGCCAATCCCCATGAGATTTTGGAGGTATTCTTTAACTATTATGTGGGTGAGTTGGGAGTTTATGAAGCAGCTTTAATTGGCTTGCAGCAAGCTCAGAGATTCTTGGTTAATGAAGTACAGTCGGTGTACCAATCCCAAGGTATTGATATTTCCGATAAGCACATTGAAGTGATTGTACGTCAGATGACTTCTAAGGTAAGAATTGATGATGGTGGAGACACAATCATGCTACCTGGAGAGTTAGTAGAATTGCGCCAGGTTGAGCAGGTAAATGATGCGATTGCGATCACTGGCGGTGCACCAGCCCGTTATACTCCAGTATTATTGGGTATTACTAAAGCTTCTTTGAATACTGATAGCTTCATCTCTGCTGCTTCCTTCCAAGAAACCACCAGGGTACTCACAGAAGCAGCCATTGAGGGTAAGTCTGATTGGCTGCGAGGTTTAAAAGAGAATGTGATTATTGGACGTTTGATTCCCGCAGGTACTGGTTTTAATCAGCACACAGATGAAACCACTAGCAGTACTTTGGATTTTGAAAGTGGAATGTCCTATAGCTATAGTCACGATACTAGTGAACTCGGTTTGGATGACACTCGCCGACGCAGCTTTGGCGAAGGTGAAGATGTGGTATTAGATGATCAAACTGCTCGTGCTTATACTGGTTCCGATTTACCTGATTTATCAGCTCACAGCGATTTTAGTGCTTTGATTGATGATGAAGAGGAGCCAATGATCTAGCTTTTTGTTGGTCAATTAACAATTAAAAAGGACGCAGTTAACTTGCTGCGTCCTTTGCTTATAGTGAGCTATGTAAGTTAGGAAACATTCTCTAGTTCACCAGTGCGTACACTAATTACTCTTGTGTCTTTACCTCGTTGAACTTTAAGGCGTAGTACTGTCCCCACACCACTGTTTTCCACCAAACTTTGGAGTTGTCCAGCATTTGTCAGGCGTTGTCCATCAATTTCGGTAATGACATCACCGCGACGGATACCAGATTTTGCAGCTGGGGTATCGGGTATTACACCCATAACCAAAACAGCTCTAATTTCTGGCAATTCTAGTGCAGAATTGGGGTCAAGGTTATTTTCTTCGGCTATCTCTGGTGTGAGGGTTGTCATCCGGATACCGAGATAGGGATGGGTAATTTTTTCTCCTCGCGCTAGTTGGGGATAAATAGTCTTGGCTTTGTTGACAGGAATCGCGAAGCCAATACCTATCGCATCTGCACGAATTGCTGTATTGATACCAATTACCTCCCCTCTCTGATTTAGCAAAGGACCACCAGAATTTCCTGGGTTAATTGCTGCATCGGTTTGGATGAAATCGAGACGTTTATCGGGAATACCGACTTGGGAACTAGGACGATTGAGGGTGCTAACAATACCTAGGGTAACGGTATTATCTAAGCCTAGGGGATTACCCACTGCAATTGCCCAGTCACCCACTTGTACTGTATCGGAATTGCCCAAAGGAACGGTGGGTAATTTAGTACCATTAATTTTAATTACCGCTAAGTCAGTTACAGGATCTGCACCTTGCACTTTCCCTTCAAAGGTGCGTCCATCCTTGAGAATCACTGTAACCTTATCTGCCTCATTTACAACATGGGCATTGGTTAAAATAATACCGCTATTGTCGATAATAAAACCCGAACCTTGTCCCCGTAACCGCCTTTCTCGCTCCTGGGGAATTTGGGAGAAGAATTCGTTACCAAAAAAGTTACGGAAAAAAGGATCGTCAAACATAGGTTCGAGACTGCGAGTGACAATTTTTTCTGTGTCAATACGCACTACTGCTGCACCAACGCGATTAACCGCAGCAGCAACAAAGCTTCCCTCGGTGGGGGGTAGAGGGGCTCTTTGAGTTACAGTTAAAGGCTCAGGTGTAGCCGTCTCAGATACTGGACTAGCTTGGGAAGGTAAAACTCCGTAGGCAAAGGCGGTGATTAGTACTCCCACTAAAATGGCACATAAATAGGCAAAAATTTGGCGGCGTGGGAGAAACAACCGAGTAAGTTTCATATTTGGGTATCGACTGGTATTTGTCAATTAATTTCAGAGCTAACAACTTTGGGTATTTAGCCTCAGCATGGTTCAAAGTGTTACCTCTGAGTATATTTTGACAGGTTTATCAACAATTGTGGGGTGCCAGGTGATGTTGAGTGTCAATTTTAACGAGTTGAAAACAGAAGAACACAGTGGCAAAAATCTAGGTAAATTAGATATGAGTATGAATAACCTAATTCAGAGAACATTCTCTATCCTGTTTCGTCTTTAATCTTGGTGAATTTTTTGAGCAACTGTAGCTGGAGCGAAGCCATTGACTAACCCAACCTTTGATCGCTCTTCCCCGGAGCCTAAACATCAGCATAAACATAATGGTCATCATAGCCACGGCGAATCTGCGAGCGATTCTCAATCTGCTGTTGCTCCCCATATTCACAGTGAAGAATCCCTGCGCAAAATCATTAATCGACTTTCCCGAATTGAAGGACATGTTCGGGGAGTAAAGACAATGGTGCAGGGACATAGTCCTTGTCCAGAGGTGCTACTGCAAATTGCAGCTATTCGTGGTGCAATTGATCGAGTAGCTCGCGTTATTCTCGATGAGCATTTGAGTGAATGCATTGCTCGTGCTGCACAAGAGGGAAATATTGAAGTCGAAATTGAGCAGTTGAAAGCAGCTTTAGATCGCTTTTTACCTTAATCAATGGGCAATGGTTTAAAGATGTTTCCATTCATATTTCTCAAGGCTGCTCAGAAATTATGACATAGATACTGAAGTTCGAGGTTATTGATTATGCGTCCGTTTGAAATTGCAGTCCCATTGATGGTTATTTCTGTAATAACCGGAGTTATCGGTGTCTCAGCGAGGACATTAGCAACAACTCCTGCGAGAGAGATAGTAGCTCAAAATAATACCTCCACAATTGAGTTATCAGCCTTGGAGAAGGAAATTGTAGAGGAAATGAATCGGGTAAGGAGTAATCCCAATGCCTATGCCGATGAATTAGCTGCCATGAGGCAGTATTATGATGGTAATCTGCTCAAATTACCTGAGCGTATAGCGATTGAAACCCAAGAAGGAGTTGCTGCTTTAGATGACGCAATTTCCTTTTTGCGTGGTTCTAGTCCCTTACCTCCTCTAAGTGTATCTTCTGGAATGTCCCTCGCAGCCAGAGATCATGTTCAAGATCAAGGTGCCAGGGGTAGCATTGGTCATACGGGGAGTGATGGTAGTAGATTGGGTGATAGGTTAGCTCGATATGGTTCAGCAGAATCTCGTTTAGCAGAAAATATCGCTTACGGTAGCCCCAGCGCTGCAGATGTGGTGAGAAATTTGATTATTGATGATGGTGTCAGAGATCGCGGTCATCGAGTTAATATTTTTACTCCCTATTTTAAATACACTGGTGTTTCCTGCGGCGATCATGCTAACTATGGCAGTATGTGCGTGATTACCTATGCTCAAGAGTACAGTGAAAATCTGGCTCAACAAGCACAGGCTATAAATACCCCCGAAACCACAACGCCAGAAACTGAGACTGAAGCAATAACACCAGAAACACCTACACCAGAAATAGAGTCTGAAGCAACAACTCCTGAAACACCTACACCAGAAACAGAGTCTGAAGCAACAACTCCTGAAACACCTACACCAGAAACAGAGGCTGAAGCAACAACACCAGAAATAGAAGTTGAGGCTACTCCTGAAACACCTACGGTAACTGAGGAAAATGCTACACCAGAAGCCAGTAACCCTCCAACCACCACCAATCAAGAAAATTCTACTCCTTTAGTTCCTCCTCGTCTGGCTAGTGCTTTACCCTTTGTCGAAAAAGGAACTTTGGAAGATGGAGATAATAAGCTTCCACAAGATGGTAGTTTTTATGATGAATACCACTTCCAAGGAAATGCGGGTCAATCTGTTACTATCGACCTTGAAAGTTCAGATTTTGATACTTTTTTAGTTGTCCTTGATGCTAATAATAGAACAATTCAAGAAAATGATGATTTGACGGAAGGAAATACAAATTCAAGAATAAACATTACCCTAAATCAAAGTGGTACTTATAAAGTCATTGTCAATTCTTATGATGCTAAAGGCAATGGCAGTTACACCTTAAGTATTACTAATTAAAAAATAATTGAAACACAATATAAATTAAACAAGATAAATAGCACATTACTTGATAAAAAATTTGTAATAGCATTAAGCTAAATTAGCAAAAAATTAGCTCTCCTGTGTGGGAGAGCTTTTAGTAGTTTAAAGCTGATTCCTAAGACTTATTCAGAATCAGAATTTGCCCCATCTTCAACTTGAGGAACATAGTCAGGGCGCTCCTTTGCTTCCCAACCAGGAGGGCGCTTGGAATTGTACCAAGCAATAGAGCCAATAGTAACAGCAGCAATAAAACCGACTACATAAACCGCCACAAAAGCAACTGGAAAATTACCACCAGCAGTTGCTGACACCTCCATAAGAATATTCATACTTGATTTAACT
The DNA here is from genome assembly GCA_964633315.1 of uncultured bacterium. Lineage (GTDB taxonomy): Bacteria > Cyanobacteriota > Cyanobacteriia > Cyanobacteriales > CAWCAG01 > CAZWGS01. The sequence goes on along the minus strand of CAZWGS010000012.1, from coordinate 13,564 downwards.
CCTTCTTTAGCTTTGGCTATAGTACCAAATTTGCTGTTAACGATAGAGCCACAAGCAACTCACCTTACTCAGTAAAAGCTTTAGATTTACTCTTAGAAGGTTTGCTGATTCCAGAAGTTTCAGCTGCAGATGCAGGTACTGCGACAGGTACAGGTTTAGGTGCTGGTGCTGCTCTTCTTCTGGGAGCTGAACTGCTTCTAGTGCGGCGTGGCTGGGAATTGCTGCTGCGGTAACTTCTCCTGCTACTAGAGGAACTACTACTACTTCTACGAGAAGTTCTATAGGAACTACGACTAGAAGAGCGAGTACTTCTGCGAGTGCTTCTAGTAGAAGATGAACGTCGCCTCTTGGGACTAGTCTTAGTCTTGCTTTTGGAAGATTTAGCAGGTAGATATCGACTTCTTTTCGGCTTAATTGGTTCTGCTTTGATAATACCTTCTCGTCCTTGTAATCTAGGTATTCTGGCAAAACTTTCTACCGGAATATCTTCCTTCACATTACGGACAAAACGTCCCCAGGTAGCAGCAGCACTACTGCTAGAACCCCAGGTTTGTTTATAGTCATCATTACCAAACCAGACACCAGTCACTAATTGCGGTATATAGCCCACAAACCACAAATCCCGTGCTTTATCTGAGGTTCCTGTTTTACCAGCCGCCGGACGACCAATTTGAGCCGCAGAACCCGTACCAGAGGTAACTACACCACGTAGCATCCAAGTCATAATCGCCGCCGTCTCTTCATCTACAGCTTGCACTGGTTGAAAGTCGGCTTGGTAAATGACATCTCCGGCGGGGTTAAGCACCCTGCTGATACCGTAGGCTGGTTGATGAGTACCGCGATTAGCCAGGGTACCATAGGCGCTAGTAAGTTCGAGGAGATTTACTTCATAGGCACCAAGAGCTAGGGAATAGGTGGGATTTAAATTAGATTCAATGCCCATTTTTTTGGCAATTTCAATAGTGGGTTCCCAACCAACACTAATTAGGGTGCGCAGGGCGACAACGTTGATGGAAGAAATAACCGCATCGCGCATCGAAACCCAATCATTGCGATACTTGTCACCGAAATTTCTTGGCTTGTAACCATCAACCACATATTCTGCATCGCGGAAGCCTCTGTAGGGGGAAAAACCGGCGGCAATGGCAGTAGTATAGACAAAGGTTTTGAAGGTTGAGCCAGGCTGACGTTTGGCTTGGGTAGCGCGGTTGAAATGACCGTTTTGTTTTTTATCGTAAAAATTTCTTCCTCCTACCATTGCCTTAATTTGACCGTTGCGGGGGTCAATAGCAACTAGGGAACCCTGTTTAAAGCGATCATAGCGTCCATAGGTTCTGAGGGTTCTTTCAATCGCTTTTTCTGCTTCTTTTTGCCATTTAGGATTCAAGGTAGTCTCTACCGTTAACCCTCCCGCTGCAATTTGTTTAGGGTCAACATATTTGGGTAACTCTTCTTGAATATATTCCGTGAAATAGGGAGCAATGCGGGTGAAGCGTTGGGGACGACTCCGGTTCGTTTGTATCGCAGTTGCAATCGCCTGATTAGCTTCTCTTTCACTGATAAAGCCCTCTTGCTGCATCCGCCGCAAGACCAAATCACGTCTACTTTTAGCAGCTTGGGGATTTTGTAGAGGTGAGTAGAGACTAGGTGCAGGAGTCAAACCTGCAATCATCGCTGCTTCAGCGATAGTAAGTTCATCCACTGATTTGCTGAAGTAAACCCAAGCAGCATCGGCGACACCATAGGCTTCGGAACCTAGATATACCAGATTAAGATAACGTTCTAGTATTATATCTTTATCGAATTCTTGCTCAACCTCTACCGCAATCCGCATCTCTCGCAGTTTGCGCCAAATTTTGCGTTCTTGGTTCAAAAAGGCGATACGGGTAAGTTGTTGGGTAATGGTGCTACCGCCTTCTTTAATTTTTCCTGCTTGCAAATTCGACAGTGCTGCTCTCAAGATACCTTGAATATCGATACCTACGTGTTGGTAGAAGCGACTATCTTCGCTAGCAATAAAGGCTTGCTTGAGGTGATCAGGAATTTGCCAAATCTTTAGCTCTTCGTGGGTAATATCCCCTACCTGTTGCAAGATTGTCCCATCGGCTGCTGTAATTGTTAATGTACCTTTACGAGCATAGGTGAGAACACCATCCACCGAGTCAGGCATACTTTTATCGAGATTATGCCAGCATATAGCCATGGCAATAGTACCACTACTAAGACCTGTAGTGAGACCAAACCAGAATAAATAGCTATGCCGTAAAGGTCGAGGCTGGGTTACATAGCTAAAAAAGTAAGCTGTATTTTGCCACCACTGTTTAACAGGTAGTTTAACTCCCTTGCGTTTCCGCTTCATTTTCTGTTTCGGTTGACTGGGAATTTCGCTACTAATTGGTGATTCTACCTCTTCCGACTTACTGGGCATATTCCTTTGCTTTGGGCTGAGATTAAACACGTACTCTCCTCAGTGACACCACAAACCACCACAACTTTTGTATTTTGCCTAGTTAATTTCTTGGCTCACGATATTTTTACACACATACTTCAAAAATGGCTAATCGGGATGGAAGGATTATTTGCACTAAACCTCCACCCCGATCTTCAATTAATATAAATTACTGCCTTAGTATTCCGGTACTGAAGAGTCAATTTCTCGACTCCAAGCAGTAATTCCTCCTTTAACATTAGTACCCTCTATCCCCGCTTCCTTTAGAATTGCTAGGGCTTTGGCTGAACGTCCCCCCATTTTACAGTGGGCGATTAGTTTATGACCATTGAGTAGTTCTTTAACCTTCGCCACTCCCGAACCATCTTCAATCTCCGGTAGAGGAACCAGTACAGAGTTAGGAATTCTAGAGATTTCGTACTCATTCGGATTGCGCACATCCAGTAAGATAAAATCTTTGTCATCCCCATCTAGCACTGCTTTTAGTTCTTGCACCGTCATTTCAGCTACACTCATTTTCTGTTTTTCAGCTTCTGCTTTAGCTTGGGGAATACCACAAAATTGCTGATAATCAATCAGTTTTTCAATGACAGGTCTCTCAGGATTAGGTCGTAGCTTTAATTCCCTAAACTTCATATCTAGGGCATTGTAGAGCAAAAGACGACCACTGAGAGTATTTCCTTGACCGAGGATAATCTTAATCGCTTCTGTGGCTTGAATTGAACCAATAATGCCACACAAGACACCTAAAACCCCTCCCTCAGCACAAGAGGGTACCATTCCCGGAGGTGGGGGTTCAGGGAACAAATCGCGATAGTTGGGACCATCTTGATAATTAAAGACACTAGCTTGCCCTTCAAAGCGGAAAATGGAACCATAGACATTTGGTTTACCCAGAAGCACACAAGCATCGTTAGTCAGGTAACGGGTGGGAAAATTGTCCGTACCATCAACAATGACATCGTAGGGTTCCATTATTTGTAGAGCATTCTCAGAAGTAATAAAAGTATTGTACAAATCCACTTGAGCGTGGGGATTGATTTCGAGAATGCGACTTTTCGCCGACTCAATTTTCGGCTTACCCACCCAAGAAGTACCATGGATAATTTGCCGTTGTAGGTTGGAACTATCAACAATGTCAGAGTCCACAATGCCAATACGTCCAATACCAGCAGCCGCCAAATATAGTAGGAGAGGGGAACCAAGTCCGCCAGTGCCAATACAGAGAACACTAGCTGCTTTGAGGCGCTTTTGCCCTTCTAGCCCAACCTCTGGCAAGATAATGTGGCGAGAGTAGCGGGCATACTCATCTTTGTCTAGTGTAATCTCCTCTAGATTAGGATTTAGCATAGTCGTTTCATCGCCATTGTGCGATTACTAACAGAAAAGAGTCAGGGATGTTATTCTCTCACAATTTACTATTGTGTGACATCTTGCGATCACAATACGTGACTATTCAACTGGGGAATGGTTGTTGGTTAGTTTTTTTGTTTTTTGTGGTTTGCTAAATTTCTCTCTACTAGGCATATTTAATCGGATCATTCAATCCCAATTGTGCAAAAGCAGCTAGGCGCAATCGACAAGAATCGCAAACACCACAAGCTAACTCTTCCCCTGCATAACAAGACCAAGTCTTTTCCCAAGGTACGCCTAATTTGTTGCCTAATTGAATAATTTCCGTTTTTTTCAGGTTAATTAGGGGACTAACAATCTCAATTGCTTCCCCTTCTCTCCCCTGCTTAGTTCCCAAGCGAAATACCTCTTGCATCGCCTGGATATAATCAGGACGACAGTCAGGATATCCCGAATAATCTAAAGCATTCACACCAACATAAACGCGTTGAGCTTCAATTGCCTCCGCATAGGCCAAACCAAAGCTCAAAAAGATTGTATTACGAGCTGGAACATAGGTAATGGGAATCTGGACTGACATTTCCCCTAGGGAACGCTCTTGAGGCAAATCTAGGCTAGTGTCAGTTAAAGCAGAACCACCCCAAGCACGCAAATCGAAGCTAACGACTTGATGTTCTCTTACTTTTGCTAGCTGTGCAATCGCAACTGCTGCATCTAACTCTCGCCGATGACGTTGCTGGTAATCAAAACTAAGAGCATAGCACTCAAACCCATCTGCTTGAGCTTGATAGAGGACAGTTGTGGAGTCTAAGCCTCCCGATAATAAAATAACTGCTTTCATCAGCTCTAGGGCAAGCAATAATTTAAAATTTACTTTAAAATTTTCCCACAAAACCCATCGTGGAATAGACTACACAGAGTTAGCCCAATCCACAATAGATTTGCCTTCTGATAGCAGTTCCTAGTGCCGCCATTGTCGTCTCAAAAAGACTATTAAAGTATCTCACCAAACTCCCAGCCTTCTGAGCATAGATGCCACACTACAATAGTTTCTGCCTCGAGATTTATCCTAAAGATCGCCACCTCTAAATGCTAATAAAAAGATTACCACTGGTCCAGAGATCATAATTAGACCCACAAACAGAAGCTGAAAAATCACCTCAAAGTTAATTCCACCTAGCCCACTGAATATGCCTGTTATAAAATCCATATTTTCTCCAATATTTAAGCCAAACCCAATCAGTATTAAACCAAAAAATACGTTCTATATACTACCTGGCGAGCATCAGCTCTTTTTCAGTAAAGATACAAAAATACATAAAGTTTATTATCATGGAAATCTGGCGTTGTGTTAAAAATTGTGGAGCTTGTTGTCATCTAGATCCTGGGGAACGCCCAGAATTAGAGGAATACTTGTCTCCAGAAGAGTTAGAAATTTATCTCTCTCTGGTGGGGGTAGATGGTTGGTGTGTGAACTTTGACCAGAGCACCAGGCAATGCTTAATTTATGAAGAGCGTCCCCGTTTTTGCCGGGTGCAACCAGATATTTTTCAACAGATGTACGAAGTGACTCAGGCAGAATTTAACGATTTTGCCATTGACTGTTGTCGTCAGCAAATTACGGGAGTTTACGGTAATCGCAGCCCAGAGATGAAACGCTATAACCAGGAAATAGCCAGTCCGGAGTAAGCAACAGTGAATCCAAGATTGGGTTTGCGATTGCATATCAACCCAAGTTTTGTCAAAATTAATAAATATATCAAAATGTAAATAACCTTGAGAGAACAAGTAGTAGATAAGGAAACTGGCAAAGCCGACGACACTGCCTTGCTAGAATCAGAAAGCGAGGATTCGGTTGTATCTTCAACCCAAAAATCAGACGCTGATAGTTGTAAACCTGGATTTGGTAACGTTCTCCTCTCAACTTTCCTGACTATTTTTCTAGCAGAAATTGGAGATAAAACTCAAATCGCAACCTTGCTAATGAGTGCCGAATCTCAATCTCCTTGGGTTGTCTTTTCTGGTGCTGCCGCCGCTCTAATTTGCACTACCCTAATTGGTGTAATGTTGGGTTCTTGGCTAGCCAAAAAAGTATCCCCCAGAATTATAGACCGAGCCGCAGCGATCATGTTGCTTTCTATTTCCCTACTCCTAATCTGGGATGTCATTCGCGGCTAGTTTCAATTATTCATTTATTCATTATCTAACCCCAAACTATCTCCGTCACGAGGAAAAAACATTGGTATCAGCTATAGATTGGCAGTTATTGGCACTGAGCTTTGTTACAGTATTTTTGGCAGAAATTGGTGACAAAAGCCAACTAGCTGCTATTGCCCTTAGTGGTAGTTCTCGTGCACCACGTGCAGTCTTCATTGGTGCTACTGTAGCACTATTGCTTGCTAGCTTTATTGGGGTTCTCATCGGTGGTGGCGTGGCACAAATCCTGCCGACTCGCACAATCAAAATTATGGCAGCTGTGGGCTTCGCCTTCCTAGGATTGCGCATTCTTTGGTGCGATTGGCGCAATCAAGAATAACTAAAGACAACAAAATTGTGGCTCAATGCAGTATGAGTATTAATTGGTCACACAACATACTACTCACTCATGAAGCCATCTCCAGAATCACAAATGCGCTCAGAAAGCGATAGCATGGGCAGCATAGATGTTCCTGCCAATCGTTATTGGGGTGCACAAACCCAGCGTTCACTAAAATATTTTGACATCGGAGATGACTTAATACCCCTCGAAGTTATCAAAGCCTTTGGTATTCTCAAACAAGCCTGCGCCCAAACTAACTGCGAATTGGGCAAACTACCTCCAGAGAAAGCACAGCTAATTACTCAAGCCACAGAAGAAATTATTGCTGGTAAACTTGACGAACACTTTCCCCTACGTGTTTGGATGACAGGTAGCGGTACTCAATGCAATATGAACGTCAATGAGGTGATTGCTAATCGGGCGATTGAAATCGCTGGTGGTGTTTTGGGAACTAAAAACCCCATTCATCCCAACGACCATGTCAATATGTCCCAATCATCCAATGATACCTTTCCCACTGCCATGCATATTGCCGCGGCAGTCGCCTTGCGCGAAAAACTAATCCCCCAAGTGCAAATTATGCGGGATACTCTCGACCAAAAAGCCCAAGCTTGGTCAGAGATTACCAAAATTGGACGTACTCACCTACAAGATGCCGTTCCACTCACTCTCGGTCAAGAATTTTCTGCTTATGTCGCCCAGTTAGATGCAGATTTAGCGCGTCTGGAATCTGTCCTACCAGACTTATATGAACTAGCATTGGGAGGAACCGCAGTTGGCACAGGTTTAAATGCACCCCAGGGCTTTGCAGCGATAACAGCCCAGAAAATTGCCCAGACTACCAATTTACCCTTTGTCTCTGCCCCTAACAAATTTGCCGCCCTCGCAGCCCACGATGGGATAGTAATGGCTAGTGGCGCCCTAAAAACCCTCGCCTGTTCCCTAATGAAAATCGCTAACGATATTCGCTGGCTAGGTTCTGGTCCTCGTTGTGGTTTAGGGGAATTAAATCTACCTGCCAATGAACCAGGTTCTTCCATTATGCCGGGTAAAGTTAACCCAACCCAATGTGAAGCCATGACCATGGTAGCAGCACAGGTAATGGGCTATGATACGGCAATTGCGATTGCAGGTTCCCAGGGAAATTTTGAGTTAAACGTCTTCAAACCCCTGATGATTTTTAATCTCTTGCAATCGATTAATCTTTTAGCTGATAGCTGTCATCACTTTACACAATTCTTGCTGATTGGCTTAGAACCTAATCGCCAAAAAATTCAGCATTTCTTAGAACAGTCTTTGATGTTAGTAACAGCTTTAAGCCCCCATATTGGTTACGATAAAGCAGCAAAAGTAGCTCACCTGGCACTAGAGGGGGAACTAACCCTAAAAGCAGCTTGTCTCCAACTAGGCTATATTTCTGCAGCCGAATTTGACCAAATTGTTGACCCTTACAAAATGACACAAGCACCAGATTGACAGGGTTTTTCCTGTTTGTTGTCAGAGCCTCTAGAATTCGTTACATTTGTTTACAGCAACCTTTACAAAAGTTGAATAACTGGAAAACAAATCATGGAAAGCGAAAATCGCAATAGCTTTAAATTTGGCTTCAATACCTCTGCCGAAAACTGGAATGGTCGTCTAGCAATGATTGGTTTTACTGCCGCATTGGTAGAAATTATTTCTGGTCAAGGCTTACTTCATTTGTTTGGACTAATGTAAGTAGTCATTTTCAACCTCATTTAGTCAATTTATAATCTAAACAGACAAAGCTGGGCTTCTATTTAAAACTAAGAAACCCAGCTTTTTTTCATCTATTTTTACTTTGCTAAATTAGCAGAGTTCATCAACTAACGGATATATTCCTTGAGGATGCTATTGCGGTTAGGATGACGCAGTTTACGCAGTGCTTTCGCCTCAATTTGCCGAATTCGCTCACGGGTTACATTAAAAATCTGACCAATTTCTTCTAAGGTTTTCATTCGTCCATCGTCTAAACCATATCGCAATCTCAGAACATCACGTTCGCGAGGGCTAAGAGTGTCGAGGACATTTTCCAAATCTTCGCGCAAGAGATTCTTAGATACTTGATCTTCAGGAGTTTCACCATCTGCTTCAATAAAATCTCCTAGGCGAGAATCTTCCTCCTTACCAATGGGTGTTTCCAAGGAAATAGGCAGTTGAGCAGATTTAGCAATGAAACGCAACTTTTCAATGGTCATTTCCATACGAGTTGCAATTTCCTCTTCCGTGGGCTTGCGGCCCATTTCTTGGGAGAGAATCTTGGTAGTTTTCTTAATTCTGGAAATTGTCTCGTAAAGGTGAACTGGTAAACGAATGGTGCGAGATTGGTCTGCAATCGCCCGTGTAATTGCCTGTCGAATCCACCAAGTAGCGTAGGTAGAGAACTTATAGCCTTTCTCGTGGTCAAACTTTTCTGCAGCTCGAATTAAGCCCAAAGAACCTTCCTGAATTAAATCTTGGAAGGATAAGCCGCGATTCATGTATTTTTTAGCGATGGAAACCACCAAACGCAGGTTAGACTGTACCATTTTGTCCTTAGCACGTCTACCTTTAAACAAACGGCGCCGGAACTCCCGTAAGCCCATATCCACTTCTTCAGCCCATTCTCGGTCATTAGGCTCTCGCTCTAATTTATCCATGAGCCGTTCGCGGATACGTTCTAATTCTAGAAGATCAGCAATTTTACGTGCTAGTTCGATTTCCTCATCTGCCCTGAGTAGTCGAATACGACCAATTTCTTGCAGATAAATACGGATAGAGTCTTCTGTGTAAGGTTTCTTTTTACCCTGCTCGCGACGACGAGTGGAACGAAGTTTAGATCCTTTATCCTCATCATCATCGACTTCGGCTTCGATGATATCATCTGGCGCTGAATTTTCAGCTTCTTCGTCGATTAAGAATTCCAACTCATTGCGAGGCTGGGTGATAGTTGCGAGTACGTCGTTGGCCTGCGTCATGCCGTTTTCCTCTTGCTCCTTCAGTTCAAGACTAGAAGATTTAGTGTTAGTTGATGAAATGAAACTTGATTAAACGTCTTTAAATCTTAATCACTCATGGAAATACTTAGATGCTGATTTCTATAACTACAACCAAACAAGTAGAGAAGGTCTTGGCTACAATTTCAACCCTATTTTGGATGTGTGAATTATTTCAGCAGATGTCCGCTGTATGAGTCTGAAGATTAAAAACATTTCCGATTGTAACTTCTATTACACAAAAGTGGGTGATTTTTCCAAGTCAATCTTAAAATATTTAGTCAAAGTGAACTGTGTGGTTAGGGTCTGCCGACTTGGTATTAGCCTCATGAGTATGATTCCCTCCTTCGTGGATCTTTTGTTCACTATGATCACTTTTGGCTGCCATTTTAACAACCTTCAATTCAACTGATAGCCTAGAAGACTATTTTCAAGACAAAATTTGTTGCTATTGTTGGTTATCAGTGTTGTTGTCTTTAGTTGTAACCTAACTAGTGAATAGATTTTAGTTTCTACTGCTTCGAGGTTATTAGTTTAACCTGCGAGAATAACATCCGCTATTGTAATGAATTAGAGCCAAAAAGACATCCCATTAGCCAAAATCTTTTTCTTTACTTGAAGAAATCCATTTTTATAGTTCTTGTGTACTAACAAAATGAGTGTTTTTCTTCACAAATCCATCATCACTGTTACTAGTTCACCGAAAGCGGTGGGAAGCCAATTTTTTCAAAGATGGGAGGGATAGCCGCCCACCGCTTTGTTATTTGTTATTTGTTATTTGTTGTTTGACAAACAACACGAAATCCCTCGTGCTTTAGCCGGGGGATGAGTTAAACAAGAAATAATAGTCACTGTTCCCAAGCAAACTTAAAATTTAGACTTGCTAAGGGGAAGCAAGTCGCAATTCCAGAAGCTGCTGCCGACACTATAGTTATTTACACTAGAAAGTGTTACTTAAACTACTAATGTTGTATGACTAACTCAAAAAATGCTCGTGAACTATTTCAAGCAGCGTACGAAAATCGCTATACTTGGGACGATAACTTTCCTGGCTATACCGCTAACCTGGAGCTGAAGCAAGGAGATGAGACTTACAGTGGGAAAGTAATTGTTAACAGTGACCTGAGTGTAGAAATCACTGAGATCGCAGACGAGAAGGTAAAAGAGAGTATCTATAACCAAATGCGCGATATTATCACTCACCGCAAACGTTCTGACTTTGAGAAGTCTCATGGTAAGAATAAGTTTGACCTCGGTGAGTCTGATGCTACAGGCGCAGTGGAAATTCTTGTTACCGGAGACGCGATGGGTTCTAACTACAAGGTTAGAGGGAAAGAAATTTGTCAGGTTAGCCGGGTCATGGGACCGATGGCCTTTACCATTAATACCAAGGACAGTTTGGATACTGGAGATGGATATATCTCTACTGGTTATAATGCCATCTTTCGCGATTCCAAAACTGGCGATTTGAAAGGAAAGCGGGATTTTGTGGAAACCTACGACAAGGTAGGAGACTACTATCTTCCTAGTCGTCAGGTAATCGATGCGATTGACAAGGATGAGAGTAACACGACCACTGAGTTTAATTTCTCAAACATCAAGTTATTAGAACCTGCAATGGTTTAATTTCTAGAGGATAGGGACACGGTTAATCGTGTCTCTAGAACTGTGAAATAGAGCTAGGATAAAAACAAAGGTAATTTAGACACATTTTGTAGCAAAGCAGAAAGATGGCATTAGCACTTACTCCCGAAAATGTAGAAGAGGTTCTCGATGAAATGCGTCCCTACCTGATTTCTGATGGTGGTAACGTGGAGTTGGTAGAAATTGAAGGTCCCATTGTTAAGTTGAGGTTGCAAGGTGCTTGTGGTTCTTGTCCTAGTTCAACTATGACTTTGAGAATGGGAATTGAAAGAAGATTGCGAGAAAAGATTCCTGAAATTGATGGGGTTGAGCAAGTTATAGATGCAGTAATGTAATACCTTTTCATTTCAGTTAACTAGAAATAGCTGATGGGAAAAGGTGAGAAGAAAACAGTGAAAATAGTAATTGGTTCATATATCTATCACGCTGTTTTCTGAAATTGGTATAAGGCAAGTTTTTTGATTTTTGGGGAAGGGTGATTAATTAGCTCACTTTTCCCTTATTTTTTACTCGTAATTGTTACAGGTTGGTTGCTATATGTTGTGGAGTTTGTGCGGGTGAAATAGAGCCTAAAAATACGCCAAATAAATAACATAATACAATCATAATTTCTTTTGTCTGAAGCATTGTCCCAGTGAGATTATTACCTTTTGCTATGTAATTCCAAAAAATATCCCGAATATGTTACTTTCATCAGAGAATATTGGAAGCGCCGCAAAATCGCAAAATCCTTGAGTACCAATCTACGCAAAAATTCAAACCTTCTTCCAAAATCCCTATTTTCCCAATTTCCTACAAGGGTAAAAGCTACTTTGACAACCAGACTTATTACTTATTACTTAATTTTACCTATCCCTATTGATGTGGAAACAATTGACTCTAGATACTGAGAAGCTTTATATTTTTCAGGGCTTAGGCTGCCCAATGTGTAAAATGCCTGTAACCCTAGACTTTGATTTTGACTGCGTAAGTCCTATTTTTTAATTGGTCAGGTTTCTCTTTTATGTCTCATCCTCTCTACGTTGCCCTCATTTGGCACCAACATCAACCCCTGTACAAATCTCGCTTTGCAGCTACCGATTCCTATGGACAATATCGTTTACCTTGGGTACGTCTGCATGGTACAAAAGATTATCTGGATTTGGTGTTACTGCTAGAGCGCTATCCGAAACTGCATCAAACAGTTAATTTGGTTCCTTCGCTGATGATGCAGATAGAAGACTACGTAGCAGGTACAGCAATGGATCCTTATCTGGCACTAGCTTTGACTCCCTGCAAACAGCTAGAGATGAAGGAGCGAAAGTTTATTATTGAACACTTTTTTGATGCTTATCACAAGACCCTAATTGATCCTCATCCCCGCTACAGACAACTTTATGAACAACGCCAAGAGAAAGGCAAAGATTGGTGTTTCAATAATTGGGATCTCAGGGATTACAGCGATTTACTAGCTTGGCATAATCTGGCTTGGATTGACCCTCTGTTTTGGGATGATCCAGAAATCGCTACTTGGCTCAAACAAGGACAGGACTTTACTTTAGCAGACCGTCAGCGCATTTATTCCAAGCAAAGGCAGATTCTCAGCAGGATTATTCCTCAGCACAAAAAGATGCAAGATGCTGGTCAACTGGAAGTTACTACCACTCCCTACACTCACCCAATTTTACCCCTCCTCGCAGACACAAATTCGGGCAGAGTAGCAGTGCCAGAGATGACTTTACCCCAATATCGCTTCCAGTGGGCAGAGGACATTCCTCGACATTTAGACAAAGCTTGGCGAATGTACCAAGAACGTTTTGATTGTAATCCTCGTGGTTTATGGCCTTCTGAACAATCAGTTAGTCCTGAAATTTTACCCTATATTAGGCAACAGGGTTTTCAGTGGATTTGCTCTGATGAAGCTGTTTTGGGTTGGAGTTTACAACATTTCTTCCATCGTGACGAAGTGGGTAATGTCTATGAACCAGAACTAATATATCGTCCCTATCGCCTGGAAACACCTCACGGTGACTTAGCAATTGTCTTTCGAGATCATCGCCTCTCGGATTTAATTGGTTTCACCTATGGAAATATGGAACCCCATCATGCAGCATCAGATTTAATTGGACATTTAGAAGCGATTGGGCGATCATTGCAACATAAACAAAATTCCCCAGAAACCAGTCTCGAACAACCTTGGTTAGTCACAATCGCTTTAGATGGGGAGAATTGCTGGGAACATTATCCACAAGATGGTTTACCATTCCTAGAAAATCTCTACAGTTTACTAAGCAAACATCACAATATTAAATTGGTTACTGTCTCAGAATTTTTAAACCAGTTTCCAGCAACAGCCACAATTCCAACAGAAAAGTTACACAGTGGTTCTTGGGTAGATGGTAGTTTTACTACTTGGATTGGTGATCCTGCAAAAAATCGCGCTTGGGATTTGCTGACACAAGCAAGACAAGTATTAGCCAATCATCCAGAGGCGACAGAAGAAAATAATCCTGAAGTATGGGAAGCTTTATATGCAGCCGAAGGTTCAGATTGGTTTTGGTGGTTTGGTGAAGGACACTCTTCCAATCAAGATGCAATGTTTGA
>CAZWGS010000011.1:0-78388 GCA_964633315.1 uncultured bacterium | reverse complement strand
AGTGCTAAAGCATCGTTAAATACCACTCTTACACAGCCAAAGAGCTGTGCTAAACCCTTCTTTTGTTGGTCTGTGGGATAGAAACGATATCTATAGCGTGCTTTCATCGGAAATGGTATGCCGATTTTATTATCTTATCTTGAATAGTGAAAATTAGTAGACTAAAAATCGGAAAAAGCCGCCGGAAGAAGAACGGGGTTTTCAACCCAATTTTTTTGATAAATGTAGCCACGACTTCAACAGAAATTGCGACACAGTATTACAATAATTAACCATCTTGCCAGATCGCTTGACCAGTTTCAGGGTCAAACAGATGTATCTTCTCTAAAACCATTGACAACCATAACTCATCGCTTATCTTCACCGCATAATCTGGAGGAATGCGCACTTGCAAAGGTGGTTCTACCGAACCCGCCAGACAAGCGGTAACATAAGTATCGTTGCCTAAAGCTTCCACTAAATCGACACGTACTGGCAAGTTTTTGGTCGCTGGTGGGCTGATTTTGAGATGTTCGGGGCGAATTCCCAAAAGCAGGGAACGCTTGTCGTAGGGAGCGATAAATGGCTGCCAGGATTCTGGTAAAGTAAGACGGAATTGAGCGTGGGTAATAACTAAGGGGGCTTTTACTTTAACTAAAATAAAATTCATTGGTGGTGAACCAATAAATTCTGCCACAAAGCGATTAACAGGGCGATTGTAGATTGCTAAAGGTTTGCCTAATTGCTGAATTTCTCCTTGATTCATCACTGCAATGCGATCGCCCATCGTCATGGCTTCAGTTTGATCATGGGTAACATAGATTGTTGTTGTCCCCAGTTGACGTTGCAATTTAACGATTTGAGCGCGGGTTTCTGCCCTTAATTTGGCATCTAAGTTAGATAATGGTTCATCCATCAGAAAAACCTCTGGATTACGCGCAATTGCTCTACCTAAAGCCACACGTTGCTTCTGTCCACCAGAAAGTTCCTTGGGAAAGCGATGGAGGAGATTGGCGATTTGTAGTAATTCTGATACCTTGCGTACTTGTTGATTAATGGCGTTTTCCTTGGGTGAAACATAGCGTAATCCTAGGGGAAACCTTTTAGTTAATCCGACAAGAAAGTTTTGCCAGAGATTTTCATTCGCAGCAGAATACATCCGTCGCAAACCAAAGGCGATATTATCATAGACACTGAGATGGGGATAAAGGGCATAATTTTGAAACACCATCGCAATATCCCTGGCTTTTGGAGGTAAATTATTGAGCGTGCGATCGCCTAAGATAATATTGCCCCCTGTCAAATCTTCCAAACCCGCAATTAGCCGCAATAGGGTACTTTTACCACAGCCAGAAGGTCCCACTAAGACCATAAATTCGGCATCTTCTACGGTTAAATTGATGCGTCGCAAAACATTCACACTACCTGATTTCGCCGTAGTGTTATTAACCTCTCCTGGACGATTGGGAAAGCTTTTGTAAACATTTTCTAAAACGACTTGTGCCACGCTAAATCAATATAAAAATAGTGATGGTTTGGAATATTTCCAATCTCCCTACGATACCAAAGCCGCCCTTGATTCTGAGTGTTAACCTTGTCTGTCTCGCGCCGAGATGAGGTGAAATCACCCGAAAGGGTTGGAAAGACAATTTTTGAAAAAAAAAGCAGAGATAGTCGCCCAACCCTTTGTTATTGGTTATTGGTTATTCGTTGTTTGACAAACAACACTATCATCTCCCAGCTAAAGCACGAGGGATGAGGTAACGTTTCTATATGAAACTTGCTTGGGAATATGGTGAGTGGGAAATTTTAACTATCGAGGGGTTTAGTTTGATGCAATAGAGCTAAGGTTTGCAGTGATGTACTGCTGCTGGTAAGTGTTTTCACTTATGGCAAGATAGCTTCATCTCTCACATGATAAATTAATTTACGGTGCATAGCTAGGCTGCGTCTACCAACAACTTCCCTAGACACTTCCGGAAATTAGACTCAGATTCACTTCACTGAGTTTTTCAGGTTAATTTTCGTCAATGTCTGATATTTATGGATATTTTGAAACTGCCATTTATATAGCAATTATTTTGATGATTTTGCTAACAACTTTAGCAATTTACAGACTTTTTAAAATATAAATATAAACTTATATTGTTTTTTAAAACTTGATATTTTTACACATTGTTTTCTGGTTGTATTCTTGGCAAATATGAATTTATCGTGTAGAGTGATTATGTTTAAATTATTTATATAAAAATCAAGATAAATGCATTATGTAACCATATTAGGAAGTGGGAAAATTGGAGCTGTAATTGCTAAGCTTCTCAATAGTACAGGCGATTACAATGTTTTTGTTGGTGATATCGATGACCAAGCTTTAAACAAATTAAGTAAAGAAATTCCAGTCAATACTTTCATCATAGATGTTACTGATGAAACAGCCCTTGTAGAGAAACTAGAAGGTCAAGATTGTGTTATTTCTGCTTGTCCTTATTCTGTTAATTCTGGCATTGCCCGCGCAGCAGCCAAAGCTGGAGTAAGCTATTTTGATCTTACTGAAGATGTGGCTACTACTAATGCTGTGCGTTCAATTGCTAAAACTGCTTCTGATGGTTTAATTTTTGCACCTCAATGTGGTTTAGCACCAGGTTTTATTGGTATCCTCGCCCATCACCTTTGCAGTGGTTTTGACAAGTTGGACGAAGTAAAAATGCGTGTGGGTGCTTTGCCACAATATCCCTCCAACATGATGATGTACAATCTTACCTGGTCTACAGAGGGTTTAATTAATGAGTATTGCAATCCTTGTGAAGTGATTCAAAATGGCATGAAAGTCGATTTAGTGCCTTTAGAGGGAGTCGAAAAATTTTCCTTAGATGGGGATGATTACGAAGCGTTTAATACTTCTGGTGGCTTAGGAACCCTTTGTGAAACCTTAGCAGGGAAAGTACGCACTCTTAACTATAAAACAGTGCGTTATCCCGGACACAATTATCTAATGTCATTTTTGACTAAAGAGTTGCGCCTGAGCGATCGCCAAGAACTTTTGGCGGAAATTTTGGAGAATGCTATTCCCATAACCAAGCAAGATGTAGTAGTTATATTTTGTAGTGTTACTGGCTGGAAAAATGGTCGTCTACAAACAATTAGTGATGCTCGCAAGATTTATCCTTTTGATTTTAAAGGAGAAACCTGGAGTGCGATCCAAATTACCACAGCAGGCTCCCTTTGTGCTGTCTTGGATATGTATCTCAATGGAGAAATATCCCACAGTGGTTTCTTGAAACAGGAGCAAGTTGATTTAGAGGCTTTTCTTAGTAATCGTTTTGGTCGTTATTATCTTGAAGCAAGTAAATGTTGATCTACTTAATCTGAATCTTGAAGATGTTTTGATGAAGCTATTAAGGGAGTAAAAAATGTCTGAGAGACAACCAAAAGAGTGGTTAAATTGGATCTGTTCTAGTCAAGATCTTAATGAGCTAAGAAACAATTACGATCAATGGGCAGATAATTATGAAACGGATATTAGTAAAGTATGGGAATTAGTCCCCAAAACAGCAGCACTAATATTATCAGAATATCTGGAAGACAAGCAAAGCAAAATTTTTGATTTTGGTGCTGGAACAGGTATGGTAGGTGTAGCCTTAGCTGAGTTGGGATTTGAAAAAATCATAGGCATGGATATCTCACCTGCTATGCTAACCAAAGCTGCGGATAAAGGTGTCTACAGCTCATTGGTTTGCTGCTCTATAGGTGACGAAACCTGCAAAAATTTAGGTAAGGCAAAGGGCATCATTGCCACAGGAGTATTTGCCCAGAGTCATGCTGGGTCAGTAGAATTAAATACGTTGCAAGACAGTGTTGAATCTGGAGGTGTATTGGTATTCACAGCACGCCAGAGTTTCTTGCTTAAAATTCAGGAAGTTATTAATCAACCAGGATGGACTTTTCTCACTTCCCAGGTGATGCCAATTTACGAAGATCCCATGCATATTTTGGCATACAAAATTCAGCATGTGACTAAAAACTGTGTAAATTAAATCCTGTGAAACCACAGAATTACATATCAGCCTGATATCATGCTTTTCTGCAAGCTGCTATGACGTAAAACTTAGTTTACAGACTACTAAATAATAAAGCAAAATAAATTTGATTAACTATGAGTTCCCAATTAGCACAACTCGAACAAATCAACCAAAAATTAGAGCAGGTTGAACAGATAAGTCGCCGCGAATTACTAGAGATGAAGGTGATTCAAGAAAGCCAAGATTTAGTCTATCGAGTCGGTGCAACCAGTGAAACTAGACAAAAACTTCCCTTCAAAAAGTTATACTTACCGATGGCTTGCACAGGTGTTTTAGAGCCACAAAAAGTAGTGGATGAAAATCATTGTGCCATTCAAATCCTCTTACCTGGTACAGGAACCACCTTTTCTGTTGCTGAAACCCTATGTGATGTTGCAGGAACTTTTCATGGGCGCAAAAGCAAAAATCGTGGACAGGGGCGAAAAAGCAGTACCAGTATAATCACCCAAAAACAGTCTAATGGTAATGTATTTCGTGTAGCATCTTTTCCTACTGATCTTCCCTTGAATGGAATGGGTTCCGATGCACCTTTTGAATTTGCAAGTGAACAGGGTTTAGTAACTATGATTCGCCATGTTCATTTGGTGCTATCTAGGCTTTATCCTAACCGCCCAGTTTTTGTTGCTGGACGCAGCCAAGGAGGTGTCGCAGGTATACTGTATGCACAGCATTATAATGACCTAGCTGGAGCAATTGCAGTCAATCCACCCCATCCTGATCCTGAATTGTTTCAGTTTACTGTTACTTATTTGGAGGATAAAGCTAAAATACTAGCGGAGCTTCTCCATGCTCCTGGTGTGACTTTAGATGAAGCTAGCTGGAATGCATACAAAACTTTCACACCTAAGTTTGATTATCCCTCTAGGCAATCTTTATCTCCAATTTTAGTTTTGGTTAGCTTGGGCGATCCTTTCAATTTATTTCCCCAGTATGCCCATGCGCTGAAGGAATTTGCTGAAAAGGACGAAAAATGTCAGTTGGAAATACTGGATGCTGGACACAATCTTTGGGATCGCAAATCGGTAGATACATATACTGAAGTTATTAATTTACAGGCTCAATTTATGTTGAGCAAAATTTAATAGTTGATGTAGCTATTTGGCTGTATTTACTAGTAGGTAAATCTATCTTTGGTTTGATGCGATGGAGCTAAGGTTTGCAGTAATATACCTGTGCTTGTAAATGTTTTCATTTATGGCAAGAGAGCTTCGTGTATCTCACGATGACTTAATTTACGTTCAATAGCTAGGCTGCGTCTACCAACAATTTCCCCTAGACACTTCCGGAAATTGACTCAGATTAACTTCACTGAGTTTTTCAGATTAATTTCCGGCGACGTCTAATGTTTATGGAGATGCTGAAAATGCAATCTAGTAATACAGCCTCAGCTACCGTTTCCAACATAGAAGAATGCTTTTCCAAAAGTTTAGATAAATCGCAAGTTCTATCCAACTACCAAGCAAATTTTTGGGGACTTGGTGTAGAATTTTTCAACCTGCCAGCAGGAGAAATTCCTCAAGAAATTATCCTGAATAATTACACCATTGTGATTAATTTAGGTCAGAATCATAATGTTGAGCAAATTACTGATGGACGTTATGAGAAGGCTTTAATTTTTACAGGTGGCATTGGTATTTTTCCCTTTCAAATGCTCATGTGGATTCAGTGGGATAGGGAGAGAAAGCACCTATATATTCATTTAGAGCCAAAGCAATTGTCTCACCGTTCACAAGAACTATTTGGAGAGGAGAAATGTGAGATACTTCCAATTTTTTTGCCTGTCAAAGACATACTTATTCAACAGATTGGTCTAGGGATTGAGAATGAGATAACACGTAATAGAAATGGCAGCCGAATTTACGTGCAATCGATGACAGATGCCTTAACTATTAATCTGCTACAGAATTATTCAACACAAACAAAACCTGTTAAGACTTCTTCAGGTGGTTTATCTCCCCACAAATTAAAGCTAGTTCAAGATTTTATCCATGATAATTTAGAGCAAGAAATCGGTTTAGACAAGCTTGCTAAAGTAGCAAAACTGAATCGCTCTCATTTCTCTCGTGCCTTCAAGCGATCAATGGGTATCACTCCTCATCAATATATTATTCAACAAAGAGTAGAGCGAGCAAAGCAACTATTGTTACGAGGAAAAACAACTATTGCTGATATTGCGATTGCTTGTGGTTTCACACATCAAAGTCATCTAAATCGCCATTTTAAGCGTTTGACTGGAGTGACTCCAAAGGTGTTTCGCGATTTATAGCATTTATGTGCAAAAACAGCATTTATGTGCAAGATAATTAATACCTCTGCGTATTATAAATAACGTATTGAGACAAAAGCTTAGTATTCTTTTTGAATATTAGGCAAGAAATACAATTTATCTTCAAGGATTTTGGATTATGAGTGAAGAAATTTTTGTATTTGGTCAGTCCTAAAAATAATTATCAGAGCACTAGGAGTGCTCTAGATAGAGGATAAATAACCTATCAATGTAGGAGATATTGCTGTTTATCTCTCCTAATCAAACAGTAATTTTCACCATGCTAGTGAGTTGAAAATTATAGAGTAGACAGGATATTTTTACCTAGAATCAAGTGAAGAAAATAGGTGTTAAATGTAAGATTTACATATTATGGCAACATTAGTTAGAGTTCACCACCCGATACAAAAAATATTGTTTCGGAGAGAAATAAGAAAAGAATATCCTAATGATAAGATTCTAGACAGTAGAGTTGGATTTTACTATGCTGGAGACCAAAACTGGTTAGGTGCTATGCATCCTATACATAAAATAAGGTTTGTAATGGTTGGCTTCACAAATAAACGAATAATTTTGAAATCGACTCAAAACAAAGTTTTTTTTGGATGGAATCTGATTAACTATGTCAGACCTTTTGCCCTTGTTGCACTAGGAATGGCAATATTTATTGAACTTCCTTTTGTTATTGCTGCTGGAGCGCTTTTCGATGCTTTTATCATCGCAATTTCACGTCCTTTCAAGGATGTGATTACCTTTGATAAGATATCCAAAATAGAGATAGATAAAACTTACTGGGCGATCCATAATCAGGTAGTACTACGCTTTAAAGTAGATGCACAGAAGGAAAACTTTCAACTAATTATCCACAACAAATTGCCTAGAGATTTATTGTCTTTTCTTAAATCCCAAAGATAATTTCTGTAAGTCTATTAATTCTAGGAATAATTGTGAAGTAGATAAACCCCGTCACCAAACAACACTAACTACTAACTTTCTCTTCCTGACAATGTTTCTGAATCGCCTGATAACATTCAGTAACAGAAGCCTTTGTACTCATCGCTTCCACCAAAGCCTCATAAGCTTGCCAGTATTTTTGTAACATGGTTGTTGCCTGAATTTGCGCCCAACGTTCCTTAATTTGTGCTTCACTAGAGGGACGACCAAATGTTACTAAGGCAGCTTGAACTTTTTGTCTATCTTCAGCACCACCTTGAGCCTGATCATATACTAAGTTTTCGGCTGCAATTCCCGCCATCCAAACGGTACAAAAACGATCTAATACTAAGCGTATCTCACTAGGTGGAATCGCTTGTTGCGATAAATCCTCGGTTTGAAATACCACTCCTCCCAAACCCGTATATCCCTTGCGCCAAGTCTCCCAAGCGCTTAAGGTGTAACCAGTAATGGGAACACCTAAAAAATAAGCCACTAGAAAGTGACCTGCTTCGTGATGTACAATTCGCTCTCGGTGTTCTGGGGAAAAACCAGCAACCCAATCTAATAATATATTTACCCCTCTTCCTTGCCAAGCAAAGGTATCAATGGTAGTTAAACTCAAAACTGTTAAGGTAAAGCCAGCAGGAATTAGGGGAGAAATAGGTAAAACAGGGGTGAGTAAACTACTCATGGTGACGACAAATACCCCAATGGCGATTAAATTGAGTGCTGTTTGTTGCATAAATTTAGGGAATCCAGTAGCTAATAGTGATAAATGCCTACTATTTAAGTATCAACTATTCTCTATTTTTCTGTTGTATTTTAGCCTTCGCTTTTTGCCATAATTGTTCTAGTTCTGCTAGAGTGTATTCGGTCAAAGGACGCTCTGCAAAGCTTTCCATGAGACGAAGACGCTGTACAAATTTATGATTTGTTCTCTGCAAAGCAGCGTTAGGATCTAGATCATACCAACGGGCGATATTGACTAGAGTAAAGAGTAAATCTCCTAATTCTTCTTCCTGATGGTTTTTGTCTTCTGTGGCTAATGCTTCTTGCAATTCCCCTAATTCTTCGTCAAATTTTTCCCAAACTCCCGCCGCTTCTTCCCACTCAAATCCTGCAGCAGCAGCTTTGCGAGACATTTTCATACTTGCCATCAGAGGTGGTAGAGTGCGAGCATAACGGTTAAGTTTATAGCTTAGTAATTGAGTAGTTTCAAGACTTTCTCCTTTTTCTGCTGCTTTAATTTCTTCCCAATTACGGTGCACTTCTTCTACTCCTGCTACTTCCAGATTGTCGAAGACGTGGGGATGGCGACGAATCAGTTTTTCGGTAATTCCCTGAGCAACTTCTTGGAGGCTAAAATGATTGTATTCCTGGGCAATTTGCGCTTGGAGAACTACTTGTAATAATAAATCACCCAATTCCTCTGCAATCGCATTTTGATCGCCACTTTGAATCGCATTTACGCTTTCGTAAGCTTCTTCAATGATATAGGGAGTGAGAGATTGGGGTGTTTGCGCTAAATCCCAGGGACAACCACCATCGGGTGAACGTAATTTTGCTACAACATCAATTAGGTTTTGTAAGGTTTCTAGAATCGCTTCTGAGGTGATAGGTTTCATTGTTATCAAGGCGAACAATAAACCATCATACCTAACTTAATTCTAAATTCTAGCTTTTACTAATCCCTTAGCAGTTGTAGTTCAAATAAGAGATATATCCATGATGCTGTCTAAAGCTAAATTTAGTTTATGGAAATGTTTATGATAGTAATATAAATCTATGACCAAGAATGTAGGGATGTAGGATTTAAATAATTTGTAGAAGTGAAATTTCATATCCCTACAAATGTTATTTTCCAGTGATTTATACAGAAAAGAGAAAACTAGTAATTAGTAGAATATCCAAGTAACCTTAACTCATCTCCTGCGATCTGATGGAAACGATTAATTTCCTTGGCTTCCATTTCAGATTTCCAACGCCCTTGACTGCTACGACTTATCGGTTTCGAAAGTTTACTGAAATGGCTTTTTCGAGTATTAACTGCTAAATTCTGGGAGTAATATTCTGGATTAATCTGCTTCGGGTCAAATTCCTCGCCTAAAAAGTTCATTATCTCTGGAACAATTTTTCCTGGATTAGCGACGAATTCTTCATATTTTATATCGAAAATTTTGGGATTTGATGCTTCTGTTAATCGCGATTTAATGCATTTTTTCCAATATTCAGCATAGTTTTCTACACTGCGTCCTTGAACAATATTGGGATGTTTTTGTGCGGAACAGTAGCAATCTCTACCGTCTCGAAAAATGTTGATAAATTGTGCTTTAGGAAAATGTTTAATTAAAAATTTTAACTGCAAAACATGAGGTGGAGTTTTTTCGACGAAACGTTCTCCTCCTAGCTTTTCTAAATTAGCTTCTGCAAACTGGTCAAAAAAATCTACGATATCATTTGATTTTTGAATCAGAGTAGAAATTTCATCTCTTTGAAATCCTGAAAATTTAAAATTAAAAATATCTTTGAACATAAAAATAGCTGTTTCATAACCAGGACCTCTTAATCTAGGATGGGTACTCAAAATTTGCTTCACTAGAGTTGTACCACTTCTGGGAGCACCAACTACAAAAATATGATTTTTATCTGAAATAGTTTTTGAATTTCTAAAAGAAATATTTCTGATTAAAATTGAAGGATCAAGCATAAACTTGAGCAATCTTTGCTTGCGATCTTGAGTCAACATAATTTTAGTTTGAAAAATCAAGCACTATGATTTCCCAGCTTGCTGAAAAAACATCACTTTTGCTCCAAAATACTGCTCAAGAAATTAGTTGTGCCTCAATCGTAAATTAGGCACCTATTCTCTATTTAGACTGTTTTTAACAAACAGCAATGCTTTTTATGCTAGGTTTACGTGTTTTTATTTAAGATACTTAAGTGTTTTTGCTTAAGAGTCAATGCGATTCTAACCTAATCTTTCTCTAGTGGCAACATTAATCAGGTTTTTTAATGTGGCTCGAATCGCATCTTTCGAGTAGTACTCAAGGATTTTTCGATGTCTAATATTATCTGACTAGAGTGAATAAACACAGAGCAACCATCTTTTACTCATTACTCATTGCTTGTGGAGCGCCGCAATGATAACAGTGGGGTAAATGCTTATAAGTAAGATTATGGCAATGAGAACATTCCTGGTATTGATAGTAACCACAATGGGGACAATGGGAATGATCACTGCGGAGTTTTTTAGCACAGCGAATACAGCGTGATTTTTGAACTCGATTAGCAGCTTGTAATTTCGTATTAAAGATAAATAATTGGCATAACTTGATGATGCCAAAGCCAATCAAAGGAATCGCTAGAATATAGAGATAACTAACAAGGAAAAGCAATCCCCCTAAAAGTTCACGCATCAGCTCGAAAATAAATTGAGCCAGGACACCAAACTGGAGAAATTCAAACAGCTTAACTACCAGAGGGATGAAGAAAATAACTAGCAAATGCCAGCTAATTAAAGCCACCAAACCATAATCTTTCTTCTGTGCTAGTGAATGAATTGAGAAGGCAAAAATAATTAGGGGACACAGAAAGAAAAATTGAAAAACAATTTGAATACTGGGATACCAAAATGATGCTCTATTATAAGATGCTTGTAACGCCTTAAAAGTTGTCTCGTCTTGCAAATAATTTAAAAACTGACGAGATTCCTGAGAGTTAACTATTTCTGTTTTTGTCTTAGTTATTGCTTCTTGTAGATCCGCAATTTTCTGATTATTCTGCTCTAACTCTTGTTTTGCTTTCGAGGCATCAGTAGTATTAATAGATTGAGAAGTATCTTGCCCAGCAATTTTCTCTAATAAAGTTGAATCATATTGCTCACGAATAGTTTGATTAGCACTCTGGAGAATAAAAATTGATTCTTGATTTTTATTAATAGTTCTGAAATTATCTTCATTCTCGAGAGTTGTAATCGCCTCTTGATAGCCAGCAAAGGTCATACAAGTAGTAGAGACAGAACCAAGTTTATTCTCACTTAAATTTTGATAATGCTGGCTAACGTTACTGTTACTGGCAATTTGATAATCTGGGCTAACAATATCAAAAGATTGGGTTAAAAATTCATAATCTTTATTCTGACTATTGCTATTGAGATAATTATTCCATTGTGAATAACACGGATAAGCTTCATAAGGGCTAATATACCACTGGCCAACGTCATTAAGTCCCATGAAGACATTAACCAAGATAAAAATGTCAATGATAATCAGAACAATTAAACTGACTTTATTGAGAGGAGTTTTGTTAATAGTTCTAGATTTAGTAAATAATTGTCCTAGAAGACGACGAAGATTAATGAACATAATGTACTCACCTAAAATATTGACCAACACTCAGGTAAGACCTGTCGAACTGCGGCGCTTAACCTGACCTAGATTCGTTAACAAACAAAATCCGTATCAATTGAATAGTTTTCTATTTTGTTCTTTAATTAAGCCAGAAAAAAATTGATTTATATGTGAAAGAGTGAAACTAGTTCAACTGTCATACGGAAAATATAAACATAAGGTAAATTGAGTCAGGTAACCTTTGTAGGGACGTAAAATTTTACGTCCCTACATTAGAAATCTTGTGTAAATAGTTCGGTGGAACAAAATCTACTAACCAAACACCATTATCCGAACAATAGAAACTAAAACCTGCTTCACACATCGCCTTCGCATCCACCGTAAATACCACAGGAAAACCACGTCGAGAACCAACTCTTTTAGCTGTGGTAACATCCGAGGAAAGATGTACATGATGGCGCGACATCTTTTTTAAACCAGATTTCAAAATAGAATCTACAAACTGCTTGGCACTGCCATGATAAAGTACATCCGGTGGTATCTTAGGCTCTAGTTGTAGGTCAATTTCAACGCTGTGTCCTTGGTTGGCACGAATTAGAGTTTTATTGTGATTAAAAGAGAAGCGCTGCTTATCGTTAGTAGCAACCACCTCTTCCAATTCTGCGCGATTGATATAGAAACGATTTAACCTACAAGCATTGAGTAATTCCTCCACACTTACCCAACCTCCAGGTTGCAATTGTAAACCAATTCTTTCTGGTTGGTGACGTAGGTGTTTACTGAGGTAGCGACTGATTTTAATCGCACGAGATGGATTCATCAATGATATTGTCTACTCATGCCAAATCTGCTTTCCAAAGGCTAATACTCAAAAATATCTCCCCTCTCCTTTCTCCCTTCTCCCCCCGCTTCCTCAACACCCAATAGGTTGATCTCCCCGCTTCCCCGCTCGTTTTCTAGTAGTCTAGTCAAACCGGACTTGGTATTATGTACTACCCTACATTATAACTACATAAATATTACATGAATATGATCCAAGTCCACACGCTTTCGCTTTAGAGTGTCACACTAGGATTTAGAGGTACATAGGGAAATGTAGAGTATAGCTATGCAAATTAAGGCAACACAAACATCATATCTGGAATGGTCTGGAGATGCCCTAGCATTGGGTATATTTGAAGAAGATATAGAACTTAGTGGCGATTTAGCCGCCTTAGATACCAAGCTAGCGGGAACAATTAAAGAATTAATTGCAGAAGAAGAATTTACGGCAAAATCTGGTAGCAGCGCCGCTACTCGCATTGGTAGCAACAGCCCAATTAAGAAAATCATCCTAGTTGGTTTAGGCAAAACTGAAGAATTAAAATCAGATACATTGCGTGTTGCTGCGGCGACAATCGCACGTTTAGCCAAGAAACAAAAGAGTAAAACTCTAGCTATTAGTTTACCCGCAGTTAACAGCGATCCTGCCCTCACCAGCCAGATAATTAGCGAAGGTATACTTTTAGCCCTACACCAGGATAACCGTTTCAAATCCGAGCCAGAAGACAAAGGAGCAAAATTAGAAACCGTTGAACTTCTCGGTTATGGTGGACAGGAAGAGGCGATTAGCAAAGCACAGGCTGTTAGTTCTGGTGTTATTTTAGCGCGAGAATTAGTCGCTGCCCCCGCTAATGCTGTTACCCCCATTACTATGGCACAAACAGCCGTAGACATCGCCTCAGAATATGGCTTAGCCATAGAAATTTTAGAGCAAGAAGAGTGTGAAAACCTAGGCATGGGAGCCTTCTTAGGTGTTGCCAAAGCCTCCGATTTACCGCCCAAATTCATCCACCTCACCTACAAACCAGAAGGGACACCCAAGCGTAAAGTTGCGATTGTAGGGAAAGGACTAACCTTCGATTCCGGCGGTTTAAATATTAAAGGTTCTGGTAGTGGTATCGAAACCATGAAAATGGACATGGGCGGTGGCGCAGCAACTTTGGGCGCAGCTAAAGCTGTAGCCCAATTAAAACCTGATGTAGAAGTACATTTTATCAGTGCTGTGACTGAAAATATGATTAGCGGTAATGCCATGCATCCCGGCGATATTCTCACCGCTTCTAACGGTAAAACTATTGAAGTCAACAACACTGATGCAGAAGGTAGACTCACCCTCGCCGATGCTTTAGTTTTTGCCGAAAAGCTAGAGGTCGATGCTATTGTTGACCTTGCTACCCTCACAGGTGCTTGTGTTGTTGCTTTAGGTAATGATATTTCTGGTTTGTGGACTAGCGATGAACAATTAGCGCAACAATTAAAGGATGCAGCAGAATTATCGGGGGAAAAATTCTGGCAAATGCCTTTAGAAGACAAGTATTTTGAAGGCTTAAAGTCTCCCATTGCAGACATGAAAAATACAGGACCTCGTGCTGGAGGTTCAATTACAGCAGCCCTCTTCCTCAAACAGTTTATCAAAGATACGCCCTGGGCGCATTTAGATGTGGCAGGTACTGTTTGGGCGGATAAAGAAAGCGGTGTCAACAATTCTGGCGCCACAGGTTCTCCTGTACGTACTTTAGTTAACTGGGTATTGAGTTAAATCTAAATCAACTATTTACTCATGTAGGGACGTAAAATTCTACGTCCTTACCTATTTTGTTTTTAAATAGTACTAGATCTGCTTTTCAAAGATTAGATCAACAATCCCTACCTTGCGCATTCCCTTAATTCGCTAGTCTCCCTTGCATCTTGAGAAAAGCACTATACTAAAACTCCCTAAGTAGAAAAAAAGCTTTTCTTTAACAACACCCGCTTTACCCGCTTCCCCTGCTTATTTCCCGTAGCAATCTTGTACTAACTTCAGATTACGCCTCCTTATGAGTCAAACTATAATCGGTATCATGGGTCCTGGAGACCAAGCAACTGCAAAAGATTGTGAAAACGCCTACGAATTAGGTAAACTAATCGCTCAACAAGGTTGGATACTATTAACAGGTGGTAGAAAAGCAGGAGTAATGGAAGCGGCGCTACAAGGTGCAAAAGCGTCTCAAGGCTTAACAGTAGGGGTTTTGCCCACAGCAGATAAGCAGGGAATGTCTGAGGCTGTAGATATTGCTATTGTTACGGATTTGGGCAATGCTCGCAACAACATTAATGTCCTCTCCAGCAACCTAGTTGTCGCCTGTGGTATGGGTTTAGGAACCGCCTCAGAAGTAGCTTTAGCTTTGAAAAATGGGAAGCAAGTGATTCTAGTCACTGAATGCGAAGCAACTCAAGCATTTTTCCGTCACCTCTCACCCCAAAACGTGAAACTTGCTGCTAATGCACCAATCGCTTTCAGTCTGATTCAAGAGTACTTAACTGGCGCTTAGTTTAAATTTAAACCTCTGTTAAGTCTAAATCCTTGGAAAATCGCCTAATTTCTTAGCTAAGATTAAGCAAATACGTCTTCAGGAATACTAACAGATTCATACACTGTAAGGTATAAGTTTATGGGAGCTCTAGTGAGTTACCAATAAGATAGCAATGTCATTCTCTAAGCAAATTTTCAGCAAATACAAGTTTAATTTGCTTTATCTTGTAGTTACTTTTAGTGTGTGTAGGAGCCAATGGAAACATTAACAGTCACAATCACCAATGTAGCGCCAGAAAACGGTACTCTACTCACTCCAGTCTGGGTAGGTTTTCATAATGGCGAATTTGATCTTTATAATCTCGATGAGTCAATTTTTCCTGATTTTGCTTTTATTGAGCAAATCGCAGAGGATGGTAATGCAGGTCCTTTAAATGCTGCCTTCTCTAACGATGAGAATGCAGGAATTGATTTTACCATTCCTGGTTTAGAAGGTGATGCTCCTGGTCCTTTGGATGTGGGCGAGACAGTATCTTTTAACTTCACGGTAGATCCTAATGATCCCACCAGCAATTACTTTAGCTACGCTTCAATGGTGCTACCGAGTAACGACTTTTTCGTCGGTAACGGTAACCCCTTGCGTTTTGAAGTCTTTGACGATGATGGTAACTTCCTTGGCGATCCTGAAGAAGGTGCAACTATCACCGTCACTGGTAACCTAGTACGGGATGCAGGTACGGAAGTTAACGACGAAATACCTGCAAATACAGCCTTTTTCGGACAAGCTGCACCAAATACAGGTGTGGATGAAAATGGTGTTGTTACCACAGCGACAACAGGATTCTTACCTCCTGGTAGTGGTGGTATTTTAGATGATCCCAACTTTGCCAACGCTGATTTTACCCAACCCGATTACACTCTCGCCACCATTAATATCGCCTTTGCTGATGCTGTGGCGGTATCAGAACCAGTAGCTATAGAATCTACTTTAAGTGGCGATCAAGAAGTTACTCCTTCCGGTAGCAGCGCCACAGGCACTTCTATCCTAACCCTTAACGCTGCAGGTGATGCCCTAGAA
Organism: uncultured bacterium; assembly: GCA_964633315.1. Lineage (GTDB taxonomy): Bacteria > Cyanobacteriota > Cyanobacteriia > Cyanobacteriales > CAWCAG01 > CAZWGS01. Next base: position 62,367 of record CAZWGS010000011.1, on the reverse strand, counting down.
TACAGCCTAACAGTAGATGGTTTGGATTTTGGTGCCTTTATCGGTGATGGTACAGCTTTTACAGAAACCACCGAGGATGATGTTACCAGAGTCCACATTCATAATGCACCCAGTGGAGAAAATGGTCCCATTGTCCTTGGTTTGATTGACCTAGTTGCTTCCCAGTACGATGATCAAGATGCCGATGATTTCGAAATTGTCCTCAATGACGATGGTACTGTTACTTTAACAGGAGTTTGGGAAGAAACTGACCCCAATACCATTTCCCTAAGTAACTTTGTTGAGACATTCCGCGAAGCAGAAGAAGGTGAAGAAGTACCCTTCTACTGGAATATTCACACCGAAGCTTTCCCCGCAGGAGAGATTCGAGGACAATTGGTTATTGACGAAGCACCAGGACCAATTGTTAACCTTGCAGTAGCACCAGAAGCGGTAGTCGAAGATGGTTTAGAAAGCCTGGTCTACACTTTCAGTGTTGATGGTATCCTTGACGAAGACCTGACAGTAAACTTCGGCGTTGACGGAACAGCAACCCTTGATGAAGATTACACTGTAACCAGCGACAGCACATTTACCTTCGATGCCAGTAGCGGTAGCATTGAAATTGAGGCTACAGAATTTGACCTTGACTCTGGTGTTACCAGTGTTGGACTCGATACAGCACTTCTAGCTACTCTAGGCATTACTGTTACCGGAACTGAAGGTACTGTAGATGCTAATACCGATGGTTTCCCCGATGGTGAAACTGCTGTAGGCTTCACTATTGCTGAGGCAACAGACTTTACCTATAATCTAGAAAATGGTTTAACACCTCTAGAAGGTACCATTGAGCACACTGGCTCAATTGACCTCACTAATGCCCTAGGTACTGCCAATGTAGGTAACTTCTCCATTGGTTTTGACGCTACAAGGGATACGGATCTTGCTAGTGGTTTCTTTGTTGAAGATACTTTAGACACCGATCTTATTCTCTTTGATATTGGCGATCCAGGAGATGTTGATACCACTATAGATAGTCTCTCGATTAGCGAAGCTGACTTGCTGGTTTCCGCTGAATTTGCTGAGTTTTTAGGTGACGCAGACTTAGCTGGAACTGATATTGGTAGTGCACGTATTGATGGTATTAGTAGTTTGGTTCCAGGTACTAACACTGGCACTATTAGCATAACTCCAGTGGCAGATGACATTGCTGAACCAGACGAAACTATTGCTCTTACTCTAACACCAGATCCAGACTACACCGTTGGTACAGATTCAGCTGTAGTAGGTACTATTACCACCGATGAAGACTTCGTCCCTGCTAGTCTGGAGCTAACTGACGATGATACATTTATCCTTGGCGGTAACGATCCAGAAGTAACTCTTCAGTTCCTGCTAGAAAGTGTAGATGCAGACTTCGTCAATGAAATTGGTACCTATATTGTTGAGCCCGGACAAAGTGTTACCGATATTCTAGAAAGTGGTGAAGTAATTTTCTCTTCCCTTTCAAGCACCTCTCAAGAGTTTCTTGCAGATAGAGGTTTTACCACTTCTGGACGCATTATCGACGGTTTAAGCGCAGGACAAGAAATCGGCTTCTATGTAGTAGCTGACACCACTACTGATGCGGTATTGGCAGACTCTAGCTTACTTGATAGCGTCTTAATTGCCAACAGCGTAGATTTTAGTGCTGTGGGAGATGGTAGCTTCACTCTTGGCTTTGAAGATGGCGCAGGCGAAGACTTTAACGATCTCGTAGTTAATGTTGCAGTTGTTGAAGAAAGCTTGCCAATAGGAACTGGACTTCAGGGAGAAATTGAGTTAATTGATCTCAGTGAACAATCAGGAGAACTGATATCAGCCACAATTAATGCCACTGAAGAAGCTGGTTTCGGTAATGTGGGTGGTTTGTACACCATTTTGGATGAAGCAGGTACAGTTTTCGATCCTGTAACAGGACAATTATTCACTCCCGGAGACGAGGGTTATGCCCAAGCTGCTGTTAATAATAGTGTGGTAGAGTTCAGCCTAATTAATCCTGAACCAACAACGCTATTTGGTGGTTTCCTCTATGCACCTTATCTTCTTAGCGATGGCGATATCGATCAATTCTACTCTCCTTTCCTCGAAGCTAATGCCGATGGTTTAGATCATCTGGTACTGTTGGGAGATAATTTCTTTGCCTTTGAAGATGAATTAGGTTTGGGTGACGGAGACTTTAATGACTTTGTATTCCAAGTGGATTTAGAAGTTGTTTAGGTAGTTAATAAGGACTGAAAAATTGGCAGTCTAGGTTTTTACAATTAACTGAACAGCATTAGAACTTAGGGACGTAGAATTCTACGTCCCTAAATTAATTTTGGCTAATGTCTATGTCTCTCTAAGTACTAGAGAAGCTGAAAGCCTAATCCACCAAAAGAAAAATCAGGGACTTTCATCCCTGATTAAGTAAGAAAAAGCATTTTTAAGGTTCGTTGTGTCTGCGCAATAGTTTTAAACTTGTTTTCTCTAGCGCTTGAGTGTAGAACTTGCACCAGGAACATTTACTGTCACGAAACTAAGTGCTGAGGCGGTTTCAGGGACAGATGTGGTTTCAGCAAATACTAATCGAGCAACAAGCATTGAGAAATTTTTAACAAAAGTTGTAATAGACATGAAAATTTTTGCTCCAAAAAACGAAATATTTTTCGTGATACTACTCAATAGAAAAATCACATTCATTAAATAATTGCGAGAAGCAATAATTACTTTTTAGGAAGATTTAAAAAGTTTTTTTAGTAAATTTATCGATGAGTAAGCTACTAGTCAGAGATGAGCTAAATCCTTAATTTTGTGTGTTTTGAATCACTTACAGCTTCCTTTCGCTTTGATACTTCTCAGCTTAGTTTAGTTAACCGGAAAATGAGAAGAGACTTTATAAAAGCTTTTTAATTAGTCATAAATTTGTGAAAAATATGTGAATAGTTAATCTGCTTAGGTATATTCTTTTTTCAATCACAACTTACTTATTCAAATAGGGAAATACCGCTACATCCCGTCCCTTGTCCTTATGGGGTCTACTTGCCCAAATTTTTAAACTACTGAACTACTGGAGTGTCAATCTTGAAATGATGGGTTCAGACAAACAGGGGAAGATTTATCTGTTAATCCAAACTTGACATACCACTATTGGACTCGTGCAACTCCCAGATCCCATTTCCACAACACTTTCCTTTCTTTGATCCCTCTTTGGGATCTTAATATCAAGATTTCATGACATAATGATCCCTGCCATGCCTATAAACTCGTAAATCTCTCCACAATTGAGTTAAGAAACCCCTTGACCTATGGGGTAGAAGTTTTGTTACATATTATTAACGAAGCGATCCCCGCCGATCTCGGAAGCAAGCAATTGTACTAATTCAACCTTGAGTTGAGGTACAACCAAACCCAGGAAGGTTCCAGGAGAGCGTAAGTTAACGGGTAGCGATAGCCGAGTCTACCTGTTGAATACTAGGGCGGTTGCACTCGGCACAATAGCAGAAGTTGAAGACATTCATGCCACAACTGACACCAAAGTACAACTCAAGAAAAACCAAGCATCTTGCCCAATTAGCTACCTGCCATCCCAATTATTTCGGAGATCACAATCATGGCAAAAGAACGCCCACCTTTTGAAGAAATGACTTTACGGCAGCTTCGTAAAGTTGCCAGTGAATTTAATATCTCTCGTTACAGTCGGATGCGTAAATCGCAATTACTGGCTGCGGTAAAAAAAGCAGAAAGTGAAAAGCTCTCACATAGTAAATTTAGCAGTTTGGAGGAAAAAGAAGCGGTGGAAGCATCTAAATTTGAACTAGGTCAAGAAGATCGTACAGGCGGTACCTTAGCATCAGTGGACGAAGGACTAGCGGATTTACCCCATGGCTACGGAGAAAGCCGCATCGTCCTCATGCCTCGCGATCCTCAGTGGTGCTACACTTACTGGGATATTCCTAACGAACACAAGGAAGATTTGCGCCGTCAGGGAGGACAGCAAATCGCCCTACGTCTCTACGATGTAACCGACATTGATCTCACTGTTCAAAGTCCCCACAGCCTACAAGAGTTTCCTTGTGATGAGTTAGCAAGAGAATGGTATCTACCCATCCCCGTTAGCGATCGCGATTATATGCTAGAAATTGGCTATCGCTGTGCTGATGGTCGCTGGTTAGTTTTAGCCAACTCCGATATTGTTCGTGTTCCTCCTGTTTATCCTTCCGACTGGATTGAAGACCACTTCATCACCGTTAACTGGGATGAGGATCTCAAAGGCAAAACTGTGTTTACCCTGGTTCCCCCCAGCAAGAAAGCGCCTGCTACCGAAAATGCGATCTACGACGAAATTTTCGGTATGGCAGAATCAGTAGAAGCACAACGCGTTGCAGGTTCTCTATTCGGTTCTATGCAACATGTTCCCGGTTCCATGGTTCCGCAGCAAGCTGTTAGTTCCTACGTCTTCCCCTCTGGCGTAGGTATGTGGGCAGTTCCCACCGCTTCTGGCTTAAATATGTCCGGTGTGGGTATGTCTGGTTTCTCCGCTTCTGCACCTCCGATACGCCCTCGCAAATTCTGGTTAGTTGCTGATGCAGAACTAATTGTTTACGGTGCAACAGAACCCGATGCAACTGTTACCATTGGCGGACAACCAATTAAACTCAATCCCGATGGTACTTTCCGCTTCCATATGTCCTTCCAGGATGGTTTGATTGATTATCCCATCATGGCAGTAGCTGCTGATGGTGAACAAACTCGTTCCATTCACATGAAGTTTAACCGCGAGACACCTTCACGCAATACCAATACAAAGGAAGAAGCTGTTGAAGAGTGGCTAGTGTAAGCAGGCGATTTTGAGACTGAATTCGTAATTAACGCACTCGAATTTGAATAGTAATTTACCCCCGAAGTTTAAAATCGGGGGTTTTTTATGGTTTTATGGCGCTATGTACAGGAAATACTAAATTCTGTTCACAGAGTAACCATTAACGCAAAACTTCAAATATTTCCCCAACTCTCTATTTCCCCAACTCCCTACAAGGGGAAAAGCTACATCGATAAAACTAGAAAAAAGAGCTCTAACTCAAAAAATTCATAACTCCTTACTTTCAAACGTCTATATAACAGAGGAGCATTTCACCTATAGCGGTTCAAGATAACAGTCTATTGTTCCGTAGAACGGGTGTGATCACTACTTTTTTACACAACCAAAGAGTGAATTAAATGAAAAAAATTCTTCTGTCTTGTTTAATCCTACTTACCATTTTGATTGGTAACCCATTAACCGCAATGGCTGAAGAGCAGGCATCACCAGATATTATCGAGAAAGAGCCTATCGGAAAAGAGCTTATCGATAAATTGATCCTGGAGTCTCTTGAATCTCCTTCTCAAAAGCTACCGCCTAATTTCCTTCGTCTCTCAGATGAGACAACAGATACAGTAGACGATTTAGGTCCCCTGAAAGATTTAGCAGGTACCTGGGTAGGAAAGGGATGGAATATGATCGCCGTTCCCATTAACAGCAGACTTCCTCGTAATAGTGTTGGATGTCCCGGAAGGCTTCCCAAGGATGATAATGAGAGCTTTTGCGTAGAAATTATGCCCTATGTAGAGACCTTAACTTTCACTCCTATTGGTGCGCCAGTTCCTAACCGGGGATTTCCTATCGATACATTTGTCGTCGGTTTGCATTACCAGCAAGTAGTGAGCGACGCTAACACATTTCAACCGCTTCATATAGAAAATGGGATGTGGTTGTTGTTGGATAAGGAAAAGAAAATTGTATCGCGGCTCTCATCAATTCCTCACGGAGATTCCCTATTAGCAATAGGAAAATATTTTGAGACAGAAGGAAATTTCCAAATCCCAGCCATTCAGGGTTTGCCTGCTCTCGACCGACCAGCTCTCGGACTAGGATACAATACTCCTTATCTAAGAGCTGAAGGTGTTCCGCCCTTCGTTCCATCCAATCCTAACCAAATGCTTCAAGATGTTATAGACAAACAGAAGCTTGTGAAAACGGTAGTATTGGATAACGTCTCCACAGAAAATGAAGGCGGAATTTCCAATATTCCATTCATTAAGAAAAATGCCGATGCGACATCCTTTGAATCTACCTTCTGGATAGAAGAGGTTGAGGATGAAAACGGAAATGAATTCTTGCAATTGCAATATTCTCAAACAACAGCTCTTGAGTTCATCAATGACTTTACTTCTCAAGACCCTGATAAATTGATTATGTGGCCTCACGTTGATGTCGCTACCCTTGTCAAACAGTAGTAAGTTGATCTGAGGTATTTCTCCTCTCAAGAAAGCAAGCCCTGATATTCAGCGAGCACCTCATACCAAATCCGCCTCAAGAGAACCCTTTTTTATTGAGAAAAGCTTGATATACATTAAGTTGTAATTGAGAATAAGGTACTCGTATAAATCGGATTTGGCATAACACACTCGAATTTGAATAGTAATTTACCCCCGATTTTAAACTTCGGGGGTTTTTTATTGTTTGATGATGCTTTGTGCAAGTAATTTCCTGTTAATTTTCCAGTCTCAATTTTTAGGTGCTATGAACATCTAGTTATGTAACTGTGTCTGTAAACATCTGGGGAAATTAAAATATCTGAATTTTTAACCCCTGTAGGGACGTAAAATTTCACAATAAGTACGGGAGAAAGGAAGCCAACGCGCTTTGAGCCGTTGGAGGAATTTTGACTCGGCACTTTTAAGTGCCGTCACTCGTGATACGATCGGGCTCATGAAGCAAGTCCTGACTATAGTTTGCAAACTCAACCCTTCTCAAGAAATAGTCACAAAAATTGACGCTACTCTTGAGATGTTTGCTGCTGCTTGTAACTATGCCAACCAGGAAGTTAAGCCCTCTATAACTAGCAAAGCTACTATTCAATCTCAGGTTTATCAAACTATTAGAGATAGATACGGTTTGTCGGCTAACTTGGCTGTCAGGGCTTGCGCGAGGGTTGGCGCTAACCGCAAAACCGCTAAGAAAGATAAAAAGCCCGTCAAAGCATTCAAGCCGACATCTGCTGATTATGATGCTCGGATATTTGCTTTTCGCGAGAAAGACTGGTCTGTTAGTCTAACTTTGGTTGGCGGTAGAGAACATATTCCCATCGTTACCAGCAACTATCAAATTGGAAAACTTAAAAGTAGTAAGCCAACCTCGGCACAACTTTGCAAACATAGAGATGGTAATTACTACATTCATATTCAGGTTAAGGATGATGCACCGAAACCAATTAAATCTGAAAATGTTATCGGCGTGGATTTTGGGCGCACCGACATAGCATTTACTTCGCAAAACCAGAAATGGTCTGGCAAAGAAATTCGTGATGTTAGAGACAGATACTCTAAGCAACGCGCTAACCTCCAAAAACGCGCCTCGAAAGGCACACGCAGTAGCAGACGTAGATGTCGGCAATTGTTGAAACGGCTGTCGGGGCGGGAGAAAAGATTTCAACGCCATGTCAACCATGTCATCAGCAAAACCATAATTATTGATGCCCATAAATCTAATAGCATCGTGGCTATTGAAGACCTGAGTGGGATTAGAAACACAACCAACCAACAACCTAGGAGCAAGACTGAAAGAAGACGCTCTAATTCTTGGGCTTTCTATCAACTTCGTACTTTTGTTGAATACAAAGGATTGATTAACGGAGTTGAGGTAATCCCAGTTTCCCCACGATACAGCTCTCAAACTTGTCATGGGTGTATGCACTTGGGGTTGAGAAGTGGGAAGAGATTTAAGTGTACTAATTCTAAGTGCGGTTGGCATGGTGATGCTGATCAAAACGCAAGCTATGTCTTGTCTATTATTGGAGGGGTCGTAAGCCTCCTCCGAGGTTCGGATTCTTTGTCTTGTGCATTGGATTCAGGGCTACTAAAACACCAAGGTTTAGCGGTTGGCGAAAGCCCACGCGCTTTAAGCCGTGGGTGAGCTTACACAGAGGTCTATTAAGTTGCACAATCCCTAAGGTAAGGAAGCAGTATACCAATACCAAAGTACATAAATAAAACCATAAACACTAACCGCAGTAGTAACAATAGCTGCAATTCCTACTCCCTGACGTAATCCGTAGTGTCTTTGGTGACGACACCATCGCCTCAAGGGTAGGATATAAAGAACTTGATAGAGACCAACTCCAGAAACTGCTAGTGCTGTTATCAAAAAACCATAGAAAAAGTTTTCATGTTCATTGAACGGTAGTAGATTGAGGTGAATGTAGAGAATACCGTAAATGAGAGAAGAAACTAACACAACGGTGGAAATCGCTATGAGATGACAAGCTAAGGTAAGGACAATTCCCAGCAGCACACCTCGTATTCTTGACCAACTCAACATCGAGACTTTACCTTATCAGTGGTATATTCTCACCTCTCAGTCTGTTGACTACGCCATCAGGAAAATATTATGGTGACTCAATATTATCTTCTACTAGGGGTCTAAAGGAACGAAGAAATGCCTGTGCTTGCTGTTGCGGGAATTCGGTTCCTGTGTTTACTCCTACTAACAATACATAAAGACGTGGATGTACCCAATAAAATCTGGCTTGAAAAGAGCCTTCTGGACGCACTCCTGTCACTTCTCTAGCTATATAATCGTCTTCTAGTTCGAGATCTATTTTCTCTAACAATCTACCATTACCAATAAGTACTTGCTGACTTGCATCAAGTAGAAGGTTAACTTGTTCCTCACTTAACTGTCGTTCAGGGTTGGGTAAGGTATTGTAGGTTATTGTATAAGTAATTTCTCCTCCTTTGGTTTGCAAGGAAAATTGAGCAGAATCTTGGTTATTTCCTGGTGACTCCACAGAAGGATTTCCTGGCATCATGACACTAAATTTGCCTTCCAGGGAAGTAATTTCTTGCCATGTTTGAGTCTCAGAATCTATTGTTTCCTCTTGCGCTGAAACTACTGCATTTGGTAGCAGCTTCATTTCTGATTGAGGAGTGGCAAAGGAGCATACTAGAATCGTTGTGCTCACTAAACCAAGTAATTTGAGTTGGTGTGGAATTAGCATTGGCATTAACTAAAGTATCCTGGAAGTAGCTTTACTCCAGGATAGACACCAAAGTGCGATTTGTTCCTTAAGAGTAAGATTGGGGAGTCGAGTAGCAATTGTACCCAACCTTACTCTAAGGCTGTATAACAGTCACAGTAATGGTTTTAAGCGTTAGTTTTTGTGAACTGTTAGATCGCAAAAGTGTACCAGTTGAACTTTGGTTTATCTGGATACCTGATATACTTCCATTGGTTGGGAAATTCCTTTAAGACTCTTTGCTCCCAAAGATTGACAGTCGAAACATTCCCTCACTAATTGATGAGTTTTGGGACAAAAAACAATAGAGTTAGAAGGGGCTAAACTTTGTAGTCGAGCTGCAATATTTGGTATTACTCCAATCGCAAGCCACTCAGATTTATCACTAGAATGAACTTGCGCCATTAATACTTCTCCTGTCGCAATTCCAACTCGCACTGCAAGGTTAATTTCCCATTCTTTGAAAAAAACGTTGAGTTGTTCAATAGCCAATAATACATCTAAGCCAGCTTGTATTGCTCTAGTTGCATCATCTTGTTGGAGAGTAGGGAAGCCAAAATAGATCATCAATCCATCACCTAAAGGTTGAGAAATGTAGCCTTGACAATTTTGGATGATAAGACTGCAACGTTCCTGGTATTGTTGAAGTATGTTCCAATAAGCACAAAGGGCTAATTGTTCTGAGAGAGCAGTTGAACCCACAAGATCGCAAAACATTACTGTTAGCTGACAGGTATAAACGTCAAAATCAGGTTTTTGAACAATGTGATGGGAAAAATCTTGTGACTTAATCTGCTCTACTTCAGTTTGCTCTTGGGCTAGATTAAAAGTGAAAGAGTGTCCTAGCTTTTGCTTGTTATTCATGGGTCTATTTTCTTTTCAACAATCCCATGAAATCACGACGTTTACTGAGTAAAGAGTCAGTGCAACATCACATCAGGCTAAGTTTATCATCACTTAATAACAATTTTATCTCGTGAGTGACTTATTCGTGAGTAGCCTTAGTTAGCTGAAAAAGCGGTGTATTATTTGGGCGAAATCGATTCTGAAGGAATTATGTCAAGATTAGCAAGATCGCTCAAGATATCTCGTCAACATGAGGAACGTGTTAGGCAGGCTGTAATACGAAATGGTTTTGCCAGTCAACAAGATTTAGCAGATGTGATAGGACTATGTTTATCCACTGTCAATCGCTTTCTCAATCGCAAAGCTGTTAATATTCACAATTTTCAAGAACTTAGTTACGCATTGGGTTTGAACTGGAAAGAAATAGCTGACTTTGAGAAGACCGAAAGCTATACAACTCCGACTAACCCACCACCTCAATTAATTCAAACCTTTGAACATTATATTGAGAGATATCCTATTGAATCTCTCTGCTATGAAACTATTTCTAAACCCGGTTCTCTGCTACGAATTAAATCTCCTAAGTCTATGGGAAAAAGTTTGTTGGTTGACCGGATTCTAGTGGAGGCAATAAAAAAAAATTACCAAATTGTATTTCTTGATCTAAAAGATGCAAGCGAGATAATGTCTAGCTCATTAAATGATTTTTTACGCTGGTTTTGTACCGTTATTAGTCAACAGTTGGAATTATCAGAAGCACTAAGTAATTATTGGATGGATAATTCTAGTAGCGTCTCTAACTGTAATATTTATTTTAAGGAACATCTACTGCCTAAAATCAATAGTCCCTTAGTCTTAGCTTTGGATGAAGTAGACAGGATTTTCGATGCTTCTTTTGCAGATAACTTCTTAGGAATGTTGCGAGGCTGGCATGAAAAAGCAAAAAGTCGTCCTTTGTGGCAAAAACTACGACTTGTTCTAGCTCATGCCACAGATATTTACATTCCACTGGATAAAAATCATTCACCGTTTAATATTGGAGTACCAATCGAATTACCTGAATTCACTTCAGAGCAGATACAGGCTTTGGCAAGTCAACAAGGAGTAATTTGGGATGATTCACAGGTTCAACAAATTATCTGCTTACTTGGCGGTCATCCTTGTCTAGTTCAAAAAGCCATCGGTTACCTGAAGATGAGGCAAAATTTCTTCGAAGAAATGCTGCAAAAAGCAGATACAGAAGAAGGAATTTATAATCATCATCTACGAGTACATTGGTTGAATCTACAACAATATCCAGAATTACTAGAAGCAATGAAACAGGTAGTGCAAGCCCATGAACCTGTGCGATTAGAGACAACCTTAGCGTTTAAGTTACAAAGTTTGGGACTGACAGTTTTTGAGGGTAATAATGTCAAGCCTCGCTGTAATTTGTATGCTAAATATTTTAAAGAAAGGCTTTCTTATTAACTCAAAATTAAACAGATACTTAGCAAATTTAAAAGGGATGCAAGATGGTTCAAGATATGACTAAATATCATTATCAAGTTGGAGGTAGTCTCGCTGCTGATGCACCAAGTTATGTGATACGGAAAGCTGATGAAGACTTATATCAAGACCTCAAAGCAGGAGATTTTTGTTTTGTGTTGAACTCACGCCAAATGGGTAAATCTAGCTTGCGTGTGCAAACAATGCAAAGATTGCAAGCAGAAGGAGTAATTTGTGTTGCTATCGATTTCACAACAATTGGTAGCGATCATGAAAACTCAATTTCTTTGTACATGGCTATATTTCATGAATTAGCAAGTGAGTTTGAATTACTGACATATTCGACCCGAAGAAAATGGTGGGAAGAGCGAGAAAATTTATCTGCTGTGCAACGTTTGCGAGAGTTTTTTGAGCAAATTGTGTTTGTAGAAATAAAGCAAAATATAGTCATATTCATTGATGAAGTTGAGACTGTTCTTAGTTTAGGATTTTTTTCTGATGATTTCTTTGCTTTTATTCGTGCTTGCTACAATAAGCGAGTGGATAATCCAGCCTATAATCGCCTTACTTTTGCTTTATTAGGAGTGGCTACTCCATCAGACTTCATTCAAGACAAAAAACGTACTCCTTTTAATATTGGTAAAGCCATAGAACCTTCTGGTTTCAAATTAGATGAAGCTGAACCGTTAGCAGCAGGGTTAGTAAATCAAACAAGTAATCCTCGAAAGGTATTAGCAGAGGTTTTATTTTGGACTGGAGGACAGCCTTTTCTAACCCAAAAAATATGTCAGCTTATTGTTCAGACTAATACTAATATTCCACCAGAAGAAGAAACGGAATGGTTACAGGAGTTAGTACGATCTAAAGTAATAGAAAATTGGGAATCACAGGATAATCCAGAGCATTTTAGGACAATACGTGATCGCCTCAGAAAAAACAAAAAATGTCTAGGTAGATTGCTGGGATTGTATCAGCAAATTCTGCAACAAGGATATATTTCTGCTAATGACAGTTCTGAACAGATGAAGTTACGTTTATCTGGTTTAGTCATCAAACAACAAGGTAAATTGAGAGTTTACAATCGCATTTATGGAGAAATATTTGACCAGGAGTGGATAAATGTACAACTGAAAAAACTCTGTCCTTATACCGAATATATTGAGGCTTGGCTAGAATCTAATCGTCAGGATAAATGGCTACTGAAAGAAGAAAAACTCAAGGAAGCTTTAGAGTGGGCAGAGGATAAAACTTTAAAAAGTCAGGATTATCAGTTTCTTAATGCTAGTCAAGAATTGGAAAGGAAAGAAACTTCAGCTCAATTAACTCTAGAGAAAGAAAGACAAAGTAATAAAATGAAGTTAACTGCTGTTTTTATCCTCACTACTATTACTCTTGGCATAGTTGCTACGACATCATGGTTCTATGGTGCAGTTTTTTGCGGACGAGGTTCTGTCAGATTAAACAATACCTGTAAAGAAATTGAAATGAGCAGTGGAGAGAAAAGACTCTTTAGTTCCCGTGCTAACTACGATCTCAATGAGGGAATTAAGGATTTCCAAAATGGTAACTATGAAAGATCAATGACGCTGTTTGAAGAAGCTGTAAATGTTGTTCCCAATGACCCAGAACCAAAAATTTATCTGAATAATGCGAGGGCTCGTCAACAAGATTATCCTCCCTTTAAGCTAGCTGTAGTGGTTTCTGTAGATTACGAAGAACATGCTACTAAAAACGTTTTACGAGGTGTGGCAGATGCACAAGATAAATTCAATCAAAAAAATGGTATCGAAGGTCGTCTGCTAGAAATTGTTATTAATAACGATATGAGCGATAAACAAGTAGCTCGGAAAATTGCCAAAGATTTAACCAGGCGTTCAGAAGTTTTAGGGGTAGTTGGACATACATCTAGTGAAATGAGTGAAGTGGCATTAAAAGAGTACGAAAAGGTTGAAGTTCCTATGATTTCTCCTACTAGTACTAGTACCGAATTACACAGCGAAGTTTTCTTTCGTACTGTTCCTTCAGATGAATTAGCAGGTAAGAAGCTTGCTCAGTATGCCAAAAATACTTTACAGACTGAAAAAGTGATAATTTTTTATGATGCTGATAGTATTTACAGTAAAAGTCTGAAACAAGCCTTTGAAGATGAATTTACAAATTTAGGAGGCAATGCTGATCAACAAATTAACCTGAAAAATATTGAAATAGATATAAAAGACATAATCGAGCAATCTGTTGATGAAAATCAAGTACAAGCAGCAGTACTATTACCTAGTGTGAAAACAACTTCTGTTGCTATTGCTGTCGCAAGGGCAAATAACGAACTTCCTGAATCTAAAAAGCTGCCACTATTAGGTGGTGATGCATTGCATGATCTTGAGACTTTGTCACATGGTGGAGTTGCAGTTGAAAACCTTATTTTAGCTGTAGCTTGGTCTGATAATAGTATTTATGGAAAAGACGCAAAAAAGAGATGGAATAACGGTGATAAAGACGATCAAGTTAACTGGCGCACAGCATATGCTTATGATGCAACTAAGGCTTTTATTGAGGCAATATCCAATAGCGATCCAGAAAATGTTACACGAGCAACAGTTCTTGAAAATCTAACTAAAGTCAATCTTTCGTGCTATGAAACATCAGGGGAAGAACTTCGTTTCTGGGCTTCGGGTGATCCTCAAAGAGAATCTCGATTAGTTAAGGTAGTACGAGATACTTCAGATTCCATAGATTTCGAGAATATTGAAGAGAATAGCGATGCTCTATGTACAGAGTAAAGAGAAAATGAGCTAGTAAGGAAAGAAGTCTTTGTTTGCCAATATTTTGCTGGTAGTTGGGAAACTACCAGCAAGAAGTCTAATCTAGAGAGCAAGGGTTTGTGACTGAATAGACATGGGAAAGAGTAGATATTCATTCCACACGCGCCAAATATAAGCTGTAATCGCTTTGTGGCGAGTGTTGCGATCTTCAAAGGAATAACGTACAGTTGCACCACGTACAGATGATTGAATGTCGGTTAAGTGGCTATCGCAACCACAACCATGTTGCAATAATAGACCATGAGCAGCAGCTTTATCTTGAACTACCATCATGATTCGCGTCACATTGAGTGCGTGGAGACAAGCGTCATAGGGACGTTTTACACCCTGCATACGAGGATCAAAAGCCATTGCTCGCGATTCTAGGATGGAGTCACGCTCAATGGGACATAGTAGCATCTGATAGAAAGATGCTGGTAGTTCGTATCCAAATTCAGCAAAAACATCAGCGACAAAAGCAATAACGCGCTGGACACCATCTGTTGCGACAGCAGTCTGTTTGGCTAATTCTAAATTGGGATAGGCTGATAGTAGATAATCGGCACCGAAAAATTGTAGAGTATCCCAAGCTCCCTGTTGATAAAGAGATTGGCAATCAAATCTTTGTTGAAAAATTTCTGGAGTGCGATCAGTTGCTTTGGTGAAGAATAATCGAGCTAAAGCAACTAAAAACTTAGGGTTAGGATGTCCTATTTGGGCTTCACCACACTCAATCTTATGCCAAATCGAGGGTAATTGACTAACACTAACAGCATTAACACCTTCGAGAATAGATGTTGCACTTAGGGTAGGAACAACTTGTTGAGCTGTCATGTAAAGGATTCGTTGACGACATTGATAACTTTATCTTTAATTGGCTAATTATTGAAGCCATTTTAGGTATCATGATAGTTGCCCAATTAAAAGTTTTGCTCTCACTGCAAAATAGAGCTGTGCTTGTATTTCTTTCTTACCTAATTCACGCAATACAGCCATTCCTGACTCCCATTTGCTTTGTCTTCGCTTGGTTATTCGCAATATTGCTGCTGTGGAGTATTTGCAGCGTTATCTTCGATACCATCCTAAGAGCCAAGCAGATGCATGAAATCCCTTGTACAGGCTGCTGCTTCTTCACCAATGACTATCGCCTTAAGTGTACAGTACAACCTGGCATTGCTAACACAGAAAAAGCTGTGGATTGTCCTGACTATTCTCCACAGCATGGTTTAACGCAAAAAGCAGATGATTTCTTTTGACAGGTATTGATTTATAAGTTAGTTGCGAAAAAGTTGACCAGAATTCAATTCAAAGCAAGCGATCAGATTTTTATCAACTGAGATCTTCAATCTTTGAGCTAATTTAAGTTGATTAACTGGTTCAACGATTAAGCTATGGGCTTCTACGAGGGTATCAGCAACTTCTCGATTACAACAGTTAATATGCAATACTCCCCACCTGCGGAAGACTTTACATTTCCGGAGTAGTTTGAGTAGCCGCAACTCTCTTTGATTTTCCCGATAAAAATCCCAAATTAGCCGTGTTAGTTGTGAGGGTCGCTTCATCTCAAATCAATTAATAATTATGGGTGAATTTTCATAGTCTGCACTAATAATATTGAAGCTCACCTCAACAGTGATTAGCATTAATCTGAAAGAAGACTTAATAAGAGCTTAACCAAAGCGAATGTACCTAAAGAGGCTTGTAAGCGGCTTCTGAGCTTATTATTTGACCCATATAATCGAGATCAAACCTGACAATTTGATTAACATTAAGCAACATAATGCAAAAAACAATTGGGGGTTGAGAAAAGCTAAACCCCAACAAAAATTTCATATTGCTTAATCTTTAGTAGCAACCTAAAGAAAAATTTCTTGACCTTGTTCGGTAAAGACAACATCTCTAACTTGCCATTGAGAATTTTCTGTTAAAGTTTTGCGTAGGCTACCAAAAATCGCAAACTGTTCACAACTGGAGAGAGAAACAAATTGACGTTTGCTGTTGGGTGCTAAACGCATATCCACAGTTGCAACTCCACTGGAATTAACATTAATCCGATAGCCAGCAACATCAAAATCGGAACTGCTACTCATGTCTAATACCTTACCCACTGCAGCTTCTATGGTATTGGTTTTGGAAACAGCTACTTTTTCGGGAACCAAGCTATTGCACTGATTATCAATCTGGTAAACAGTTACAGTAGTGTTATCTTGCTGTGCAAAGGAGTCTTGCTCTTGCTCCTGTATTGTAGAAGATTGAGCCAAATCGAGATCTGTAGTTAGCGATTCAGTAATTGTCGTTGGTTCATCAACCGAATCGATGGCAGTATTTTTAGTGGAAGAGGGAAGACTACAGCTAGTGATGCTCACCAACATAATCCCTGTCAGTAGATAGGTGAGACGTTGTTTGATGCTGTTCATAGTAGATTCAGTGCAACACTTTTGAACTCCTTTAACTACTCATATTCAGCAACAGATCTTCTCTAGCAGGATAAATTCAAGGTTAATTAGGTTAATACTGATTTACTCTTGGGAGCCAAGAACATAGATAATGGCTCATTGGGAATACTAAAGCGAAAATCTAGAGCAAAAGAATGGATATAACCCTTACACCCCAATTAATTACAAAAGACTAAAATCTGTGCATAGCCAGTTTAGATGGGTTTTTGTTGACTTCCCAATGGGGTAATACCTATAACTACGGAGAAAAAAGTGCCCATAACTAGTGATTACCAAATTCCTGTACTCAGTGAGCAATTTACCATGTCTGCAACTACCTGGAATCGCCACCATATCCTATCTCTAGCTGATTTTACAACCGCAGAATATGAAACATTATTACAAACTGCGGCTAGCTTTCGTGAGGTACTATCGCGGCGCATTAAAAAGGTACCAGCATTGCAAGGACAGGTAGTTGCTAATTTATTTTTTGAACCTTCTACTCGTACCCGCAGTAGTTTTGAATTAGCGGCGAAGCGTTTATCTGCTGATATCCTCAATTTTTCACCTGGAACATCTTCTTTGACTAAGGGAGAGACAATTTTAGATACCGCTAAAACCTATCTGGCGATGGGAGCTAATATGATGGTAATTCGCCATCGTGAAGCGGGAGTTCCCCAAGCAGTGGCGCAAGAAATGGATCGCCTTGGTGTGGGTGTGGGTATTTTGAATGCAGGTGATGGACAGCATGAACATCCTTCCCAGGGTTTACTAGATTTGTTTACTATCTGCTCTTTACTTGATCCAATTCGTCCTCGTCTAGAGTTGCTTCAAGGAAAAAAAATTGCCATTGTGGGAGATATCCTACACTCACGCGTTGCCAGATCCAATATTTATAGCCTGACGACAGCGGGAATGAAAGTACATTTAGCCAGTAGTCCAACCCTTGTACCTCAAGGTTTTGCAGACTTGGTTTCTGGCGAGCGAGCAGATAATTTGTTTATTCATTGGCAAATTGAACCTGCACTAGAGGAAGCCGATTTTGTCATGACTCTACGCTTGCAAAAGGAAAGAATGAGCCAACATTTACTACCTAGCTTGCGAGAGTACCATCAACTATATGGTGTAACACGCGAACGTCTCCAGCTCTGTCATCCAGAAGTTAGAGTTTTACATCCTGGTCCTGTAAATCGCGGTGTAGAAATTAGTTCTGATTTAATGGATGATCCTAAACTAAGTTTAATTCCCCAGCAAGTAAGTAATGGAGTTGCTGTTCGTATGGCGCTGTTGTATTTGATGGTTAGCGGAAAAGGTTAAACCTAGGGACGTAGCATGCTACATCTAATTCAGATTAAGAGACATAATTTATGTTTCGTCTGAATTAGAGGCAAGAATAGAAATATGTAGCACGCTACATTCAAATTAGATGTAGAGATATAGCATTCTACATCTAATTGATGCTGAAAAGGCTAAGCACCTACAGCCTCTTTCGCAGCGTAAAGTACCTCCACATTAATCGCAGTGATACCTCTCTCGCGAGCAAATTTCTCTGTATTGCGCTTCACCTTACCACGTACAAAACCAGGAATTTTATTCAGTTCCGCTAAGCCATCTTTGGTCCAGGTGAGGTCAGATTCAGCAGAAATACCCTTGTGAATTACTTCCTTGGTATCGTGTCCGCCAAAAATTTCTAGCAGATGATCTTCCATACCCAAAGTAAAGGAATTGTAGACCAAATCTGCTACCTGATTAGTCCCCTCATAGCCTAAAAATGGCTTGTAACCGATGGGAAAATCTTGGATGTGGATTGGTGCAGCAATGACACCGCAGGGGATGCTGAGACGCTTACCCACGTGACGTTCCATTTGTGTACCAAAAATGGCGGCTGGTTCGAGACGTGCAATCGCATCTCCTATGGCTCCATTATCATCGCTAATTAGCACCTCATCGCAATATTCACTCACCTGTTCCTTGAACCAATCAGCATCATACTTGCAATAAGTTCCTGCTAACACAACTCTAATTCCCATCTCTCGCGCTAAAATTTTGGTCATAGCTGCGGCGTGGGTATTGTCGCCAAAGACAACGGCTTTTTTACCAGTTAAATTTTGACAGTCAATGGAGCGTGAAAACCAGGCTGCTTGGGAAACATGGAGGGTTTGCTCGTTGATATAATCTTCGTAGTCTACCTCTGCACCTTGAGCATTAATCACAGATTGAATCTTGCGGATGCAGCGGGCTGTTTCTACTACTCCCATCGGTGTAATATCTACGTAGGGCATGCCAAATTCTGCTTCTAGGTAGCGAGCGGTCATTAAGCCAACTTCGCGGTAGGGAACCAGATTAAACCAAGCGCGAGATAGATTTTTGAGGTTGTGAACGCAAGCCTTTTCAGGGATAATTTCGTTAATCGCAATCCCTAACTCTGCCATCAAACGCTTGAGTTCAGTGCAATCGTGTTGATTGTGGAAGCCAAGAGTTGTAACGCCAATAATATTAACCGAAGGTTGGGCTGTTTTCTCGGTTGCAATATTACCTTGTTTACGTGCCTTTTTGATGTAATATTCAATAATTTGTTGCAGGGTGCGATCTGCAGCTTGGAGTTCGTTAACACGGTAGTGATTTACATCCGCCAGCATTACGTCTCCCTGGGAATCCATCTGCGCTCGGTCTACAAAATTGCTCAGGTCTTCCTGTAAGATACTCGAAGTGCAAGTGGGAGTGAGAACAATGAGATCTGGATGTTCTTCCCTATCCTTACGAGTGATATTATCTACAACTTTTTCTTGGGAACCACGAGCAAGAACATTGCGATCAACGATACTGGCGGTTACCGGAGTAAAGTTTCTCTCCCGCTCTAGCATAGATCGCATGACGTTAAAATAATCATCTCCCAGAGGAGCGTGCATGATAGCGTGGACATTCTTAAAAGAACTAGCAACTCTTAGAGTACCGATGTGAGCGGGTCCTGCATACATCCAGTAAGCCAATTTCATATCGTTTTTTCTCCCTTGTCCTGTTTGCAATCGAGCAATGAAATCGTTTCTGAATTATCCCAGAAAGCTCGATGGACTAAGTACAGACAAGCATCTCCTTTTTGAGGGTTAATAATAAGCTCAAATCTATGGAGAGCAAGAGATTGAGCTACATCTATTAATCATCCGATTGTATCCTAGAGCAAAAAAGATTAACGTTTCGCCACATTACTTACGAAATTTTAGAGTAAACAATTTGGTGTGGAGGAGTTGGGAAATAGAGAATTGGGGAGCAATCCCTGGAAAAGGGAGCTATGAGATGAATTCTCGGTCATCTCGCATCAGCGGGTCTAATTGAACAAAAAGTTACGATTTTGACGTCAACATCAGACCTCAAACCGTAATTTAAAATCAAACTTAAATGTGATACTACTGCAACAGTTAAATGTGGTTTAGTGCATTCGCAGTGACCTTTTGATTTTGACTACATTTGTAAGTCTAGTCCCGTCTTGAGCGGGTTTAACCCAAGGAAAATGACTGATACTAATGTCATCATCCTCCAAAAGTATCAAGTGATTA
Organism: uncultured bacterium; assembly: GCA_964633315.1. Classification (GTDB taxonomy): domain Bacteria; phylum Cyanobacteriota; class Cyanobacteriia; order Cyanobacteriales; family CAWCAG01; genus CAZWGS01. The sequence continues at coordinate 42,193 of CAZWGS010000011.1, read as the reverse complement.
CCCTCAAAAAGGATGGTGTCGTCCTGGAGGAAGTAGACTTTGGTCTCGGCTGGAATTGCCCACAGGTTGACCTAATGGTAGATCTTGATGCCAGTGCCCTTGCAGTCGGTAATAACGCTGAGAAATATTTTTATACCCTTAAACATCATGACACTTTTTCTAACGCATCCTGCGCCACGGTTGTTAATCTTGACCCTTGCCATCTTGGGGGTTGGTTTCAGTATTGATCCTATTCTCACCTTGCTCGAGAACACAAACCAAGTGGCTGTTGGTATGCCGATTGCGATGATTGTCGGCTATTTTGGCTTTAGTATGCTAGATGCAGGTAGCGAATCCGTAGTTGGCGAGGCTACAGCGATTGTGAATCGAGAAAAATGGTCGCCTGCTTTGATTCCAGGTATCATTGCTTTCGGCACCAGCTTGAGTGAGTTGGGCTTCGTCATCATCTCAACCGTTAAGGGTGAAAATGAGATTCTTGCCCATAGTATTATCGGATCTGATGGCTTTCAGATTGGTGCCTTGTTTTTCTTGTGTGTAATCTTCGCCAAGAATAATAAGTGGGATCCACGTTTGCTACGTGCAGATATGTGGCTCTTGACGTTGATGTCATATTTTGTTGTTTCGGCAATGATGAATGGCTTTACCCGCATTGCAGGATTTGAAATCACAATTACGGCTTTAGCTGCCGCTTGGCAATTTTTGGCTGATGCCCCTGAAGGCATTTTCGATACCGATGATGACGATGATGCTGGATTCAACGGCTCAACATACAATCTGGTGACAGGGTTTGCCCTTCTCCTGCTGGGTACGGTCTGGTTCTTCGACGCTATCATTTATAGTGGTGGCGTTTTTGGAATTCCTGCCTTTGTCCTTGGGATTATTGGAGCGGTTGTAACAAGTGCTGGAGAAGTTTTTACCTCCATTCCACTGGTCAAGAGTGGAAAGAAAGGACTTTTTTTTGCATGCATCGCTCTAGCTGGTTCAAATGCTTTCGACACGTCCTTTTTGGGTATATCGACCATCATTCGACCATTTGCTCTTGAGAGTGCCATGCACAACACCTTTCCTGCTGTGGTGACGATGATTCTGACAGCAACGCTACTGATATTCGTATACCGGGATGAAATTCCTAAGAAAGTAGGATATGTGATTGTTCCCCTTTACTTGGTTTCATTCGTTTTACTGGCTCTCGTTTAGCAACGAAAAGGTCTTTCTTGATACGCCCTTGTCCCTGTGGTGGGGGCGTTTTCTGTTAGGAATCGCCTGAGAGGGTAACAACCGTTGTCATTACTTTCAGTTACGCTGTAGCACCGTCAAGCATCTGTTTCCTAATACCAATCTAAATCTTGCTTTGCTAAAGGAGTGCTAAATCCCTGTTGCACACTCCATTGCACAGCACCATCACGCTGTGTGGAGTAAACTTGCGTTGTCTGTTGCTTGAGATCAGAGGTAATTTCGGCATCAAAATTATCTCCGTAGGCAATAATAACTTGGGGGTTGAGAGTATTTAACCAATCGCTATTTGAGCTGTGAGTTGACCATAAAATAACCTCTGGCTTTACATTTTCTGCTTCCTGGATGTAGCGTAGAAATTGTTCTTGATTCTGTTTTGTTGGCTGATTGTAAGCGCACAGCAACCAAGTTTTCCCTTGCATTTGTATCAGTAAAGCTGCTGGTTGCCGACTAATTAACTTGAGCTTCAGGGAAGCAAGTTGCAGTGTTTGGTTTAATTCTAGGGGCTGGTATCTCGTATTTTCTGTCCCTTTAATCGCCTGTCTTATTCCCCCAGAGCTGTACCAGAATTCTTGTATCGGCAAATTTGCCAAAATCCCATTCCAGCCTGCAATTAACCTATTTTGAGACTCTAAAGCAATTGCTAAATCAATCTGGTTAACTCCCTGCTGACGCAGGAAAGGCAGTAGGCTAAACCTGGCGGTATTGACTTGTCCACTATTAATCAAAACCACTTTTCCTTGGTCTTGTATCACTACTACTGGTTCTTGATTTGTGGCTAAGACAGTAACCTGGGATATTTGCGCGCGACTGTAGACAATAGGGGTAATAACTAGAGTGCAAGCAAACAACGCCACCAACCACCACCAAACCTGCAAGCGACGAGTACACCAGACTAAAAAGATGAGTCCATAAATCGCTAGCATTTGGCTGAGGGAAATACTGCCTACAACCCAGGAACTACCAGGCAGTTGATTGATAAACTCAATAATAGCGAGCAAGATTTGAATGGGAAAATAGAGTAACCAAGCAATCGCACTCCCAGCAAGAGGATAAATTAGGGCTGCACCCGCACTTAGCATACCCACCAGGCTAATTAGGATAATTAGAGGTGTGACGATAATGTTGGTGAGAATACTATAGGGAGCGATTACTTGAAAAACATGGCTCACCAAAGGCAAAGTCCACAGCGTTGCAGCGATAGGCACAGCAACAATGTTAGCTATGGTTGTGGGTAGGAAATCTAAATATTTTGCAATCGCAGGTGCAGTAACTACTAAACCTAAAGTTGCCAAAAAACTAAGCTGAAAACCTAAATCTTCAATCCAAAGAGGATTCACAAGCAATAAAATTGTCGCCGCCAGCAACAGCGCCCCCAATGTTTTTACCTGTCGTTGCGTTATGAGGGCGATTAGGGCTCCCAAACCCATTAAAGCCGCCCGCAATACTGAGGGTTGGCAACCAGTTAAGCACAGGTAAATTGCCAGAGTTGTGCAACCAACAATAAACTTACCGCGGATGGGTAAAGAGCGACTAGCACCGAGTACCACACTTAAAAGTAGCGAGATATGAAAACCCGAAGCCGCCAACACATGGGCTAAACCTGCTTTGACAAACTGTTGCAGGACATCGTTAGGTAAATCCACCGCCCGTCGCCCCAAAACAATGGAACTGAGAACCTGTCCTTGGGGACTACCCAACCAACGCAACTGTGCGCGCAGGATACGCTGACGCAACCGCCACCAACCCCAAGGTTGCTCTTCTGGGTTTTCCGCAACAATTTGATTGCCTTTGAGAGCTGTAAATGCCCCTTCACCAGCCAAATAAGCTTTAAAATCAAAGCTGCCAGGATTACGGGGAGCTTGGGGTTGATAGAGTATACCTGTAACAGTAACTATTTGTCCCAGATAGGTACCTGTTCCCTGCAGCAATGGTACTGTGACATAGAGTTTACCTTCCACAGTATTTAAACCATAGTTAGTCCCTTCTTTTACTTGCACAGAAGTTAGCTGCTGTGCTTGTAGCCAGAAACGCAAACGCTGGTTAGATGTAATTTTTGGTTGACTAATGATTTTGCCTTGAACCGTTACCAGTTGTTCTATCCCTTTGGTTGCGGGTTCATTGACATATTGGCTAATATCCTGGGCGCTGGGTTGGGGTATTCGCAATTGCAAATGTAGCACTGCTAAAGCCCCAACTAACCCTGCCATGAGCCAGATTTTAGCTTGGGGTGTACCACGCCAAATACGGGGTACAACCAAGGCTGCAATCACAGCTATAGCCAAAAAAGCAGCACCTAGATTCCGGAAATCCTGTACCGATGCTTCTGGTAGAATGACCCGCAGCAGGGCTGTTGCAGCTAAAGCGACAATGTAAGCCAAGCACAGCAGGGTAGCGCCACTGAAATTCATTAATTAAATAGCTAGACCAAGTTTTAAACCCAAAACAGCGTGTATTAGTAGTAAGCAAAGGGCTGCACTACCCACATAAGCATGGATGCTACGCAACACTTTTGTGCCTCCAAAACCAGCTAGAGAAATGCCAGCATTAGTTGCGAGTAAAGCAACTACTACTGAACCAGTCCAAAAATGAGGACTCTCTAATATTGACTGTTGCTGCATCACTAAAGATAAAACGCCTCCAGTGTAGCCTGAAGCAATAAAAACGAACATCCACGGGGCTAATTTACGGTGTTCTGATTTACTTTTTTGGGCTGCTTCTGACTCAGTAGCAATTCTGCCACGCCAGCCAGCCCAACCAACAAAACTACCCATAACAAACACCACAATCGCCATCATTAAGGGGTGTCCCCAATGCACAATGGGTTCAGGTATACCCAAACTACGAAACCAAGCGGCAATTGGTTCTAGAAGTTCGCTCAAACTGGTCATTAACTTATTAATTTTTTGTCTATGGTCAATTATTAATTATTAATGATTTTTGGTTGTTGGTTGATTGTGAATTGTTGATGGTTAATGGTTGATTGTGGAAACGGATGATTTACGCTGCTACAGCGTCACTAATCGTAATGACAACGGATGAGTAATGCATTATTCTCTACTCCTTAACTTCCCCTGCTTCCCAATCTCCCCATTTCCCCATCTCCCCATCTCCCCAATTTCTCAATTTCCTTCACTCAAAACTTCACTGAAAGCAAAACCTGGTGCAGCTAAAACAAACAAGGTGGTTGGCAAATTTGCTGCCCGAAGTTGCAACTTTTCATAATACTCAGTGAAATTATCTCCTGGTCTTGCCATACCTAAAAATACCAAGTCAGCTTTTTTGGATGACTGATGGAGTATTTCATCAAAGGAACGTCCATTAGCGACTAAAACGATAGGAATCGCAGCTAAACGCAAATCCCCAATCATCTTTTCCAGATTTTCCTTCGCCGCCACAGCAGCGGTTTGATCTGGTACTACTAATTTGAGATGAATCTTGGCACGACGCCAATCTTGATCCTTAATCATCAAATAGGCAAGGAGCAACATTAAACTACCATTTGCTTGCATCCCTCCCCACCAAACATCAATTTGGCGACGATAGCCAAAACCTCGCTCTGGATGTTCTCGCAAAATCACCAAACTGCGTTTAGCTTGGTGAATGTGGCTGATCATCTGGCAATAGTCATCACGGCGACTGGCTTGTTCACTATCTCCTAGTAAAATTGTATTGGGTACTAGGGAACCGACACCGTAAGCATCTACCAGTCGTTTTGCCCCTTCAAAGGGATCAGGTGCTCTTACCACACGGACTAAAGCTAGCACATTGCGACGCTCTAGATAATTAGATATGCTCTGTTCTAGGGAATTTTGACGCTCCAAATCCTTGTCATTAGGCAAAACACTGGCTACCGTTACCAAACCTCGACTATGGGTAAGGGCGCTAGCAATGCAAATTAGAGACCAACGTTTCCTCGGTGCTCCAGAAAGTGCCAAAATATGAGGTCGCCAATTTTTTGTATCTTCGCTACTTTTGTTGCCAATTTGGTAAATACCCGCCCGCAACAGCGCCATCCACATCCCCAGACGTGCATCACCCCAGGTTGTAGTTAATTCCCTTCGCTGAAGCCAAATATAGATACCGAGGACTACTATAGCTGCAACAACGGTGGCTAAAGCATTGATTAAAAACATCACTGCTAAGCAACCCACTGCGCCTAGCAAAGAAAGAAACCAGGGAACGCGAAATGCAGGGCGATAGGAGGGACTTTGGAGAAATGCTTCAATACCTGCAGAAACATTGAGTACCAAATAAGTTGTGAGGAAAAACATCGTTAGTACCGGGGCGATGAGGTTCAAATCGCCAATACATACTGCTGCTACTGCTACTGCGAGGGTAACAGCAGTGCCAATGCGTGGCTCATCATTGGCTCCATTGCCAGTACCCAGAAAGCTCATCCATTGGGGCAAAACGCCATCCCTGGCTAAAGCTTGCAAAACCCTTGGTGCGCCTAAAATACTACCAATGGCGCTGCTAAGAGTTGCCCCCCAAACTCCCAATAAAATTGCTGGTCCCCACAGGGATATTTGCTGCATAATCAAAGGATCGTTAATCAGGCTTTGGGAATCGGTTCGCATGGCTAAAATAAGAGGCAATACCATGTAGATGACATAGCCTGTACCGACTGCAGCTAGGGTACCAATGGGAATTGCCCGCACTGGATCCTTCAAATCCCCGGACATATTAACACCAGCCATAATTCCTGTAACCGCAGGAAAAAATACAGCAAAGACAACCCAAAACGACTCTGGTGAATCGCTGGGGAAACTAAACATTAATGGTTCTGTATTTTCTAGGGGATGCCCAAAAACAATTGAGAGTAGGGAAAGTGCAATTGCCGCCATAATAAAGTACTGGGCGCGAATCGCAATTTCGGCTGAAGTTAGTGCCAATATCCCCACCAAAACCGTGACAATTAACCCTACATAAAGCTGGCTTAAACCACCAAATGCCTGGACTACACTTTCGGCAAAACCTAGGGTGTAGAGGGCGACAGATAGTGCTTGGGCAAAGTAGAGGGGAATACCCACTGCACCACCAGTTTCAATACCCAAAGAACGGCTAATCATATAATAAGCGCCGCCTGCGCGCACCACTCTATCTGTGGCAATGGCACATACAGAGAGGGAAGTGAGAAAGGTAATTCCTGTGGATAAGGTAACGATTAGCAGTGTGCCAATTAAACCCACGCTGCCCACAACCCAACCAAAGCGTAAATACATGATTACGCCCAAAATGGTTAGAATCGATGGTGTATAAACACCTCCAAATGTTCCCAAACCTGCGCTTTTTATTGCTTGTTCTTTGTCGTTAGTCATTAACTGGTTGATTGTAGGTTAGAAGTCTATAACTTATCCGTTGTCTTAATTAGTTGATTGCGGATTGTGGATGGTTGATTGTAGGTTAAAAGTCTATAACTTATCCGTTATTTTTATCGGTTGTTTTTATCCATCGTCTTAGTTGGTAATATTCTCTAATTCCACAGAACGAATTATCGTTGTCTGCTCAAGCTTTTCGGGCTCAAAAATAGCTGTCAGGGATTTTTCTAGAGTTTCTGCCATTACTACGCGATTGTCGTAAACGACGATAACTCTCACTAGGGTTGGTAAGCTATTTTCTTCGGCTTCGAGGTACAAAGGCTCGACATAAAGTAGAGATTGTTCGATGGGAATTACCAACAGGTTACCTTGAACTGCTCGCGATCCTTGGCGATTCCAAAGGGAAATTTGCTGAGAAATGACCGGATCTTGATTAATTAAGGCTTCGATTTGTTCTGTACCATAAACCAGTTTTTGCTTGGGAAATTGATACAGCAACAGTTTGCCATAATTATCACCATCGGCACGCCCAGCCATCCAGGCAATTAAATTATTACGGCTGGTGGGTGTGAATGGCGATAGTAAAATAAATTCTTCTGCTTGCTCTGTGGGCAATTTGGTAATCATGTAATATGGCTCTACAGGTCGAGATTCATTGCCGTAGATTTCCTGAGGAGTTTGCCATTGGTCTTCTCGATTGTAGAATACCTGGGGATCTGTCATATGGTAGGTTAGTAATCTCTCCGATTGAGTGCTAAATAGATCCGCCGGATAGCGAACATGACTACGCAAAGCTGCTGGCATTGCTTCTAGGGGATGGAAAAGCTTAGGGAAAATTTTAGTCCATGTTTGGATCATCGGATCCTTGGCATCGGCAACAAAGAAATCTACATTACCGTTGTAGGCATCGATTACTACTTTGACAGAGTTACGAATGTAGTTGAAAGTATTGTCTCCTGGATCAGAATAGGGGTAGCGATCGCTGGTGGTATAGGCGTCTAAAATCCAGTAGAGATGATTATTTTGGCTCGATGAGTTGGCTTGGGAAGGCAATGAGGCGTTTGCTGTTACTAGATAGGGATCGCCATCGTAGCGCAAAAAGGGTGCAATAATCTGGGCGCGTCTTTTAATGGGGCGACGAAATAATAACTTCGTATCACTCTGAAAGTTATTGGTAAACAACATTTGCCAGTCTTTGAGATACTCCGCAAATAAAAATCTGCGTCCATAATTACCAATATCAATGCCCCCTGTACCATCGTAGGTGTTATAGACATTTTCCTCTCCACTGGGAAAGTCCAATTCCTGGGCTTTGGTGGAGGTCATAATGTAGTTTTTGGTGTATTCTCCGTAGTAAATACGTGGATTAGTAATGGGAATGCTATCGGCAATAATAGTGCTAGAGGTAAGCAGTGCCCCTGCTTCGTCGGCTGTGCCAATATCTCGAACATAATAGTAGGGCAATCCCCCTTCGGCTACTCGATTAACGGGGGAGATGGTAAAACCATAGCCGTGGGTATAAACTAAATGTTTATTAACCCAAGTTTTAGCTTGGCTTGGCACTTCCTCATAGTCAAGTTCTCGCGGCGCAATAATTACCTGTTGTTTTTCGCCGGGCAGTGGGTCATCAGCATTGCTTGGGAGTAGACTGGAATTTGGCAGTGCATCACTTACCCCTGATGTTTCCAGTTTTAGGTTATAGCGATCAATATCAGCATCGGAAAAGCCATAGTAGAGGCGGATTTGCTGGAGTTGCCTGTTTGTTTGCAACAGTGGGCGTTGATCCCACAGACGAATATTTTTAATGGTAAGGTTATTATCCTCGATTTTTGCAGCGCTCAGTTGTGCATCGGGGTCAAAGGTTTTCACTTCAATGGTGTCTAGGGCGAAGGCTGCTCTGGTCAAGGCAATGCTACGCTTGATGTAGGGGGTTTCTAGTTCCAGTTCGTTGGGTTGTACTTGCAGAGTCTGTACAATTGCAGGGATTAAGATGGTACCAATGGCTGCGATGACAAAGTAATTGCCAAATAATAATAGGAGAAGGTAGCGCAAGTGAGTTCTCAAGGGCAACTTAGAGGGAGAAAGTTGCTTTGATTTATAACTGTACCAGCGACCAAAAATCGCCCGAAATAGAAACCACAAGGCGATAGTGAGGGCAACTACACTCAAAACCATTTCTGCTGGTAGTTGCGTCTTGACTTCGGTGTAACTGGCACCATAGGATACGCCTTGGATTGAGTACAAAAGCTCATAGCGGGTAAGCAAGTGGCGTAGGGCGGTAATTAACATGACAACAACACCTAAAAAATAGATATGGCGCAGTTGCGGTAGGGAAAAGCCGGGAAATTTGCCTTCCGATAGGCTATTTCCTGACAGTAAATACACTAGCGTGACGGAAATTAGGCTATACCAAAATAGTCCTCCCAGCCAAAAATTACTAATTTCCCAGATGGGTAAATTAAAAACATAAAAACTAATATCTTTGTTAAATAAGGGTTCTATTTGTCCGAATTCTGTCTGGTTTAAGTATTGGAGAAAACGCTCCCAATTACCCGCTAATACTAAGCCAAAAAAAAGGCTCATCAAGATGGCAAGGGCACGCAGACAAAATTCTGGTCTGATTAATAATATGACCATTACCGTTAGGAAAACGCCAATTTTCCAAGGTTGTGCGACAATTTGAATCAGGATTTGTTGTCCAGCCTTCCAATCAAAGGGTGCTGGCAAAGGTGGTGTAATTTTCGCTAGGCTTAAATCTAGTTGCCAGAATTGGTCAGCAATTTGAAGATCGTGAATTACCATCAAGGCAATAATGCCGCTGAGGATGATGGCAATTGTTAGTAGAGTGGGGAGGCGAATTGTTGAGACTGAGATAAAGGGTACTTTGCTGGTTGAATTTTGTGGCGATTGGTATTGGAAACGCTGGGCTAAAAATAAATTTCCGAGCAAAAAGGCAGCACTAGGTACAATACCAGCAAAGAGTAAGAGTAATTGCGTGATTAGGCGCTTGGTGAAAACTGAAAGATACTTAACTTCCTCAAACCAGAGTATTTCTGCCACTAGACGCGAGGCAATATCTAATACCAAGCTCAAAGTAAACAGCGCTAATAGCAATAATATCAGTCGATTCCAAAAGCTTTTAGACATTAAAATCTAATAGTTAAATATTTGAGCCTAGCTGCAGCTAACACTGAGAGAGAAGGCTATATTTTACTTACTATCAACTCTCGAATGTTCAATGCAGTAGCAGGTGCAAGCAACACGCCGTTGCGATAGTGACCAGTGGCCAAGATTAGGTTAGGATAGGCAGGTGATTGTTCGATTATAGGTGCACTACGACCTTCAGGACGAGGACGCTTACCAGACCAAGAGCTGATGATGCTAGCATGGGCTAGATCGCCACAAAAGGAAATGGCTTGTTGCTTCATCTGTTCCAATAATGCCGTATTTGCCACTACTTCCCCTGATTCATCGGCAAATTCTACGGTTGCCCCAATCCAATACTCGTTTTCTGCAATTGGCACAATGTTTAAATCCTCCCCAGTAATCACTGGCTGAAACTGAGGATTACCTAAACTATAGGGCAATTTTACCTGAATTGCTTGCCCCAAAACTGGACGCAGATCTAAAGGCTGCTCTAAGCTAGAAGTTAAGTTAGTAGAACCCAAGCCAGCGCTAATAATAAGCCAATCCACTGCCAAATTACCAGCTGTTGTCTGTATACCAGTGCAGCGATTACCCTGGGTTAGTATTTGCTCTAACTTTACTCCAAACAGCGTACGCACACCACGCATCTGTGCCGCCGCCACTAAAGCTTGAGTTAGCGCCACGGGATTAATCTGTAAATCTTGAGGAGAATAAATACCGCCGACAACACGCTCATTTTCTACCTGGGGACATTTTACCTTTAACTGTGCCGCATCCCAGATTTCTAGCTGCCAACCCTCTTGGCGGCGCAATTGCTGCAGTTTCTCCCATTTGGCTAATTTTTCCCCAGCGAAGCGTAACTTGACGATACCGTGACGGTTGTGGGGAATGGTTTGCTTTGTAATCGCTTCCAACTCAGGAATTAAGGTGGCGTAGCGTCGCATACTTGCTGAGCGTAGTTGCCAAGCTCTACCCTTAGTTTTATGGCTAATTGTCCCCATTAAAACACCAAGAGCGGCACCGGTGGAGCCAGATGCCGGAGTTTTGCGGTCTAAAAGAGTTATATCCAACCCTTCTATTAAGCTTAACTCGTAGGCAATCGCAGCTCCCACAACACCGCAGCCAATAATGGCGATTCGGATCATATTGCGCTTTCAGAGGGGATTAAATCCAAGAAAGCATCAAAATCACGTAATGCCTTGCTATAGAGAACAGATACTTGAACAGCATCTTTTTCTTGTGCTGCTGAGTCAATTCTATCAAGATCATTGGCTACTTCTTGAGCTAGTTCTTGCGCCGCTTTTTGATCTTGAGGCAAAAGTTGGCGAGAAATGTAGCCCATGCTGTAGCGCAAGTCTCCTAAAGGACCATGGATTAGGTTTCTGACATAGATCCAATCTTCATTATCAATCAAATCAGCTAATTCCGTTGTCATGCGATCACGCATTGACTGAATTGGAACCACTAATTGCTGAATTTGCTCAATTGTTTCAGCAGTATAGGTAGGAGGTGCTTTAGTTGCACTTGGAGAACCGCAGCTTACCAAAAAAGTGGTAAGTACTACTAACATCAAGGACAAAAGAGAACGAAAAGGCTTACTCATTTAGCGTCTTTAAATCTACATTAGCTGATTAATATAGACTATCAGGACTTATGCACAGATATTCAGCCCAGACTAAACCTAGCTGGCTGTTTTTTGTTTCGATGAACACTCTAGTTTTAAACTATGATTACCTGATTCTGAAGATTCTAGATTAGCCTTGAGCACTTTCCAAATTCCTGTTTCAGGATCTCGATATGTTGTAAAAGGGTTTGGGCGTAGCTTCACGTTAGTTATTTTATTCATTGCTGATGAACTCCTGATGATGCTGTGCATGCAAGAAAAACTATCCGAGTCGATCTAGCCTGGTTTCTTGCAGCACTAAAGGGGAAAATTGTACAACTATTTAAGCAGTTTACAAGATAATTTCCAAGAGAGATCAAAAAGTTTTCGTTAAGTCTCTTTACACTATGATCGCTTTAGTGTCACAATATGTCATCAGCTCTTGATTTTAAATACACATACAACAGCTTGTTTGTCAATCAAACATCTGTACTCGTTCTTTGACTAGGGCTGGGGAATGAGAAGGCAGAGAATTGCAGTAAGCATTACTTTTACTGACTCGATTAATCAACAACTGCCAAGCTTGCCAGCAAAAGCAAGCAGGAATTGCATTTTTGCTGGCGACAGAAATTTTACCTTGCTTAATAGCAGCCAAACTCCAATGCAGTTGTAAGTATCTTGTAATTGCTGCAAAACTAGGCATTATTGCTTGATATTTGGAGCTGACACAATCATAAATTCTACGCTTAATTAAAATATTGGTTTCGAGTCGTTTTTGGAAAGAAATTTTGTGATTATAGGCTCCAGGCCAAATAGTTCTATATGCTAAACACTGATTAATAAAAATCGCATCTCCAAATTGGGCAATTTTGACCCAGGAATCGATATCATCAAAATTGGTATCTAAACCAGAATCCCAACCTCCCGTTTGCAAAAAGATATTACGTTTAAAAACAACCTGTGCCGGAGTACCAAAGGGTAGCATTTCTAACAACATTCCATAGTGAATATCATCTTGGGGAATTGCCACAATTGGCTGTGAACCTACCTGGCGAGTTATAGTTAGTTCCTCTCCTGCTTCATTAACTTGTTTTGCTTGAGAAGAACAAATGACTGCGTAGGGATAGAGTTTAATTGCCTGATTTAATTGTGCCAAACAATTGGGAGCAAGATAGTCATCATCATCGAGAGGTTTAATCCACTCGCAACTGGCCAAAGATACTCCAGCATTTACGCTTTGAGAGTGACCTAAGTTAGACTGATTGCGATGGTAAACTATCGTTTTTTCCGACGTTACTGATAATTTTCGTTTGAGAGTAGTGACATATTCTTGTGTGCCATCACTAGAATTATCATCCACCACGACAATTTCACAGGGAATGCTCTGATTGAGTGCGCTATTAATCGCTCGTTTGAGCAAATTTAGACGGTTGTAGGTTGTAATAACAATACTAAATTTCATTCCGACTGTCAGCTCCTAGCTCGTCACTCCTGGTATAAAATAACAACCAGAATATGGAGATTAAAGGTAAATATCCTAATATTTTGAGTTAACTTCTCTGTAATTTCATCCAATCTCACTTAAAGATTAAAGACTTGTAACAAAATTACGGATTACCGAAAGCGGTGGGTAGTCTATTGCTTCTAGGGATGACTCAGGTAGCTACCCACCGCCAACAAAAAATTCCCTATTTACCTATTGTCACGAGAAGCATTGGGAAGTCCAACTACCGTGTAAACCGTAGGGAATATGGTGTTTTAGGTGCAATTTGGCAATGGGTGGCTTGCGTAAATCACTAGCATCCAAAATGACCACATCAGAGCGATGGTTTTCGCCATCATACACCAGTGTTAGCAACCAACCTTCATCTTCCTCCTGTGCCTGGGGTTTGGGGACAAAAATTGGTTCGCTGACATAACCTGTGGGTGCAGCATCCCAAAGTTGAGTTTCTCCAGTATGCCAATCTAGTTTCTGAATCGCTTGTAGGGGAACAGTTCCTGTTGTTTGTGAACCAGCACCCATGAAAAGATAACGATAGGATCGCCCTACCTGATTGGGGTTAAGGGTGGGAAATTCACAGCAGCGACTATCTATGAGTTTTTTGGTTACTTTTTTGGAGGCTAAGTCTAGATTAAAGCGCCACAGTTGCGATGGTGCCAAGGAACTGAAATCTACATCTTTATAGCTTGTATTTTCGTCTAACTCTGGCAAGGAGTCATAGCAAATGGAATCGAGAACAATTTCTTCTCCTTGCTCAAAAGCGTTACCGTGGTGGAAGACGAAACCAGCCTTAACTTCCAGTATTTGTAGTTCTTTTCCTGATTCAGGTTGGCGAGGAATCAGAATAATTTTAGTGGGTTGATTCGGTTGGAATTTGACACACTCTCCAGCGCCACGCAATCCTAAAGCGAAGGGAATAGGATTGAAGGTAACTGAATTTTGGAAAAAGATGCAATAGTTGGGAGTAATGGCAAAGTCGTGCATGAAGGCAAAACCAGGCACATTAGACTCTTGTTTACGCAACAGTTTACCAGTGGGACTGAACTCAAAAATCGTAATTTTGCTGGAGATACCTGTTTTAACGGAAAAATTAACTAAACAGGGTTCTCCCCCATCTAATTCGCAATGGGGATCAATCCAAGGGTGGGCAGCAAAAGCATCACCTGGTTGTAGAATACCATCAAGGTAATCTAAGCCAATGGTTTCTAGATTGTGGGGATTGAGGCGATGGGGTTCAGCAGCTTCCCATAATGCCAGTAATTTACCACCCCAGTAGATGACGTTGGTATTAGCAATATTTTTGAGTCGGAAGTCGAAGGCATTTTGCAGCCAGTTTCCTGATTTTTTGGTGCCAAAAACACCACGGTAGAGAATTTTACCTTCTTCTTGTTCTCGCACAAAACCTTCGGTACGCACAAAGCGATTACGAAAATGGGCGCGCCCTCTAGTAAAGGTAACAGCACAAATCATGCCATCACCATCAAAGGGATGTCTAATCTCTGTACCATCAATATCTAATAAACCAGGACCATTGCGAAAGAAGGTTCCCTCTAATTGGGCTGGAATTTCCCCTTCTATCTCATCAATCCAATAATCATATTCTTCGGTTTGGGAGGTGTAGCCCTTTTGCCATTGTTCTTGATTGTAAGTATTAGTAGATTCAGTAGTTGTTTGTAAAATCATGTGTTATTAATTACAAGGTTAAAGGTTGTAGTTCTTTGTTGTCTTCTTCGTTTTCTGTTTCCTCTGTTTTATCGGTGTCTATTGCTTCCATACTTGGTAACCAACCGATAAAAGGAAGGGGAAGGAGGGTGGAAAGATTGGTGATGACGAGTAGCAGCCAAAGATACTCAAAATTGGTTTCCGTAACACCCAGCAAGTGAGTCAATAAAGCACCTAATTCCTGAGAAAGTGTTAGTGCAAGATTCCAAATTGACATCAGCAGCGCAAATAGAGTAGCTTCAATGCCAGGTGGACACAGACGCGCTGAAAGTACGAGTACGGGCATAAAGGCGATTTGTCCCATTACCGTGAGGATTAAACTATCGCCCAAACTAAACCAGTAGTCATCAATTCCCAAGGCGCGGTTAGCATGGGTAACCAGGATTAAAGTTGTCATACCTAAAGCGCAGGAAATCACAATACTCCAACCGAGGATGAGGCGCAGGGAAATCTGTTTGAGGAAGCGTTGATAAATCCAAACGCCAACTAAAGCTGCGACACTGGTAACCAGGCGCACTTTACCTAGAAATTCAGCTTCAAAACCTAATTCATTGGTGGAAAAGAAAAAGAAGGCTGATTCGGCACTAGGAGTTGCTTGCCAGAGGAAAATAAAAGCAGTGGGTAACCAAATGCTTTTTTGGGTAATTGCTTGGCGTAGCTGCTTAATTTGGCTGCCTACTCTGGAGAAGTTTAAACCTGTCGTTACTGGTGATTCCGCAATTAACCATGCCACAAAACAGGTAATGAGAGGAAAAGTGGCGGTAATTAAAAAGACGGTTTGAGTTGTAAATTGCTGCAATAGCCAACCACTCAGATAAGCTGTAATTAACCCGCCAAGGGCAGAAGTACCCCAACACAGAGATTGCAGTGAACCTGTTTGGGAAAAAGATTCATTGCGCGCCCTCTCTACTACTAATGAGTCGACGATGACATCGCTGATCGCAACAGATAGAGAACTAACTAGCATTGCGAGCATGGCTGTTGCAGTATCATGGACTACTGTTGCTATTGCTAGCCAACTGGCAGTACCTAAGATACCCGAGAGGATAATATAAGGGCGACGACGATAATTTAAAATTGGTAAACCATCAGAAAGAAAACCAAACAGAGGCTTAATCACCCAAGGTAGAGAAGCAATTCCAGTGATAGCAGCCACTTCGGCTGGAGTTAAGCCAAGATCATCTTTGAGGAAAAAACTGACAGCTAAACGTGCTAACTCAAGGATTCCTTGAACGAAATAAACACTGAGAATAGCAATTAATTCTGGTGTAGGTTCATTACCAAAGAAGATTTTGGTTTTGACAAATTCTCGGAAATTCCTTAGCTTGTACGTTCGAGCCACCATAAATATTTTTAAAGAATTATTACTTTATATATCATAAACATCCTTACCAAGGGTCAGTGAAAACTAATACCAAGTCCGATTTAACTAGAATTCCTCCGCAAAAAGTTCCGCAGCAGCGAGTAGTTAGTCCCTTTTCGCTAGAAGAATAAGCCAGCAATCAGCTCAAGAAAATAGGCTGTCTGACACCAGGTAGGGAGTAGCACTTAGATACTATTGATACCAAATCCGTTTGTGATAGTAGCTTTTTAGCTTGTAGGGTGATGGGGAGTTGGGGGGGAGGGTTTGAGGTTTTGTGTATCAGGCTACTCACATAAGCAGGATTTAGTATGATGAGTAGCCTTTGAAAAGGTGATTGGGTATGCTACCGTGTTCACTTAAGCTAGTTGCCTAAAGATAGATTTGTCTTTGAATTTGAAAACATTATGATGCACGGTTTTATTCCCCCAGAACGATTTTTTGCCTATCTTTCCTGGACAGATATTCAAGAAATGCCTGATAAGGAAAATACCGTGATTATTCAGCCTGTGGGTGCTGTGGAACAACATGGTTCTCATTTACCAATTATTGTGGATGGGGCGATTGGTATGGGAGTAATTGGCAAAGCTTTAGCAACATTAGAAGCAGAAGTACCTGCCTACTGTTTACCTGCTTTATACTATGGAAAATCGAATGAACATTGTCACTTTCCAGGCACAATTACCCTCAGTGCAACGACACTTTTAAATGTGCTTATGGAAGTTGCCGATAGTTTGTATCGTTCTGGTTTTCGTAAATTAATACTCCTAAATTCCCATGGCGGACAACCTCAAATTATGGAAATTGCCGCACGGGATATTCATCAAAAATATCTTGATTTTTCAGTGTTTCCCCTATTTGTTTGGCGAGTTCCCCACATTGCCCGCGAAATGTTTAGCCCAAAAGAGCTAGAATATGGCATTCATGCGGGAGATATCGAAACTAGTATGATGCTCTCTTTACTTCCAGAACAAGTCAAAATGGAAAGGGCTGTGTGTGAGTTTCCCCAGGGTTTACCAGAGGATAGTTTCCTAAGTATGGAGGGTAAATTGCCCTTTGCTTGGTTAACCGAGGAATTAACTCGAAGTGGAGTTATGGGAGATGCTACCCAAGCAACAAGAGAAAAAGGCGATCGCTTGTTGGAATCAGTGGCTAAAAGTTGGGTGAAAGTACTGAGAGATGTGTATAGATTTCGCCAACCAGAAACTAGTAAAATATAGCTATTGCTTAGGTTCTTAAACATCTCATTTTTGAGATATTAGCAAGTTTTATTTTGCTAGTAATGTTAATTAAATTAAGTTTTTGGGAACTATGAGTGCATCCTTGTTTAAGGCTGTAAAGTTATTGTGGCATTGACAAATATGGTAAATTCAGCGCAGAAAAAACAGCAGGGAGTTAAGCAGCTTTTTTTAGATAGTCTGCCCAAGGTAATTATTGTGGGTGTCATGAAAGGAGGTACAACCTCTTTATTTCGTTATTTGGAACAACATCCTCAGATGGTGGCTTCTTTTGATAAAGAAGTTCACTTTTTTGATGTTAATTTCAAAAAAGGTTTACTTTGGTACAGTCGTCAATTTCCTCTGAATCAATCTTTGCGCAGAGGTATAGATAAATCTGAACTGCTGAATTTTGAAGCGAGCCCTTTCTATATTTTTCACCCCTATGCTTTACGTAGAATTGCTGAGACTCTGCCTTCAGTGAAGCTAATTGCGCTGCTAAGAGATCCAGTGGATCGAGCTTATTCTCATTACCAACAAATAACAAGGAAAGGTAAAGAGGATTTATCTTTTGACGAGGCGATTGCTAAAGAACCAGCTCGTATCGGAGGTATACGAGAGAAAATGTTGTTAGATGAAAATTTTAAAAAATATCACTACACTCGGTATTCCTATTTAGCTAGAGGAAGATATATTGAGCAAGTTCAGGAAATGTATCGCTTATTTCCAAAAGAACAAATTTTGATTCTCAAAAGTGAGGATCTTTTTGCTGATGTTCCTTTAACAATGAAAGAAGTATTTCAATTTCTGGAGATTCCTCCTTGTGAAATTCAGCATGAAATGGCACATAACAGAGGTAAATATGAGGACAGAATGTCTGGGTCAATGCGAGAGAAGCTAAGTAATTATTTTCGCCCTTACAACGAACAATTGTATAAATTTCTTGGTCGAGATTTTGGTTGGCAGTAATAATAAATTAAAAGGGCATATCATCTTCTAACTCTTCTTCTGGTGAGGAAGCAAGTAACTGTGCTTGTAATTCTTCTTCCACATCAGGAAGATTCGATTGTGGCTCTGGTTGGAAAACGGGACTATAGCTATTATCTAATTTCAGATCAAGGTCAATTATTGTCCCATTAAACTCATCAGTTAAAGTTTGTACCGCAGCACTAAATTCTTCCTCATTTTCCTCTACTTCTTCCACCTCTAATCTAGGAGTTTCTACTACCGTAATTGTGGATTCGGCATCAGTCTCTTCTGGTTCTTCTTCTCTAGTTTGAATTGGAACTGGAGGAGATTTTGCTAATGGTTCTGGTTGCGGTGGTTCAGATTGTTTTTTTGGTTCAGATTGTGGTGCAATTACGGGAAATTGTTCAGCTTTAGCTGTCGGTTCAGTTTGTAGTGCAATTAAAGGAGATACTTCTGTTTTTTTTGCTGATTCAGATTGTGGTGCAATTTGAGGAGATACTTCAGGTTTTATTGCTGGTTTAGGTTGCGCTATTTTTTGCTCAACTTCTGTTTTTGATTCTGGTAGTTTTGTGCCAACCTGTAAAGTAACGCTAACTTTATGACCACAAACTAACTGAAAAGCTTCTTCAATATTAGCTTTGCGCTCTTTTACGAGACGTAAGACACCTTGACTTTTTACTCCAACAAGAGCACCATTGTCAGCAAAATCTAATAGTTGGCAAGAGTTCTCTAGTAACTGTTTTGTCATTGTAGATTGCACATTATCTGATACCTGTTGCCAAATTTTTTCGAGGGGAATTTTTGGTGTTGCTGGAGTTTCTTGCTGCGCAGTAGAGTTAGTAGTAGAAATTTCTGATTCTACAACAGATTCAACGTTAGTTTGAGGTGCAATATTTTCCGATTCTACCGTAGGTTGAGGTTTAGATTTGTCTGGTTCTACAACAGATTCAATTGTAGATTTAAAAGCAGAAATATCCGATTCTACAGCAGATATTGCAGTTGGTTGATTACCAGTATTTTCCACCTTTTTTACTGGCGCTGGTGACTCAATCTGCACCTGCTGCTTTTGTTCTGATAAGGATTTCTGAGAAAATACCTGAGATTTAATACTAGTGTTTAATTTCAATTCTGGTGAGTAATCACTACTAGAAGTAGGAGTAATCGCGCCAGGAAGTAAACCCAACAGCACTACTTCTAGCCACAGACGCGGTTGAGTGCTACTTTTAATTTGCTGCTCACTTTGCTTTAAATGCTGCTGTCCCTGCAAAATTTTTTGCCCATCCCAATGTTTCGCTTCATCGCATAACTGTTGCCAAGTAGAAGAGGTTACTGCAACTAACTCTGGACTTTGGGGGGCAGTTTTGGCAAGTAGCAAATTGAGATAAAAACCAGCGAGATTTTGCAGCACAATTAAAGGTTCCCTACCGCGATTCATCAGATGGCGACAGTGGCGAATTATCGCTGGCGCATCTCCACTGCGAATCCCTTGCAAAAGCTTGAGTAAATCCTGTTCCGGAACCGCACCCACCAAGTTCCAAACTGCTTCAATAGTAATGGTAGTGGGCAAAAGACTTAATTGATCCAGTAAACTTTCAGCATCACGCAATCCACCATTGGCAATTTGCGCCACCAAAGTTAGTGCTTCTGAATCAATTTTAATCCCTTCTTGGTCAGCAATTTTTTCCAGGTGAATTACCATTGACTGCAAAGGAATACGCCGAAAGTCAAACCTCTGACAACGAGAGATAATCGTAGGTAATACCCTTTGAGGATCAGTGGTAGCGAGGACAAAAACCACTCTCGGTGGTGGTTCTTCTAAAGTTTTAAGTAAGGCATTAAACGCTGCCACACTAAGCATATGCACCTCGTCAATGAGGTACAGTTTATGGCGACACTGTACAGGTGCAAATTGGGAACGTTCAATAATTTCGCGGATATTATCAACTCCGGTATTACTCGCCGCGTCAATTTCAATCACATCTAAGCTAGAACCCTTGACAATGCCTTGACAAACATCACATTTACCGCAAGGAATTGGCGTTGGTTGGCTAGTTGACAAGCAGTTGAGAGATTTCGCTAAAATACGAGCAGAAGAAGTTTTACCCGTACCTCTAGGTCCTGTAAAAAGGTATGCAGGGGCAATTCTTCCACTGGTTAAAGCATTAGTAAGAGTAGTTGCGATCGCATCTTGTCCCACCAACTCAGAAAAAGTTTGGGGACGGTATTTATGATGCAGAGGTTCATAAGACATAGCTTTTGCGAGGCATCCGTTAGGGTTAGCAGCAAAAGGATTTTCCTTAACTATATTTTGACTTATTTAGTACAAATAAACTAGATAAGGACTTGCATAACTCCCACATTTAACGATTAACTAAAATAGCTAAGCATTGGTGATTGGGGAGGATTCGTGGAGGAAGGGCAAACCACCATGAACAAATACACAACAGAGAAGACAAAAGATTGGTCGTGGAAATTTTGGTTTACTGTGCCAATCTACCCTTACAGCAAACGGCGCACAATTAGAACCGAAGTTGTCAAAGATACCATCTGGACTTTTGACCAACTGCAGGGCATTTTCTATGTTGTTGTTCCCATTCGCATGAGTGTCATTAGACTCCAAGAAGGGGGACTTTTAGTATACGCGCCAGTTGCACCAACTCCAGAATGTATCAGATTAGTTCAGGAATTAGTGGCAAAATACGGCGATGTTAAGTATATTATTTTGCCCACAATTTCCGGCATTGAGCACAAAGTTTTTGTTGGTCCCTTTGCCCGAAAATTCCCTCAGGCTCAGGTTTTCGTAGCTCCTAACCAATGGAGTTACCCATTAAATTTACCCCTCAGTTGGCTAGGTTATCCACTAAACCGAACCCACATCCTACCTGAAGACAGCACCCAAACCCCCTTTGCCCAGGAGTTTGACTATGCCATACTCAGTACCATAGACCTAAATTTAGGCAAATTTGGGGAAGTTGCTTTCTATCATCGCCAATCGCGTACCCTCCTAGTTACCGATACGATAGTTTCCATACCCGAAACGCCACCAGCGATTGTACAACTTGATCCTTTTCCCCTTCTCTTCCATGCCAAAGATTATCCCTGGGATTCTATTGTGGATAACCAAGCAAATCGCCGCAAGGGATGGCAGCGTATCTCTCTATTTGCCTTCTATTTTCGCCCCAGTACCCTAGAAACAACTCCTTTAGTCCCATCAATACGAGATGCCTTTAAAGCGCCAAATCATTCTCGTAGAAACTATTTCGGTTTATTTCCTTTTCGCTGGCAAGATAGTTGGGAACAATCTTTTGCGACACTCCATGGTGGGGGGCGTTTATTTGTCGCACCAATTCTGCAAACCCTGATTCTCAATCGCGCGCCTCAAGCAACTCTAAATTGGGTAGAAAAGGTTGCTAAATGGGATTTTGGACGCATTATTCCTTGCCACTTTAATTCACCTATTGAAGCCGATAGAGAGCAATTCCGACAAGCTTTCTCGTTTTTGCAGCAATCTGTTTCCCTAACTTCCTCTTTGCCAGAAGTAGATTTTGCCTTACTTAAAGATATAGATAATGCTTTAGTACAACGTGGTCTTGTACCGCCTGGAAAAAGCTGAGACAGGCGATTATAACAGTTATTTGCACACAAAATACAAATAACAAATAACAAATAACAAATAACAAATAACAAAGCAGCGAGAAGTCAATTTATTCCGAGGATGTACTCAGTAACTACCCGCCGCTTTCGACAATAGATTTATTCCAATCTTAAAAAGCCGCGTAACCGAAGGTAACATTAAATTGGCGACACCAAATTGCCACAGAGGGAAATTCGTCAAGATTAACATTGGCGGGAATGGCGTAACGTTGAGTGCCATTAACGCTTTGGAGAGGGGCAAGGGTAATATAGTCTTGCTGATTAACATTAACTGGTACTACTTGAGTACGAGATAAAATTACTCGAACATCAGGTCCACCCACTGTTTTGAATCGTTGGTCGAACTCTAGGTAACGTTGCCCATTTTCAGTAACAATGCGGGCATTTCCAGAAGTAGGATGACCTCTATCTACTGTAACAAAACTACCTGAAGCAATAACTTCTTTTCTCGCTAATTCTTGTCTAGTATTATTGATTGCTTGGGCATTGACGCTATGAGGATTAACAGCAACGACACCTAAACTACCTAAAACGATAACAGAGGTAAAGATACCAGCACTCAAGCGATTCAAGTTCATGATTCCAAGTCCTAAACGATTTAGTTAAATTTGCTTTACACGATTTATAATCCACCACAATTCTGAGTGAATGCTAATGAAGAACTGAAGTTTGCTTAAGATATACCTGAAAAACAGATGAGTAAATGTAAATTTGCAGTAAAAAGAATCTGAAAGCAATCAGATTGGAAGGAGAAAGGAAAGATGTGGATTATTTACAAACAAGTTGGCTTATTTACCCATTATTTGAACCTTTCCGGTCAATTTCAGCCCGGGTTAGAACGAGCTAAAAAATATCCATCGCAACAAATGGCGGAGGCGATGGCACAAATTCACGGTGGCAAAGTGCGCCAATTCAATAAAAGTGAGTTTTAACTACAGCTTGCTATCCAGAAGTAGTGGTAATTTCTTTGTTTGCTTGGGCTAACAAATCACATACTTGAGTATCGCTAGTTTGAGTAAAATCTTGATACCAAAGGCTAATTGAGTAAAATAATTGGGGAGTTTCCAGACAAATCAATTGGTCAACTTCTCTTTTGATTTCTCGACAAGTTGAAGGAGGTGCTACTGGTATTGCAACCACTATTTTAGCAGCTCCCCATTCGCCTACAGTTGCAATTGCAGCCCTAAGAGTAGAACCTGTAGCAACACCATCATCTACAAGGATTACTGTACGATTAACTACATCAGGTAGGGGGCGATTACCTCTGTAAGTTCGCTCTCGCCTCTCCAATTCTTCATTTTCGGTAGCCTTCACCACTTCAATGACTGAGTTAGGTATATGCCGCCACTGTACCACTCCCTGGTTTAGCACCACCACCCCACCCATACCAATTGCTCCCATCGCCAATTCCGGTTGTCCAGGAACTCCCAGTTTGCGTACCAAGCATACATCTAGGGGGAGATTAAGAGCAACTGCGATTTCAAATGCCACGGGTACACCTCCGCGTGGTAGCGCTAAGACTAACACATCGGGGCGATTAGCATAGTCTTTCAGTTGCTTTGCCAGAAGTTGTCCTGCCTGTTTGCGGTGGGAAAATATTATGGTCATTTTGTTCCCCTCATGGTTGATAGTTTACGGGGTGGTTAATGAGTGATGAATTACTCATTCCTTGTCTTACTCGAGCCAATAGAGCAAAGTTAAAGCCTCTTGCAGCTGTTGTGTAAGTTGTTGCTGCTGTGTCGCTTTTAGTTTGATTTCATCGGTTAATAATACCTGAGGTAAGTTGATTTTCGTACTAATTTTTGGTGTTGTTAGTTGCCGTATTCCTGGTTTTCCTGCGGCTGCTATTGCTGGCTGCAGATGGAGAGGGAACTGCCAATGCCAATCCTCGGTTGCAGCAGCATTATTAGTGGCTGACCAAGGATCTGGCATTAATTGTTGCTCATCTTTTGCTGCTAAATTGTTAATCATTTTTCTGCGCTCCTAGATCAACTCTCATGACTCAACGTTTATTTACTGTGGCGATGGAGTATTGAGATGATTTACTTACTATTAGAATAACAATATTTAGTAGCTCCGAGGATTAAAAATCCTAACATATAATATATCTTTACTTTTATCTAATTGGCATAAATGTATTAAGTCAAACAGCAAACAACACGAGATATTTCAGGATTGGCAATCTAATTTTTTCTGTTTTATATAAAAAACAATAACTAGATAATATGAGCAATATTTGTTCCTATAAGTGACGGTCAAAAAGCATCATAAAAAGCAAAATAATTAGCTCGAAATTGTCAAACTTTGCTTTGACATCTAAAAAAATGGAAGTAAAACTTGAATTCTTAACTAAACATTTACTTGTAATTAATAATTTTTTCTAATGGGACAGCCAAAAATATTGATCTACTTCTATTCTCTTTGTCTCCTAACCTCGTTAAAATCCTAGAGGCGCAACGTGCAGTTTCTTGCTGTTAAAATAGTTGACCCAACAAAAATCACTTTCAAGCAACTAGGAGATTTATATGCAAGCTGTAAATATTGGGATTGATGAGGGAAATCTTAAAGAGGTTGCAGAAGTACTTTCTCGCCTACTAGCGGATACCTATACCCTCTACCTCAAAACCCACAATTTCCATTGGAATGTTACCGGACCAATGTTTCATGCCCTCCATGTTATGTTTGAGGAGCAGTACAATGAGCTTGCAGTAGCAGTAGATGATATTGCAGAACGAATTCGCACCATTGGCTATCCTGCACCTGGTAGTTACAGCGAATATGCCACATTGACGAGTATTCAGGAAACCCCTGGTGTTCCTGATGCCCAAGAAATGGTACGTTTACTAGTAGAAGCAAACGAAGCGGTAATACGCACTGCACGTTCTGGTTTTGATGTAGCTGACAGTGCTGGAGATGAGTCTACTTTAGGTCTTCTTGGTGAGCGTCTGAGTGTCCATGAAAAAGCTGCTTGGATGCTACGTAGTATGCTGTAATTTTTGAAGACCTCTCCCCTAACCCCTCTCCTACGAGGAGAGGGGAATTGTTGTTGGAGAAGGGAATTGAGGAATTGTTGTTGGAGAAGGTAATTGGGGAATTATTGTCGGAGAGGGGAATTAGAGTGATTGGATTAGATGGATGGTATCTGTAGCCTAAAAAGGTACACGAAAGAGCCAATTGACACAGGCTAGGATAGTAACAACAATCCAGTTATTCTGAGCTTACTTAACTTGGAAAATAGCAAACAACCCCATCCCCATAAACCTGTCATTATCCGTCTCGAATCGGTGACTAAAGTTTACGGTACGGGAAATGCTGAGGTAAAGGCCTTGGCTGGCGTAGATTTGATAGTAGAGAAGGGCGAATATTGCTCAATTATGGGTGCTTCTGGTTCAGGTAAATCTACAGCGATGAATATTATTGGCTGTTTAGATCGACCGACCTCTGGACGCTACTATCTTGATAACGTAGATGTTTCAGGTTTGCCAGAGGGAGAGTTAGCCAATATTCGCAATCTCAAAATTGGTTTTGTCTTCCAGCAGTTTCATTTATTGCCTCAAATGAGTGCCTTGGAAAATGTTATGCTACCAATGGTTTATGCTGGACTTAAGCACTCAGAAAGAAAAGAGCGTGCCACTGCAGCTTTGACAAAGGTGGGTTTGGCTAACCGCT
Source organism: uncultured bacterium (assembly GCA_964633315.1). Lineage (GTDB taxonomy): Bacteria > Cyanobacteriota > Cyanobacteriia > Cyanobacteriales > CAWCAG01 > CAZWGS01. The sequence continues at coordinate 16,797 of CAZWGS010000011.1, read as the reverse complement.
TACAAAATAAACCAAATCAGCTTTCAGGAGGACAACAGCAACGAGTCGCCATCGCCCGCGCTATTGTTAATCAACCTGTATTATTACTTGCAGATGAACCTACTGGGGCACTAGACTCGCGTACAACTAACGAGGTACTCGAGCTTTTTGCAGAACTAAATGAGAGTGGTATTACCTTGGTTATGGTAACCCACGAACCAGAAGTAGCACGCCTCACTCAGCGCATTGTTTGGTTTAGAGATGGCAGGGTGGTGTATGATCGCCTTACCCCAGAAGAAATGCTTAAAGTTGCCTTAAGTCCTCATTAGATTTAATCCGTAGTGCAGGAGAAATTAATATCACTACAGCATCTGTGAATGCTAATAACCTAATTTAGCTAATCTGGCAGAAGCCCAGCGTTCTGTGCTATCGCACAGAACGTCTCGATGAATGCCAGTCTACACTTAAGTTGGTGCATGCTGACTTTCAATATACTTTTTCAATACTGATATTGTTACTCCTCCACAACTAGCAATAAAATACGACTCATTCCAAAAAACCTTTTTCCAGTAAAACTTATTAATTTCATCTGAAAATTCTTGTCGCAGTTTCCTGCTAGTTACAGACTTAATATTACCTACGAACTTGGGTAATTCTAATTGTGGGTAATATTGGAAAAGCAGGTGTATGTGCGTGTCTTCACCATTGAACTCAATCAGTTTACAATTCCATTTCTCACACAACTCACTTAAAACCTCGCTTAAACGACCAATCATTTGTCCAGTCAAAACCTTTCTTCTGTACTTTGTAGTAAGAACCAAGTGAGCTTTTAAATCAGATACAGACCTAGCATTGGAAACAAAATCATTTTTCATTAATGTTCTGTTATAATCACTGTAGTTATTTTAAACTACGTTGACTTGTGAAACTAAACTACCAATATCGGCTATATCCAACTACACAAAAGAAGCTAACTCTCAACGAGTGGCTTCGGATTTGCCGTTATTGGTACAATCGTCAGCTTGGCGAGAGATTTGATTGGTGGGAGCAAAATCGCTGCTACGTCAATAGCTGCCCTTTGGTTTGCCATCTACCAGGACTTAAAGATAAGCCTGAGTTTTACGGACAAAAAAAGCAGCTACCAAAACTCAAACAAGATTTGGTAGCTGTAGGTTGGAGCAAAGAACTACTAGACTTTAATTGCGTTCCTTCTCAAACGCTTCAAGAAGTCTGCACCAGAGTCAAGCTAGCTTTTAACAGGTACGTATCTGGCGACAAAAATGGGAAGCGAAAGGGCAAACCTAGAATCAAAAATGCCTCTAGATTCCGTTCGATGGTTTTTGAAGGAGCGAAACTACATTCTTGTTCGGTTGGTGGTAAGTGGCTATATGTTTCGCTGCCAAAGATAGGTATTGTTAAAATTCGCCATCATCGTTCGTTACCAAACGGAGCGATGCTTAAGTCACTGCAGGTAATTAAGAAAGCTGATGGCTGGTACATTAATTTACGCCTAGAAGATACTTCTGTGCCTGATTTCAAACCAGACATTACTCCGACTTGGGGCAACTCTCTGGGAATGGATGCAGTTCTACACGAAGATGATTATCTGGCTACTTCTGAGGGAGTTAAGCTACCAAGTCTCAAATCTTTTCGTAAATCACAACATAAACTAGCCATAGTTTCTCAGCGCAAATCCAATAGAAAAAGAGGCACAAAAGCTAGACGCAAACTAGCCAAACGAGAAGCCAGGGTGCATCAGCGCATCGCTAGAGCCAGAAAAGACCACGCCTACAAAAGTGCTCATCAACTGATGGCTACTGACAAAAAAGTTTTCTTCCACGAAAAACTCAATCTAGCACGGTTGAGCAAAAGAAATAAGCCCAAGCAAGACGAAACGGGTAGATACTTACCCAATGGTCAGTCTGCTAAAACTGGTTTAAATAAGTCTTGGGCAGATGCCGCATTTGGGCAGTTTTTTAATATCTTGAAGTACATAGGAGAAAAAACTGGTGCTTCAGTCGTCGCAGTAAATCCCGCGTATACCTCGATGATATTACCTTATAAAGACGAGTTTGTTTTTACCGATGTCAGTATCAGAAAGTATTGGGATGAAGAATTAAAGCTCTGGGTTGACCGTGACATAGCATCGAGTATCAACCTTAAGAGAGTCGGGCTGGACTTGTTCCCGACTATAATACGGCGTAAAGGGAATCCAGTAGTAAAAGCATCTACTACTAATAGTACCTCAAAGCTAGTTCTCTCTATCCTTCTGGATTTGGAGAAGCCAGCGTTGTATGCGTAGCATCAACGTCTGGAGAAGTCACTGTGGTATCTTGATTAACCAACGCCGAGTAATAAGTGGGGTAATCGATACAAAAATAAAATTTTAATTTCCTACTGTGGGCATATCAAATAAAACTGAAGTCATATACCTATCTGCCCACTCGCTACCAAAAGCTTTTTCGAGTACACGACGAGTTTTATCATTTTGTTGTTGTTTGGTGCAGTAATAATTTTGTCCTTTGAGGTTTAAAATTTGTTCTCTCTCTGATACAGGTTGGGCTTGGAGTGCTTGGTAGCAATGGATTTCAATGAAATCCTGGGCGCGTTTGAGAAATTGTGCTTCCTCTTGGGAATTTTGGGGTTTAATAAAAAGACAAAATTCAGAAAAGATATCTGCCCAAGCTGGAAGTTGACGATGTTGGGCGAAGGAAACTGGAGGTAGTTTGGCTAATGCTTGGTGATAGCTTGGGGGTAGGTTTTTCGCAGAATTTACAGGAGATAAATCTGCTATTGCGGCACTTACCTGTCCTCTACCAGCAACAATATCACAACCAAACATGGGCAAGGCATAAACATGGCGGGGAAACATAACGCAATGGAGAATATCTAGGTTTTTACCCACCTTTGCCAATTCCAAGTGCATTTTGCGAAACTGGGGTGTTTGATAGCAGCGATTCTCAATCGTCAGTTTTTCGCCCTCGAGTCGCCCTTCCACATAGCCTAATCCTGCTGGTAAATTGTAAGGTGATAACTCCAAGTATTTTTCCCAGTAACCGACAATGGAGTCAGCTAGTGTGCGAATTAGGGGATGTAGTTGCTGACGAACTGAGGAATTTGCAATTTGTGACATTCCGATGTGATTCGGAGCTTAGCAGCTCATAATTTACTTAGGTTTTCTTAAATTAAGCATATACCGATGCTGGGGACTTATATGTTAATGATTGAGTAGCTAGATCCAGGAGAGTTTTTATGTTTGGTTTAGGTTGGGCTGAGGTGATTGTGATTGGTGTTGTTGCTTTGCTGATTTTTGGACCAAAAAAAATTCCCCAATTAGGTGGCGCTTTGGCAAAAACCCTTAGAGGTTTCAAAGATGAAGTCGAAAATCGGGAAAAGGAAACGGAAAGTTAGCATTAGTTCCCACAGTAATAGTTCCCTACGCTTTCACTTACCTAGGGTAAATGCATCTAATTTTTGTTAAGTTGCTTTGATAACTTATGTCATAAGGATCTGGTAGAGCTATAGAGTTAGTCTAGTTTTCTAATATTTTCGATTATTATAACTTTTTACAGTAATCTGGTTTTCTATACTATTTGGCAACCTAGCAAAGAAAATTATTGAGCAACATAACTTTACTCTAGAGGTACAAACTCGTACCCAAAACTGGTGCTATTATCGGTATCTTCTTCCACTTTAACCAACTGCATGGGTTTGTTGCGATCGCCTGAGGGCAAAAAGCGAATTGCTCCCTCTGCACCAGTGGCGGTAAAACTTCTATCTTTGAGGGCTGCTTGCACTCCTTGACGAGTTGGTTGTTTCTCTATCGCCGCAATTAGGGCTTTAGCAGCATCATATGCCATAGCTGTGCGCCAGTTAACATCACCAACCCAAAGATCCCTGGCAGCTTGGGGAAATGTTGCTTCCGGGTTACCTTTAATATGCCAAGGTACAGCTAAAACCATTCCCAAAGCGTCTCGACCACCAATTTGCAGAGTTTTGGCGCTGTAAACATCATCTCCTGCAAGGATTTCTAAATCTCCATCATTCACTTGCACCACTTGCAGCGCTTTATCTAAATTGCTCACATCTGCTACTAATACCAGAACCTGGGCATCTCGTGCTTTTGCTTGTTGAAAAGCCTCTGCAGCGTTGAAATTGGGTTCTGAGAGGTCAAATTCTTCTACCACTTCTCCCCCTTCCGCAAAAAGATCTGTGGTGAAAACTTCCTTAAGGGAACGGCTGTAGTTGCTTTGGGAGTTGAAAAAGACGGCGGCTTGTTTTAAGTCTAAGTCTCGCAGCATATAGCGGGCAAGGGCACTGCCTGCAAAGCGATCGCTGGGTACAGTGCGAAAGATATAATTGCCAAATCCTGACAGTTGTACTGAAGTACTCACAGGGGAAATTACGACTAGTTTTTCTTGCTCGTAAACTTCTGCTGCTGCTAGGGTAACATCACTTGCCCAATGACCAACTACTCCTAAGATGTCTGAATTTTCGGCTAAGGATTGGGCAACTTGTTTGGCTAATTCTGGATCATTATTATCATCGGCAATTAGTATCTTTAAAGGAATGCTATTGATACCACCTGCACTATTTATTTCTTGCTGCGCCTGAGCTATACCACGTAAAATTTCCTTGGCTCCATTAACATCAAAACTAGCAGGAATAACTACGGCAATATGATGGGCTTGATCGTTACCAATGCGGGCATTATTGAGGTAAATTAGGGCTTCTGGATCGTTGCGATTGGCTTGCAAGGATGCCTCTAATTGGGCAATGGCTTCGGTATAGTCCTCTGTTGCCAAGGCGAAAATAGCTGCCTGCTTGGCTTTGGTTGCGCCTCCTGTAAGCAGTTTATCCCCTGTACTTAGACGAGTGGAAATTTCTGTGGTAGGACTAATTGGTATTATCGTAGCTGGAGTGTCTGGCTGAGTTGGAGTATTTCCTTGCTTGTCGCTGTTGCGATTGAGAAACCACCATGCACCTCCACCCAACATCGCGGCGGTAATGAGTAAGGATAGTACCAGAACTTTGGTTTCGTTTTTCTGAGACATGAATTAACTGAATTGAAATTCTCCTCGCTAAAGTACATACTAAGTGAAGTTATCCATGATTAGATAAAACTTCTTGTAGTTTGCTCACTTTCCATTGAACCTAACTGGCAGCTTGCGATAAAGTCGTTAGATACATTGAGCATCACCTTGATTTTTCATGAGCGCAGTGCAACCGGAATCTACGCCCCAAAAACCAACTATCGCCACACGAGAAGCGCCCCACGGTGATTATCGGCATTTGCAACGCGCTAAGCTGACTCCGATGATGCAACATTATGCGGAACTCAAAGATCAGCATCCCCACACACTACTGTTATACCGCTGCGGTGACTTTTATGAGTGCTTTTTTCAGGATGCGGTGATTATTTCCCGTGAGTTGGAGTTGGTTTGCACTTCTAAGGATGGGGGTAAGGAAATTGGGCGTATTGCTATGACTGGTGTGCCTCACCATGCTCTGGAAAAATATAGCACTTTGTTGGTGGAAAAAGGCTATGCCATTGCTATTTGCGATCAAGTGGAGGATGCAAATCAGGCGAAGGCGGAAAATCGTATGGTGGAACGCCAAATTACTAAGTTACTAACTCCGGGAACCCTTACTGATGAGGGGATGCTATCCGCCAGGCGCAACAATTTTTTGGCGGCGGTGGTAATCGCCAAGGATCATTGGGGTTTGGCTTATGCTGATATTTCGACGGGAGATTTTTTTACTACCCAGGGGAGGGATTTGGAGGCGTTGACGGCGGAATTGCAGCGTTTGCAAGCTTCTGAGGTGTTAGTGCCAACTAATGCACCGGATATTGGCGGTTTACTGCGTCCAGGGGAAACTAGCGAACATTTACCTCCCTGTTTACCGGATTCTTTTTGCTATTGTCTGCGTCCCCAAAGATACTTTAACTCTAGCGAAGCTAAGCAGCGCATTTTGTTTAAATTTGGCGTGAGTTCCCTAGAAGGGATGGGTTGTGAACATCTTACTTTAGCTGTGAGGGCTGCTGGTGGTTTGTTGGAGTATTTGGAGGACACACAAAAAGCCCATGATGTCCCTTTGCAACCTTTAAAAACCTACGCCCTCGCCGATTATCTGATTTTAGATCACCAAAGCCGTCGTAACCTAGAAATTATGCAGACGGTGCGAGATGGAAGTTTCCACGGTTCCCTTCTCTGGGCGCTAGATCGTACAATGACGGCGATGGGAGGGCGGGCGTTGCGTCGTTGGTTATTGCAGCCTCTACTAGATATTAATGGTATTGGTGCTAGGCAGGATACTATTAGTGAACTCAAGGAAAATAGCGCCCTGCGGGAAGATTTACGCCATCTATTGCGCGGTATTTATGATTTAGAGAGGCTGACGGGGCGTGTGGGTTCAGGAACAGCGAATGCAAGGGATTTAGCGGCTTTAGCTGACTCTCTGGTTAAATTAAGCGAACTTTCTGAACTAACCGCCTATGGTTCTTCTCCCTATATGCGGGCGTTGCAAAAAGTACCACCGGAATTGGAACAGTTGGGGAGACACGTTAGCGCCCATTTGGTGGAAAATCCACCGCAACACCTCAAGGAAGGGGGTTTAATTCGGGATGGGATTAATAGCCAACTGGATGAAATGCGCCGTTTAATGGTGGAGGATCAACAATGGCTGGCAAATTTGGAGGTGAGGGAACGTCAGCGCACTGGTGTTAATACTTTGAAGGTAGGCTATAACAAAACCTTTGGCTACTATATCAGTATGCCTCGCTCGAAAGCAGCCCAAGCACCAGAGGATTATACTCGTAAGCAAACCCTAACTAATGAGGAACGCTACATCACCTCGGAACTTAAGGAAAGGGAAACCCGTATCCTGACCGCGCGAGAAGATTTGTATAAATTAGAGTATGAGTTATTTGCTAATCTGCGTACGGAGGTGGGTAAAGTTGCCCAACCAATTCGCAACATTGCTAAGGCGGTAGCGGCGCTAGATGTGTTGGCTGGTTTGGCTGAGGTGGCGGTATATCAAGGTTACACTCGTCCCCGGATTCAAGCCCATAGAAAAATAGCAATTCTTGATGGTAGGCATCCAGTGGTGGAACAATCTCTACCTGCGGGTTTCTTTGTGCCTAATTCTACTGAAATGGGTAGCACGGAAGTAGATAATGACCCAGATCTGATAATTCTCACTGGACCTAATGCTAGCGGCAAAAGCTGTTATTTGAGGCAAGTGGGTTTAATTCAACTGATGGCGCAAACTGGTAGTTTTGTCCCCGCCAGGGAGGCAAATTTGGGTATTTGTGACCGCATTTTTACCCGTGTGGGGGCGGTGGATGATTTAGCCACAGGGCAGTCTACGTTTATGGTAGAAATGAATGAAACTGCCAATATCCTTAACCACGCCACCGCTAAATCCCTGATTTTACTCGACGAAATTGGTCGGGGAACAGCCACATTTGACGGACTTTCAATAGCTTGGGCGGTAGCAGAATATTTAGCTACGGAAATTCAAGGGCGGACTATTTTTGCTACTCACTACCATGAATTAAATGAGTTGGCTTCTATTCTCTCCAATGTGGCAAACTATCAAGTAACGGTCAAAGAATTACCAGAAAAAATTGTTTTTCTCCATCAAGTGCGTCCCGGTGGTGCTGATAAATCCTATGGTATTGAAGCAGGGCGTTTAGCAGGTTTACCACCTCAGGTGATTCAACGTGCGAAACAAGTGATGGGACAAATCGAAAAACACAGTAAAATTGCCCTAGGGTTGCGTCGAGGTATTGTCCAAAGAAAGCCGATGGTTAATTCTCAATCCTCGCGTCAATTGGTAGAACAATTGGACATTTTTGAAGATTAGGCAAAGATCCAATTTTCCAGATCAATTGGTTCAAAATTTCCCAGATTCTTAACACAAACAGCGTAAAGTAATTTACTGCAATCGGAAAAAATCTAGCAGTTGGGTTAGAGAAAAACATTGTGCCCCTGGGCTCGGAAAATAACTTAAACTTCTTATAAACTACTTGGGGAAGTGCCACGGAGGTAATAAAAAAGGTGAACTTCAGCAACATCACAAGCAGTATCACAGCTATCATACAAACTGGCAAATTGGAAATCATGTTGCCGCTGCTGGTACTGTCAATTTTAGCTCTATCTACGATTTTTGAGCGTATCTGGCACTGGATGAGAGTCTTGATTCGGGAAAAAAGAATTCTCAATCGAATACTAGATGCAGCCTACCGTAACTGGAATCTCGCGAGGGAAATGGCTATGGAATATCGGCGACATCCTGTGGGGCGTTTTCTCTATATACCCCTGCGACTGACAAATCCAGAACCAGAAGTTTTTCATTTGGCGATAGAAACAGCAGCTGATGACGAATTAGCCCTGATGCGTCGAGGAGAAAAAGTCTTAGAAGCAGTAATCGCCCTTTCTCCTTTAATTGGTTTACTAGGAACTGTTTGGGGTTTGATGGATTCCCTCGGTTCCATTAGCATTAGTGATATCGGCACCGCTGATACTGGGGGTGTTACCCTGGGTATTGGTCAAGCACTAGGCTCAACATTTGCTGGACTAGTTGTTGCCATCGTCAGCCTCGCTTTTTATCGCTTTTTTCAGGCTTTGTGGTTTAATCAAGTTCGCATTTTCCGCAAAGCAGGTAGTGAGTTGGAATTAATCTATCGTCAAAAATGGTATCAAGATGAAGAAGAAAATGAAGAGTTTGCCCTAGAGATGGATGGTGTAACTCCTGAAGATAGACAACTTGAAGGTAAAGAAAATTGAGGACTATCTGGAAAAATAAGATTAAATTGCTTGCACAAGTGAGCTAACAACTAAATAAATGCCAAGATAAAAATACTTTGGCAAAATGTTGATGTTAAAAAACTACTCTAAAACCTACAGCCCAACGATTTTTAATTAGGCAGGATATGGCAAAGTCAGCTGTTAAAAAAAAGAAAAATCGTCATTCCAATAAGCAGATTCCAGGCAAACCTCTCAAGTTATGGGTTGATACTTCCTCAGATCAAGAGGTACGTATTGAAATTATCCCCTTAGTTGACGTTGTCTTTTGTATTCTTATCTTCTTTATTCTCGCAGCAGTTGGAGTTTCGCGTCAGCAAGCTATTAACCTAGATTTACCAGAAGCAAAAACAGGAGTTGCCCAAAGTAGAGAATTATTAATTGTGGTTGTAGATGATTTAGGGCGCGTTTTTATTGAAGATAAACTCATCAGCAACGAAGAGCAACTAGCTCAAAATGTTAAAGCATATTTCCAAACTCAGCCCGATGGTTTAATGGCACTCTATGCTTCTAAAAATGCTACCTATAAAAATGTGATCGAAGTTCTCGATATTCTACGCAAAGAAGGTGGTAATCGCGTCGCTTTAGCTACTTTACCAGAAGGAGTAAAAGATCCCACTTCCCTTCAACCCAATCTGACAATTCCAGGGGTGACACCAAACCCATCCACACCCAATTTTCCCATTGATCCTGCCTTATCTCCCTTACCTAATGCTCCCGCACCATTTCCATCTGCACCTAATCCTGGACAATAGAATTCTTGCAGAATTCAAGTAATAAGTAATAAGTACAAGCATTGATGAAAAAATGATTACCAAAGTACTCTTGCAAGAGCTCTAGTAAAATTCATCTACTATTTCATGAAAGCAAAAGACTCTTCCCAGGATAAATCTCCACTAATTATTCCCCAATTAATTGTGGGTTTAGGCAATCCAGAAGCTAAATATGACCAAACCAGGCATAATATTGGCTTTGAGGCTGTTGATACCCTCGCCCAACGTTGGCAGCTTTCTTGGCAAGAAAATCGACGCTTTCAGGGCTTATTTACCTCAGGAGTGGTATTAGGTAAGAAAATGTTCCTCCTCAAACCCCTAACCTATATGAATCGCTCTGGACAATCTGTGCGAGGAGTGATTGATTGGTATAAATTAGCTCCAGAGTCAGTGCTAGTCATCTACGATGATATGGATTTACCCATAGGGCGATTACGCCTGAGATTATCTGGTTCTGCTGGAGGGCATAATGGGATGAAGTCTATTATCTCCCATCTTGGCAGCCAAAATTTTCCTCGCCTCCGCATTGGTATTGGTAAATCCAATGCAGAAAAAGGTACTGTTTCCCATGTACTAGGTAAGTTTTCGCCCCAAGAACGCCTATACTTAGGGGAAGTTATGCCCTTGGTATTGCAAGCAACAGAATTGGGATTGAAAGAAGGTATTGCTAAAGCAATGAGCCTCTACAATGGTCGCACTATCGAGCTTACATAAGATATTTTAAGCAGGATAGATCTGCATTTCCAAAATGAATGCTAAAAGCAAGGTTGAGGTTTTCTAGAGATTTAACCAGCCAAGGAACAACATCTTCATTATCAGTTTCGTAGTGGCTAAAGAGAATAGAAAATCTCTTTTCTAAATAGGGCTTGACTTTACGACACAAAAGAACAATTTTCAGCAGTAAGCCAATGGTTTGTGTGACACCTAAGTTGGTTATAAGGTCAACATAAACATAGTGTTGGGGATGCTGAGGACTTTCCACAACCAGGAAATTGAGTAACTTGCTAGCGGTGCGCAATACTAGAAATTCACTACTCTTTTGCTCTTCGCGATCTGCTAGAGTTATCTTTAATTGCTGATGCAGCCTCTCATTAAAGTTGCGATTGCCGTAGGTGGTGTCAATGCCATAGGTTAAATATTCATACAGCTCATTTTTGAAACTACGATAGGAAGGAATTCGTTGGGTATGGGTGATAAAGCTTTGGGCTAAATCATGGTATGTTTTATTTCCTTGACTGCGACCGATAAAATGTTTAAGAGAGCAAGCTAATTCCTTTTCTTCTAGTAGAGTTGGATTATCAACAGGAATAATGACTCGCCTTGAATTTTGATTCAGTCGGCGTTGACGGGCGACTTTAGCCAGACGCACTTGATAGGTAACGTAGCGAGACAAATCTACCTCAAAGCGCTTTTGCACCTCCGATTGTACCTGACGTACCGTTTGTTGATGTTCATGGCTGCTATCCTCACTAAGAAGACAGTGTTCATAAAGGTAGGGATAACGGCTAATTAAAACCCCTACTTGTTGGGAACCTTGATTGTTTTCCGCCGTTTGTTGCTCAATAACCTTCGCCAAACGTTGTAGAGTTAAATACTGTTCGGTGGTGGTAAAGTCGCGAATTAAAAAACGCAGTTTCTGACTATAGCGAGAATGACCAGGACTTAGTGTAGACTGGCTGCACAGTAAGTCTACCAAATGGGGAATCGCTGCTTGTAGTTGCGAGCGCATTTGCCAGTGGTTAATAATAATGTGACAGCAACGATTGAGTATATACTTGAATTCTTCCTTCGCTTCCTTCCCGTAAACCAATACTCTCAATGCATCTTGAACATCTGCATCAATGTAATCACACTCTACCCCATCGATGAAAAGACAAGAGAAACGTTCTATGAGTTTGTCTGGTGATTCGTGCCTCACGTGATATAGTAGGTGGTCATAGAGTCTTTGCGCCTCTGGTTTGGTCTGACGAAGGTAACTATTCTGGTGATGTGTCACGGTAATCTGCACTCCTGGGTAGGAAAATCAACAAGAGGAATCCATCTGATATATACGCTGACAAAACTCCCCAAAACGGAGAGTTTTAAACATTTGCATTTAAATTTTTGATAAAAATTCTATCGAATTCCAACTACATGAATCCGAGGGAAAAGTTTTCGCTTGGTAATTTTTGCTGGCAAGATAGAAAACGACCATAATTCTAAATCAAATACGTTTTAACTCTGTAGCATTTTGATAAAGTTGTATCAGTTCTCCGTGATTATACTGAATATGATCCCCCTTACCAATTAAGCCATTTTTGTCACATTTTAAGTATCTATCTTGAGGTAGTATTTTGGCTATCTTTAGAGCGAAACAACCCTTGTAATCAGGCTTTCCAGCGCAGCAGCGACATAGTTATTGATGAGGGTGTTAGTTAGTTCACTTTAAGTTCGTAACTCATCGTTATATGAATTGTCAACTGTTTTTTGATCAATTGTGTGAAGTTGTTGGTTTTGATACTTCAGCTTCAACTTTACTTAATCCATCTCAGTTAATTACTGGTATTAATACTGACAGTAGAAACCTCAGGGTAGGGGAAATTTTTGTTGCTTTGCGAGGTGATAATTTTGATGGTCATAACTTTGTTCAAGTAGCTATAGAGAGAGGTGCAATTGGTATAATTACAGAGCGAGAAATTGAGCTACCAAGGGAGTACAAGGTACCTCAAATCAAGGTAGCAGACACCTTAAGCGCTTATCAGAAGATTGCTCGCTGGTGGCGTGATCAGTTCAATATACCAGTAGTTAGCATCACTGGTTCTGTAGGGAAAACTACCACCAAGGAATTAATTGCTAGTGTGTTAGCCACTCGGGGTCAAGTACTCAAAACCCAAGCTAACTATAATAATGAAATTGGAGTGCCCAAAACCTTACTAGGCTTGGAATCGCACCATAGCTATGCTGTAATTGAGATGGCAATGCGTGGTAGAGGTGAAATTGCTCTGTTGACCGAGATTGCTAACCCCAATATCAGTATTATCACTAATGTGGGAACTGCGCATATCGGAAGATTGGGTTCTCGCGAAGCAATTGCTCAAGCTAAGTGCGAATTATTGGCAAAAATGCCCAGAGATGGAGTGGCGATTTTAAATCATGATTACCCCTTACTTTTGGCAACTGCAGCTCAAGTTTGGCAAGGAGAAACAATAACCTATGGTTTAGAAGGAGGAGATATCCAAGGTGAATTTATTTCTCCCCAAACTCTACGTGTGGGTAACACTGACTTTCCTGTACCCTTATCAGGAGCACACAATGCTTCAAATTATCTGGCAGCTTTAGCAGTGGCGCAAGTGCTGGGGATAGATTGGAATCCTTTAACGGCGGGTCTAGATGTCACTTTACCAGGAGGAAGGGCCAGGCGCTATCAGTTACCTGGGGAAATTGTTCTTCTTGATGAAACCTACAATGCAGGTTTAGAATCGATGATCGCTGCTTTGCATTTGTTGCGTGAAACTCCAGGAACACGTCATCTAGCGGTTTTGGGAACCATGAAGGAGTTGGGGGAACATTCTCGGGAATTGCATCATTTGGTGGGAGTAACGGCTCAAAAATTAGGATTAGATGGTTTACTAGTACTGGTGGATGAATCGGAGACAGAGGCGATTGTAGAAGGTGCTGCGGGTATTAATAGCCAATGTTTTACCACTCACTCAGCCTTGGTAGAAAAATTAAACGAGATGATTGAGCCAGGAGATTGTATTTTATTTAAAGCTTCCAATTCCGTTGGTTTACAGCAAGTAGTGCAGCAATTGCGATCTCAATGGCAAGATTAAACTTTTACGAGTAATAAGCGTTAGAAGGCAGGAGGCAAGAGGCAGAAATAGTTACCAACTTTTCTACCTAAAAAGAAGATGAGAAACTCGTCAGAGCAGAAGATTTAGACTTCTGAGAATGTTTTCTATTTTTCCCAAGAGCAATCAGTTTTCTCATTGATAGAACAGCGATCAAGAAAAACTTTGACACAAGGTTGATTAAGTTAGGAAAGAAGTATCAAGTGAGAGCAAATAAATTACACGTCCTCATTGTCGGTGCTAGTCAGGGTATTGGTTTAGGTTTTGTGAATCATCTGCTAAAAGATGAAAATATTGCCAAAATTTATGCCACCTATCGCCAGCAAGAAACAGCAAATGGACTATTGAAACAAGTTCATAATTATCCCCAAAAATTAGTTTGTTTGCCAGTAGATATTACTAATGAATCGCAAATTGTAGAAGCAATTGATAACATTAGTGAGCAAACAGAAAAACTGCATCTGGTAATTAATTGTGTTGGGGTATTGCACAATGGTGAATTGCAACCAGAAAAAAGCCTCAGACAGATTAATGCAGAAAATTTACTGCACTATTTCGAAGTTAATAGTATTCCTAGCATCTTGTTAGCTAAGCATCTATTGCCCCTATTTAAACATCAAGATCGCAGTGTTTTTGCCTGTATTTCCGCTAAAGTTGGTAGCATCGGCGATAATTATTTAGGTGGTTGGTATGGTTATCGCGCTTCCAAAGCAGCACTTAATATGTTGATGCACAACACCGCCATCGAATATCGCCGCAAACGCCTACCCACAATCGTTGTGACTCTCCACCCTGGCACCACCAATACTCGCCTCTCCCAACCTTTCCAGAGAAATGTGCCGCCAGAAAAACTTTTTAGTGTTGAACGCACCGTAAATCAATTATTAGACGTAATTGCCCAGTTAACTCCAGAAAATAGTGGAGAGTTTTTTTCCTGGGATGGTAGTCGTTTACCTTGGTAGATTTAAAAGTTTGATGAAACAACCAAGAAACAGATCAATTATTCGTTCCGGAATACCCAAATTCCACTGGGGCGATTTGTATCACTTACTCCTAACTATATCCTGGACAAAATTCCTCGTATCAGTTAGCCTCACCTATCTCACACTTAACTTTGCCTTTGCCCTAGCTTACTTGGCAGATATTAATGGTATTGCTAATGCTAAACCTGGTTCCTTTCTAGATGCTTTTTCCTTTAGTGTCCAAACCATGGCAACTATTGGCTATGGTGCCATGTATCCGCGCACTCTCTACATTCATATTCTCGTCACTACGGAGGTATTTATTGGTTTATTAGGAGTAGCAATGGCGACAGGATTGATGTTTGCACGCTTCTCTCAACCAACTGCTCGTGTTCTGTTTAGTAATGTCGCCGTTATTTGCCCTTATAATGGTGTCCCAACCCTCATGTTTCGCACTGCTAACCAACGCAGTAATGCTATAGTTGAAGCGCAAATTCGCGTGACTTTGCTGCGCCCAGAGGTAACACCAGAAGGACATTCCCTACGCCGCCTCGAGGATTTAAAATTAGTGCGTTCAGAAACTCCCATCTTTACTCTAAGTTGGATGGTGATGCATGTGATTGATGAAACTAGTCCCCTATATCAAGCTACTTTTGAGTCTTTAAAAGAGTCAAATATAACACTGATAATTATGCTCACTGGACTTGATGAAACTGTAGCCCAAACAATGCACGCCCGCTACTATTACTATCCAGAAAATATTTTGTGGGACATGAGTTTTGTTGATACTTTATTGCGCGATAAACATGGAAATAGCCATATTAACTACAGCAACTTCCATGATGTAATGCCTCTAGATCGCAAATTTAGTTAATAGAATCTAATTGAAAAACTATCTTCAGCCTAAGGTAGGATATTTTGGGGAATCGGATTTAGTGTAGTTGGCTGTATAGCATTTAAATTGTGTCTTTTGTGAGTACAAAAACAATGCTCAATTTTTCTTACCAGCTCCTGTGCTGCAATCAGCATACAATTTAACTGAACACTAACTTAGACTTGGCCAGGTAAATTCGATGAGTGTTGTTGTCTTAGGCAGTATTAATATTGATTTAGTGGTACAAGTACCTCAATTACCCGCCAAAGGAGAAACGGTAATTGGTCAAAAATTTTTGACGGTTGGTGGTGGTAAAGGAGCAAACCAGGCTGTTGCTGTTGCTAGATTAGGATTTCCTGTCTCTTTAGTTGGCCAAGTTGGGGCGGATGATTTCGGTACTACCCTACTTCAAGGTTTACAGCAAGCGGGGGTAAATATCAATGCTATTGCCGTAAATCAGGAAACTCACTCCGGTGTTGCCTCAATTGTAGTTGATGACCAAGGTGACAATACAATTGCTTGCGCTGCTGGTGCAAATCACCAAGTTGGGGAAACACAATTGCAACAGTTGCGTACTTTGCTGCCTCAGGCAAAGGTGTTACTACTAGAATTAGGGATTCCCCTCGATACCGTGGTTGCTGCAGCAAAAATAGCTAAGGAAGCAGGAATAACAGTTATTTTAGACCCAGCACCTGCCCGTGACAATTTACCTATAGAACTTTATCAAGCTATTGATATCATTACCCCCAATGAGGTGGAAGCTAGTCAGTTAGTTGGTTTTCCCGTGAATAATCCAGCTACCGCTAGCCAAGCAGCCTCTGTTTTACGTCAACAGGGAGTAGAAAACGTAATTATAACTTTAGGCAATCAAGGTGCTTTTTGTGCCACAACTCAAAAAACTTGGTTACTACCCCCAATCGCTGTGGAAACAATAGATAGCACTGCTGCTGGGGATGCTTTTAATGGCGCTTTGGCGGCTGCTTTAGCCTCCGGAATTTCTTTCCCTCAAGCAGTTAAGTGGGGAACTATTGCTGGTGCTTTAACAGTAACAAAAGCTGGGGCTCAATCCTCACTACCAACTAAGGAAGCTTTTCAAACACTACTCACATCTACTGTTTGATATAGCGCTACCAAGATAGTTTAGGACGATCTAAAGTCTTGAAACCTGCTTATACTATACTCGTGCCTCCTGCCTTTCCACAAATTCTAACTTCAACATTGGGGTTTTTCTGATGTTTGCTTAAAATAGATCGCGATTGGATAAACTTGGAGGCAAAACTATGGAAGAATTCTTGATTAATGTTTCTCGCTACCCTCGCTACCTGATAACCTTTACCTTGGGTATCTTTTTCTCAATTTTTGGTTGGCTTAAACCCATTCTAAAAAACCCCCTAGCAGCCACAGCACTAATTGGTATGCTGATCGGAATATTTATTTTTATTACCTTGACCCTACGGGCGATGTTGGGGCTAACTCCAGTTTAGCTAAACCGTGAGAAGCCCGTGCTGTGTTCGTAGAATCAGCGTCGGGAGCATGTCACAATAGTCAATGGCTTGATAATTCAAGAAA
>CAZWGS010000010.1:4307-81247 GCA_964633315.1 uncultured bacterium | reverse complement strand
AAGGTACACCCATATCCTCTGCTCTTTTAATCATCATCTCACGAGCTTGATGTTTCGCAAGATTTGCTAAAGGTTTAATTGCAAGGATACCGTTGACAAGGCGGGACCTAATTCCAGGAGATTTGGTGGTTGCAGCAGTCATTTGTAGTGAGGAAAATTTGGATTTCAACAAACCATGATACGATACAGCCGTTCGTAGCAGGGAGTTTTAGCGTTGAGTGTTGCGATGTCAATCAGCAGAGGGTCAAAAGTCCAAAAAGTGCAGTGGAAGAACGATTACAAATAATACTCCAGGATTTAAACAAGAACGTTGCTTTACTTGGTATCACAAAAAATATATGCATTTAGCTGTACGTCGGTAGCGATAAGTTGTGAGATAATTCTCAAGTTCGTCCATTAAGCTATGCAGACAAATGTCCCGAGTTTATACTAAAGACTTTGAAATTCAATGCCCACCCCAACAACGCAGTTGGAAGTACATTTCCCAGGAAATTTCTGCATTGCCTCTACCAGGTGTACCCATTCGTTTAATCTTAACCAAGGTAGAAGGAGAAACTCTTACCTTTGAATCTAGCTTTATTGATACCGATAGAAAACCAGTTTGGCCATCCTTACTCAACATTAATCCGCGTCAACAGGTTTCTAACCAACCTTTCGTTGTAGTTAGTATTATTCCCACCGGAGTTAGGGCAGAAATTGGTGGTTTTGCCGGAGATGCAACTCCCAGCACCAATTTGTTAGCCACTGCTTGTGACTATTTGGTAACTAATCCCAACGCTGTTACCGCTTCCGATGTTTATTTTGCTCAGAATAATGTACTGTATCTGGAAGGTAATTTAATTTGTCAATTACTCCTAGGTAATATTGGTGTCATTCCTGAAAAAAGAACTAAGATCGCTGCCATCATTGAAAAACCTAAAGATGAGCGATTTTTAAACAACGTCCTTAATGCCCTCAATGGTTTACGGGTTGTGGGAGGAGTTAACATTGACCCTGTGGTGGTAACTGGTGGTGCTGTGGAAACCGCCTGTACCTATTCCCCGTATGGTAACGCTTCTGGGGAATTTCAAGGTATGGAAGAGTTGATGAAGGCTTTGGATGTAGTAGCACAATCCGATGCG
Source organism: uncultured bacterium (assembly GCA_964633315.1). Classification (GTDB taxonomy): domain Bacteria; phylum Cyanobacteriota; class Cyanobacteriia; order Cyanobacteriales; family CAWCAG01; genus CAZWGS01. Next base: position 80,126 of record CAZWGS010000010.1, on the reverse strand, counting down.
ACATCAGTGGCTTTAATGACTACTTTGCTAGTGGATGATAAAATCCGTCAAGCCTATTACCGAGGAGAATCGATTGCCAATCCCTGGGGCGGTGCAGAAGCAATTATGACTCATATGCTCACTAATTTCTACCCCTTTACTGCTGCCCATGCTCCCTTATTATTGGAGTGGGAACACACAGGATTTGGTAAATTAGTAGATCCTCGCGATGGTGCAGAATTAATTTCCAGTGCCTATGTTTGCTCTCCCCTCAACGGTTTAATCAATTCTCCTCGCCCGGTAAAATTTGAAACTCCCATTGCAGCAGGGGAAACCAGGATATCTGTGGAAAATGTTTCGGCGGTGGTAATGCCAGAGACAACCGTGGGGAATATACCTTTTCTTGCCTCTCTAGACCAAGGCGTTCCCGTAATCTTAGTTAAAGATAATACCACTAACTACAACATTACTCCTGAAGTACTGCAAATTGAGAATCAGGGACACAAAATATATCGTGTCAATAGCTACATGGAAGCCACAGGATTGCTATTAGCTTTACGCAATGGTATTGCGGTGGAAAGCACTATTCGTCCTATCCCCCAACTCAAGCCTATTTTCCTGTAAGTCGATGAATCAAATCTCTTCTACCTACAAGCTGATTGCATCCCACAATCAGGATATTCGGATGAGCCTCTATACTCCTGCTCATCAAGGCATGAAAAGTAATGGTCATCGTTTGAGTGAGGAAATCTATCAATATGATGCCCCATTTCTGACTCGTCCTCGCACTGAGAGCATAGAAAAACATTTTTCCCAAATGTATGGCACAAAGCATACTTTCTGGCTCACGGGAGGAGGTAGTCAAGGAGTTTTAACCACTTGTGCTTTGTTGGGGACTCAGTACAAAAAAGTGGCTATTGCCCTTAATAGTCATATTTCCACCGTCAACGGCATTATTTTAGCAGGATTAGAGCCTTACTTTATTCCTTCTGAGTCATTGATGCCTAACACCGATGAGGTGATTGCAGCTTTAGAAACCAGTGGCGTATCAGCACTGTTGCTAACCCATCCGAGTTATGAAGGGGTGACTGTTGATTTAGCAACCATAGCTGATTATTGTCGCCAGCGAGATATAGCTTTAGCAGTAGATGAAGCCCACGGTAGTCATTTTCCCTTCTTGGATGCACAATGGCAATCGGCAATTAGTGTTGGTGCGGATATTGTTTCCCATAGTATGCACAAGTATGCGGGAAGTTTAGTACAAACTGCTTTGCTGCATTTACCAGAATCTTCGCGGTTTACTATCGAACAAGTGATGGGGGTTTTGCCTTTATTTGAAACTACTACCCGCAGTAATTTGTTGATGCTGAGCCTTGAAGATGCTATTAATAGAGGCTATTCTGAGTCAGGTAAGGCTTTATTTAACCAAGCGATTCAAGAGTGCGATCGCTTGCGTAGTCAGTTAGATGATTATGGTAAAGTCTTAAATTACGATTCCCAAGTGCAAGATCCTTTGAAAATTTATTTAAAAAGCGATCGCACTACAGGAGAAGAATTAGCAGATTTGTTGTACAAATATGGCATAGATGGGGAGTTTGCTGGTGAGGAGGGATTATTATTAATTTTCTCTTTTCATCACAATCAACAGGATTTTCAATTTATGCGGGAAACTTTAGCTAAAGTTGTGACAATTTTGAGGGAAAAACCAGTAAAAGAGGTTTTACCGGATAGTTATTATTGTCGGATTCCTATGATGAAAATGTTACCCAAGGATGCTTTTTTTAGCCGTAAACAAAAGTTGTCTATTAGGGAAGCATTGGGGAAAATTAGTAGTTGTTGGATTAAGAAAGTTCCCCCAGGCAGTCCTCTTTTAGTACCAGGGGAAGAAGTTAGTAATTGGCATTTGCAACGTTTGTCCTCTGACACTTTTGTGGAAGTAGTAAAGGAATAATTAACTATGGTGGAAGAACAAGGGAAGGATTTTTTAGAAGCAAGACCTTGGTTATCGGGGATTTGTGATACCAAAAGTACCGAAGAACTGGAAAAAAAATACGATAGTTGGGCGAATAATTACGATGCAGATGTGAAAGATGATTGGTCTTTTATGCCTGTAAAAATAGCCCTGACCTTAAGCAAATTACTACCTAAGAAAGATGCAGAGATTCTAGATGCAGGTGCTGGTACAGGATTAGTAGGTGAAGAGTTAGCCAAACAGGAATATACTAATTTAACTGCTGTGGATTTATCCGAACAAATGTTAGCAGTAGCTAAAGAAAAGCAAGTCTATAAAAACCTATATCAGGGTAATTTAGAAGAGGCTTTTTTGAGTGATCCTGTAAAATTTGATGTTATTATCACAGCTGGAGTTTTTGCTTATGCCCATGCCGGAGTTGAGGTATTAAACAACCTATTTAGCTTCTTAAAGTCAGAAGGAATTTTCTTGTTAACCATCCGAGAAGACTATCGCCAGCAAATGCAAACGGCATTAGAGCAATTACCTTGGAAACTAGTTAGCGAAGAAAGTTTTCCTATATATGATGAAGCTAAGTTGATGTATCTTCTTGGTTTTAAAAAGGAGGGTTAGCTAGAGAAAATAAAATAACCATAAGATAAATAAGCAATGTCTGAGCAAGATACTTTAAAAAATCAAAGGTTTGTCAAAATATCTGAACGAGAAGATAGATGTGATATTCCTAAATCAGCTTGGAAACCTTTGACACAAAAGTATTATTTACAAACCTGGAAAGGGATAAACATGGACAAAAGTCCTCTGGAAATTGCCCTTTATCCAATGCTTATTTATGAACTGCAACCAAAAACTATTATTGAACTTGGTGCAGAGACTGGAGGAAGTGCTATATGGCTAGGAGATCAGTTAGAATTATTCAGTATTAAGGGAAGTGTCTACTCTGTTGATATTGACCTATTTCTACTTGATGAAAAAGTAAAAGCCCAACCCAAGGTAAAATTTTTGCAAGGTGATTGTAACCAGATTGATGAAGTTTTATCTACCGAATTACTTTCTACATTTCCTCATCCTTGGTTAATAATAGAAGATGCTCATGTTAATTTAGTTGGTGTCCTAGATTATTTTCACAATAATGGTTTACAAAATGGAGATTATTTAATTATTGAAGACACAAATAAAGCATTATGGGAGTCTTGGTCAGATTGGGATGATCAAGAATTTATTGAACGGATGAAGAGTAAAATGGGCTTACTGAGAAGCTGGCTAAGGTCGCATCAAAATGAGTACCTAATTGATACTTACTACCAAGATATGTTTGGTTATAATGGCTCAAAAAATTGGAATTCAATTTTAAAAAGGATTTGAATAAAATGATAAATGAATCGAGAATAAATGAGATTAAAAACACTTGGGTAAAAAAGGGTTTCAAGTGTGAAGTTTCTATCACTCCATCTGGAGAATCTTGGTCAAGTGATGGTCATGGGACAGACGAAGTAATTATCCCGTTGGAAGGAGAATTAGAATTGTCTTTACGAGGTAAAACTTTTCGCTCCACCATTGGAGAAGAAATAGTTATTCCTGCTGGTGAACCTCACACATTTAAGAGTGTTGGTAAAGTAGCTAGTCGTGTCTATTGGCTCTATGGCTACGAGCATGAAGAAGGTGTGACGGGGACTCGTGTGAGTGATTAAAAAGTTTAAGCCAATCAAAATGAACCATTACTAAAATAGCTCCAATTTTAGTAAATGACTGGGAGATAGAATCCATTCCAGTGTATTCAAATCCAAGAAAAGCATTATTCAAAGTTTATGATCTTTGAACCTAATTTATCTGAACAAACAAACCTAAATAATAAGCGGTTTGTGAAAATTTCCGAGCGCGAAGATAGGTGTGATATTCCTAAATCATCTTGGCGACCATTGACAGAAAATGCCTATTTACAAACTTGGAAAGGAGTACTTCTGGAAAAAGATCCGATGCAAATTGCCGCTTATCCGATGCTAATTAACGAGCTACAACCTAAGACAATTATTGAACTTGGTGCGCTCAAAGGTGGAAGTGCAATTTGGCTAGCAGATCAATTAGAACAGTTTGGGATTGAAGGTAAAGTTTACTCTGTTGATAATGACCTTTCTCAACTTGATGAAAAAGCTAAAATCGACTCTCGAATTAAATTTTTAGAAGGTGATTGTCGAGAAATTAGCGCCGTTCTGACCCCAAAATTACTTGGTAATCTGCCTCATCCTTGGTTAATTATAGAGGATGTTCATGACAATTTATTTGGTATTCTTGACCATTTTCATCACAATGGTTTGCAAGCAGGAGATTACCTAATTATTGAAGATACCAATAAGTTTATGTGGGAAGTCTGGTCTGATTGGGGAGACAAGGAATTAATCGAGCGAGGTTCTCGCAAAATGGATGAATTGAGACATTGGTTAATGAACAATCAAAATGAATATTTGATTGATACTTTCTATCAAGATATGTATGGTTATAATGCTTCAAAAAATTGGAATTCTACTTTGAAAAAAGTATGACAACAAATCAAGACAGACTAAATACCGATTGTAAAGTTCAGTTTGTGCAAAATGAACGCTTTCTCACTATTGATGGTAAACGCTTCCATTACACTTGGTTGCGCGACCATTGTCCAAGTCCTAAATGTCGCCATCAGACCTCTTTTCAGAGGCTTTATGACATTAGCGATGGCATCTTACCCCCAAAACCTTTGTCGGTCGAGGAACGAGATGGACAACTGATTATTGACTGGGATGAAAACCCTTCTCACCGCAGCATTTTTTCTGTCTCCTGGCTATTACGCCATGCTTACGATCCAAAACCTCTAGACTTCAGCAACGAGATTGTCCTTTGGGATAAGCTATGGCTTGAAGCTAATTCTCCAGATCGACATGACACCCAATCGTGCAACTCTCAATTGTGGATAAATCAGTTATTTAAGCTCGGGTTTGTAATTCTACAAAACATAGCTCCTGAAAATTTAGATTCTTTCATATCATCCATTGGGCCGATTCGCAACACAGAATACGGTAAAATTTCGTCAGTGAGGGTAACCCCGGAAGCAAAAGACCTGTTTGCAACAGCTCACGGTCTTCCTCCCCATACAGATTTCACTTTCTGGCAAGGAAATCGCGTAGCACAGTTTCTATATTGTGTGGAAAACAATGCCCTGGGGGGTAATTCTATGATTGTGGATGGTTTTCGCGTAGCTAATGATTTTCGCCAAGATCATCCCGACTACTTCGAGACTTTAGCAAAAACTCCAGTACAGTTTTGGTTGTATAACGATAAGCTTGAATATTTTTTCTGTCCCGAAAATCCAATCATCGAGTTAGATAACAAAGATAGGGTTGCTGCACTCCGCTTCCACTATAAAAACTATATTCTCAATTTACCATTCGAGCAAATGGAATCTTTTTATGAAGCTTACTCAAGCTTCTTTAACTACTTGAAAAATCCTGATTACCAATACTGCTTCCGTCTCAAACCAGGAGATTGTCTGCTTGTGCAAAATTTTAGAGTCTTGCACGGGAGGACAGCTTTCGATCCTACGTCGGGAACTAGGGAGATAAAAACAGCATATATGGAGTGGGACTACTTCATTGGGCGAAGAAACTTTGATCAGCGAGAGTTTTACTTTGCTGAATAACCCCAGTTTCTTTGTGAAGTTGAAGTAGCTTAGTATTTTAGCCCCCCGTTGTGCTTATCTTATTTAAGCAAGCAATGGTTGCTGTTACTTGTTACAGACTCTTGAAATTAAATTAGGAATTAGGAAAAAAGCCTCTCTAGATCTTAATCTTATTAGCAGTTTCCAAAAGCTCAATTACTGCGGAAACTGCTGTTTGAACTGCCCCTTGAATTGAAGCATGATTAATGGCTAAATGCTCCCCAGCAAAGAACACATGAGGATTACTTAGAGGATAATATTGACCAATAAATGGTTGATATTTTCCCCTTTCTCCTGGAGCAAAATAAGCATAGGAACCAGAACCTTGCTGATTATTTTCATCCCAAATACTGTGGATAATTTTGTCCGTATATTTTTCAATACTAGGATGTAATTGGGAAATTTCTTGTAAGCTTAAATCAGTTTGAGCTGAACTATCTAGTGCTATAAACCTTCTTGAATTATCTTCCCAACGATATGCAGCAGTGAATGATGATGGTTGATGAGAAATGTCTTTATTTTTAGCAATAAAATGAGGTTGAGAGGAATGGTTGGCATCTAATTGAGCATTATCATCAGGATACCAACATTTTTCAATATTTAAATCCGTAAAACTTCCTCCACCGTAGATTCCCTCTTCAAATTCCCAAGGGCGAGCCATACAGTGAAATACAGTTTTTGCAGCGCTACAATATCCTAGATTATTAATAGCTTCCCTTTGTTGAGTTGGTAGAGCAGGAGTAAAATCAATTTTTGCTAAAGCAGTAGCAGGAATTGTACAGATAACAAAATCAAACTCATCAGTTTCTTTGCCCTGCAAACTATTCCAGTGAATTTTCACTCCAGAATTAGTTATTTCTATAGCTTTTACTTGGGTTTGAGTCTGGATATTTCCTGAAATTCTTTCCACAAAAGCTTTAATTAAAGTTTCCATACCTCCTACTAATTTATACTGTTCCACTCGATACCAAGCAAAAAAGTCAATTAACCCGTTTAACAGAGAAACTCTATCATAATGAATCATTCCTGTTGCATTGCCTACAAATTCCAAGGCATCGGGGGAGAGTTGATTACGAAAATATTGAGTTAATGAGATATTGTCATATTCTCTTAATCGGGAACTAGTAAAACTAGGTGAAAATAGCTCCCATTTTTCTTGATTATCAAAAGAATTGATTAACCCCTCTAAAATATTTTCGTAAATTACTGCTGGATCTTGCTGCTCTTCAGGGTTTAAATGGTAATGAGAAAATAGTGGTTGACAAGTGTCAAGACGAGTTTTTTGACCACGCAAATAATAATAGGCGGCAGGATTGTAACTAGCAAAAGGCTTTTTCTTTAAATTAAATTTATCGATATAGTGAAGTGTGCAACCATGGCTAGCTGGAATTCTCATTGCTCCCAGTTCCCCATGAGTACCATCATTGAAGTAATGGGTATGAATGCGACCACCTAAACGAGAAGAGGCTTCTAATAGAGTAACTTGATGATCTAGTTGACTCAATTCATAGGCACTAGTAAGTCCAGCAATTCCTCCGCCAATAATAGCTATTTTTTTGCGATTTCCTTGGTCATCATAACGAGCCAAAGAACCAGGATGTGAATAAAGAAGATCGAAGGAAAAGGGTTGATTGAAATGTTGTTGACGGCGATAGGGATTAAACATTACTTGAGATAGATATTTGTTGATTTATACTTTTACTTTTTTACCATTCGTTAATGGTTAGAATCCCTAGTATGAAAAGAAAACTATGATCGCTAATAATAATGCTCTAGTCTGATAATAAATACTTAATTTAATGGCAACTTAATTTGCTCAAATATACATCTAGGTGAAATTACGCCAAAAAACAACCCCATATTCCTTTTCTGGTCGATATTTTATTGTTACTTAATATATTGCCCTTTCCTCTACTGAAAGCTTCCCGTCTCCTTGTATCCTAGAAATAACCACAATTAGGAGTACTCCTGCAATGCTGGCATACATCCTGGCACTAGCCGTTGGTATCAGTAGCTCAATTCTATTTACCAAAGCGATACTGAATAAGGAACTACAACGCGAAAGCAAATTCTGGCAAACAGATATATTCTGGGGAGCAATAGGCTTATTTTACGCCTTGGATTTGTGGCTGTGTGCGGGACGCTTCACCGGAGCTGTATTATTGGGTCAGATCGCTAGTGTATCGTTGATTGGTTGGTTCAGTTGGCAAACTTTGACGATGAGACGTACTCTTGAGGAAATTACATCGGATACTGTTGATAAGTCTAAGATAACAACAACAGATGCTGCTGAGACAACAACAGTCGAGGAAACAGGAAGTGTCTTACCTGAAACCAATGGAAAGAGTGCTTTTTCTTTAGGTAAGGTATTGCAACCAATCACTAATATATTCAGCAAAGATAAACCGCAAACTGAGATGACTCTCGGTTCTGTGGTACAAGAGTTGGAGGAGGTTGAAGAGGTAATCGAAACTGTTGATACACAGATAGAAACAGTAAAGGATGCAGTTGGTGACAAGGAAGCAACTGAAGAAACGGAATCAGCTACAGATTCTACTAGTGAGGATTCTGAAACAGAGATAGCTACAGGATTTACTGGTGATGAAGTTGAAGCTACCAAATCAGAAACGGAATCAGCTACAGAAGTTACTGGTGATGACGTTGAATCAAAATCAGCCACAGAATTTACTGGTGAGGAAGCTGAAACTACAAAATTAACTACAGAGTTGACTGAGGATGAGGCTATCGAATCAGAAGCGGAATCAGCGACGGATTCTACCAGTAATGAATTTGAACCAAAGTTAACTACAGAGTTTACTAGGGATGAAGCTACAGAATCAGCTACAGATTCTATCAGTGATGAAGTTAAACCAAAATTAGCCACAGAATTTACTGATGAAGAAGCTGAAACTACTCAATCGCAACCAGAATTAGCTAAAGATTCTACTAATGATGAAGTTGAACCAAAATTAGCCACAGAATTTGTAGAAGAGAAACTAGCGACAGAATTTATTGAGGAAGAAATCGAAACAACACCAACAGATAAGTCAGAAACTGAAACGGCAGCAGCAGTTATTGGTGAGGAAATCGCGACTAAGACAACGATAGAAGAAGAAGATAAGCTGGAGGCATATATAGACTTAGCAGACGAATACCCAATAGAGAAAAATATAACGCCACCAGAGTCGAAATCACCTAAGACAGACAAAGACTCAGAAAATCCTCCTGCGCAAACTTGAAGCGAGGGAATTTGTCACAGATAATAAGTAGTACTCAAGAGAATCTATTTATTATCCTGCATTAGACTGTGACAGCACCAAATAGCTACAAAGACACCGTCAACCTGCCCCAAACTAAGTTTAGTATGCGGGCAAACGCCGTCAAACGCGAGCCAGAATTGCAACAATTTTGGGCAGACAATCAAATTTATGAGAAACTGTCACAGGAAAATCCAGGTGATATTTTCATTCTCCATGATGGTCCTCCCTATGCTAATGGTCCTTTGCATATGGGACACGCCCTGAATAAAATTCTTAAAGATATTATCAATAAGTATAAGTTGCTTCGGGGTTACAAAGTCCGCTACACTCCTGGCTGGGATTGCCACGGTTTGCCCATTGAATTGAAGGTTTTGCAAGGAATGAAGCAAAAAGAGAGGGCAAATCTCACTCCTTTGCAATTACGCCAGAAAGCCCGCGATTTTGCTTTAGAAGCAGTGGAAAAACAGCTTCAAGGTTTCCAACGTTTTGGAGTGTGGGGAAATTGGGAGAAGCCCTATATGACAATGCAACCGGAATACGAAGCAGCGCAAATTGGTGTCTTCGGACAAATGGTACTCAAAGGTTATATTTACCGGGGTTTAAAATCGGTACATTGGAGTCCTAGTTCTCGCACTGCTTTGGCTGAAGCGGAGTTAGAATATCCTGAAGGACATACTTCTCGCAGCATCTACGCTGCTTTTGAGATAACGCAGGTAGCAGCAGAGGTGGAAGAGGAATTAAAGCCTTTACTACCTAATTTAGGTGTGGCGATTTGGACAACCACACCCTGGACAATTCCCGGTAACATGGCGGTGGCGGTGAATGCAGATTTAACCTACGCAGTGGTGGAAGTAGGAGATTCTGCTAGTCAATTTTCCCATCTGATTGTAGCGGCGGATTTGGTGGAGAGGTTGGAAGAAAAGTTGGGGACAACTTTGAGTGTGAAAGCGAAGTTTTCTGGTCAAGCCTTATCAGGTTGCACCTATAAACATCCTCTCTTTGATCGCGAAAGTCCAGTTATTGTCGGTGGTGATTATATTACTACAGAATCAGGTACTGGCTTAGTGCATACAGCACCTGGACATGGACAGGAAGATTTTATCGTCGGAAAGCGTTACGGTTTACCAATTCTGTCTCCGGTGGATGAGAAGGGAAATTTAACTGAGGAAGCAGGTAAGTTTGCTGGTTTAAATGTCCTCAAAGATGCTAATGGTGCGATTATAGAGGCTTTGGGTGAAGCCCAATCTTTACTGCTGGAAGAAGAGTATTTGCACAAATATCCCTACGATTGGCGCACCAAAAAACCAACCATTTTCCGGGCTACAGAACAGTGGTTTGCATCGGTGGAGGGATTCCGAGAAGAGGCTCTGCAGGCGATTAAAACGGTACAATGGATACCATCTCAAGGAGAGAATCGCATCACTCCTATGGTGGCAGAACGTTCCGATTGGTGTATTTCTCGCCAACGCAATTGGGGTGTACCAATTCCAGTATTCTATGATGAGGAAACTAATGAACCTCTGCTGAATGAGGAGACAATTCAACATATCCAGTCGATTTTTGCAACTAAAGGTTCCGATGCTTGGTGGGAAATGTCGGTGGAGGAATTGTTACCGGAAAGCTATCGCAACAATGGACGTAGCTATCGCAAGGGGAATGACACAATGGATGTGTGGTTCGATTCCGGTTCCTCCTGGGCGGCGGTATGTCAGGATCAGGAAATGATGAAATATCCGGTGGATATGTATTTGGAGGGTTCTGACCAACATAGAGGCTGGTTTAATTCTAGTTTATCCACTAGTGTTGCTGTTAATGGCACTGCACCCTATAAAAAAGTTCTTACCCACGGCTATGCGGTGGATGAGAAGGGACGCAAAATGAGTAAGTCTCTGGGTAATGGTGTCGACCCTATGGTAATTATTGAAGGGGGTAACAATAAAAAGCAAGAACCTCCCTATGGCGCTGATGTGTTGCGATTGTGGGTGTCTTCGGTGGATTACGCTTCTGATGTTTCCATCGGCAATAATATCATTAAACAATTAGGAGATATCTATCGCAAGATTCGCAATACATCGCGATTTTTACTGGGAAATTTGCATGATTTTGACCCAGCGAAGAATGCTGTGAATTACGAAGAATTGCCAGAATTAGACCGCTATATGTTGCATCGTATCACTGAGGTCTTTAACGATGTGACAGAGGCGTTTGAAAGTTTCCAATTTTATCGCTTCTTCCAGGCGATTCAAAATTTCTGCGTTGTTGATTTATCTAACTTTTACCTGGATATTGCCAAGGATCGCCTCTATATTTCAGCCACAGATTCTCCTCGCAGGCGTAGCTGTCAAACAGTGTTAGCAATCGCATTAGAAAATTTAGCTTCTGCTATTGCACCTGTACTATCTCATATGGCAGAGGATATTTGGCAATTTCTTCCCTATCCCACATCCCACAAATCAGTTTTTGAGTCGGGTTGGATTAAGTTAGAAAAAGAGTGGTCGAAGCCAGAATTAGCTGAAAAATGGGCAAAATTGCGCCAAATCCGCACCGAAGTAAATAAGGTTATGGAACAGGCGAGAAGCGAAAAAGCCATTGGCTCTTCTCTGGATGCTAAAGTGTTGCTATATGTGGAAGATTCAGATTTGCGTTCTCTTTTAGTAGCGATGAATCCTGCTGATAGTCTAGGGGAAAATCGTGTCGATGAGTTGCGTTATCTCGTTCTAGCTTCTCAAGTAGAGATTGTAGAGACCAAGGCAGCAATAGGACAAGCAAATTATAAATCTGAATCAGAACAACTTGGCATTGGTATTATCAAGGCTGAGGGAGAAAAGTGTGAACGCTGTTGGAACTACTCCACTGAGGTAGGCAAATCCAGTGAACATTCTACAATTTGCGAACGCTGTCAAGAAGCTTTGGCAGGAAACTTTTAAGCTTTGAGTTAATTTGAATGCTGAAAACTCTTAGTTCTCCTGGACAGATTTTTTATTATATTTTAATTACTGCTCTTGTTGAATAATTTGAGGAATACAGCATTCAAACTTATTAACCTTTTTGCTGAAATTGGAGGCTTTAGATAGGTTTTGAGAAGGCTAGATATAGGTGTATCTATTCCTGGGAAATGAAAGATAAAATCTTAGAATTTAATCCTAGAAAATACTATATTTTCTTGTCCACAGATATCAAACAAAAGGAACCAGAACATCTCAAACAAGAAATAAACAATATTTTGCTAACCACCATGGTTGCCAAGTGATTATTCACGGAACAATGCCTACACTCAGATATTATTTTAGGCTTGTTACTTATGTAGTAAATTTTCTCGATAATTATTCACAACTAGTAGAAATAGATACAGAGATACAAGCGATTCACAAAAATATATGGAATGAGACCTTGAAATTGATAGCATAGATTTCAACAGTTAAAGCCCAAGTATTATGTCAATACATTTATTTCTGTAATTCCAGGCATAAAAACTATATATCCCTTATCATCGTCCTACAAGACCCTGGCAAACTGTAAGATTTATTTAAGATCAATCCACAAACAAAGAGTACCTTAAACTATGACCGTTGCCAGTGGTATACCCGCCTTTTGCCAAGGTATTAAGTATTTTGGCAAAGAAATACCTGGATTTGAAAAATATGGAAAAGAGGCTGCAATCGCGCCAGGACAAACAGCTATAGCTTCAGCAAGCGACAAAGCGGCTGTCTTCCAAACCCTTCTCGCCGCAGATGCGCTGCGCTACCTAACCCTGCAAACCACCGCCAGTAAAGCTTCGGGGCACCCTGGAGGTTTTGCCAGTATCGCTGATTGTATTGCTGCTTTAGTGATGCTGGGTCACAAAAATATTATTACGGAAGTGGGACACCATGCCCCCGGATTTTACAGCAATATGTTCCTTGATCGCTCCCTAGAGGATATGGGCATCGCAACAGTGGAACAAATGGGGGAACGCTTCCGGGAAATGCATGGACTTCTGGGACACCTGTCAGGACAAATACCAGGTCTCCTGAACCCTGCGGGACCATTGGGACAAGGACAACATTTTGCGATGGCGGGGGCAAAACTCCATCCGGAAGTACTTTTCCCTGTTACCATTGGCGATGGTGGTTTGGGTGAACCCTATATCATGAGTAGTTTTGGTCACTTCAACACCGCCTACCCCAATGTGACTAACTTCCTACCAATTTTGGTTTGGAATGGCTACTCCCAGGAACACCACAGCATGGTTTCCACCAAATCCAATGAGGAAATGATCGCCTATTGGCAAGGTAATGGTTTCCAAGAAGTTATCCTAGTTAATGCCAAGGATTACGACGATGCTAACCAAGCAGGAGATTACGTCGATAGTACCGAATGTTCTTTAGATAAACGCCTTGAATTTACCCAAGCGGTATTAGAAGCTACCGACAAAGCAGCTAAATCTGCCTTGGGTGGTAAACTAACTGTCTTAATTATCAAACAACTCAAGGGCGCAGGAGTACACAAACGTGGTGCCAAATCCCATAACCTCTACCCCGGTGATACCCTAGAAAAAGATTACATTGTCAGCGCCTTGCAAACACGCGCCCTAACCCCTGAAGCATGGGCATTGGTACGTAGTAACTTTGAACGTTCCGCAGGTGGTTGCGCCTCTAAAAATGTAGTCACAGAAAAGGAATTACCCATACCAGATTTAGGAGAATTACCCCTCGAAGAATTCCCAGTCCAAGGAGACAAAAAAGTCGCCACCACAGCCATGGGTGCAATTGCTGCATATGTGGGACAAAAAGACTCCAACTTCGTCCTCACCAACGCCGATGGTAACGCAGCTTCGGGTATTAACAACGTCAATGTTGCCCTCAAAATTATTCATCCCACCGTTGACGAAAGCTACTTCCAGCAACCCCAAGGACAAGTTTATGAACCCCTCAGCGAAGATGCTTGTGCTGGTTTAGCTGCTAGTTTAGCCTTATTTGGGGCACGTACTCTATGGTGTTCCTACGAATCCTTTGCTATTAATGGCTTACCCATTTGGCAAACCGTCACCCAAGCCATGGCAGAATTGCGCCGTCCTACCCCCGCAACTGTTACCCTATTTACAGCAGGTGCCTTAGAACAGGGACGAAATGGTTGGACACACCAACGTCCAGAAATTGAGAACTATTTTGCCGCCATGATGCGTAATGGCAATGTTTTCCCCCTTTTCCCCTGCGATGCTAACAGTATTCAAGCTTGCTATGAGTGGGCGCTAGGCGCTAAAAATAAGGGAGTTACAATTACAGCTAGTAAGTCACCTTTACCAGTACGCACTACCTTGGCACAAACTCGTCAAGCATTGCATGATGGTGGTATTATTCTGCACGACACCACAGGCAAAAAGAAAGTTGTCTTTGCCGTCATTGGTGATATGACACTGATTCCTGTCTTTGACGCAGCAACGGAACTAGAAGCAGAAGGTATTGGTGTACGCATCGTCTCCATCATCAATCCTCGCCGTCTCTATCGCCCCCATGATGTAGCTTGGGATACTTGTACTGAAACTGACAGCCACTTCCTTGATGATGAAGGATTTGAGGGCTTATTTGGTGGCGATGCTTTAATTGGTGTAACTGGAGGTTCCAGTGCCATGTTAGAACCAATTATGCTGCGTAGCAACGCCAAACGTGACACCTTCGCCTGGAGGCGTGGTGAAACTGCTTCTAGCGCTGGTCAGATTATGGCATTTAATGGTCTCACCGCAGAAGCTTTGGCAAAACGGGCGACTGATTTAATCAGCTAGATAATATATTACCCTTACCCCATCTGTTGAGATGGGGTAAAAGCTGGCAAATCCCAACGACTCGGTTCAAATTGCAGCAGAGAATCCAAAACCTCATCTGCAATAGCAAAATCACTCCGATTCATTTCTTTGGCTGGAATCGCAACCACAAACATTCCCGCTTCCTTCGCGGCGGTAACTCCTGCTAAGGAATCCTCAAAAACTAGACACTGACTAGGATTAGCATCTAAACGCTTAGCCGTTACCAAAAAGCTATCTGGGGCAGGTTTTCCCTGCTTAATCTCAGCATCATCTCCCAAAACAATACAAGCAAACAATTTTAGCCAGTCTTGATAATTAACCGTTTTACCCTGGAAACTTTTCACACTAGAACTAGTTGCAATCGCCTGGGGAATGTGGTGTTGTTGCAAATGTTGAGTTAGTGCCATTGCCCCTGGCATCGGTTGTGCTTCAGGATAGAGATCATAGATAATATTGTCACGCTCTTTTAAGTAGTCAACAGGGGTAAGGGGTAACCCCAGCATCTCAACAATAAGCTGTGCCGAATCTAGCGCCGTACGCCCAATTATTTTGCTGTGAACTTCAGAGGTAAAAGTTTTACCATAGCTAGCAGCAATCCTACTGTTTACCTGGTGATGAATCGGTTCTGTATCCAGTAGTAAACCGTCAAAGTCGTAGATAATATGGGTTATTTTCGGCATCTGCGGTCAACAAAAAAATTAATTCAACTCCAGTAAACCAGCAGGAGGCTGAATTTCCAAGCGTTTATGTCTTAAATCCACCACAGTCACAATTTCTTTAACAAAAGGAACCAATACCTGGCGTTGATTATCTAACTTTACCTCCAACAAATCATTGCCAGCAGCAAAAACAGAAGTAACAACTCCCAAATATTCTCCCGTAAGCTGATGATAAACTTCCAAGTCAATCAAATCAGAAATATAATATTCATCTTCCGAATCTAGGGTAATATCACTCTCCTTAACTAATAGTTTAGAGCCCCTTAAATCTTCAGCCTGATTGCGATTTTCAACCCCAGCAATTGTAACTAAATAGATATTTTTCCCTGGTAATAAGCGCCCCGATAGAAGTTTAACCTCCTCAGGTTGTAAACTATCAGGACGCTCCAACCATAAGCTTCTTGGCTGCTCCAAAACATTGCCTAAATTGCGATTAGGATGCACCTTAACTTTCCCTTGTAAACCTTGGGGAGCCACAATTTTACCAATTTGGAGCCATTCATCACTCATGGTCTTTGTTTGTTATTAGTTATTTATTATTGGTTGTTTGTTATTAGTTTTAAGTGAGATTAACCACAAAAGTATTGCGATTTTTCTCTCCTATTCGTTCATAGGAAAATTTATCCACACTTTGAATCGCCAGAAAAACCCCTAAACCACCAATTTGTCTTGCCTCTAGGGGTAAATCTAAATCATCCTGGTCTGGTTTTTGAGTAGGATCATATTTCTCACCAGTATCTTCTAAAACAATCGTTAAAGCCTGCTCATCGAGAATCCCCTTAATCTCTACCATGCCATCCTTTCCTGCCTCTTCATAACCATGGATGATAATATTAGTGGCAATTTCATCCACCGCTAAACGCAAATTGTAAGTTGCCTTTTTCTCTAAACCAGCAACTTGGGCTGCGCTCATAATATAATCACTAATTAACTCTAAGGCATCTAAATTTCCAGGTACCGTAATTGGCTTCATTGTTCCTCCTCATATTGATTTGGTTGCTGCTAACCAATGCACAGCTAGCATCGTAATATCATCAAATTGTTCCGCATCATCCATGTACTCAAATAGAGTACTTTTGATACTTTCTAATAATCCTGAAGCGGAAGCATTTTTAGGTGTTGCTTCTAGCAATTCCACCAATCTTGGAGTCGTAAACAATTCACCATGAGGCGACTTGCACTCCGTTACGCCATCAGTGTAACCAAATAAGATATCCCCTGGTTGCAATAAAATCTGCTCTACTTTAAATTGCATATTGGGCATCATACCCACTGCTGGACCCGTAGGATTGAGAGTTGCCCTAATCTGAGATTCATTAATTACAAATAGGGGTTCATGTCCACCATTAACATAGCTGAGTACACCCGTTGCTGGATCTAAAACACCAAAAAAGAGAGTAGCAAACATACTCATTTGCCAGTGTTTTTGGGCAACATATTCGTTAGTCAGGCAAACTGAATGCAGTGCGTTAACATGAGCCAGATTGATGGTAGCAGATTTACCAACCCAACCCTCTTTAGGCTCATGTTCTTTTAGTATCTGAGAAGCTTCTCCTTGAAGTTTAGTTTGCGCGGAAAAAATGCGAATTAAACTGCGGAACAAAGCCATAAATAAAGCTGCGCCCACTCCCTTATCGCAAACATCAGCGATTACCAAACCTAAACCACTTTCAGGAATTTCAAAGGCGTCATAGAAATCCCCAGCCACTTGACGCGCAGGATGGAAACAGGTGGAAATTTCCCACTCAGGCAATTTGGGAATTTCATA
Organism: uncultured bacterium; assembly: GCA_964633315.1. GTDB lineage: Bacteria > Cyanobacteriota > Cyanobacteriia > Cyanobacteriales > CAWCAG01 > CAZWGS01. The sequence continues at coordinate 62,961 of CAZWGS010000010.1, read as the reverse complement.
GGGCAAAAAGTCAATTTGAATCTTTCTGCCCTTTTCTAGCTCATTATTTAGCGCTTCAGTGGTGCGATTGAGTTGGGAATACAAGCCTGCATTTTCCAACACCACAGCAATTTGTTCCGCCGTCGCTTGCACTCTTGCTGCCGCTTCATGGCTAAAATGTGCTGCTTCGGAGTGTAGTAAAGTTAGGATACCTAGTAACTCCTGTTCTCCCAGTAACTCTTGTTTGCGTAGAATCGGTACTGCAAGGGCCGAACGTACAGTATAAGGCTGATCCTCTAGCTGCAACCACCGTGGGTCTGTTTTGGTATCTGTAATTAATCCTAACTCGCGATTGCGTGTTACCCAACCAGCCAATCCCTTATCAGAAACACTTTTAATTAATTGGTCTCTTTTTTCTGGAGTAACTTCAGTACGGGTCAAAATCGCATCTATTACCTTACCTGAAGAAGTATCAAATAAAAACAAACTACCTTTTTCTGAATCAGTTAAATCTGCCGAAATATCCAAAGTAGTTTGCAATGCAGATCTTAGTACCATGCCTTCCCCAGTATCGGGATTTTTAGCAATAGTAACCAAACTTTCCAACATTACCCTCTGGGCTTTAAATGCTTCCCTTTCATTTCTGAGGGTAACGACTTCTTTTCTTAGTGCTTCTAATTCTTGACGTAAGCAGTCATCATTGTTCATGTTTTTAGATTCAAATTGTTATGAATTTTCAATTTGGTCTGCGTCGTATTCATCTAGCAGAATCACACTTTGATGGAAACCTGTTTTTTGAATTGTGTCTAATACTGTTTCCTGTGTACCTACCAAATAAGTATCCACTGCCGCCCCCATTTTTTGTTTAGCAAAAATTAGTACTCTCAGGCCAGCACTTGCCATATAGCTTAAATCTTGCATCAACAAAACCAGAGATTTCACTTCTCCCTGGGCTGCAGCTTCTACTTTTTCCCGGAAAATTGGTGCTGTTTTCGCATCCAAATCCCCTGCTAGAGTAATTTTTGCAATCCCATTGTCAATTTCTAAATCTGCTGTAAACATTTGTTGTTTGTTATTTGTTGTTTGTTATTTGTTGTTTGTTTTTCGTCTTTCATTATCCGTTCCCTGTTGTCAATATTAGGGCAGCCAATAGCATCACTAGGTGATTGTTTTTAAGTAATAAATCATGAAGATAGCTAAGATTTAGTCATTTTCAGGAATTGATTGAAAAACTTATGACTGATTACTTACGGCTGATATGAGTAAAACCAGAATTTCATAGCGATAGGCTTTCAAACTTAGTTCAAAATTGGTTTTTCAGACTATGGAAGTAATACCAGTAGTTTTAGCGATCTCCGAAGGAGGCACCCTAGGCGATCAATTCACATTAGACTTTATAGTCATTTTAAATAAGAATGAAACACTTTTCTGTCGAAAAACTTCTATCTGTAGACCTTTACAGCAGAAACGTCTGTCTCAATCTAAACTGAAATGACTATACTTATTACTTATTACTTATTACTTATTACTTAATTAACCTTCCCTACCAAAATAACTACTGAACGCTCTCCAATTAATATTCCCTGCTGTTGGGGTAAAATAACCTCCTTGCCTAGTTCATAGCAATCGTGGGGAGGCTGACAACCCGTATTGGCAAAGATGTGCCAGTTAACTCCTGCTGGTAATTGAGGTAATTCAAATCCATGCGCCTCCCAATGCATATTCATTCCCACATAGATAAAATCATCTTTGTGGTTGCCTTCTTTTGCGTGTTGACCACAAAGCATGAAAGCAAGAGTTCGACAGTGTTCTGACCAATCTGCTTGCCATGCTTGGGTACCATGCCAACTAATATCAGGGTAACCGCTACCAATATAATCTTGGTGTTTGAGGTGACTATAGTGGCGCAATACCGGATGGGCGTGGCGGAAAGCAATACAACGCTGGCAAAACTGGAAAATATCGTTATTTTGCTGCCAAAGTTGCCAATCTAGCCAATTTAGCTCATTATCATGGCAATAGGTATTATTATTCCCCTGCTGGCTACGTCCCACTTCATCGCCCATCAGTAGCATTGGTACTCCCTGACTGACCATGAGAATCGCCATCGCATTTTTGATTTGACGACGGCGCAAGGTATTAATTTCCCTGTTATTGGTCGCCCCTTCCCAGCCACAATTCCAGCTATAGTTATCATTAGCGCCATCATTATTCTCCTCACCATTAGCTTCATTGTGTTTGTGGTTATAGGAAAACAAATCCATGAGGGTAAAACCATCATGGGCTGTAATAAAATTGATTGAGGTAGCAGGTTCTCTACCAGCACAGGCATAGAGGTCTGGTGAACCCTGAAGACGCTGCGCCACTTCTCCCACCACACCATCTCCCTTGAGAAATTGACGGATGCAATCGCGATATTTACCATTCCACTCCGCCCAACGTCCAAAGGCGGGGAAAGAACCCACCTGATATAATCCTCCTGCATCCCAAGCTTCAGCAATCAGTTTGCATTTTGCTAAAATCGGGTCGAAGGCCAGGATTTCTAGTAAAGGTGGGCTAGTTAAAGGTGTACCCGAAGGATCGCGTCCTAAAATAGAAGCTAAATCAAAACGAAAACCGTCAATGTGATATTCTGCTGCCCAATAGCGTAGACAATCTAACACCAGGTTACGCACAATAGGATGGTTGCAGTTGAGAGTATTACCGCAACCACTGAAGTTGTAGTAGTAACCCTCTGGTGTCAGCATATAGTAAACTTTGTTGTCGATGCCACGAAAGGAAATAGTTGGTCCTTGTTCGTTGCCTTCAGCAGTATGGTTAAAAACTACATCTAAAATCACTTCGATGCCATTTTTGTGTAATTCTTTAACCAGATTTTTGAATTCATCCACCTGCATTCCCAGCTTTCCCGTTGCTGCATAACCAGCCTTGGGGGCGAAAAAGCCTACTGTACTGTAACCCCAGTAATTAAAAAGAGTTTCCCCATTAATCGGGTTGAGATGGTCATTTTCAAACTCATCAAACTCAAAAATCGGCATTAATTCCACCGCATTAATGCCCAACTCTTTGAGGTAGGGAATTTTTTCTAAAATGCCTGCAAAAGTACCACGATGGGATTCCTTTACCCCAGAGGAAGGATGGCGGGTAAAGCTGCGGACGTGCATTTCATAGATTACTAGATCCTCATCGGGAATTTCTAGGGGTCTATCTGCTTCCCAATCAAAATCATCAAATACCAAACGGGCACGATGCTGGTAAATATTATTCCAGTCAGGGGTATTACCCCAAACATCTCTACCTCCAATAACTTTAGCGTAGGGATCGAGGATAATTTTGCTGGTATCAAACCAATCGCCAGTTTCTGGATCATAGTTACCATCGAGACGATAACCATATTCTAGGAGTTCGCACTCCACATCAAAAACAATCATGCAAAAAACATTGCCAATGCGAAACTCCTGGGGGAAAGGAATTTCTACTAAAGGTTCCCTACCATGTCTGGTAAATAGAACTAAAGTACAGGCTGTGGCGTGACTGGAATAAATAGAAAAATTGATTCCTTCTGGCACAGTTGTTGCACCAAAGGGTAAGGGATGTCCCACCCTGAGTTTATAATTTTTGTGGGTATGGGTAGGATAAAAATCGATGCGTTCCATGGTCGCCCTCTCAATCAATTGGGAATAGCTACTAAGTGCAATCTGCCACTATTAACTATTCCCCAAGTGCAGCCTACTTAAGTAAAGTTAATCCAGACTCCACGTCTCCCGCGAGGGGGAAAAATTGCAGGAATCCTGTTACAGACATGGTATCTACGATGCCTTCGGCAACTCCCGCTAACACTAGCTTTCCTTCCGTAGCTGAAAGTTTCCGATAGACAGAGAGTAACATACGCAAACCAGCACTGGACATAAAGGGAACCTCTGTCATATCCAAAAGCAGTTTAGTTCCTGGTTGGGCAAAGGATAGAACCTCTGCTTGTACTTCGGGCGCACTTTTTGCATCAATATCGCCCTTTAGTGTAACTACGGTTACATCATCAACGGTTTTGTTGGTAATCTCCATCAGCAAAAAATCCTTGAGTTGTGTTGTTTTTTATGAGTAAATAAGCGCCAGTTAGTCAGGCAAAATCTCACCCGGAATAATCCTTACCTTAACTTTTAGCCGTTCTTTTGTCTGGGGGAGTTTTACGGTTAAAGCATTGGCATCAAATTCAGTGTAAGCTTCGTTATCAATGGTACATTCACCAATTTTGATACTACCGGGAGGTAGAATATCTGGAGCTACTCTGAGAGTGCGATCTGCAAATCCTTCGGGTAGAGGCTTAAAGTAAAAGTCCATCGGTTGCTTATTAATCAGCAAGTTAGTGTACACTGCCGCTAAATAGCAAAGTTCTGTGGAGTGATAACCACTCATAGAATGGGAACCCTTACCTCTTTCATTACCCCCAGCTAGATAGGGTAATCCATTAGCTAGCACATTAAAGTACACACCTCCATCTTCTATATCTAGGAACCAAGCATTGTAAAAAGCTGCCGCTTCCTTGGCTAAGCGATGATATTCTTTGTTCTCAAGAACACCCGCTAGAATATAGTAGGCGAGAATGGATTGTTCCTGTTGCCACCAAGCCTTGCGATCATGCCATACAAAGCGATGAACACTCTCTCCTTCACCTAACAGCCGCTCTACAACATCGTACCAGCCACCGCGCTGCTGATCGCTACCAACTTCTGGCATCAAGTCTGCTATTTTCTCTGCCAGATTGAGGTATTCTGACTTAGCCTTGAGGCTATGCATCCGCATTAAATTCCAGGCAATTTTCAAATTATGTCCCACCACCGCCCGGTTTTGTTGCCAACCCCAAGTGGTATCGTGGGACCAATCGGCAAAAAATCTTTCCTGAACAAAGGGACTATTTTCGTAGTCGGGGAAACGTTCTGTAATAGTATCAAAAGTATCCTCCAGCATCTGGGCATACTCCTCCTTACCCGTAGCTAGCCAGAGATTGATTAAATAGGCAGGGGCGTGGTCTCCTACGGAATTCCAGTTTTTGGTGCCTTGATTGCGCCCTAAGGACTCACTGAGGGGGTCTAGAGTTACGGGGTCAAGGTGGGAGAAATAACCGCCATAGTCACTTTTATCCAGGAAAAAGTCATTGAATAACTTAATCGTCAGTTCCGTATCCTCCATGATGCGAGGATCGCCAGTAATGCGATATGTTTGCATGGGACCTGCGAGGGCGTAAATTTGCTCGTAGGCAGGAATCGCATCGTAGTCATCACCAAACTCGGAGGCGAAGATTTTTTGTTCCCGCTTCCCTTGCACATCAATGCCATGATACCAGTAGACTATATCTTCATCTAAATCCAGAAAGCGCATATGATCCCGTAGGTACTCGGTTCCTTTTTCTGCTGCTTCCAGAAATTGGTCTTCTCCCGTTAGTAAAAAAGCCGTGGCAAACCCATAAACCAAACGGGAGATAGTATCAGTTTCCTGGCGAAAATTAACCTGGGAACGGACACCGGAAAGACTCAGATTCGTACGATAGTTGCGGTAGTCAATTTCCTCATCCCCAAATTGTGCTTTGAGGTAAAAACAAGCTAGGGAACGCACCTGTTGCACCCACCAATTAGGACTTTCAAAAACATAATCCTCTACTTGGCTACCCACAAAAACAATTTGTTTAACCTCAAATTTGTCACTGTCGGGGTAAAAAATACCATAGCTAAACAGATATCTCCCTGGTGTTAACATTGACCTCATGTTACCTGTGGCATCGGGATAGCCTTGATCCAAATTTTGAATTATTTTGGCATAGGTCATCGCACTCAATTGTGCTTTAAAAATTCTGCCATCGCTAGTTTTAAGACCAAAAATATCTGTTTGGGAATCGTAATCTGTAACGTACCCAGCGATTAAATCGGAATAGGAAAAGTTGTTGTTACCCATAGCTAATGTGCCATCTTTATCCGGTTGCTTTAATTACTAAATCAGTCCACCTCTAATCAAACGTCACACTAATTTTCATAACCCCCCTATCCCCAATTTACTAACCCAAAACTATTGTATGTTTCATCAAGTTTGGCTATGTAGTAATCGCTACTTATCCCTTATCTTATATTATTTATTTTTTAATTAAGTTGGGCTACTTAGTAATCGCTACTTATCCCTTACTTCATTTTCTATACCATCAAGTGGAGTTAACTATTAACAATTAATTCTTCTCCATCTCAGCGACAAAAAGCTGCATAAATTCTTCCACCACACCAGGATGTTGTCCAGAAATTAAATTTCCATCCACATAGGTAGCAACAGTTGTCTCGCCTTCATAGATAGGAATCCCACCAGCATTTTCCACATCACAAATAATGTTGTGGGCACAGGTTACCTTACGATCTTTGATTAATTCTGGTGCCGCACAAAATAGCCAGAGACTGTGGCAGATTGTACCAATTTTTAAATCACCTTTATCCATTGCCGCTACTGCCTGACGCAAAAACTCCACCGCAGGTGAACGGTTTGGTTGACGCGGCTGGGGATTAACTTGATAGCGCAAGCGATCCATCGCATAACCACCAATTAGAATTATGCCACGATAATCGCCCGGTTTTACCTGAGTACAATCTACCGTCACCTCAACCTTTGCCGTGTGATCATTGCCTTGGAAAGTAAGTTTTTCCTGACCCCAAAGATAGGAAAAATACTCTACCTCATAGCCACAGGAAGGAAAAAAATCATTAAAGCGATGATACTCTGTTTCATCAAAATGTTCTTCCACCAGAACACCGATTTTACCTTTGCTTGTCATTTGTTGTTGGTTGTTGGTTATTTGTTGTTTGTGGATTGTGGATTGTGGATTGTGGATGGTTGATTGTGGAAACGGATGACTAAAACTGCTACAGCGTCATTAATAGTTAATGACAACAGATGTGGAAAAGGATGACTAAAACTACTACAGAGTCATTGATATTTAATGACAACAGATAGGTAATTCACTTGCCACAACTTCTACTCTCCCCCATCTCCCCAACTCCCTAATTCCCCTACTCCTGACTTATTACTTATTACTTATTACTTATTACTTATTACTCACCCTGCTTCCTGTTGTTGAAAAAACTCTTCCAACGCAGCAAAGCAACCAGCAGCTTTATTAAAACCTGCATAAACGCACATAAATAGAAGTAACTCTTCAATTTCCTCACGGGTTACTCCCTGTTTCAATGCCATACTGACGTGGGCACCAAAGGGATTACCAGGACCATTTTGAGTTTGGTTAACTACATCCACAGCAATAGTAATTAAAGCCTTGGTTTTCTGGTCAATTAAAGGTAAACCCCAAGCCTCTCCAGCAACACGAGTACAAAAGTCACCAAACTTGGGATTAATACTGCTTAAACCTGCTTGCAGTTCCCTATCATCGAGAACAGCATTTTTCAACTCGGTATCTGCCATTTGTTTTTAAGTTTTAATTAGTTTGAGCAAAGTTTCTGGAGCAAAAACATCGCGATAGAAGGTCAATTGCTCAGTTTTTAAATGACAACCTCCCCGATGTCCTCGGCGTACCCAAGTAACATTTCCCTTGGCTATAGTTTCATAGGTTTCATTATCCACACACTTCCATTCAAAGTAAGTATGCTCACCAGAAAAGAGGACAATAGGCCAACACATAGTTACTCCCGGTTGAGCAATCAAAGCCCACCAATGTTTTTCCCTTTCTTGTTGTTGTTCTATACCTGAAAAGGGTCCATCTTGACATAAATAAACTAAATTGTCGTGATATTCAGCAGTGAGAATATCACCTCTACCTTGCCTCAGGCATTCACAATGGGTGGGCCACCACTCTTTATTTTCCTGCTCAATTTTTTCTAAACTATAGTCAGCATCAATTACTGGCAAAGTAGCTTCTTTAAGAGCAATAATTCTTTCTGCTTCAGCAATCATTTTCTCTGCCACATCAGCAGCTACAGAAACAGGTCTGGAATAGTCCGCACTCAAACCCTGATAATAATTAGTACGTTGGCTCATAAGATTTCAAAACTTTGATTAACTGGTAGTTAGTTTACGGTCTAACATCAGGGCAGTAATATCATCTTGCAGTTGATTAGTTGCTCCAATTTGAGCAATTAAATCAGCCACAGTAGAACTTCTTTGCCCTGCCAATGTCATTTGCCCACCATAAACAAAAGTGTAGGCATCTCGTTCGGGAAAAGGATGAATTTGCTTAATGTATTGTGCTTGATTTTCTACCACTTTGGCATAATCGCTACTTGCAAAAAATCGCTCCAGATCCAGCCTATCAGCAAAAGCAATTTCCCAAGCAGCTTGATACTGTTTTTCTGCTGGTTCTGTATGGGCTACTCCAGCAGCATCGGGACGGGAATTATCTACTTCTTCAAATAAGTGCAAGCGAAACTTCTGCACCAACTCACTACTACTAACACCAGGAGCAAAAGTAGTAGTTAAATACTGACGGAAATCTGCCACACTGACATCATCTGCTTTCCTCACTAAAACGTGGAATTTAACCACTCCCGTACTACCATTAGGAGCACCACTTTCCAAGCGATCTACATAGCTCTTAGAATTTCCAGGACTGCTATTGTAACCAATCGCTTTACTAAACAAATTATGCTCATCATCCATGAGAATTGCTGCCGCTTGAAACCAGGTTTGACGGTCAGCTTCGCTAGCAAAAGTTAGTTCAGCAATCCCCTCAAATTGTTCCTCAGGTTCGCAATTATAATTAATACCTGCAACCTCAGACCAGATTCCACCTTCATTGTGTGCCAGATGAAATTGCCAGTACTGATATTGACCTGGTAAACGCGCACACACAGGACCGTGTACATCCTTCCAATAATTATCAAACAGTTCTAAAGTAATGCCTTTGCGCTTCCACAACAAAACATAGAAAGCAACTGTTCCTGGCTCATCTCGCTGAGAATAATCAGGTTTTTCTCCGGCTAATATCATTTTTTGTGTGATTATTAGTTAGTAATCGCGAGATTAGCATAGCAGTAACTAGTAACTTTAGCCATCACTAATTACTGCTCAATGTTGCCTCTTTACGCAGTACCCTTACTGCTAGAAATGCGATGGGAAGAGAAGAGGTCTCCTCCTATTTCTTCCGCCAAATCACTCTTCAATTTATCTTGGATCGCTCGCGCTAATTCACGGGCTGTAACACCCACAATCGCCACATAGGTAGGATAACCCAACTCTACTTGGGCTAGCTGTTCCACGCGAATACCAGTTGTCATCGCTGCACCCACGAGGTTAACCGTTTCCACAGCGCGTTCACCCACTACGTGGGCACCCAAAATTTCCCGCGTGTCAAAATCAGCAATTAACTTGCAAAATCCGGCGGTGCGATTGTCCACAATTGCCCTTACATAGTCGCGGAAATGCACCACTGCGGTAACATACTCTTGACCTTCAGGAATTTCGTGTTCTCGCAAACCCACACTAGCGTACTCAGGGTCAGTAAAACTACCAATTGCCACAATTTGCCGCCTCGAAGTCCGGGTTTGTCCCGTCGCTGATATTGCATTATCCGCAGCAACACGGGCATCGTAGGTGGCACCTGTCACCACCATCAAACGCCCAGTAATATCCCCCGCAGCATAGATGTGGGGGGCAGAAGTTTGCATATATTCGTTGACTTCAATATAACCGCGCCGAGTTACCTGAACACCAGCAGCTTCTAAATTGAGATGTTCGGTATTACCAGGCCAACCAGTAGCTAGGATAACAGCGTCACACTCCAGGGTACGTTCCTCATCACCAACGGTATAAATAAATTTGCAAGAACCATCATCCTGCTTCTCGATGGCTTTGATACTTTTATAACCGTAGATAACATTAATGCCACGCTTTTTGAATTCTTCTCCAACCACATCCCCTACCAGATGATCTTCAGTTTTTAAGATTCTCTGGGATCTTTCCAACAACCAAACCTCTGCACCAAAGGCATTCAATACCGATGCTAACTGACATCCTGTTGCCCCTGTACCAGGAACCACAACTCTTTTTGGTAGTTCAGTTAACGACCAGATATCGCTGTGAGTAAAGGCGTATTCGTTACCAGGGAAAGGTAATTTTTGACCGTGACCACCGACGCAGATGATAAACTTTTCTGCCTTAAACTGTCTACCATCGGGAATGGCAACGGTGTTGGGGCCAACAAATTTTGCTCCACCAACGTTTTCGTAAACCTTAACCCCTGCCTGTTCCAATTCGCCCAGCATATCCTTCTTATAGTGGATGGTATCCACAATTTGCTGCACTCTTGCTAGCACTCTGGGCAGGTCTACCTTTGGTCTTTCTCCTTCAAGACCATATAAACCAAATTGCTCTGATTCACGCACTAGACGGGCAGCATGGGCCAGGGCACGTACGGGAACGCAACCATCATTGGTGCTAACACCACCCAAACGTCCTTTTTCAATTAAGGCAACTTTCTTACCTGCTTCACGAACTTTAGAAGCAGCTTCGTATCCCGCAGGACCACCACCTAAAACAATTACATCAAAAGCTGTTTCTGCCATTTATTTCTCAATCCTTTTTTTTATTTTTTTTAAGCGGAAGAGACAAGGAGGGTGCATAACTGGAATATTCACCATATTACTCAGTTTGCATCCCTCCCCTTGGCTAATTTAGACCAAAAGTTTCGCTTGTCGCATACTAGACGAATTCAATCTCAATGATGGCATCATTGAAGTCACGGTCACTAGCACCAAAGTCAGGATCCGCACCAGTGCCATCAGCAGCGCCCATCAAGTCTTCAAAGACAAACTTGAAGTAGGTACCATCTTCGCTACCTAGTTCTTTAATGTGTGACAAACCATCGCTGTTGAATTCATTGTTGACAAAGAATGCTTCCGCACTGCCATTGATGAAGTCATCCACTGTACCATCTTGAACCAAGAAGGCAGCAAGATCGCCACGACCACTCAAGTCAACACCTGTAAAGGTTTCAAAACCTCTTGTTTGCTCAGGACCAGGAAGATCTGCATCAAGGTTAGCATCAATTTGCCAGGTAGCAACCACAGCAGAGGCAAAATCACCAAGGTTATCCACAGGGTTACCTGTTAGTTCATCAAGAGCGTAGAAACCAACGGTATTACGATTTCCTGCTAAACGGCTAACGCTAACAGTAGCATTATTGCTGCTGATATCTTCTGATTCCAGAATTCTGGCAGAAACAGGGTTATCAGCATCAGGAACAAAGAAGAGATTGTTTTGCAGGCTATCAATCTCGGTGTTGAGTTCGAGAATATCAGCAAAGGTTACCCGACTAATATCCTCAATCTCTTCTTCGGTGAAGAAACCACCATTTTCACCGCCAATGGGGTTCTCAAACCAGAAGCGGTCAGAATCGCGGATGCGCTCGTACTGTTCCCTTAGTTTCTCTGCAAGAGCTGGTCCCGCACTGGAAGGAAGACCAGGAACAGGGGATTGGGCAAAGGCAAAAACCTGAGCATCAACATCTTCAATGGTGAGGTAGAGTTCGCGCAAGATATCTGCTAAGGGCTCATCTTCACCACTTTCAGTGAATTCACCAGGGAGCACTCGATCAGTCAGGGCTTCAAAGCTTTCAACTCTTTCAATACCGAGCTCTAATGTATTTACATCTATATCAACAATAGCCTGGTTTCCATCTGCTAAACCGCGATCACGCCCCCGTTGCTGGTTACCTGCTAGCAAGTCACTGCCAATGGCACCAGGGATTAGCAAGTTGCGTAGTCCATCAATTACATTGGTGTCTATATCCTCTGACAGATTGATAGATAGTCCTCGGAAGAGGTTATCAACGTCAGTACCAGCATCAATATTGGGTGCACCAAAAGCGTTGGCAATATCAACGGTTTCAATATTGCCATCGGCATCGATAAATTGGATTTCCTCATTTACTAAGGTGTGACCAACGCGCAGAGCCGCGATAGCGAAGAAGTCAGCGATTTCAGGAGATTCTTCGGGGTTATAGCCTTGATAGGGTAAGGGATCTCCAGCTAAAACAGGTAGCCACTCATTGAGGACAATGTTTTGGAACTGGGCAATGTTAATCTGACGGGCGCGTTGGAAAATTTGGTCGTCTGTCCAGTCAGGATGAGCTTCTGCCAAGTCGTGGGCAATACGGTTGTGATTCCTTACCCAAACGGTATGTTGGGCTGCTAAGCTATCATTCTCTGTGACACGGACATCCCCAGCGAGGAAGCCCACACCCAGAAAGTTATTAGGTGTATTGATCTCACCAGCTAGTTGCTCTCCCGCTTGCTCATTGGGATTAACTGGAACTAACTCGCCATCAATCTCTACTACGTTATTAACTGGTAGCAAGTCATCATTGCTTGCTACTGTTTCGTCGGGGAAAACTCGCAAGCGACCATTATTGTCAAAGTCGCGCACGGCTTCGGTAATAACACCACCGGAACCATACACGGAGGAGAGATCTAGCCAAGAAGTAATAACGTTAATCGCTTCCCCGGGAGATGCTGTTTCTAAAACACCCGTTTCCGGAGCAAATGCATCTCGCTCAAATTCAAACTCTGTAAGGGGTAGACCATTATCACCGAGAATGTCATTCCCGTCATCATCCTCGATAATCTTAAGTTCAGCAGTGGCTTCAATCAATGCTCTGGCTGCTGCTTCATCACCACCTGCTTGATCCAAGAACGCCTGGAAAGAAAAATTCGGATCATCCTCAGGAACAAGGATTGGGAAGTTGAGTTCCCGATCCTCATTAGTTTCATCAATCCCTTCACGCACTAAGTCAGTGGTATGGTTAACTAACTGACCAAAACTCCAGAGGAAGGAACTGACACCATTGGGGTTAGGGATGGATTCTCCTGGTCCAAGTACCGAAATAGCATTACTAACTTCACGAGCACTGGGACGATCTGGAGGATTGACGAGAACAAAAGGAGCAGAGAGATCATTGCTAGTTCTACTCGGTCTAGTGGGATCTTGCTCTCGTACCATTAAGGTAATGATACTGCCATCAGGCTGTTCCACTTCCATCCCATTCAAGAACAGGGCTTCTTCTTCGGAAAAGATGGGGATAGGTTGCCGGAAAATTTCATTCCCGTTGAGGTCTACTAACCGCTCACCGGCAGCGTTAAAGGCTACACCTGCAGGGGATTGAATGTTATCTTCAAATTCTTTCCTTGACAAGGGGCGAAACTCCGCTCCTGCAGCTCCCAAATTAACTAGGTCTTGCTCCAGGCTATTTCTTGTACCATCGGGACGGCGGATTGTTTCTCCCTCATCATTAACACTTATGTTTAAAATACCGTCTGCAAAGGGATCACCGAAAATTGATGCAATGGCCATATTTCCTCACTTTTTCTCTTTTTGTTGTCCATAGATCGCAGTAACTATCAAGTGATGAGATAGTCACCTTTGTGTTGCCAGTAGTATTTATTGACTAATGTCACTAGGTAGACATTAGCTACATCCTTGAGAAGTTGCTTAGAAACTGTTTAGTTCTACCTCAGTAACAATTTCCGCCACTGTAGTCTAACTTCTAAGCTCCTGCTTGCCAAGCTCTCTAGTGTTTTTTAGTTGAATACACTGTCGTGCCATGATTCACTTTGCAAGCATACCGAGATGATCACTCTTCTAGCAATAGTTCCAGTACACAATTCAGTTGTTAGTTAGATAACCGCCACATTGCAAGCTGTACTGATAGTGGAGTAGCTGGAGACAAAATTACTAGTAATTACTAGAATTTCAATTCCCTGTTGTAATCTTTTTCATATTATTTTTCTTTTTTTTGGCAATAGGGAATAGGCTCTTTTCGCTAATTGATAGCTAGGTAAAAACTACCAGTTTTGCCAGATTTAAGTTTAGGTAAAAAACTAACTGGCAGAGCCTCTTCATATTCTAATAGATCGTCAATCCAAAAAATGCTGCTAGGCGATGTCAATCTGTATTAGTAACAAAATTTTAATAAATGAAATTGTTTGCAATAAACAGCTCTCATTTTTCTGCCAGGAGTAATTTGCCGATGATATGGTGCTACCTATTAACGTGTTTGTCAAGCTTAAGTCCTGAAACTTACAGGCGTATACTTCTGTGCCTCCTGCCTTACGCGTAGCGCTATATAGGCCCAAATGATACCAAGTCCGGTTGTGATAGTAGCTTTTTCACTTGTAGGGAGATGGGGTGATGGGGAGTTGGGGGGGAGAGTTTGAGGCGAAAGCCTATCAGGCTACTTTGAGAACAGGATTTAGTATTAGGCAAGTACAAAAAAAAAGTTACTGGCTCAAAAGAAACAAGAAATCGCACCCTCAATAGCTGAACTACTTCAAGGTGCGATGGTGAAAAATACAGTGTTGTGGGTTGGCAGGTTAGCCAACTGAATTATTAGAAAGGTCTTCTGAAAGTTTCCACAGCATTAAAGATTGACAAGAAACTTTGCACAGGACCAAAGAAAGTTGACAAAGCATCAGCAACTCCAGCAAAGCTGTTGCGGGGAACTATCACCACATCATTGTTGCGGAGTGGAGGGTTTGTCTCCTCATTAATACCATCACTAAAATTAATTGCAATGCGTCGTTGGCTTACAGTGCCATCAGCATTCAAGCGTATTAAATCCACTGCTTTTTTCTTAGCACGAGTATTACTGAATCCTCCTGCAGCAAAAATAGCTTCATTCAAAGAAGTTCCTGGCTGCAACTCTACAGCACCAGGGTTGGTAACTTCTCCTACCACATTCACACCAATACTATCAGGAATCAGATTAGGATTAGTACCAAAAAAATTGGGATCTGGATCGCTAGCAACAGGAATAACAATTTGATCTCCCTGTTGTAGGATTACATCTTGACTCAAGTCTCCTTCCTGAAGCAGTCGCCACAAATCCACATCAATTACTTTCTTTTCTCCAGTCCTGGTAAGACGGGTAACTGTAATTTGACGAATATCTGCTACCGGAGAAATACCTCCTGCTTCCTGAATTGCTTTGGTTAAAGTTGCAGGGTCATTAAGACCTCCTGGTGTTACTGTGTAGGAACCGGGACGACTTACCTGTCCTACTACTGCTACATTAACTGGTTCCTCATCTTGAGCTCCTAAACCTGATTTGGCAACAAGTACTGTTTCTGTAGTATTAATAGCTGCTACAGTGGGAATTGTGATTTGATCGCCATCCCTCAAGATTAAATCTTGAGTCAAATTTCCCTCTTGTAGTAACTCCCATAAATCTAACCCATATCGGACTTTACCTTGGGGCAATGACCTTTCTACAACAACGGAACGTAAATCAGAGGCATTGGTTAACCCTCCTGCCAGTTCTACAATGTCTACTAGAGTGGGAAACTGACCCGCATCACCTGGTACAGTATAGGTTCCAGGACGATTAACCTCACCAGCGATCGCAATCTTCAAAGCACGTGCATTGAGTAGAGATAGGGTAACTAGAGGTCGTCTGATGAAAGGGGCATAGGCTTGGGAAATTACATCAGTTGCTTGTTCTAGGGTTAGTTGACGCACAATAACACTACCAATAATAGGTAGGTTTACGGTGCCGTCAATTAAAACCTGATACTCACCGCTATATTCTGGCACGTCAAAAACATCCAGTCGCAACTGATCGCCAGCACCCAGTGTATAGGGTGTTTCGGTGAGGGGGGGACTACTTAGGGGTATGCTTGGGGTTAGAGTTGGGAGTTGGTTTTGGGTTGGGAGTTGGTTTTGGGTTGGGAGTTGGTTTTGGGTTGGGATTTGGGTTTCGGTTTGGGTTTGTGTTTGTGTTTCTATCCCTGTCTCGTTTAAGGTAGGGATACTACGCTCATTGATATTTTGAGCATGGCTGCTAGGGCTTAATGCCAGGTTTGCTGTGGTTAAGATTAAAACACCAGTCAGACTGCGCCAGAGGGGAGAGGGGTTAGCAGTTAATTTACGCAAAGGAATATTCATCTTAATCACTAATTAAGTTCAAGAAATAATAACTTAATGAACATTGATAATAACTTATGTTTCATTGACAATTTACCAAATAAAACTATGTTGTCAGGACTTTTCTGATTGTTCGCTGGAGTCTTGGTTTCTGACAACTGAGTTGGCAAGAACGTTGTAGTATCGTTGATAATATTCAGGAGAATTAGCGGTATAGTCTTTAACCTTGTTGACAATAACCCCTAATACAGGTATGTGGGAAAGTTTCAAGCCCTCTAATACCTGCTTTAATTGTGGTTGTCCAGAACGACCTAAACTGACAACTAAAGCTAAGCCATCGGTGTAGGGTGCTAGCAGTTTAGCGTCCACTAAACCCAGTAGGGGTGGTGTATCAAAAATCACCAATTCAAATGAGGCTTGGAGAATTTCCACCAAGTGACGCATTTTTTTGGAAGAGAGGAGGCGGGTGGGGTCAGGAGGCATTTGACCTGCAGTGAGAATTTGGAGATTATCTTCTGTAGGCGATTGCTGAATCACATCTTCCACTTCTAAATCACCGGAGATGAGGTCAGAGAGTCCCCAAACGTTGGGTAAGTCCATCATCAGATGAATTTGGGGACGGCGTAAATCTGCATCTACTAGCAAGACTCTCTGTCCCATGGCTGCAGCAGCTTGGGCTAAGTTAGCGGCGGTGGTAGACTTACCTTCTGCTGGGACTGGGGAACTAAGGACAAGGGAGTGAAGGGGTTTGTCGGGATTGAGGAGGTAGAGGTTGGTATGGAGGGTGCGAAAAGCATCCAGGAAGGCTGAATTGTGGTGGTGAGGAGAAAATTTTACTTGAGTGCGGTTTTGGTTTTCTTCTTGCTGGGTAATAACTTCTGCTTCTAGGGGAATTCTTGCCACAATGGGTAGTTCGGTGGCTTCTTGGAGTTCGTCGGCTGAGTGAAATCTGGTGTCTAATTTTTCTGCGAGTAGGGCAGCTCCAATACCTGCCATAATACCAGCCATAGCGCCTACCAGTAAGCCGCGAGGACGGTTTGGAGATATGGGGGCGGTGGGTAGGTAGGGTTCTGCTAATAATTGCCAGGAGGTGGCTTTTTGGGAGGCTTCGATTTGCAGATTATCCTGGACACTGAGGAAGTGGTTGAGGCTGTCGGTAGCAACCTGGAGTTCCCTTTGGATATCGGTATACTGGCGAATTAAAGTTGCCATTTGTTTTAGTTCCTGGCGCAATTGATTTTCAGCCACAAGCAGTGAATCGCGCCTGGTTTGGAGTATCCTGGTTTGGTTGGTGGCTTCGACAAAATCCCTGGTAAGTTCGAGGCGAATTAAATTGGGGGAAGCAGCGAGGGCTTGGGTTTGGGCACCAACACCAGTATCACCTAATACTGTAATTGCTTCTTCACGCAGCAGGGGTAGGAGGTTCTGGCGCTGTTCCCTGAGAGTTTGGACTCTGGGGCTATTTTCGGTAAAACGGGCGGTTTCTAGGGCTAAATCGGTTTCTACTCGTTGGAGTTGGCTGAGTAAATTTTGATAGCGTGGGGCGCCACTTAAGGCGGCGGTTTCCATCGCCTCTTCTAAGCCTAAGCCCAATTGTTCTTGCAGGCGTGTGTAGAGTAGTTGGGTTTCACGCAGTTGGGTATCGGTTTCTCGTCTTTGTTCTATGAGGCTAGCTAAGCGTTCAGACAAGGTTCTTGCTTGAACTTCTGGCTCAATTAAATCGTACTGTTGGCGAAAGCGCTGTAAATTTGCTTGCAGTTTATCAACTCTGGTTTTGAGTACGGGTAGTTGGTCTGTGGTAAATTGCAGTCCTTGGCGAATACCAGTTTGCTGTTCGTTGCGTGAGTAGTTGATGTAGCCCTGGGCTAGTTCCTGGAGTACAATGTTTACTCTTTGTGGGTCAGAATCCTGGTAACTAACTTCCAAGATTTTAGTTTGTCCGAGGCGGTATATTCTTAGATATTGGTAGAAGTTTCCGTAGTTGAATTGGGGAATTTGCTCTTGGATTCGCTCTAAAATTGGTCCCATGACTCTCTGGCTAGAAAGCACCTGGATTTGAGTTTCGTAATCTAGAGATAAATCACTGCTACCGCCTGAATTAACCAGATTACGGCTAAAGTTAGCCAGTTGATCTTGCTGAGGTGGCGCGACTAGAATTTGAAACTTGCTGGCGTAGCGGGGTGGCTGAGACAAAACCCTAAGCCAAACTCCAGAACTGACTAAAGCCCCAACTAGCAATAGCCACAGCCAACGACGACGCACAATTGAGAGTAATTTGACTGAGTTAAAGGAGTTTTCTGTTACCTTGAGAGATTCAAGGTTGAACATGGACTTTAGTGGTGGCTGTGATTTACCGTTGCCACTGGGAATGGTAGGTTGAGAGTTTCCGTTTGAAATCATAGAACCATTGAGGAATACCGCAATAGTACAAGAGCGACCCAGGCAATGACGAAAATTTGCAAGCTGTCTGCGCCAGTATATATTGCTTTTATGCCTTTGACTTAATGAATATAGCTAAATTAGATGCACACAAGTGTAGGAATTGGTCATTGACACGGTTAAATAGAAAGCACAATGGTCGAATCAAAGAGTATGTTTAAGGGCATAGTGAAAAATGTTTTTTTATGTGGCTGGCTCAGGTAGGATAACTACAGAATTTTATTTATGGTTAATCATAGTTCAAGAAAGTTGGTGATTGAAGCAGGTCGCAGTGAAAAGCAGTACTGGCAAGATCTGTGGCGTTACCGTGAGTTATTCTATTTTCTGGCGTGGCGAGATATTTTGGTGCGTTACAAGCAAACGGTAATTGGTGTTGCTTGGGCTTTGATTCAGCCTTTTTTGACGATGGTAGTTTTCACTATTGTTTTTGGTAAGTTAGCTAGCCTCCCTTCTGAGGGTGTTCCTTACCCAATTTTGGTATACGCAGCTATGTTACCATGGCAGTTTTTTTCTAGTTCTCTAGGCAATTGTAGTAATAGTTTGGTTAATAATGGCAATTTAATTGCCAAGGTTTATTTTCCTCGTTTGATTGTACCAACGAGTGCTATTGTCGTCTGCTTGGTTGATTTTTTAATTGCAGGCATGATTTTGCTGGCTTTAATGATAGTGTACAATTTCGTTCCCAGTTGGCGAATTATTAGCTTACCAATTTTCTTGTCGATTGCTTTTGCTGCTGCTTTGGGAATTGGTCTATGGCTGGCGGCTTTGAATGTGAAATATCGTGATTTCCGCTATCTTGTACCTTTTATTACTCAGTTTGGTCTCTATATTTCTCCTGTGGGTTTTAGTAGCACTATTGTTCCTGAAAAATGGCGTTTACTCTACTCTTTAAATCCCATGGTGGGAGTGATTGATGGTTTTCGTTGGGCGATTTTAGGTGGCGATTCCCAGCTGGAGGTTTTGACTCTTTTCCTAAGTGTTTTTTTAGTTGTGCTTTCTTTAGCTTCTGGTATCTGGTACTTCCGCAAAATGGAACGCACTTTTGCTGATTTGATTTAGTGTGATTATTGAGCTCTTAATTTAGATGAGTAATACAGTTATTCAAGTTGAAAATATCGGTAAGAAATACATGATTGCTCATCAGCAGGAAATACACACTACACTGCGAGATAAACTGGCGATGAAGGTTAAATCTGCAGTGGGAAAATTTAGTCGCTCTCACAGAAATAATCGTTTTACGAAGGAAGAGTTCTGGGCACTTAAAGATATTTCTTTTGAGGTGAAGCAAGGTGAGCGTTTGGCAATTATTGGTCGTAATGGCTCAGGTAAATCGACATTACTAAAACTTCTTAGCCGCATTACAGAACCTAGCACTGGTCGTATTTCTCTTAGGGGAAGAGTTGCTAGTTTACTAGAGGTTGGTACTGGATTTCATCCAGAATTAACTGGAAGAGAAAATATTTATCTCAACGGTGCGATTCTGGGTATGACTCGAGTAGAAATCAGGCGTAAATTTGATGAGATTGTGGCTTTTGCTGAGGTCGAAAAGTTTTTAGATACTCCTGTTAAACGCTACTCTTCTGGGATGTATGTGCGCCTTGCTTTTGCAGTTGCGGCACACCTGGAACCAGATATTTTACTAGTAGATGAAGTGTTGGCGGTAGGAGATGCAGCATTTCAGAAAAAATGCTTGGGAAAAATGGGAGAAGTCTCAGAAAAAGAAGGACGGACTGTTTTATTTGTCAGTCATAGTATGTCAGCTGTAACTCGTTTATGTCAGCGAGGTTTACTGCTTGACCAAGGTCATCTTAAACTAGATGCAGATATTTTTTCTGTGAGTAGTCAATACTTGAAGTCGGATTTAGGTACATCTGCTGAACGTCGTTGGCCTAATTCTCAAGACTCTCCTGGAGATGAAGTTGCACGTTTAAAGGCAGTGCGCGTCTCGGTTAACGGTAAAGTTAAAGAGGCAGTAGACATTCGCTATCCAGTGACCCTGGAAATGGAATACTGGAACTTGAAACCAAATGCTCAGATATTCTCTGCATTTGCTCTTTTGAATGAAGAGGGTGTGGCTTTATTTGTCTCTGCTGATTTTGAAGATCTGGAGTGGGGTGATGCTAAGTCTAAACCAATTGGTTTATTTAAATCTCGTTGTACGATTCCTGGTAATTTTTTGGCAGAAGGTCAAATTAAGGTGGTAGCAGAAGTTAGTACCCGTTATCCGAGTTACAAAATTCATGTATTGGAGTATGATTGCGTCTGTTTTCAAGTTGTGGATCAGGGTGAATCTGGTAGTGTTAGATACAATTGGGGACGTAAGATTCCTGGTGTTGTCAGACCTGTTTTAGAATGGAAAACTACTTATTTGGGTTAGTAGATAGATAGTAGTATCTAAGATAATCTAAGATTTATTTGATTGGGTTAAAATTATTGATCAATAGTATTTGATTTTACTAATTAAGTTCTTGAGTTGAATTTTATCAATGAGACAGAAAAGTTAAACTTTTAAAAGCTTCTAGGCATAGCAATGTCACTTAAAATTAGTGTTTATATTACTTCCTACAATCAGAAAAAATATTTAGAAGAGGCTATTGAAAGTGTCCTGCAGCAGACATTAGCGCCACACCAAATAATAATTGTAGATGACTGTTCTACTGATGGTTCTCAAGAACTTATTGCTAGTTATGCTAAAAAATATTTCCCTCTGATTACCCCGATATATCACAATCAGAATCAGGGTGTAGCTAGAACCCGTATTGATGCCTTGAAAGCTGTTACAGGAGATTATGTAACCTACGTTGATGGAGATGACCGATTTCTCCCAACAAAACTAGAGCAAGAAGCAAAGTTATTAGTAGATAATCCTGAAGCAAAAATAGCTTTCTCTAATTACTATATTACCCAAGAAGATGGTACTCAGATTGGAGTTTGGATAGAAGAGGAAAAACCACCCCAAGGATACATATTTAGCTGTATTTTTGGCAGAGATTTACCTCAGGGTACTCATTTTCGTAGTGAATTAGTTGACTATCATGCTTGGAAGCAGATTGGTTTTTATGATCCTCAACTTAGTCTTTATGAAGATGATGAGATGAGGATGAGGTTAACCAAGCATCTGAAAGTGGTATATTTTGATGAGCCGTTATCAGAGTATCGCCATGTGAAAGATGGATTATCTAGGGTTAGTGCGGCTAAATATCTAGCTGCTTTGGAGTATATATACAAAAAAAATCTTTCTTTATTAGATGACCTTGATTTACAAGAACGTAATTATCTTAAGCACAAAGCTCGCAGTTTACTAGCACAAATTGCTATCTGGTCAGTTATTGAGTCATTAGAAGAGTCTCAAGCTTCAATCTGGAGTAGAGCTAAAGCTCTGAAATATTTTTACTTGAGTTTAATGTATAAGCACCATTATTCTAATTATTTTTTGCTACTCAAAATAATGATGCCTAACACTATATATTCCTGGTGTAAGTCTATTTACCAATCCTAAATTGTGTCTTCAATAACTAATTAAGTTGAATTAACAGCCTAAAATTTGGATATCTGATTTAGTGGCAGCAATGATAGAATTCTGCCAGACAATAGTATACTTGTGATAATTATTCAGTTGTGTACTTGTAATGATAATTATAAGCAGTAGTATTCCCAAGTCTGCTAGCACTCTTGTCTTCAATTATCAACAAGATTTACTGGCTTTAGCTAGTGACGACAATGTAATTGCTCAAGAAAAATTCAAAAAATATTCTTACCAAGGATTTTCAGCAAGAATAGATTTAAAAACCTTCTTTGCTGCTATTTTAACAACTATAAAATACGGTGATATTGTTATCAAGACTCATTCTGAACCAACATTTTTGATTAAATTACTAATCAATTTGGGACTGGCAAAGGCAAGTTTTTGCTATAGAGATCCTAGAGATATTATTCTCTCTGCTATCGATCATGGAGAAAGAACCAGAAAAGGTTTAGATGCTTCGGGCGCATATGGAAACATGACTAGTATCGAGGGTAGTATTCCAGAAGTTAAATCTTGGACAAGTACTTGGTACAAGTGGAAAAAGTTTGGCAAAGTATTTTTTATCAGATATGAAGATTTAGTCGAAAACCAGTTACTTTATATTCTGAAAATTAATGAATACTTTGATTTGAAGTGTGAAAAAGAACATATAGAATCTATACATATTAAACATGAGAAGATGAAAAATAAAGCCTGGAACTTTAACAAAGGTGTATCTGAAAGATATAAACATGAAATGAAAAATTCAGATTTATTGCTGTGCAATCAAGAATTTCAAGATATTTTGAAAGATATGAACTATAGCCTCTAAACCCAGGCAAGAATTTTATTGATATTGATGTTGTAATTGGAGCCTAAAAGCTCTAATACCAAATTCCCTTGATAGCGTGCAACTTTTACAGACACAAAAATTAGATGAAATACAGATACAGAGATAGCTTGAGAATTTGAAAATAAAGTATCTACAAGAGCCGGATTTGTTATAAGTATGGAGAGATGCAATAAACATTCTATTTTTCAGTCATGTTTGTCTTTCACCGAAAGCAGCGGGAAGCCTATTTTTTCAAAGAAGCTAACGGATGTTCATACGTAGGAGAGATAGCAGCCCAACCCTTAGTTATTTGTTATTTATTGTTTGACAAACAACTAAAAACTAAAAACAAACAACACTCTTATCCCTCATGCTTGAGACGAGAGATAAGTTAAAACAGAAATTGCCTGAGCTATGCCCACAGATTTACCAAAAATTTTATTAGTAAGTGAATTAACTCTAAGTTTTAGTCAAGCAGGTAAAAGTTCTAACCCAACCCTATTTAATCTTTTTTCCCAGTATCCTCCTGAACTTTTATGGCAATTTACCACTGATTTTTCTGCTGAATATACTCCTCCTGTAGCTCCATTTGAAGATAGAATTACGAGTTCAAAGACTCAATATCTAACACAGTTTAACAACCGTTTAGGTATCACTTTTAATCCCTGGCTTAATTATTTAAATTTTAGTTTACTTGATTGGTTACCAATACCAGAGCTGCAAAAGATAAAACAATTTAAACCAGACTTAATTCTCATTTGCCCTATTACTCCTTGGGGACTATTTGTCGGTAATAAGTTAAGGAAGTATTTTGACTGTCCTTTTGTGATTTATTTTATGGATGATTGGATCGCGATCCAAAACCAAAATTTACTTTCCCAAAAGATCCAAAGAACTACCCGTGAATTGCTTCAGAAAGCTTCTGGATGGCTCATGATTAGTGAACAATTACAAGCAGATTTATCATCTCGATATAATGTATCTCCTCAGTATGCTTTAGTTGCTCATAATCCAGTGGAAATATTGAATCAGGAATTACCTTCAGAATCTGCAGTTAGGTCAGAAGTATTCAAAATTATATATGCTGGTTCTATTCAGGTCATGCATTATGATGCAGTTGCAGCCGTAGCTGAAGCAATTTTTCAGATGAGACAGGAAGGGAAGAAAATTGAGTTAATACTCTACACTGCTCAATTTTTTTGGGATTCCTATCAAGATAGTTGGCAGCAATGGGAAGTTAAATATGGTGGTTTAATTGACTATAAAGAACTGAATAAATATCTAAAAGCAGCAGATTTGCTACTTGTGGCAACATCTTTTCTGCCAGAAAATTCCCATGCTATTCGCTCTTCTATTTTGACTAAAATGACTGATTATATGGCAGCAGGACGAACTATTTTATCCTGTGGTCCGGAATATTCTGCCTGTAATATTTTTCTGAAGCAATGGGATTGTGGTCTAGTTTGTGAAACTAATCAGGTGTCTGAGATTAAAGTTTTTTTGGAGCACCAGATTGAGCAGTCTCAATCTAATTATAATTTAGCTATCAAAGCATTTAAGGTTCTAATGGATAACTTTGAAGGTAAAAAAGTAAGATCTAAGCTGTACAATTTTTTGGCTGCAGTTAATAAAAATAAGAGATATCAAGATTAATTCAAGAGTTTAGAAGAGACAAGATGATTTATCAAAAGGCAAGTAATTATCTGCATAATTTTTTTCAAGGGGTTGCGTATCGAGGCTTCAACTATCAGTTAAAAGCTGCGATGAAAACGGAAATCAATAAAAGAAGATTCAAGAGTTTAAATACTGGATTTGAGAGAAATAAAATCGCTCTAACTCCAGAAATAACTTTAAATATTCGAGCAGAAGATTATTTTGGTTTTCGTTACTTTACCGATATTGATCCTGAAATGGTAGAGGAAATGCAAGCTTTTCTTCGCTTAAGTGCCTCCAAAAAGTGTTTGCTAGATATTGGCGCGTACTATGGCATATTTAGCCTGGTATTTGCGAGTAAGCCCGATGCTATTTCTGTTGCGATTGAGCCTTCTCCTCAAGCCTATCGTGTTCTTAATCATTATTTGCAGATTAATCCACAATGTAATGTTACCTCTTTACCTCTAGCTATGGGGGAATGTGAAGGTAGCTTGCAAATGTATTACGACGAGCAAAATCATCTCGTTAGTCAGCAAGAAAATTCTTTAAAGCTGGACAATCAAGTTGAAGTTAAAGTAGATACCATAGATAATCTTATTGACCAGCAACAGTTAATACCTGATGCGATCAAGATAGATACTGAAGGTTTTGAACTTAATGTACTGCAAGGCGCAAGAAAAACACTACAAAATCATAGTCCATTAATTTTCCTGGAAGTTCACCCCAAATTACTTCAAGGTTTAGGTCACTCTGTCCAGGATTTAGTAAACTACCTAGGGAAACTTCAGTATAAAATATGCGATTTTGATTTAAGATTAATCAAAGATCCGGTATCTTTTCTAGAAACTCGTATCTGTCGAGTTGTTTGTTATAAAGAGGCTGATTATAGCGCTTCTCATTTGACTGAGTTACAAGCAAAATCCTGATTCTTGTTAATGGTTAATGGTTAATGGTTGATTGGGATGTAGCTCACTAAGAAATAGAATTGCTATATAGTATTCACAAGGGAACAGAAATTGAAAAAGCCATCACAAAGGCTGGAGATAAATTAATTTATCTATCTCCTTATTCCCCTGATTTTAATCCCATTGAAAACTGCTGGTCAAAAATTAAAAGTATTTTACGTTTCATTGGTGCAAGAACTTACCATGATTTGGATTTAGCGATTGCTTATGCTCATTCTCAAATATCTCTCAAAGATATTCGCAACTGGTTTGCTCATGCTTGCTACTGTATATTACCAATTTGAGAAACGCTATCATGAAAGGGAAATCTATCAAAATGCTCTTAAATTCTGCAACTAGACAAAAAGTTAAAACCAATCTTTTGAAGTTCAGTAGGCAGTTCAAAAGACCTAAATTACCACAAATAGCTGAAGGTGAGATTAATTTACACTTAGGTTGCGGCTTCGTTAATCATCCTCATTTTATTAATATTGATGCCCTAGCTTTACCTCATATTCACTATATAAGAAGTATCGGCGATTTATCGCCTTTTGCTGATAACAGTGTGAATTTAATTTATGCTTCCCATAGCTTAGAGCATTTTTCCCATTTGGAGACTGCAACAGTTCTTGCTGAATGGTTTCGTGTTTTGAAGAAGGGTGGTACTTTACGCCTTTCTGTGCCTGATTTTGACTTACTAGTAGATATTTACAGGAAACATAATAATAATGTAGAAGCAATTTTACATACTCTTATGGGAAGTCAAAACTATCAGTTTAATTTCCATATGACAGCATTTAATCAAGCAAGTTTGGAAAGGCTGTTAAAGGAAGCAGGATTCGTGAAGATACAACCTTGGGAACCAGGTGATAGCGAACTAACTACGTTTAATGACTTTTCAATTGCTAAACTTCCGGTTGAAGGTAAAGAATATCCAGTGAGTCTGAATTTAGAAGCTATTAAATAGTATGACTACAGATAATATTATCTCCCAGGAGCCTATTATTCAATCTAGTAAGCTAAGGGAAAACTATTCTCCACAAACATCTTTAGAAAATGCGAATAATTTAGAATTGCCATTGATTACTATTGTGACACCAAGTTACAATCAAGGGCAGTTTTTGGCAGAAACTATCGACTCAGTTTTGTCGCCGAAATACCCGAAACTAGAATATATCGTCATCGATGGAGCTTCTACAGATTCTAGTTTAGAAGTAATAAAAAAATATCAACAAGATATCGCCTATTGGGTTAGTGAAACTGATAGAGGACAAGCTCATGCGATTAACAAAGGTTTAGCAAAAGCTAAGGGTAGTATAGTTGCTTTTCTCAATTCTGATGACCTTTACCTTCCAGAAACTCTACTATTTGTAGCCAAGTTTTTTACGGAAAATCCAGAAGTTGATTTTTTGTGTGGACAGACACAGTTTATTGATCGCAACTCTACACCAACTCAAGGTTTTAGTGATTTATTTGATGTAGAAATTAATGAGCTAACAATGACAGAAACCTGTCATATAGCGCAACCATCAACCTTTTTTCGCTCTCGTATTCTTGAATCTGTTCCAAGTTTTGACGAGAGTTTACATTACTGTTTTGACTACGATTTTTGGCTGCGTTCTTTTCTTTGTGGCTATAAATTTGCTTCAACTTCTAAGATTCTCTCTTACTTTCGCTTGCATGATCAAAGTAAAACCAACACTGCATACCTCCAAGGAAAGTTTGATAGAGATTTTATTCAAATTTATCAATCTAACTTACAACGCAAAGATTTAACTAAAAATCAGCGTCAGGGATTGAGGAGAGGATTAGCGATTGCAAGTTCTCTACTTTTTATTCATCTCGAAGCTAGCCAATCAACGAATCAAGGACGTGCACAATTATATAAGATAATTAAGCAAGAACCTGCAATATTACTTTCGCGATTAATTTGGAAAACTTTAATTGTAAGCCTTATGCCTAATGTCTTACGCCAAACTTGGCAAAAAATAAAACAAAGATGATTAAAGTATTTTTAGTTAGTTCAGGTTTGGGTAATGTGAAGCGAGGATTTGAATCATTTACCCAAGAGTGCTTTGATACTTTAGTCACAGATGAATCTCTAGAAATTACTCTATTCAAAGGTTCTGGGAATACTGGGGAGAGAGTAGTAAATCTAGCTAATCTTCCTCGTCGTAGTTTCCTGGGAATGCTATTAGGAAAAATAAGTGGTAGAGGAGCCTATTTTATAGAACAATTTACCTTTACCTTAAGCCTCTTGCCCTATATACAAATACAGCAACCAGATGTTATTTACTTTAGTGATGGCAATATAGGCAACTTATTATGGCATTGGCGGCGTTTAACTCAGCAAAAATATAAATTACTATACTCCAATGGTGGACCATTACCACCAGAGTTTGAACGCTGGGATTGGGTGCAGCAGGTAGCACCAATACACCTTAAAATTGCTATCGATGCTGGAGTTTCTGAGGAGAAACAAAGTTTAGTTCCCTACGGAATTAAAATGTCACGTGAGTTGAATTTACTCTCTGAAACAGATAAAAAAGCCAAACGAAAACAATTATATTTACCAACTAATCGCACCATAATACTTTCAGTCGCCACTATCAATAAATCTCACAAACGATTAGATTACTTAATTCAAGAACTAGCAACTTTACCAGAGCCTCGTCCCTATTTGCTGTTATTAGGACAGAAAGACGAAGAATCAGCAGAAATTTTTGCCTTAGCAGATAAACTACTAGGAAAAGATAACTTTAGTATTCTAACTGTCCCGCCAGAGCAAGTATTTAGTTATTATCCCCTCGCCGATATCTTCGTTCTTGCTTCTGTGGGAGAAGGATTACCACGCGCACTTTTGGAAGCCATGTCCTACGGTTTACCCTGTTTAATGCACAACTATGAAGTAGCTCATTTTGTACTAGCAGAAGCCGCAAGCAAACAAACAGCAAACTTCAAGCGATCAGGAGAACTTGCTAATCTAATTAGCCAAACTTTGCTAGCAAAAAATGAACCATCAACTCGTTTACTGCGTCACCAAAACATTTATAATCGCTTTAGCTGGGAGCAACTACGTTCTCAATACGTAGAAATGATTCATCGTTGTGCTGCAAAAATTTAAGTAGCTTATGAAGCAAAAAAATGACCAGAGACACACTTATTATGGATCGCTAAAGCCAATACGTACCTTTTGGCAAAAAGTTTATCGACGCTTACATAACTATCTTGCCAGTGAGCAGACCATCTTACTAAAAAATAATCCACGTTATCAACAGTGGGATATTGGTGAGTATACCTATGGCCGTCCCAGTGGTAGTCCACATATTATTTATTTAGGTGGCGATGCAGAACTAAAAATTGGCAAGTTCTGTTCCATTGGAGACAATGTGGTGATTATGCCCAACTCTAGCAATCGCCTCGATTTTATTACTACCTATCCCTTTAACGCTTTTTTTGACAAAGCAGCTCATATAAAAACTAATTTTAGTAAGACTAAGATTACCATTGGTAATGATGTTTGGATTGGTATGGGAGTAACAATTTTATCAGGAGTAAATATTGGCAACGGTGCAGTAATTGGTGCTAATAGTCTGGTCACAAAAGATATTCCTCCCTATGCGATTGTGGCGGGTAGTCCTGCTAAAATATTACGCAAAAGATTTAGTGAAGAAATGATTGCTCACTTAGAAAAAATTCAATGGTGGAATTGGTCTTTAGAAAAAATAGAGCAAGAATTTGATGATTTACTCTCGGCTGATGTCGAATCTTTTGTCCACAAACATAGGTAAGTAGATTCAATCAAACATAAACCTATCCCTGTATAACTGCACCCCTCTCTCTTCAGGAGAGGGGACGGGGGAGAGGTCTAGTAGTAAATTTAATTATGCCTAGCTACTTACTATATAGACAATTTTTACAAGATAAAAACTAATTAGAGAGGAGATTTAAAAATATGCCTGGTGTCAGTGCAGTTATTTTTGGTGCGAAATGTTTAAGTAGGGAAGAAATTGAGAATAAGAGGGTAATTGATGTCGGTTCCTTTGATTTCAACGGTAGTATCCGTCCTATTCTTGAAAATTGGCAACCGACAGAGTATCTAGGAGTAGATATGATTGAAGGACCTAGTGTTGACTTAGTTTGTAATGCTGATGATTTAGTTGAAAAATTCGGCAAAGATAGTTTTGATGTAGTGCTATCTTTAGAAATGCTCGAACACTCCCCCAACTGGCAAAAATCAATTACTAATTTAAAAAGTATTTGTAAACCCAACGGCATTATTCTCATTACAACCCGTTCCTATGGCTATCCCTATCATGGCTATCCCAATGACTTTTGGCGCTATGAATTGAAAGATATGGAAGCTATTTTTGCTGACTGTGAAATTCTCGCTTTAGAATCAGATAACCAAGCACCAGGTGTTTTTATCAAAGCAATAAAACCAGAGAATTTTGTCGAGAAAGACTTATCAGACTATCAGTTACATAGTATGGTAGTGAACCATCGCGTTGTCGCAGTTTCAGAAAAAGATTTCGCAGGTTCTTATTTTAAACGTTTAACCCTCAAGCAAAAAGTTAAAGGTTTGGCTCATGGCTTGTTTTTGGATTCTGGTAAGCTAGTTTCCAACTTTTTAAAATTATAGATTTTTCAGTGATGTTAAATTAGGCGATTAGGTGAAAATTTGCCGTTATTTTGAATGAAAAATTAAAAGCAAAGATTTAGGTAAATTAATTATTCAATATTATGTGGGAACCGCTTGAAAACAAATTGAGAGGGGGCATTCATAATTTCACTGTTGAATATCGATTTTATTCAGCCAAGGAGGGTGGAATCAAATTATAGTAATCTTACTTCAGGAAAAATACTATACCTTACCTGCGGATCAATTATAAATGAAGCTGCTTCACATCTTATCTAGGATAGTGTATTCGCATTCTCTGTAACAACTTGATCTTCTAAAAATGGTATTGATAAAAAATTGTGCAACTGCTAGTTATAGAATAATTAACTAGTAAGTGTTTATGTTAAGGCTAGAACCTTATTATTCCATGTTCTGCTAACTCCTTATTATTTATGCTATGTGACACTGATTTAATCAAAGCATCAGGCTATGCCCTAATGGACAATGCCTATGACATATTGCTATCGGGCAATATCGTCAAAGGTATGGATTATCTTATCCTTGGAATGAGAGCAATCAAAAACCAATATAGTACTGGTGAGTGGAACAAGTTTTCTCAAATCATATTTCTCAATCATCCTATAGTCCAACTAATTCATCAGTGTCCTTTTACCTTTCACTCTTTCACTAAGCCAAGAGGCTATGCTGGAGATGCTGAATTGCTGGATTTCATATATGGTTTCAACCAATCATCTCCAAACTTATCAGCCTTTGGAAGGAAGATTTTTGAGTATAACTGTGAGGCACTAAGTTCATGCAGCAGCGTTCGAGACAGACGAGATATACTAGCTAAAACGATTGATGATGTTGCATCTTCAGTGACTCATCCAGTTCAGATTCTTTCTGTTGCTTGTGGTCATTTACGAGAAGCCCAAAAATCTACAGCAATTCGAGAAAGAGGTGAAAGCATTGGCAAACTTTTTGCTTTTGACCAAGATAAACTATCACTCAAATTGATAAATCGTGAGTTAACTAACCCTTCTATTGAGACGATTCAAGGTTCAGTAACAACATTGGTTCGGAAAAAGCAAATTTTTGAGAACCTTGATTTGGTTTATGCAGCAGGTTTATATGATTATCTATCACAACCTTTGGCTACACGACTGACAAAGATAATGTTTGAAATGTTGCGACCAGGAGGAAAACTATTGGTTGCTAATTTCATCCCTGATCATCGAGAAGTCGGGTTTATGGAAACATTTATGCAATGGAAGTTAGTTTATCGAAATGAGAGTCAGATAGAGGATATTGCCAAAGAAATTTCAGTTTCAGAGATTGCCCACAAGAAGATTTTTCTGGAAAGCAATAAGAATATTGTATTTTTAGAACTGATTAAATCATGAGTTTTAGTTGAGAGGCAGACATTCTCCTAATTATTGGAACAAAATTAAGTACTTTGATTTTTTAAACATTTAACCCTCAAGGGAAAATTTAAAAATTAAAGGCTTGGCTCATGGCTTATTTTTGGATTCTGGGAAGCTAGCTTCTTATTACTTGCGCTACAGTTATAAGTTGGAGCAAAATTAAGTGCTATAGAGAGGTGTGCAATAGTGGAAAGTTTGGTTCACACAATTATTGAGAAATCGCGATTCAAGTCGCCCTATGTTGTTGGTATTTCTGGAATTGATGGTTCTGGAAAAGGCTATATCAGTAAGCAGCTTAGTGAACAAATTAATAATACTGGTTTGTCGTGTTCTCTTATTGGCATTGATGGATGGCTTCAACCTCCAAGTAAGCGATTCTCAGAACAAGATCCTGGACGACATTTTTATGAGTGTGGCTTCAGATTTGATGAAATGCAAAAGCAGTTGTATGAGCCGCTGTATAGTTCTGGTAGCATAGATTTTGTAGCGAAGCACTCGGATCCTACAGATAAGGAAGAAATGGTGGATTATCACTACCAGATTCACCAGTCTGATGTGATTATATTTGAGGGGATATTTCTGTTTCAAGATCGCTTCACGTTTGACTACTCAGTTTGGATTGAGTGTAGCTATGATACTGCTCTCGAGAGGGCGCTGAAGAGAAATCAAGAAGGAATATCTGAAGAACGCATCAAGAGCGATTATCATAGGATTTACTTCGCTGCACAAAAAATCCACCTTGAGGTCGATAATCCGCGAGGAAGATGTGACTTTATTCTTCTCAATGATGATCCCAATAACAAAGATTGGCCTTAACTAGCATATGTACCTGATATCCTTAAGCTGCAGATGATTATCGTCATTACAGCGTGGAGTTTAACTTTAGAAATTTTGAATTTTAATGAAACAATCAATAGCTCAAAGTATCGCTTCATTAGCACTAAAAAATAGAGCCATCGAAGAGTTACTTTGTTATCTTTGCTCTCAAGAATATTTACGTAAAAATCTTAAGTTGGGTGGTTTAGCTTTTGGCTATGTCTACGCTTTAAATAATTTAGAAATTAGAGTAGCTCAACTGCCAGGATATAAGATGTATGTTAACATCGCTGAACCCTTAGGTATCGTTGCTTATTTTTTTCGGGAAAGTGGAACCTACTGGTTCATATCCCAACTAATTTCTCAGGGCGATATGTGCATTGATGCTGGCGCTAATATGGGACACTACACTTTCTTAATGGCTGCGATAGTAGGTAAGCAGGGAAAAGTAGTTGCCTTTGAACCTCAGCCTAACTACTTGCAAATGATTAGTGATTCAATTAGCCTGAATAGTTGGCAAGATTTTGTTTCAGTGGAGAGCAAAGCTTTATGGAATAAAAGTGGTGAGAAATTAAATTTTTACCTCTCAGAAAACTTGCATAATTCTGGCACTTCTTCTTTAATTAATCATGGTCTTTACTTGAATGCGGAAAATCGTATTACAGTAGAAACTATGACTCTAGAAGATTATTTTCAAGAGCAAGGAATTAGTAAGTGCAGACTGTTAAAAATTGATGTGGAAAGGGCAGAAGTTCAAGTTTTGCGGGGAATGCTAAACTTACTTAAAGAGCAGGCTATAGATTACATACTTTTAGAAATGTATGCTCACAGTGAATCACAAAAAATTCTGACAGACTTGGATTATACTTGCTTCTTCGTTAATCAAAATCTGGAAAAGTTTTTGCCAATTTCTAAAATTGAACCGGAATATTTTGGAGATTATCTTTTTGTCAGTCCTAAATCTCTAAATAACTTCACTAAAAAGTTTGCTGAAATAATAGTTTAGTAGCTAGCAGCTCATGCTGAAAATCTGCTTTCAGGAAGAGCATTATTTAGTTCCATCTCTAGTTTTAATCTGCTTTTCTTAATTAAAGGAGATACTGTGCTAGCTGCTCATTGGTGGGAACATCAGCAGGTAGAAAAGTTCTCAAATCTTCTTCCGAAGGCTTAGTTAATAGTGCTAAACGATTACATTGAAGAGCAAGAGTGCGATCAAAAATATTTCTCACAAATCTGCCATTTCCCAACTCTCCCATTTGAATCTCAAATTGTTTAACCAAATCTTTGATCGCCTCTAGAGCCTTTTCTGACAACAAATATCCATGAGAATCGCACCTTGCTTTGAAGATTTCTGTTAACTCAGATGTTGAGTAATCTTCAAAATTAATGAATCTTGAAAACCTAGATTTTAGCCCAGGATTAGAGTCAATAAAGCGGGACATTTCGCCCTTATACCCTGCAACAATAACTACTAAATCTTCTCTATGATCCTCCATCATTTTCAAGAGAGTATTGATTGCTTCTTGACCAAAACTGTCGCCATGTCCATCGGGAACTAGAGAATAGGCTTCATCAATAAACAGGATACCACCCAAAGCTGATTCAACTACTTTCGTTGTTTTAGGCGCTGTTTGTCCTACATATTGGGCTACTAAATCAGTTCTATCTACTTCGGTAAAATGACCTTTTGACAAGACTCCAAGATGCTTGTAAATTTCGCCTAAAATCCTAGCAACAGTTGTTTTACCTGTGCCAGGATTCCCTGTAAATACAAGATGTCTAGTAATCGCAGGAGCTTTTATTCCTACCTTAGCTTGCATCTGCGCTACTTTTGTAACATTGACCAATTCTTGTACAGTAGATTTAACTGCGCTTAATCCAGTCAGTGAATGGAGTTTTTCTAGACTTGTTTCAAGCTCATCACTACCTACAACAGGTTCATCAGCATCAGTATTTGGACTTTTATCCATCACTTTGCAAACTTCTGCAGCCCATTTACTACCGATTTGTTTGACATTAGCACCCAAGAGATTTTGCGCTGTTTTAATCGCAACTTCCTGTGATGGGACTTGGGAGAAAAACAAGCAATCAATTGACAAATTTTTTTCGGGTTTTTCCAGGAAAAGATAGGCATCATCCATACTACTCCAAGCAACCCACAGCCAAGAATCGCCAGAAACACAAACACTAAAAACAGGGTAAATCCACGTCATATTTAGTTTTAATAATCAAAAAAATATCAACCACATATTAGCCTCGCAGTTAGTAGAGTCGCTACTGTAGTTTTACCCAGCGCCAGAAAAATAAAACCGGAGTATCAAAACTCCGGTTATTTCGTCTAAGTGTAAGCTAATCGCCGAAAATCAACCAAAACGACCGCTAACGTACTCCTGAGTTGCCTGTTGACTGGGATTTTGGAAAATTACCTCTGTTTGGTCGTATTCCACCAGATAACCAACCTTACTACCTGTTTCCGTAGCTTCAGCATTATAAAAGGCGGTTAAGTCAGAAACACGAGAAGCTTGTTGCATATTGTGAGTCACAATAATAATCGTATATTGCAACTTCAGCTCGTGAATTAACTCCTCAACTTTGAGAGTAGAAATAGGGTCTAGTGCAGAGCAAGGCTCATCCATTAAAATAACCTCTGGAGCAATAGCAATCGCCCTTGCAATACACAAACGCTGCTGTTGTCCTCCAGAAAGCGCCAAACCGCTTGCTCTAAGCTTATCTTTTACCTCATCCCAAATGGCAGCTTTGCGTAGAGAAGATTCAACCAACTCATCCATATTACCCTGGTAACCATTAATGCGCGCCCCAAAAGCAATATTTTCGTAAATAGACTTGGGAAAAGGATTGGGCTTTTGGAATACCATACCAATACGACTGCGCAATTGCACCGGGTCTACCCTTTTGTCGTAAATATCCCTGCCATTATAGGTAATTTGCCCTTGCATTCTGGCGCTGGGAATTAAATCATTCATACGGTTAAAGCAGCGCAAAACGGTACTTTTGCCGCAACCAGAAGGTCCAATAAAAGCAATTACCTTATTTTCTGGAATATCTAAGCATACATCTCGTACAGCTAAATTGGAGCCATAGTACACAGAAATATTCTTGGCACGAAGAACAGCTTCGGTGACGAGATTTGGAGGAGAATAGCTATAGGTCATGGTCAGTGTTAATAGTAATTATGTAGTCTGCAATAATTTCTAATTCCGCGTTTTCTGGAGTTGGTTGCGCAGCAATACTGCCCCTGCATTCATTGCCAACAAGGCTACAATCAGAACAATAATGCCTGCAGCAGCATTGTCATGAAATCCTTTTTGAGGACGAGAAACCCAGTTATAAACTTGAATAGGTAATACTGTAAAAGGACTCTGCAAGCCTTCGGGAAGGAAAGAAATAAAGGTTAAAGCACCAATCGCAATTAGAGGCGCTGTCTCCCCAATGGCGCGAGATAAACCAAGAATCGCCCCAGTTAACATTCCTGGTAAAGCAAGGGGAAAAACCTGTTCCCATACTACCTGCCAACGAGTTGCACCCAAGGCAAAACCAGCGAGACGCAAGCTATCGGGTACTGCTCGCAAAGCTTCGCGGGTAGCGACAATAATAATTGGTAAAATTAGTAGTGCGAGGGTTAAAGCGCCAGAAAGAATGCTTCTTCCCCCTGTCACTGGTTGCATGATGCGGACAAATACCTGGAGTCCCAGTAAACCGTAGATAATTGAAGGTACACCAGCGAGATTATTGATGTTAATTTCAATGATTCTGGTAAACCAGTTGTCTTCGGCGAAT
Source organism: uncultured bacterium (assembly GCA_964633315.1). GTDB lineage: Bacteria > Cyanobacteriota > Cyanobacteriia > Cyanobacteriales > CAWCAG01 > CAZWGS01. Next base: position 27,053 of record CAZWGS010000010.1, on the reverse strand, counting down.
TCTTCCAGGAAAACACCCGCCCCTACTCCCAGAGGAAAAGAAATCGCCGCTACTACTACCATCACCCAAATTGTACCTACCAGGGCGGAGAAAAGTCCTGCTCTTTCCGGTTTGCGAGAGGGAAAGTTCGTTAAAAATGCAAAGTCAAGATGGGGTAGTCCGTCGATTAAAACATCGATGAGGAGTACAACCAAAACCAGAATCGCAATGCTAATTGCGAACCAAGTTACAGTGGCAAATATAGCATCCAAGCGATAGCGACTTTTCAGGTTTGCTTTGAAAGGGCGATCCGCCCCAGTACTATCTTTAATAAATCGAGAATCTTGTGCTGTCATGGGATACGTAATTAGAAAACCGCAATGTTTTAACTTGCGCAGGAACAATCAAGGATTCTTATCTCTAAAGAATCTCCGTCTTTTGAGGGCGGAGAGTGTTATTCGTACTTCTCTCGGAAACGACGCACAAACCAGAAACTAAAAATATTTAGAACTAAGGTGATTAAAAATAAGGTCATGCCCACAGCATAAATAGTCTTGTAGGCTAGAGAACCTGCGGGTGTATCCCCTAAACTAGTATTGACAATAAAAGCAGTCATTGTCATTGCTGGAACAAAAGGATTTATTCCCAAGGTGGGATTTTGTCCTGCGGCGAGGGTAACAATCATGGTTTCACCAATCGCCCGCGAAATTGCCAGAATTACAGAAGAGACAATACCTGAGAGGGCAGCAGGTAAAATTACAGAAACTATTGTTTCTCGCTTGGTTGCACCTAAAGCATATGCGCCATCGCGTAAGCTACGAGGTACAGCATAAATAGCATCTTCACTGAGGGAAGCGACTAGGGGAGTAATCATAATCCCCAAGACAACTCCAGCACTTAGGGTATTAAATCCCTGCAGGTCAGGGATAAAATTTTGCAATAGGGGAGTGAAAAATAATAAAGCAAAGTAGCCATAGACTACTGTTGGTATACCAGCCAAAATTTCTAGAATCGGCTTGAGAATTTTACGCGCCTTCGGACTTGCATATTCACTCAGGCAAATTGCTGAGAACAAACCTAAGGGTAAAGCTACCAGAATTGAAATTACTGAGGTGCGTAGTGTGGCACTAATAAGAACGATAATGCCAAATTGCGCACTAGAAAACAGGGGAGTCCATCTCGTATCCGTCAAAAATTGCCAGAGAGGAATTTCTTGAAAAAACTGAATGGTTTCAAAGATCAGCGTTAAGACAATGCCGATAGTAGTAAAAACAGAAACTACAGCAAATAAACCACAGATTGCTTTAACGACAAACTGAATCTTTTTGCTTCGTCGTCGATTCGGCCTCCACAGTCTAGAATCCGAACCAGGTAAGTCACTATTCATGTCAATAGTTGATTAAGGAGTTATTTTCTCTTTCCGATTATTTTGTGTTACTCAAGTTAACTAGAGTTTAAAGCTGCAGAGACACTGTGTAATTTGCCTCTACAGCTTTTTTTTGAGCAAGAGTTACCGAAAAATATCTCTTGTCTTAGATACTGTGCGATCAAGTTACCCAGATGCTAAAAAACAAGGCGCCAGGTTAACTTTACTTGATTTTGGCTACTTAGCGAGCAATTCCTTAAGGTTCGCACCCACTGTGCTACCACCGGTAAACACTGAACCAGTTTTAGCTTCACCAAGGCGAGTAGAAACAACAGCTAAAATTTCAGTAGGTAAGGGAACATAACCAACCTCAGAAATTAAGTTACCATTTGCTGCATCAATCTGATACTCTGCAAAAGCTTTAACTTGAGGCTTTTCTTCCAAGGCAGCTTTCTTTACATAGAAGAAAATAGGACGTGATAAGGGATTATAAGTACCATTAGCAATAACCGCTTGGGAAGGTGGAATACACTCTCCTGCTGCGTTTTTGATGTTTACAACCTTGAGGGTGTCTTTGTTCTCTTCGTAGTAAGCAAAGCCAAAGAAACCTAAGCCACCTTTGTCATTTTGTACACCCTGCACAATCACATTATCATCTTCGCTAGCGGTATAGTCACCTCGGCTTTCTCCCTCTTCACCAGTGGTCGCATCGGTGAAATAATCGTAGGTACCTGAATCAGTACCAGGACCATACAAAGCTAAATCTTGATTAGGGTATTCGCTCTTAATTTGATTCCACTTAGTAATTTTGCCCTCAGCAGCAGGCTCCCACATCTTACCCAACTCTTCTGCTGTGAGACAAGCTGCCCAGTCATTTTCTTTATTGACAACTACGGAAACACCGTCAAAAGCTACCGGAATTTCAATGAATTCAATACCATTTTTCTGACACAGTTCCACTTCTGTTCCCTTAATGGGACGAGAAGCGTTCGAAATATCAGTTTCTCCAGCACAGAACTTTTTGAATCCACCACCGGAACCTGAAACACCTACAGTAACACGTGTACCAGAATTAGCAGCCATGAATTCTTCTGCCATTGCTTCGGAAATTGGGAATACGGTACTTGAACCGTCAACCATAATGTCACCAGTTAATCCAGAAGGTGCAGAAGTCTGTTGTCCACCGCCACAAGCACCTAAAGTTAGCGTTAAAGTTGCCAACGGTAAGCCAAGGGAGAGTAGGCGTTTATTTGTTGTAGTGAAGTTCATCTCAAATCCCTCTTCAAAATATTAAACAGCACTAAAATATCGCAGTTGAGCTTCCCACTCTCAGCTATACAGTAGTGAAACCCTCTTACTGTTACTGCGAAAAAACTAGTTTTGTCAAATAAGATACAATTAAGATTTGGTTAAGATAAGTTTAACTAAGATTTCCCCACTATTTACCGTTTTCCTATAGCTACAGATTAAACAAAATCTAGCACAACAGCAATGCATTCTCTGTTAAAAATTGCAATTGGCACTCTCATGGCAAGATTTTTGAAGGGGATAACCAGTTATTAACTATAAATTAACCATAAAGTGCCTGGAATTAGATTCCCTGAGCATTAATTTTGACCAAGCACCAGAAATCGCCGAATTTGCCCGCTTTTTATGGGTGCGAAGATAAGCTTATTGAGAAAATAATAGGGATGGTATTGCACTAAATCCTATTCTGTGAGTAACCATTAACGCAAAGCCTCAAACCCTCCCACCATCTCCCTACAAGGGAAAAAGCTACCATCACAACTGGACTTAGTATTACACTAATCAACCTAGAACCAGAAAAACCCTAGAAGCAAGTGATACTATTAATTGCACAAATGTAGGATAAGAGCACGTTTCTTCAGCCACTATTTCTTAGTATTTTTGCTCTTAGTTATTGGTTATAAATCAATCACTTATCCATTGTTTTAAGTGCGAGAACCTACAATTTCTGGCTGATAGGAAATACCAGCTTTTTGGAAGCGATTAATTACTTCCCCAAGACGCTCACAATCGGCGATTAAACTCACTCTGACGTAGCCTTCACCAGCTTCACCAAAAGCATTACCTGGAGTGATTACAACTCCCGTTTTTTGCAATACATCCAAAGCAAAATCTGTAGAACCAATACCTTCTGGTGTGGGAACCCATAAATACATTGTGGCCTTAGAAGGAGGAATTTCACAGCCTAGTTTAGCTAAACCTGCAATGAAGAAATCACGGCGTTTGCTATAACGCTCTTGTACCTGCTTAATATAGACATCGGGTAATTGCAAAGCCGTTTCTGCTGCTGTTTGTATGGCAGCAAAAATACCATAGTCTAAATTAGTTTTTAATGTCCGTAAACCTTGGATAATGTGGCGATTACCAACCACAAAACCCACACGCCAACCTGCCATATTATAGGTTTTAGAAAGGGTATGAAATTCCACACCAATTTCTTTAGCACCAGGAATTTCTAACAAACTAGTAGGTTGATAACCGTCAAAAGCTAATTCGGCGTAACATAAATCGTGAACTAGTAAAATTTCATGGCGACGTGCAAAGGCTACAATATCCTCAAAAAACTCCCTTGGTGCAGTGGCGGTAGTGGGATTGCTGGGATAGTTGAAATAGAGCATTTTTGCCCGTTGCGCCACCTCATCGGGAATCGCAGCTAAATCAATCAGCCAATCCTGTTGAGGGCTGAGAATTAGAGGATAAATCTCGCCTCCAGCGATGAGAGGACCTCGAAAATGGGCAGGATAGGCAGGGCTAGGTACTAAAATTAAGTCACCTGGATTGATGTAGGCGAGGGCAAGATGAGCTAATCCTTCTTTAGAACCCAACAAGGGTAAAGCTTCACAATCAGGATCCAGAGTGACATCATAACAGCGATGATACCAACTCGTAATCGCCTTGCGAAAACTAGCAGTTCCCTCAAAAGGAGGATAGCCATGGTTTTCAGGATTTGCCAATGCTTTGGCTGCCGCCTCAATCACTGGTGCAGGCGCACTACCATCTGGGTTACCCATCCCTAAATCAATTAAATCAAGTCCTTGCTCTCTGGCACGGGCTTTGAGTTCATCCAGACGGGCAAAAACGTAGGGTGGCAAGGCATTGATGCGGTCTGCTGGCGTAATCCAATCTAAACTCATGATTTACCGGCTATTAGTCGGACAGATGATATATATAGAGTTCCTACAGTACAATATTTTTAGACAAAAATTAAGTCCCTCATCGCTACCAATGCCTGTAAAAGCTGGGGTGATGGCACTAACCAAGGGCAAAGAATTATAACAAGACAAGCAGAACTGGTTTTCTTTCTTTAGGCTTCGTAGAACCTAAATCTTGGCTTTTATCCCTAGGGATTTATTTACCAAGTTAAACTACTCTGCTACATTCTCAAGTGTTGCTATTAGTTTTACAGAACTTGTCTTTAAAACCTCATACTTCTACTTTGTTAGATAACTTAAATTGATTATACAGCGGCTGAAAGTCTTAATCGATCAAGATTTAAGATCGAAATTGTAGATTTCACTGCAAGTTTTAACTGGCTCAAAAGCGACAGGTTTGGCTCGCTTATATTCCTTGAATAAATCACAGGGGCTTTACGCTCATTTATCGTAGACCTATTCCATGCTTCAACTATCTCCTCAACTACAAGCGAAACTAAGCAAACCCCTCAAAATCGGCTCAGTGGTTGTTAATAGCCGCGTCTTGCAGTCACCACTTTCGGGAGTAACAGATTTGGTGTTTCGTCGCTTAGTACGGCGCTATGCTCCCGATTCTATGATGTATACAGAAATGGTAAGTGCTCGGGAACTGCACCATCTTAAAAATCTACCTCAAATAATGGACATAGATCCCCAAGAGCGCCCCATTAGTATCCAACTTTTTGACTGTCGTCCAGATTTTTTAGCCGAAGCAGCACAAAAGGCAGTGGCGGAGGGAGCAGATACCATAGATATTAATATGGGTTGTCCTGTGAATAAAATCACTAAGAAAGGTGGTGGTAGTTCCCTGCTGCGACAACCGGAAGTAGCTGTTGCTATCGTCAAAACAGTGGTAGCGGCGGTGGATGTTCCCGTCACAGTCAAGACACGTCTGGGTTGGAGTGATGCAGAAATTAATATCCTTGATTTCGCCCAACGCCTAGAAGCTGCAGGAGCAAAAATGCTGATACTCCACGGTCGTACTCGTGCCCAAGGCTACAATGGTAAGGCGAAATGGGATTGGATTGGACGGGTCAAAGAAGTTCTTTCTATTCCTGTAATCGCCAATGGAGATATCTTTTCTGTGGAAGCTGCGGTGCGTTGTTTGCAAGAAACCGGAGCAGATGGTGTGATGTGTTCCCGAGGAACCCTTGGTTATCCGTTTTTAGTGGGAGAAATAGACCATTTCCTGAAAACAGGTCATCTCTTGCCTCCACCCAGTGTACACGAACGCCTCACCTGCGCCCAGGAACATTTGCGTGGTTTGTGGGAATATAAAGGTGAGCGTGGTATTCGTCAATCTCGCAAACATATGGCTTGGTATGCGAAGGGTTTTCCTGGTGCGGCGGAATTGCGCGAAAAGTTATCACGTTTGGAAAGCGTGGAACAAGGTTGTGCTTTACTTGAAGGTGCCATAGCGCAACTTGAATCGGATTTTAATTTGGAACTGGCTGCAAAAACTACTGCTACACAGGTATAAATTCTGCACTGAATCTAAAGATAATATCTTTGTCAGAGAATTTACAGCTATTAGAGCCACTCTAGCCTCTGCACGCAGCGAAGGGAAGGTTAGAATATGTCTAATGGTTTAGTGCAAAACTTATGTCTTTAAACCGAAATCATCCCCCTTGAGTTGCCCGCACACGACTGTCAACTACCGCACACTGTAATCTATGATTCAGTGTGGGCTTGAAAGAGTCTGTTGACCAGACGGCTAGTTAAACTAGCAGCCGTTAAGACCAAGAGTTAAAGTTCCTACCTTGGGGTGCGCGCCAGCTCCAAGCTGAGGACGCGATGCCCGACGCAGGTTAGGGCATTTCAGTCGTCCGTCTAGAAGTAAGTAATTAAACAGGTTATTCGGGAAAGCCAGTGTTACTTACATAGTACCGAGTCTTAACATCGTCGAGGCAAACTTTACCCACTATGTGGAGCGTTCAAAGTAATGCGAGTTTTCGTACTAGATAAAAATAAAGAGCCTTTAGATCCCTGTCATCCAGCAAGAGCTAGAGAATTACTTAAAAAAGGAAGGGCTAAAGTCTTCAAGCGTTACCCATTTACTATTATCTTGCAGGATAGAGATTATGAATATTCATCTAATCAGTTTTATTCCATCAAGATAGATCCTGGTTCCAAAGTGACAGGAATTGCTATTGTTGGAAATGCAACGGGGAGAGTAACTAATGCTTTTGAAATTCACCACCGAGGTCAACAGATTAAGGATTCATTAGAATCTCGTAGAGCATTAAGACGAGGAAGACGCAACCGTAAAACTCTCTGCCGTAAACCCAGATTTCTTAATCGGAAAAAGCCTGATGGTTGGTTACCACCATCATTAATGACTCGAGTGTTAAACATCGAAACCTGGGTTAAACGACTAATAAAACTTTGCCCTGTTGGTGGAATATATCAAGAACTAGTCCACTTTGACATGCAAAAGATGCAGAATCCTGAAGTATCAGGAATTGAATATCAACGAGGCGAGTTATTTGGGTTTGAAGTTAAAGAATACTTGTTAGCCAAATGGGGACGAAACTGTGTATATTGTGGTGCTGAAAATGTGCCGTTAGAAGTGGAACATATTATCCCCAAATCAAAAGGAGGTAGCAATCGAGTTAGTAATTTGACTTTAGCTTGTCGGTGCTGCAATCAGAAAAAAGGGAGTGATACTGTTGAGAAATTTCTCAAGAAAAAACCAGCTATTCTTAAACGAGTATTAGCCAAAGCAAAAGCGCCCCTTAAAGATGCAGCCGCAGTAAACGCAACCCGATGGGAATTATATAGAAGATTAAAATTAATTGACTTTTTTACCCCTGTTAAAACAGGCTCTGGAGGCTTAACTAAGTTCAATCGTGTCACCAGAGGTATTGAAAAGACTCATTGGACTGATGCGGCTTGTGTGGGAAATATTTTTCAAGAAAAGTTGCTACTTAGAGGGGTCAAGCCTTTGATAGTTAAAGCTAAAGGGCACGGGAGAAGACAGCGATGCCGAACTGACAAATATGGTTTTCCCAAAGCTCATGCACCATTAGCTAAATTTTTTCAAGGATTTCAGACAGGGGACATAGTCAAAGCTGATATTTCAAAAGGCAAATATGCTGGGCAATATACAGGACGGATTGCTATTCGTCATCGTCCTAGTTTCGTACTTCAAACACAATCGAAAAAGATTGATGTTCACCCTAAATATTTACAAACAATTTTTAAGGCTGACGGCTATGAGTACCAATTCACTTAATATCGATTTGCTATCGCTCAAGAAAGTTGGTTAGCGGAAATTCCCCAGACACTAACCCTGCTGGTATAGATGTCCGTCCCCTTTCCGCATTACAGATGGGTAATGATATATGATAATCGCAGGTCTTTTGAGAGTCAGTAATGGAACTATCACCTCTCATTCATGAAATAGCTGGGCATCTAGAGCAGGAACAAAATTCCCTTCGGATTAAAAAATTAATCTTCTGTGCCTGTAAACATAAGTGGGAGAATGATCTCAATATTCTCAACGGATTTAGTTTTCAAGATTTAGTTTTAGAGTTATATCAAACTCAACCTACGATCAATCAACTCAGTGCAGTCCTTTATAGCATCGCCAGCACTCTCAGTCGTCCAGGAGTTTACTCTGTTGTTGCCAATACCGTTATTGGTCATTTAGACGAGCTTTACAGCTATCAAATTGAGCAAGAGGATGCTACTCTCATCCTTGAACCAACAGACATTGACAACAGCACTGATTCTATCCTTGACCAAGTGATTTTTGCCTTAGAGCAAGATGAGGAAGCGCTGAGAATCAAAAAATTGCTCTTTTGTGCGCGCACCAACAAATGGGAAAATAAGACTCAGATTCTTAACCGCTTTAGTCTTAAAGATTTAATCCAAGACTTGCGTCAGTTTTACCCCACAATCGAACAGTTTAGTCAAGTTATCTACAGTATAGTAAAAGACCTAAGTAGACCCGCTGTTTATGCTTTAGTTGCCAAAAAGATTGTTACGCAAACTAATCAACTTTACAGTCGAGATGAAGCCTCAACTCAATTAAGAGCTGCTACTCCTGCAGGTGGTGAACAATCAACTCATTTAGTAGCTAAATCTACTCCCCAAAAGCGACAACCTCAACCAGATGCAACTGAGTTAGTCGATACCTCAACAGCAATTGAAGATAATAACAAATTAATGGTTGAGGATGATTTTGCCACCACAGAATCTATTTTTACAAACAGTACAGAAATTACGCTTCCTGACGCAGATTATGTCTCAACTGAGCTGAGAAGACAGCCCAAAGACAACTCGGAACCCACTGCACAATTCCTCCATCAACCAGCCCAAACCAAAAAACCTCAAGTGAGCTCAACTATTATCAATCGCCACAACGATATCTTTGAGCTACGCATTGCACTAATGAAATACACTAATCCTTTGCGAGCAAAAATCTTGTTATTTTCTGTGCTATATCATCCATTTCAAGGAGGACAAGATTGGTTAGCTATTAAAAATTACGAAATCGACAACCTTATCACAACTTTGCTATCTACCTACCCTTACCTATCAGAACTAGAAAAACAACTTTCTCTAGCTGCTGATACTCTTGATGAACCCGAAGAATACTCACAAGCAGCGGGAGCAATTCTCCATTCACTGCAACCTTTATACAGCTAATTGCTGACCAGGAAACTAAACTAAATGAAAGCCAAGGAACTCATTACTCGCTACGAGCAAGGGGAAACTAAGTTTGTAGGAGCTAATTTAGGTGGGGTGAATCTATATCACGCTGATTTAATTGGGATTGATTTGTATCAAGCGGATCTCCACGATGCTATCCTTATTTTTGCTTACCTCAATCGCGCCAATCTCCGCAAAACAAATTTAGTGAGAACTAAATTAAGTGGAGCTAACTTAAGCCAAGCAGCACTAAATGGAGCTCAACTTCACGATGCAGATCTTCATGGTGCTAGTTTACAAGGAGCAGACTTGCGCAATGCTGATATTACCCTGGCTAATTTATTGGATGCAAACCTCACCGAAGCGGACTTGCGAGGAACGAATCTCAGTGGAGCTAACCTCACAGGAGCTTGTTTGCGGGGCGCTAACCTACGTGAAGAGAAAAGAATGTACAATTCCACGTTGAGAGGTGCTAACCTCTGTAAAGCGGATTTACGAGGTGCTAACCTGGCTGGTGCTGATTTAGCCAAGGTAAATCTCAGTGGTGCTAATTTGCGGGAAGTGAATCTACGTGATGCGGATTTGCGCGCAACGAATCTCAGTGGTGCTAATTTGCGGGGAGCATTTCTCACAGAAGCAATGTTGCAAGGAGCAAATTTACTGGGAGCTAACCTGGAGAATGTAAAATTAGAGCGAGCTAATCTTGAAGAAGTAGACTTGAGTGGTGCTAATTTAAGAGGCGCTGTCATGCCCGATATTAAGCTCAAAAAAGCTAAACTAATTGATGCTGATTTGAGCTTCACAAGATTGAATCGAGCCGATTTTAGCCGTTCTAATCTACGTAATGCTAATTTAACTGATTCAGACTTGATTGAGGCTTATTTTGCAAGAACAAATCTCATTGGTGCTAACTTAACCAACGCCAATCTTACTAGAGCTGAACTCAGTAGTGCAAATCTGACTGGCGTTGAGTTAACAGGAGCTACTATGCCTGATGGCAGTGTACGCTAAGAATTAAGCAAAAAGAGAAAGGAAAACAGAGGTTTACAGCCTTTCTCTCTATACTCACTCATCGCTGGCTCCCCAATTTAGAGAACTACGCATTTATTTGAAGACATTGACAGGAGCTGAAAAATTTTCCCATCGAACTTTTGCTGTCGTTTGTTTGTGCGTAGCACCATAACTGCAACCTCTGCTGGTGGGGCTATTTTTTCAGCTGAGATAGTGATTGATACTTTTTCTCAGACATAGCTTCATCGGTGCTTGCTCTGTACTGAGTCGACAGTTGTTCCCAATCTGCATCATCGTCTCCCATAATATCGAGACTATCGAGATCGTCCAACTCAGATATATCCTCTGTACTCAGAAGAGTCGCTGCATTGTATTCTTCAGTTGCTTCTTTGAATAAACCTTGACGATGATAAATATCTCCCCAAAGTTTGTGGCGAATAGCAGCTAATTTTTCGCTCTCTGGTAATTCTTCGAGGGTTTGTGTTGCTTCGTCTAGTTGATTGTTTTCAATCAAAGCTTCAATTAATCCTAAACGAGTATTGGGAGAAGCTTCTGGCTTTTGAGCAATGGAAGTTTGGAATGCTTCTAAAGCTGCGGGGAAATCCTTGCGTATCAGGTAAATACGACCTAAAACAGAGTATGCATCTGGGTTATTTGCATCCAAGCGCAAAGCAGCATTAATTTGGGCTGCAGCTTCCGATAGTTTCTGCTGACGCAGGTAGGTTAAAGCCAAGCGTAGACGAGCCGCTGGGAGGCGAGGGTTAAGGCTAATGGCTTTGCTGAAGTGTTTTGTTGCTTGATCGTGTTCACCACGGCTAAAAGCAATCATACCCATACCTACGTAAGCAAGAGTTGCTTTGGGATCTAGTTTGATCACGTTTTGCAACTGTTCGAGAGCATTGTCAAGCTGACGTTGTCTGAAGTAGGCTTTGGCTGCTCTCAGGTAACCCTGAATTTTCAGAGGCTCAAGGCGAATCGCTGTCTTGTAGTAGTTTACAGCTTCATCATAATCTTTCTGCCTGTATTTTAAATTGCCCATGACGATGTGAGCACGTGCTGATGCTGGATTTTCTCGAATAATAGCTTCAAACTCCGCACTAGCTTCTTCAAAGCGCTGTTCTTTAACTAATTCCAAGCCACGCTTTAATTGACTTTTTGCTTTAGCTTTTTTATCTACTCGTTTAATACTAGGGGTGAACTGACTCATAGAAAACCTCTACATAGCTCAAGATCTCATTCACCATAGTAAGCGATGAAATAGTTACAGTCCTGTGAGTTTTCCCGGAGAGTATAAAAAAATGCTTACTCTTTAGCGTTGTTGTTATCAGTGTATTTGATGTCAAAGATAGTCGCAAGACCTGAGAAAATCCACAATATTTGTCACTTTTATGACCTAATTCATCAAAATATGATAATTGCTATATTGATCGCTCTTGGAGCTAATTTTCCTCACCAACAAACATAACTAAATTGAGCCATCTTAAGATTGGCGACCAATTTGTATATCTCTTACCCTTACTGGTACACAAGCATGGGTCATTTGAGCCACTTGCATTGGTTCACCTTTACCACAAATTTGTGTTCCACATTGTACTCTCTCACTAGCAGGACCAATAGCATCAACGCTATTCCAAAAATCTGTGGTCATACTATGGTAGGTTACATTCTTGAGCATACCAACAATTTTTCCCTTCTCTACTTTCCAGAAAGCATCGCCACCAAACTGGAAGTTACGTCTTTGTTGGTCAATGGAAAAACTACCAGTACCATCAATTAAAATACCATCTTCGGTATCGGCAATCATTGCTTCTAGGGTAGCAGTATTACTGCCTCCCTCTGCTCCTGCTTCCAAGCCCAGGTTGGGAATACGCACCATTGGTACACTAGACCAACTATCGGCATAGGCACTACCATTACTGGTATCTCGTCCTAATCTGTAGGCTGTTTCACGGTCGGTGAAATAGTCGCTCAGAATGCCATCTTTGACTACGTACCATTCCTGTGCCTTAACCCCTTCATCATCATAGCCTACTGTGCTGCGTCCACGAGGTTGGGTGCGATCAGCTTTAAAATTAATCCAAGGTGCACCATATTGCAGATTTCCTAGTCTGTCTGTGGTAGCAAAGCTGGTTCCAGCAAAATTGGATTCGTAGCCATAAACTCTGTCTAATTCGGTGGGATGTCCTACGGATTCGTGGATGGTAAGGTAAAGGTTGCTGGGTTTGAGGATAAGATTAGTACGAATACCAGATAATTCTGGAGCATGAACTTTTTCTATTGCTTCTTCGGCAACTCGGCTAACGTTACCCAATAAGTCCTGGACATCGATGTGTTCATAACCGATATTAAGAGGAGGACGCTCGTAGGTGCGTTTTTGAGCATCACCATTGACAACTGCGGTGCAACCGTAACCAGGGTAACTGCGGTAGAGGGTTTGTTGAATCAGGGAACCTTCTGTGGAGGCAAAGGTTTTGTCTTCGCGGCTAAAGTAGAGGAAGGAATAGGCTTTTTTTATACCCTGGTTTTCGTAGCTGAGTAGCTTGTCGTTAATGTTAAGCAGTAGTTCCGCTTTTTGTGCAATGTCAACTTCGAAGGGATCAATTTGAATTGGTGTAATATAGGTATCTTGATAAGCTGCTACGGGAGCCAAGCGTACAGGTTCTTGTTGAGATAAAAGACTACCTTTGGCAATTGTAACTGCCAAGTTAACGATTCTCACCACTTCTTCTGGAGTTTGGTGATGACTAGCTGCAAATCCCCAAGCACCCTTATATAAAACTCGCACACCAAAACCAGAACTAACATCATCTGACAGGCGACTTAAAGAGCGATCCCGCGCCATAAGATTTTGTCTATGATAATGACAAATTCGGATTTCTCCGTACTCACATCCGGCTTGGCGAATGGTATCAATGGCTGCGATTGCTAGTTCTGTGGGTGTTGTGTGTGCTGGAGTATAAATCATGATTGTGCGTTAGTGCAATAGATTTAAGCAACTATTTCTATCTTTACTGACTAATACCAAATCTTGTTAGAGTAACCTACCTACAATTTAGGCGCAGCAGACCAGATTTCGGGTTTTGAGCCAGTAAGCTTGGAAAATCAAAAAAGAATAGGGGGTGTTAAATGTGAGTTTTGTATCATGTGCGCAGGAAAAGCGCAAGTTAAGCGAGAAAAGCTGATTTTAGCAGTTATTTTTGTTCTTTCCAAGAAAAAATACGAGAACACTCTTGAGATCGCAACGAATATGTTAAAAGTTAGAGATTTTCGGGAATTATAAAGTTTAGGTGTTTTCAGTCTTGAAAGCAGGTTAGCTAGGGCAAAAGTTTAGCAAGATTCTGCTTCAGCCCAACAAGGAGTTGTGTCGCTCATATTTGTTCTGTTTCCAGGTGTGTTAGTTTGATGATGCAATTTTTGAACCGATATTCTTGGCAATCTCTGTTATTTGGCACTTTTGCTAAATTGATACTAGGTGGTTTAACTATTTGTCTGGTGATTGGGAGATTAGGAATTTGGCTTGCTCTTCCAGGCAGATGTGCGATCTCAGTTACTCTTTTGAGACTGCTCTTGACCCCATTATCTCTTTTGCTATACTTAACGCTGGTAATACAACAGGAAATTATCCCACCTCTCCAGTGTCTCAATCAAGCATTTGTTAATAGCATTAATACTGGCAGGTTCAAATTACCAGAGCCCCTGGCTCACCAGAAAATTGAATCTTTGGCAATCAATATTCAACCAGGTTTTTTTTCATCTCCTCAACTATGCTATTGATGCCCTACAACCACTAGAAAATCCTGATCTAGAATTATTGTGTGATTTTACTCAAGCACAATCGACTATTTCTAGTAGTACCAAGGTTCTTTGTCAAAATCACATTTTTTCGGATTAGGGAACATGGAGTTAGGATGAAATTTGATACTAAGAAATTCCTCTTTGATACTTTTTCTGCAACTAAAGTAGCTGGCTTAGGACTATCTATTAGTTATCAAATATTTGTGGGAAATCACAGTGAAGTTTAACACTCCACTTCTGAATTGCGAAACGGAATAGAATTCTTGAAGGAAATTACCATTTGCTAAACCCATTATAATTTAATTAGTTATGAATAGATTTATGCTTCTAACTCATGCTTAGATTCAGTAATAACACTATAAATTATGTACTCATAAAAAGTGGCTCTATTGACGTTGTTAAACTAAGTTTTATCAGCAACGCGTGAATTTGCTTTCTACTGCCCAATTTTAGGGGAAGTGTCTACTGCAAAGGTAACAACAACTACCAAAACATTGATTAATAAATTGCAACATTGCATTTACATTAATTTACAAAATAAGAATGTAGTCTGGTATGGTTAAATTAGAGTGATAGTCTTAATTTTTAAGTATTTCTTAATAGTATCCTGCGCTAATTTATCGACAAGGTTTAGGCCAAGCATACTTGAAGTGCGCTCAAGCACCATCTGTTATTCGATCCGCCATTACTAAACCCCGGATAGTAAAAGTTAGTCAGTCTCCTAAGTGTTACCAAGCAGTTCATCCTAAACTATGCCCTTATTAATCTTGGTTGCTGAAGACGATCCAGGTATTCGGTTGGCTATTAGCGATTACCTGGAAATGTCTGGCTACTCTGTAATCGCTGCGGAAAATGGTCAAGAAGCTTTGTTGTTGCTAGATCAATATCATCCTCACTTACTGGTGGCGGATATTAATATGCCACGCACCGATGGTTATGAGTTAGTGAGACAGATGCGTCGCCATCCTCAGTTTCGTCTTTTGCCAGTAATTTTATTAACTGAACGCGCTACTAAAGAGGATCGCATTCGTGGTTATCAGGTGGGATGCGATATTTATTTACCTAAACCCTTTGATATGGAAGAATTGAGTGCTGTGGTGCGCAATTTGTTGGAGAGATCGCAAATTATTCAATCTGAATTACGTTTTTCTCCACCATCAATGGAACAACAATCTGTACCGACACAAGAAGAGTCTTTAAAATCAATAGTAACCTTACCTGAGCTTACCCAAAGAGAAAAGCAAGTACTAACTTTATTATTGAAGGGATTGTCGAATTTAGAAATGGGAAATAAGCTACATTTGAGCCACAGAACTGTAGAAAAGCACGTGAGTAGGTTACTGCGGAAAACAGACACTAATAATCGTGCTGAGTTAGTACGTTTTGCCCTGGAAAATCATTTGCTGAGCTAAATTTATAGGTTTATGAAAGATGAAGCTAGTCAGCTAAATGCAGATTCTTTAAAAAGTTTAATCCGGGTAATTGAAAGATTTCCGGGAGATTTTTCCTTGATTTTGGCACATTGTAATTATCCCTTGGTGCAACAATATATTTTGCAGCAATTACATCAGCGATGTCCCGTGGAGATTGGTGAAGTTATTCTTGAACCTTCAGCCCAAACTTTGCTTCACACTATTATTAAAAGTATAGGCAAAAAAGAGCCTCCAGCTTTGATGGTACTAGGTTTAGAGTCTGTGGTGGCTCTAGATTGTTTGCTGAATGCTACTAATCAAGTGCGAGAAGAATTCCGTGACTTTAAATTTCCTCTGGTTTTATGGGTAACAGATGAAGTTTTACAGAAATTAATTCGCTTGATTCCAGATTTTCATAGTTGGTCAACTTCGGTGCAGTTTACTAGTTCTACACCAGATTTATTAAAGTTAATTGAGCAAACCACAGAGAGTGTATTTAAAAAAATTTTAGATACAGGTGTGGGTAGCTTTATTGATATGAAAAGAGTACAACTTAATAGTGGTTCTCGTCGTCGCTCACAGTTAGAATCAGCACTACAGGATTTGCATGAGCGAGGTATTGATCTCAACTCAAAGTTAGAAGCAAGTTTAGAGTTTGTCCTGGGACAAGATACAAGGCTTTCTTTAGAAAAACGTTGGCAACACTATCAAAAAAGTTGGATTTTATGGCAACAAGAATGGCACAATCAAGCAGACTCGGTAGCGGCAAACTCTCAATTAATTGAACGTATTGGTTGTGTTTGGTTTTATAGAGGTTTGTGGTGGCGCTCTTTTGCAGTAGATAATCCAGCAATATATGAGGAAGCTTGTAATCAGTCTCGGCAATGTTTTGAGGAGTTAATCGCCTTTTTTCAACAGCATCAGCGTCGAGATTTAGAAGCTAAGTTTATCAATGCTTGGGCGGAAGTATTGCAGAGGCTTGAAAGGTGGGATGAGTTATTTGAGGTAGCGGAGCACGCTTTAAGCTTACATCGCTCTCTATATGGCGATCCCATCATACCAGACCGTTTGGGTACGGGAGACGGTTTGCGCTTGGCCCATGATTATCTTCTTTTAGCTGATGTCGCTTTGGCAAAATCGCAATGGCAAGAGGCAAAAAAATTAGCACAAAAGGCAATTGCGATTCAAGAATACACTCAACGCCTGGATTTAGCCAATGCTACTCCAGAAAATTTTTTGGATTGGCGACATCAATACCACCGCGAATTTTATTTTCTGGCTTTAGGTAGAGCCCTAGCTGCTTTGGGAGAGGTAGAATTAGCGATTATTAGGCTAGAGGAAGCAAAAAGTGCAGGTAAGGCTCAATACGATGTTCGCCTCTACATTCGCATTCTCAAAGAGCTACATGGACTTTATTTTGATGAGGGTGAATATCTGAGGGCTGCTGCACTAAAGCAAGAAATACAGTCTCTACAGCAGCAATATCGTCTTTGGGCTTTTGGTGGCGGGGTTCCCTTGGAAAAACTTCAAAAACTGCGTACACCAGCCTTAGCTGACAATTTTAGAGCAGAGGAAACGGTGGCTACCGTAAGACAAGATACTCTTAAGCAGTTACAAGAATTAATTGAGCGTCATGATTGCAAGTTAGTTTTGCTCTATGGTGTGGCGGGAGTTGGTAAAACTTCCTTGCTTCAAGCACAGCTAATGCCCATACTGCAAAATTTGACCTTTGAGGCTCGTCCTCTAGTTTGTGTCTATCTGCAAGTTTACACCAATTGGGAACGAGAATTGGGCCAGGCGATCCAATCATCAGGTTTGCACAATTGCAGTTTGTCTTCCCTAGAAACAGCAGCAGAGATTCTGGAGCAACTGCGGCACAATATTAGGGATAATTTACTTACGCTGCTAATTTTCGACCAATTAGAAGATTTTTTCTGGCAAAATCAGGAAGTTAAGGGTAGAGAAAAATTCTCTGATTTTCTGAGCCAGTGTTTAGCACTGCCCTATGTCAAGGTAATATTGTCTGGGCAAGATACTTGTTTACCGTATCTGGAAGATTTGAATTCTAGGCTCGATTTTCCTTTGCTCAAATACAAGATACGGTTGGAGCCATTTTCCCCAGAACAAGCTAAGTTTGCTATTGTTGATTTAGCTAAAAATGCTCAACTTTCCCTCGAATCATCCCTAGTCGATGCATTGGTAGAAGATTTAGCAGGGGATAGTGAGATGATATTACCCCTTGATTTACAAATCTTGGGACAGCAACTAGAAACCGAGAAAATTTTCACCCTAAATCAGTATCGCGAAGCAGGAGGACAAACTGCACTATGGGAACACTATCTTAACTCAGTGATTCAAGATTGCGGTTTAGAAAATGCAGCTACTACTCGACTTATTTTAGAGCAACTGAAAAACGAGATTACTCAAACTAAAACACAATTAAAAGCTAGTTTGGGAATACCAACAGAGCAATTGGACTTAATTTTAGAAATTTTAGTACGTTCAGGATTAGTGAGACTACATAAAAATTCCACAGAAAGTCGAGATACACTATTTTATATCCCGACATTTTTGCAGTAACACGTTACGTCAAGAAGACAGGAACGTAACGTGTTTTTATTGGTAGTTTTACTTATCCTTTAACCAACTAAACATTGCTCGTAAATCCTTACCCACTTCTTCAATAGAATGTTCTGCTTCCTGACGACGCATCGCTGTAAAACCAGCCTTTCCTGACTGATTTTCTAACACAAATTCACGAGCAAATTGACCCTGTTGAATTTCCCTAAGAATTTGACGCATCTCAGCGCGAGTTTCGTCGGTAACGATGCGAGGACCACGAGTATAATCACCATATTCAGCAGTATTAGAGATACTATCGCGCATCTTAGCTAAACCACCTTCTACCACTAAATCTACAATCAGCTTAACTTCGTGGAGACACTCAAAATAGGCTAGTTCAGGTTGATATCCCGCTGCTACTAGGGTTTCAAAACCAGCCTTAATTAAAGCACTTAAACCACCACAAAGCACCACTTGTTCACCAAATAAATCGGTTTCTGTCTCTTCTCTAAATGTGGTTTCCAAAATTCCAGCGCGAGTACCACCAATTCCTTTTGCATAAGCCATTGCCCGGTCTCGTGCTTGACCAGTGGCATCCTGATATACTGCAAAGAGGCAAGGTACTCCCTGTCCTTCTTCGTAGGTACGACGCACTAAATGTCCTGGTCCTTTGGGTGCAACCATGACTACATCTACAGTTGCGGGAGGTACTACCTGACCAAAGTGGATGTTGAAACCATGGGCAAAAGCTATAATATTACCTTCTTTTAAGTTGGGTTCGATTTCCTGTTTAAAAACACTTTTTTGCACCTCGTCTGGTAGCAAAATCATAATCAAATCTGCTGCCTTTGCTGCTTCCGCCACGGAATGCACCTTTAAACCAGCTGCTTCTGCTTTAGCAGTGGACTTACTACCTGGATAAAGACCCACAATAACATTCATACCACTATCTTTGAGGTTGAGGGCGTGGGCATGACCCTGGGAACCATAGCCAATAATAGCAACAGTTTTATCAGCAAGTAAGTCTAAATTGGCATCTGTATCATAGTACATCCGTGCCATAGCGCGTTCTCCTTTGTGCAAGCTTCTTGATCTGCGGACTATCGATTCTACCGCAAATTAGGGTACAAGGGAGAAGGTTGAGTATTTAAGAGCGGTGCTACAATGTGAGTGTTAACTGAGAACGCAGATCGGTAGTAGAGTTGTTGGGTATTGATTGGTCTTTCCCGTTTGATATTGGCAGGATTCTCTCCGAAATCTCTATCTCGATGCGCCTTGTTTGATTTAGGAGAAAATTCAAATGTCTATATACGTTGGTAATCTGTCTTATGATGTTGGAGAAGAAGATTTAAACGAAGTTTTTAGAGAATATGGTTCTGTAAAGCGAGTCTATATTCCCACAGATAAGGATACAGGTAAAGTACGCGGCTATGCTTTTGTGGAAATGGAAAATACAGAAGAAGAAAAGGCTGCTATTGAGGCTCTTGATGGAGCACAATGGTATGGTCGTGAAATGAGGGTAAATGAGGCTAAACCCCGCGAAAACAATCGTAGCTCTTCTGGTGGTAATCGCTCAAGAAATCTCTCTAAGCGCAACTCTTATTAGCATTTCCAGCTGTACTAAGATAATACATTAAAGCTTAAGTTTTGGGGGTAGATGAAAGTATTTGTATCTACCTCCTATTTTCATTAATTAGTACTAACTCACGAACACAAGCTGATAATTACACAGATGTCAAAGTGCTGCTAGAAAATATCTTTAACTGAATCCAAGACAAGGTATATAGCGTTGTTTGTTTTGTTGGTATCGCCAAGCAACGGACTGTGGGTCTAGTTTTCGACTCCATTGAGGAAAATTCGCTTCTAATCTTAATTGCTGTAATTGGGATGATTGTACTCCTAATCTAACAGCCAATTCTTCCTCGCTTAGTCCTGCTAATATTTGCTCTATTGATTCAGGTGATTCAGACATTTTCTTTTGTACGGTTACAGAAGTGCGATAAGTTAGAATCTTTATTTTGTTTGCTTACTTGAAGCATTAATTACCTCCACTTGATTAAACATAAAAGAGTTTTGGCTTAGGAACTTGGGGAGATGGGGGGTTAGGGAATTAGTTTAATTTCAAATTAAGTGGATTTATTTGTATTTATATCTATTTAAAGGTACAAAAATGCTCCTGTTCTTAGATATTGATTCTAATTTTCCTTTCCAGATTGGCTATGTATTTTAATTAAGATCGCATTCCTGGTGCTAAAAAATTAATTAATTTCGATACTGTATTTTGAATGCCTTCAATTGAAGTATCTTGAATTAGTGCACCTGGTTTTCCGACTTCGATTAAAACATGGATTAAAACAGAGATTACCAAATCCAATTTCCATTGTAGTTGGTTGCGAGATTGGTCTGGTAGGGCTCTTTGCAGTGCATCTAAATAAGCTTCAAAGCTATCCTCAAAATACTTTTCAGCTTTTTCTCTGAGAGGTTCTGGTTCAATGCGACAGCGTCCCATAAACCTAGCACAACTGATTCTGCGATCGCCACTATTGAGAACTACATGCAAAGGAGGAAGGAGGAATGCTTCGAGAATTTCCTCGAGGGTGGGACTATTTTTTTTCGCTTTACATTGTGCCAATTTTTCCAATTGACCTTCAACTACTACCTTAGCCATTCTGGCGACGACAGCAACAAACAATTCTTCTTTGGAACCAAAATGATAATGTACTGCAGATAAGTTAACCTCTGCTTCATTAACTACACTCCGCAAAGATGTACCTGCAAAACCTTGTTCCGCGAATAGGTGTTGAGCAACATTAAGAATTTGTTCTTTGGTATCACAGGAAGTCATTTATAACAAACGTAAGAACTATACCTATGATAGATGATTTTGCTGTAATCTATGAAACGTTTTTCTGTCATAAGATTTGAGGAGTTACTGAGTTCAGTCGTCTTGACTTATTTTCAAACGTTTGTTTTAATAAAAATTAAGCAACCAAACGAAAAATTTTTATCTCCATCTATAAATTACCAGAGAAGTTCAATTAGCATCCATCTCCTATTACCCAAATCTACTTGCTTTTACGAGATTGAGTGTTCAGTTAGTTTGGCTTTTCAAACATGCTCTTACAATCCCTTGCCACAAGGCGATCTATTTTCTCTAAAACGTTCGTTTGATTTACCCCTTGCTTAAAATACCATGACTTCCAACCAGATACCCCATACGGATAATCCGCTTAAAACATCGCCAGAGTCTGCCGAAAGCTCCCGTCAGAAACTGAGTAAATACATTTATCTACTCTTGGGAATTGGAGGGGCTGGATTACTATTTTTAATCGCTCGTCCCTTTTTGTCTTCGGTTTTAAGTCATTCTTCAACACAAACTGTAGCTGCGAGTGAATCGAGAGTTTTACCTGTAGAAACCATCGAAGTTAAGCCAATTAATTCCTACCAAGTATCGCGTAGTTATACGGGTGAAATTGCTGCATTAAGAAGTAGTAATTTAGGATTTTCCCGCAGTGGAGAAATCGAGGCGGTTTTAGTAGGAGAAGGGGATCGCATCAGTAAAGGACAACCCTTAGCAAGATTAGATATTCGTAATCTGCAAACTCAGCGTCAACAGCTTGTAGCGGAAAAAGCGCGTGCTGAGGCTCAATTAGCAGAGTTAAAAGCAGGTGCACGTCAAGAAGATATTGATGCAGCTAAAGCCGCTGTAATAGATGTGGAACAACAGCTTAAGCTACAGGAAAAACAGCGACAAAGACGAGAGTTTTTGTATCAGCAGGGGGCGATATCGAGAGAAGAATTAGATGAATTCTTTTTTGGAGAAGGAGCATTGCAAGCTCGACTTAATGCAGCTCGTAGTAATCTAGAAGAACTGGAAAATGGTACGCGTTGGGAACAAGTAGCAGCACAACAAGCCACGGTACAACAGTTGGAGGCTAGAATTGCCGATGTGGATGTCACTATTAATAAAAGTACTCTAAAAGCGCCTTTTAATGGCATTGTTGCGAGACGTGAAATGGACGAGGGAACAGTAGCTAGTGCGGGTCAATCGGTAGTTCGTTTGATTGAGAATGCTGCTCCCGAAGCTAGAATTGGCATGCCTATAGGAGTAGCAAATAAGTTAGAAATTGGCAGTTCTCAAAATCTAAAACTTGGTTTGCAGACTTATAGGGCTAAGGTAAGTGCGATTTTACCAGAAGTGAATTTAGATACACGAACTCAGGTAGTAGTATTGGATTTAGACCCCTCTGCGATTAACCAGATTAATCCTGGTCAAACGGTGAGGTTAGAGTTAGTTGAAACTATCGAAACGGAAGGTTATTGGCTACCAACAGAAGCTTTAACCCAGGGAATTAGAGGACTTTGGACTTGTTATGTTGTCTCTGAGTCAGAAGAGACAGGAAATTATCAAATTCAACCACGTTCACTAGAAATTATTCACCAACAACAGGATAGAGTTTTAGTTAGAGGAACTTTGCAATCAGGGGATATTGTTGTTGCTAATGGTGTTCATCGCCTCGTACCAGGACAACAGGTGAAACCCTTAGAATTCTTGCAGAATTAAAGTAATAAGTAATAAGTAATAAGTAATAAGTAATAAGTAATAAGTAGAAAAGTTATTGTTAATCAAGGTTCCCTACTTAGGTAAGTACTCAAAGTTAGGAAATAGCGAGTGACTTGCTAGTTAAGAAAACTCATTACCTAAAGAATTATGGTTAAACCGTTTTATCGCAATATCCGTTTATTA
>CAZWGS010000010.1:0-4207 GCA_964633315.1 uncultured bacterium | reverse complement strand
ACTCATTACCTAAAGAATTATGGTTAAACCGTTTTATCGCAATATCCGTTTATTAGTTCTCACTTTCATTTTGATTATTGCTTGGGGAATTTCCTCTTTTGAGTCTTTACCCAGACAAGAAGATCCTGAATTAGTTTCTCGCGTTGCGGTGGTTTTGACTCCTTTTCCAGGTGCTAGTGCGCAAAGAGTGGAAGCACTGGTTACGGAGGTTTTAGAAGGTGAAATAGCTGAGATTGAAGAGATTAAAACTTTAGAATCTGATTCACGAGTTGGCTTTTCTACTATTACCGTCGAGTTAGTAGATTCAGTCCAAGATACACAACTGGTTTGGTCTAAAGTACGAGATGAAATGGATGATGCTAGTGCTTTATTTCCTCCTGGTGCAGGAGTTCCCGAATTAGAGGAAGCTAAAGTTAAAGCATATACTGCAATCGCTGCTTTAAGTTGGAATCAACCTGGTGAACCTAATTATCCCATTTTGCGACGCTACGCAGAACAGCTAGAAGTCGCAATGCGTGGTGTGCAAGGAACAGAAGAAGTAGAGATTTTTGGCGATCCTAATGAAGAAATTACCGTTGAAATTAATGCAGCAAATTTAGTTGCGGTGGGACTTTCTCCTCAACAATTAGCTGAACAGGTAAACTTGAGTGATGCTAAAGTTAGTGCTGGTCAATTACGCAGTAATCGCAATAATCTGGCGATTGAAGTGGACAGCGAATTGGAAACTTTAGAGCAAATTCGACAAATACCAATTCAAACCAATGCCGGACAGTTTACCCGTTTGAGTGATATTGCTCAAGTCAGTCGTGGAATTCAGGAACCTCCTACGGATTTAGCCCTAGTTAGTGGTAAGCCTGCGGTGGTGGTAGGGGTTTTGATGAAATCGGGATTGAGAATTGACCAGTGGGCCAAGGAGCTACGAGGAGAAATAGCTACTTTTAAGAGTAGTTTACCCCAAGGAGTTAGTTTAAACCTAATTTTCGATCAAAGTGAATATGTTGAGACTCGCATTAACTCTTTGCTTTCTAACCTGGTGGTTGGTGCGTTGCTGGTAATGGCTGTTAGTTTAGTCTCAATGGGTTGGCGCTCAGCTTTAGTAGTAGGTATAGCTTTACCCCTAACTACGTTGATGGTTTTTGGTTGGATGAGCGTCTTTGGTATCGCAGTGCATCAAATGTCAGTCACAGGGTTAATTATTGCCCTCGGATTGCTGATTGACAATGCGATTGTGGTGGTGGATGAGATTCAACTCGAGATGGAGGAAGGGGAAAAACCCCTTGATGCTTTAGTTAAAACGGTTAATTATTTAAAAGTACCTCTATTTGCTTCCACCTTAACCACTGTTCTAACCTTCTTACCAATTTACTTGCTTCCGGGTCCTGCTGGCGAGTTTGTAGGTTCAATCGCCCTCAGTGTAATTATGGCATTGATTTCGTCTTTGGCAGTGTCGCTGACGGTAATTGCTTCTTTAGCAGCAAGAATTTTAGCTCAAAGCAACACTAAAATTAAAACTAGAGGATGGAAGCAGAAAATTCAAAACTTTTTATCCAAACCAGGTGCTTGGTGGTATGAAGGTTTTAGTTCCCCTCAGCTAGCTTCTCCCTATCGTAAATCACTAAAATTTGCCGTTTCCAAACCACTATTAGCAATCGCTTTAAGTTTTTGTATTCCCCTAATTGGTTTTATTAGTGCTCAAACTTTAGACAATCAATTTTTCCCTTTAGTATCTCGCGATCAGGTACAAATTGAAGTTGAATTTGCTCCCCAAACAGCAATTTTCCAAACTCAAACTAAAATAATGCAAGCCCGTGAAACAATTTTGGCTAATTCCCATGTCCAAGATGTGCACTGGTTTCTGGGAGAGAGTGCACCCAAATTCTATTACAACTTTACGGGAAATAGAGAAAATCAGTCCCATTACGCCCAGGCGATGGTGCAGTTAAATACTGACCAAGAAATAGAAACCATAGTGCAACAATTGCAAGCTGAATTAGATACTCAATTTCCTTCTGCTCGCATTTTGGTTAGACAACTTCAGCAAGGTCCTCCCTACGATGCTCCCATAGAAATGCGCATTTATGGACCTAATTTAGAAGAATTAAGACGCTTAGGGATGGAAACAAGGGCCATTTTAGCTAGTGTACCCGATGTTATTCACGTCCGCGACGACCTAACCGAAGCCCTACCCAAATTAGGATTTGCAGTGGATGAAGAGCAAGCAAGACAGACTGGTTTAAACAATACAGACATTTCCAGACAGTTAGAAGCCTATTTAGAAGGTGCGATTGGTGGTTCAATTTTAGAAGGGACAGAAAACCTTCCAGTGCGAGTTAGGGTGAGTAATTCTGAGCGTGGCGATTTAAATCAAATCTCTTCCTTAGATTTAAGCTCAAATCGCGGTGAAAATAGAGATTTCCTATCCACATCAGCATTGGGAGAATTCAATTTAGTACCAGAATTAGCCAACATTTCCCGTCGTGATGAACAGCGAGTCAATACAGTACAAGGATTTATTAGTGCGGGTATTTTACCATCTACCGTTTTAGCCAACTTCCAAGAAAAATTAGAAACAGCCAACTTCCAACTACCTCCAGGTTACCGTTATGAATTTGGTGGAGAACAAGAAGAAAGTAGTGCAGCTACAGGCAATTTACTACTTTATGCACCTCTTTTGCTAGTAGTAATGATGACAGCTTTAGTACTTTCTCTCGGTTCCTTCCGTCAGGCTGGTATCGTAGCAATGGTAGCCGTAGGTTGTATTGGTATGGCACTATTTTCCCTGAGGGTATCTGGTGCACCTTTAGGCTTCATGGCGATTATCGGTACCATGGGTTTAGTAGGAATTGCGATCAATGACACAATTGTCGTACTTTCAGCATTAAACGAACATCCCCAAGCTAGAATAGGCGATCGCAGTGCGATAGAAAATGTAGTAGTTAAAGCTACTCGTCACGTTGTCACTACTACTGTTACCACCATCGCAGGATTCATTCCCTTATTAATTAGTGGAGGTCCTTTTTGGCAACCTTTAGCAATCGCGATCGCAGGTGGAATTAGCGGCTCCTCCCTACTAGCATTGTATTTTGTCCCCTCACTTTATTTAATTATTAAACGTGGCGATAAGCAACCAAAAAAAAGAATCAAGCAAGAAAATTTTGACTCAGAACTACACAATATTTCAGTTAAGTAGGTAGGTTAAATTAAACCATAAAATCTCTTTTCAACTAACAGCACCCCTTATCCTTATCCTGAACTCAGGTTACATTAGACCTCTGCGTGAAAGAATGTAGGGACGTAAAATTTTACGTCCCTACAATGGGTAAAAATTCAGATCTTTTAATTTTAACCAGATGTCTATAATTCGATTAGCATTGCTTAGCCCACAGTGCATAATCTAGAATCTTTTCGTGCCTTAATCTAGAGCAGCACTAAATCAAAAATCTATGCAGCTATTCTTGCTCACAATCGCTAGTCTATCTTTACTCATCTGGGTTATTCTACTCGCCTTTTGGGGACAGTTTTGGCGTTCCAATCAAAAGCTAGGGGATAATGTACAATTAACCACCTATCCCAGTGTCTGTGCTGTAATTCCGGCGCGAAACGAAGCCGAAGCTTTACCCCTAAGTTTACCTTCCCTCTTGGCTCAAGATTATCCTGGCACTCTAGATATTATTTTAGTTGATGACCAAAGCAGCGATAATACAGCTAAAATCGCCCAGGAAATCGCCCAAGGTAATAATCAACCCGAAAAGCTAAAAATACTCTCTGGTAAGCCTTTAGCCGCTGGTTGGACAGGAAAACTCTGGGCAATGTCCCAGGGAATCAGCTATGCTTTAGAGCAATCATTACAACCAGATTATTTTCTCTTCACCGATGCAGATATCGAACATGATACAGCTAACCTCACAGAGCTAGTTAACAAAGCAGAAACAGAAGCACTAGATTTAGTTTCCCTAATGGTATTGCTGCGCTGTCAAAGCTTTTGGGAAAAACTGTTGATTCCCGCTTTTGTCTTTTTCTTCCAGAAACTCTATCCCTTTCCCTGGGTAAATAATCCTCGCAAAACAACAGCAGCAGCAGCAGGAGGTTGTATCTTAATTCGGCGCGAAGCTTTGCAACGTATTGGTGGAATTCAAGCAGTGCGCCAAGCTTTAATTGATGATTGTGCCCTAGGAGGAGCAGTTAAGTCCAGTAGCAAAACAGGAAT
>CAZWGS010000009.1:68592-83331 GCA_964633315.1 uncultured bacterium | reverse complement strand
TTACCATACCCGCAGCAACTTGAATTACCTCAATTAAAGCAGCTATATTTTGCTCGTAGTGAGGTACTAGGCAAGGGAAAATAGAAAGTGTGTCCACTTGATTGGCTAACTCTGTAATTTCTGTTCCCAAGGTGACTATGGGTAAAGCAGCTAGGGAAGGTTGCTTACTTATTTGGCGCAGATATGTTTCTGGCTCTGGAAAATCGATAGTATCTAGTAGTATGACCTGGGGATGCCATAATTGAACTAGAACTCCAGCTTGTTCTAAATCATTGGCTTCAATAAAACGGTAATCTAGCTCTGCTGAGTAACTAGCTAAGGCTAAATCAAAAGCTGTAATCTCAGAATTAATTTGGGGATTGAGGCGCAGGATAACTAATTTTTTTCTGGGAACAAATAGGGGTTCCCCGATATTTTTTAGACTTGCTTGCAAATCTTCTTTAACCACTGGCAAAGTTAAAAAATCATCAGCACCATTATTGTGAGCGCGCTGTTTTTCTCCTCGCGTTGCGGTTACAAAAATGGGAATTGTTTTGGTTTTTTCATCTGCCTTCAGCAAGATTAAAACATCCCAACCAGATAGTAAAGGCAGCAAGGGATTGAGTAAAATACAGCAAGGGCGAAGACAACGAGCTTTTTCTAGTGCTTCGGTGCCAGAGCGAGCAATCACAACTCTATATCCTAACTCCCGCAGATATTCTTTGAGATTCTCTATATATACTGGTACTGCTTCTACAATTAGTACTAAGCGATTTTTAACCAACGGAGGCTGAATTGGTGGAGGGCACTGCTCCTCTGGTATCATTTCCTCTGAGTATCGTGTAGCTCTTTCTGGCAATGCATCACGCCCTGGTGGACTAGGAGGTAATAGTAGAGTAAATTGGCTTCCTTCACCCACTTTGGAAATAAAAGAAATATCTCCTCCATGAGCACGAGCAAGGCGTTGAGTCAAGACTAAACCTAAACCAGTACCTTCAAAACGGCGAGTGAGGGGATTTTCTAACTGTTGGAATTTCTGGAAAATTAAATGTTGTGCAGATTCAGGAATCCCAATACCTGTATCCCAAACAGTAAAAGCAATCCAGCCTTCCCAGCGATTTACTTTCAGTCCCACTTCACCACCGACTTGGGTAAACTTTAAGGCATTATCGAGTAAATGCACCAACATTTGACGCAAACGCAACTCATCTGCAATTAAGGTTTCCAATCCAGGTTCAATTTCTAGGGTAAAGCTTTTGAGAGGCTGCTCTTGTTCCTGATTTTGTTCTTTCCAAGACTGGAGTTGTAATACTTGTTCGTAAGCGCTTTGGCTAACGCTTCTAATCTGCAGTAATTCAGGATTTAGTTGCAGTTGACCAGTTTCTAGACGAGTTAAATCTAGGATATCGTTGACTAGGGTCATCAAGTGGTGCCCACTTTGATAAATTAGTCCTGCGTAACGCTCTTGGCGTTGGTTGAGTTTCCCTAAAGACTGTTCCTTGAGCAAGCTAGATAAACCAACTACAGCAGTAAGAGGGGATTTGAGCTCATGGCTAATGCAAGATAAAAATTCGTCTTTCAAGCGATTGAGCTGCACTAAATCAGCATTTTTAGCCGCTAATTCTTTACAAAGTTGCTCTTGTTCGGTAATATCCATGGCTAGGGTAAGCCAGACTAGGGATGTTTCCTGGGAACTTGACTCTGGCTCTATTTGTATTTGTGAGTTTAGTGTCAGTGTAGAATTAGCTATGGTGGAGTTCGCTACCCTCAGTGGAATTCTCGTCAAATGCCAACTGCGATCTTGAGGTACAGTATTGGTAGGGGTTGTGGAATTGGGATTTTTAGCTAGGAAAGGTAAGTGTGAAAGTTGCTGGAGTCTAAATTCAGTAGCAATACTGGTAGTTTGAATTTGACAAAAGGGCTTGATTTTTCGTGTCACTCTGCTACTAGATTGATGGTAACCTAGGTCACCTGGAGTAGCTTCGGGTAATAGACTAGCCAAAGATGGTACTTTTTGCTCCCACTCGCGAGCATTGGAAGTGAGACTTTGACCAGTTTTAGTTTTACCTTTTACCTGAGATAGCCAGCCAGAATTTTGGCGGATAACCTGTCCGGAATTGCTTTCTAGTCTTAAGGGTAGGGGAAACTTATCCAATAGCTGTAGTAGACTATTGTAGGCGACTGAAGAGAGAAATAAAGGTGTTGAGCTAGGGGGAACGGGTGGTTTTGGTTGCTCTGTTGATGGCTGGGATGGAGCTACCACCTTAGTTTGTTGGTTACGAAGTTGGGGTAAAATGTTTTTAAGTAATCGCCCACTGTCAAGAAGTCCCAAAAACTTGCCTTTTGCATCTATGAGGGCGCAATCTTGGCTATTGGAGACAACAAGTAGCTGTGCTAAATCCTCTATACTTGTGTCAACGTAGCAAACACTTACAGGTTCAGTCAGGGAAGATAAGTTAAGTGGAGCTGATGCTTGATTAAGTAGATGAGGAAGCAGGTGATTCAAGGAAATAATACCTAGAGGAAATTGCTCCTGACTGAGAACAACAATACACTTACTGGCAGTTGTTTGCATCCTATGGCGTAGAGTTTCCAGAGTCGACTTGTGCTCACAAATGGGTACAGGCTTGATAAATTGGTCAAGATTGAGGGTTAGATTAGACATGAGAGGCGTGTCTGGAACAAGAATCTTGCTTAACAGGAAGCTGGTTTGAGCTGACTACCAGACAAGATACTAAAAACCTAGAATTGTTGATGTAGCTAATCCTCACAGCAGTAGATACTAAACAACAGACTGCTTAACCCAGGACTAACCTTTATGGGAGAGAATCTTCTGTTTTCAGCAAACACTTGAGGTGATCCCTCCTATGAAGGAAGCCACAGCTCTATTATTGCCTAGAAGTAGTAGTCAAGGCACTTAAAATATAATTACGATTCTCATTGGGTATGAATATATGTTAATTTTCTATACGTTGGTAAAAATGTTAATTTTTTATTAAGGAGTCGAGGAAAACTGAAAAATATATTATTTTAACAATGCCAAATGATGAAACAGCCACTGTATCTTCTTCCGGAAAAAACCTGCATTCTAGGCTTTTGATTTGTGTCTTAGCTCAAGAAAACAGTTTAGTTGATGAGCTTAAAAATTTATTGAGAGAAGATCGCTATCAACTAGTTCACAAAAGTTCAGCTACAGAATTATGCCAATTTGTCCAGCAAAATTGGCAAGATGTAGACTGCTTAATTTGGCATCCTAGCCAGTTAGGTAATAAGGAGATGCAGATTTTATCTGAAAGTAACATTCTACTACCAATAGTCATTATAGAACCAGAAAGAATATCATCAACTAGCCAAGAGACTAGTGAAATAAATGAACAAGGTTATCTGTATCATAAAGCTGAAATTCATCTGGAGAAAATAGAGCAATCCCAGATTACTTTCTATATTGATCAAGCACTCACTAAGTTTCTCAAGCTTGCTCCCTATAACTCTCTTCCAAATTCATCTAAGAATACCAATAATTCTAATTCTCAAACTACCCAGGATGCTTTGCTATCTAGGCAAAAGCAATTAATTGAAAAACTCAAAGAGCGACTAGGGTATCTGGGAGTGTATTACAAAAGAAATCCCCAACATTTTTTTCGGAAGTTATCATCAACGGAGAAAAAAAAGCTTCTGATACAACTAAATCGAGAATATCGTCAAATTATTCTCGACTATTTTTCCCAAGGAAATAATGTGAATCAAGCTATTGATCAATTTGTGAATCAAGCTTTTTTTGCTGACCTTTCTGTTTCACAGGTTGTAGAGATTCATATGGAGCTAATGGAAGAGTTTGCTCAACAGCTTAAACTTGAAGGTCGCAGTGAAGATATTTTACTTGATTATCGCCTGACATTAATTGATATTATTGCACATCTTTGTGAGATGTATCGCCGTTCAATTCCTAGAGAGGATATATCCCTTGAGCCGTAATTTTTTGCAGCAGTCAGTATATTTATAGTAGATTTTATTGTTTCCCATTAATTAAATATCTTTTATTTTTTATGAATGTGTCTAAAAAAACCTATGTTTTAAAACTTTATGTGGCTGGGAATACTCCTAATTCCGTTAGAGCTCTCAAAACTCTGAAAAATATTTTGGAACAAGAGTTTCAAGGAGTCTATGCTCTCAAAGTAATCGATGTCTTAAAGAATCCTCAGTTAGCGGAAGAGGATAAAATTTTGGCGACACCTACACTATCTAAAGTTTTGCCTCCTCCGGTTAGAAAGATAATCGGCGATCTCTCTGATCGTGAAAAAGTTCTCATCGGTTTGGATTTATTATACGAAGAAATAAGCGAAGAATAATTAACAAAAAAATATATATTAATTATAATTCTCAGCTATAAAAATAAATTTATATTTTACAGTTTGATATTTTTATGAATCAACTATCTCCTAGTGGAAATAATCAAGAGGGTTTAAATCCCAAAGGTGTAGAAAAAATCCGCACCATGATTGAGGGTTTTGATGAAATTAGCCATGGTGGATTACCTATTGGTCGCACTACTCTTGCTAGTGGAACATCAGGAACCGGGAAAACTTTACTGGCAGTACAATTTCTCTACAATGGAATAAAAAACTTTGATGAGCCAGGAATTTTCGTCACCTTTGAAGAATCACCTACAGACATTATAAAAAATGCTTTTAGTTTCGGTTGGGATTTACAAAGTTTAGTTGAGGCGAATAAGCTCTTTATTTTAGATGCTTCTCCCGATCCAGAGGGTCAAGAGGTTGTGGGAAATTTTGACCTTTCGGCCCTAATTGAACGTATTCAATACGCGATTCGTAAATATAAGGCGAAACGAGTTTCCATTGATTCAGTGACAGCTGTTTTCCAACAGTATGAGGGTGCTTCAGTAGTAAGACGGGAAATTTTTCGTTTGGTGGCTCGCCTCAAGCAAATTGGTGTTACCTCAATTATGACAACGGAAAGAATTGAGGAATATGGACCTGTTGCTCGCT
The DNA here is from genome assembly GCA_964633315.1 of uncultured bacterium. Classification (GTDB taxonomy): domain Bacteria; phylum Cyanobacteriota; class Cyanobacteriia; order Cyanobacteriales; family CAWCAG01; genus CAZWGS01. The sequence continues at coordinate 78,346 of CAZWGS010000009.1, read as the reverse complement.
ATGGCGTAGAAGAATTTGTTTCCGACAATGTGGTTATTTTACGTAATGTTCTTGAAGGAGAACGTCGGCGTAGGACGGCGGAAATATTAAAGCTACGCGGTACAACCCATATGAAAGGAGAGTATCCTTTTACCATTACTAATTATGGTATTAACATTTTCCCCTTAGGAGCAATGCGACTGACACAACGCTCCTCCAATGTGCGCCGTTCTTCGGGAATTTTAACTTTAGATGAAATGTGTGGTGGAGGCTTTTTCAAAGATTCAATTATCCTCGCCACAGGAGCCACTGGTACGGGAAAAACTTTGTTGGTTAGTAAGTTTCTTCAAGAGGGATGTAAACAGGGAGAGCGAGCAATTTTATTTGCCTATGAGGAGTCTCGTGCTCAATTATCTCGTAATGCTTATTCCTGGGGCATTAACTTTGAAGAAATGGAGGAAAAGGGCTTACTGAAGTTACTTTGCTCTTACCCAGAATCCACTGGTTTAGAAGACCATTTACAAATTATTAAATCTGAAATTGAAGATTTTAAACCTTCTTTAATCGCCATTGACTCCCTATCTGCTTTAGCTAGGGGAGTGAGTAATAATGCTTTCAGACAATTTGTAATTGGGGTTACAGGTTACGCCAAGCAGGAAGAAATTACTGGTTTCTTTACGAATACTACCGACCAGTTTATGGGTTCTAATTCAATTACAGAATCCCATATTTCTACAATTACAGACACCATTATTATGCTGCAATATGTAGAAATTAGGGGAGAGATGTCAAGAGCAATTAATGTATTTAAGATGCGTGGCTCTTGGCATGATAAGGGCATTCGTGAGTATTCAATTAGCGAAAAAGGACCTGATATTAAAGATTCTTTCCGCAATTATGAGGGCATTATTAGTGGTTCTCCCACACGTATTGCGGTGGATGAGAAAAATGACTTATCACGAATTATTCAGGGTGTACGCGATAAAAGTAGTGAATAGTTAAGCCCAAATACTTATTTAATTTGCTCAAGAAAAGTAGCAACAGCATCAGCAGTAGGTTGGGAGGCGATTGCACCAGGTTTAGTGGTAGTTAAACCACCTACTGCACAGGCGTAAGTAACAATTTCATGGGCGGTTTCTTTGTCTTGTAAGCTAGAAATACCTCTTTGATCTATTTGGTGTAAAAAACCAGCGACAAAGCTATCACCAGCCCCAGTGGTATCTTGTACTGACATCGAAAAGGGTTTTATTTTGCCTTCATTATCACTTAAACAATAGCTAACTTCTGCACCACCATCGGTGACAATAACTCCCTCTACACTATTGAGACGATGAGCAATAGCACCAGCATCAGTGGTATCAAAAAGCCATTCTGCTTCCTCGCTAGCTAGTTTAACAAAATCAACTTTTGACCACAGCTTTTCAATTAAAGGTTTAGCATCTTCTTGATTGAGCCAAAATTTCGGTCGCCAGTTAACATCAACCATAACTTTGAGATCATATTGTTCCGCTAAATCTAGGGCGAGGAAAATAGCTTCTCTTGTCTGAGGATAGGCTAATTCTAGGGTTCCATGAATGAGAAAATTAGCTGGTTCAAATAAACTAACAGGTAATTTTTGCGCATGGAGAAAAGCATCCGCAAATTCATCGGGAGTGCGATTCCCAAAACCAGCAAACTCTCGATCCCCATTTTCTGATCGCACCACGTAAACTAGTCTTGTTGGTGCACTAGGATGTCGTTGCACTCCGGTGGTATCCACACCAATTTCTTGACATAACTCTAGCAATTCATTTCCCGGTTGATCTTGACCCAAACAACCGATAAAAGCGGCGGGAGTGCCTAATTTTACCAAAGCACAAGCCACATTAGCAGGAGCACCTCCAGGGTAGTGAGTCCAGGATGTTACTTCAGAATAGGATTTACCGATTTGATCAGCTAAATAATCAAAGAGGATTTCACCAAGACAGATGATGCGAGGATTTGTCATTGCGATTGAATTCTATTACCTAGCGATCAATTATCGGTGATGAAAGCATGATTGTTACTAATTATTGCTCCAATCGTCTACAATCTTCGCATTTTTTTCAGGTACTGAGTGATTGAGTCAGAAAAACTATTGATTAAGCATTAACAAGAGTTAAAGATTGTACCTCAGGTCGCTAAAATGGAAGCACAAGTAGTTAATAGGTAAATATAACTAAGGACATGGCTAGTGGCGAAACCCCAGCATCTCTGTCAGAGCGAGAAGTGCAGATAATTGAGCTAGTAGCCTCTGGCTTAACTAACCTTGAAATTGCTCAGAAGTTAGAGATTAGCAAAAGAACAGTTGATAACCACATGAGCAATATTCTCGACAAAACCGCCACTGATAACCGGGTTGCTTTGGTACGTTGGGCGCTTTTGTGGGGTAAGGTTTGTCTTAATGATTGGAATTGCTGTACTTTACCTGAGCCTCAAGCTCAGGATTCTACACCAGGTGATGACTCAGGTGCAAAAAATCTCAAACAATAAAAGATTAACCTGGTGAAGGATTCCACGTATGATGAGAGCAGGAATTCAGATTCGGCGCTAGGTTTATGACGATTTGGGAACTAGATTTTTATTCGCGTCCACTTTTTGATGATAATCAGAAAAAAGTTTGGGAAGTACTAATTTGTGAAAGTCCCCTGGATGTCAAATCTCGCCCAGATTCATTGTTTAAGTATGCTCAATTTTGTCCCAGCACCACGGTTAATTCCCTGTGGTTAGGGGAAGCGATTACTAAGGCTATTTCCCAAGCACCACAAGCACCAAAAAAAATCCGCTTCTTCCGTCGCCAAATGAAAAATATGATTACTAAAGCTTGCGAGGATCAAGGGATGTCTGCTGCACCCAGTCGTCGCACCTATGCTTTGAATCAGTGGCTAGCAGAGCGTATGGAGCAATTTTACCCCCATCAGCCCGGATACGATGCCAAGGCTGCTCAGTCGGCTTCTGTGCAGTATCCTGACCTTAATGCGATTAATTTACCCGATGCGATACGTGGGGATAAGGGGGATAAGTGGGCATTTGTAACGCTGGAAGCTTCGGCTTTTGAGGAGATGGGTGAGTGGGATATTTCTTTTGGTGAAGGGTTCCCCCTAGAGATGGTGGGGGTAGCGCCAGAGATGAAAATTCCTGGCTTAATTATGTTCTCAAAAAGAGCAGTTCCCCTCGCTGCTTGGCTTTCAGGTTTAGAATTATCTTTTTTGAACTTTGAGGCGGGTACTTTTCCTCGGGTGCGTTTGGAGACAGGTGTTAGCGATAGCTGGATTTTAGCCAATATTACTGACCCTCAAACTTTGTCTGAGGCGAAGGGTTTTCAGGAAGCGAAACAGCAGGCACAGCAGGTACATTTCTTCGCGATACAATCTAGTCCAGAGTCGGAGTCTTTTGCTGGGTTTTGGTTGTTGAAGGGGTGAGACAAAATCCGCTTTAACTAGACATAAGAAGCATTGGAGCAGGAATAATAGAGAATCATTACTAGATCAATGATAATATCTGTAACTCTATTCTTACTTACTTATCTGAAAGACAAATAATAGTGCTAAGCACCACCTCCCTCGCTTCCACTGCTTCCCTAACCTCCCCACTCTTTTGTCTTTAATTGCTACTCCCTACTTTTGAATTTTGAATTTTGAATTTTGAATTTTTACTTCCCCAGCTTATTTTTTGTAGCAATTATTTACGGATTTCATTTTACTCACCCAAAGTCTGACATAATTGACGAAAATCATCTCCTCGATGCTCAAAACTTTGATATTGATCGAAACTAGCGCAAGCAGGGGAGAGTAAAACCACGCGGATATCTTTTTGTTTAACTATTTGCGCTGCTTTACCTACAGCTTCCTCCATCGTCTCCACCACAAGATAATTTTCATAACCAAAATCTTGTAAACGCTGAGCAAATTGAGGTGCAGCTTCACCAATTAATAGCACCTGAGCTGCCTTTTTCCCAATTGTCTCCAACCACAGACTGTCATCTCCTGCTTTCGCTTTTCCCCCAGCAATCAGCAATACAGGAGAAGAAACAGAAGCTAAACCCACCTGTGCTGCATCGTAGTTGGTAGCCTTGCTATCGTTGATAAAATCGGCTCCAGAATAGGTGCAAATATGTTCGAGACGATGGGCTACACCGGGAAAATTAGCGATTGCTTCGATGATCGCATCTTTTTCTATTCCCGCCAATCTCGCCACTCCTACCGCTAGTAGCAAGTTTTGCAAATTGTGCACTCCTACCATTTTCAGAGCCAGTGCTGGTAAAATAGGCTCACCAAAAGCGATTACCCAGCCATCTTCGAGGTAAATACCTCTTTCTGGCGCAACTAGTAATCCTGCTTTCCCAGTAACGCTTGTCCAATAGGCATTTTCCCATTGCACCACACCAATTTTACGTAGGTGAGGATCATCACCATTAAACACCTGTTGGGGACAGCGACGCAGCAAGGATGCCTTAATCTGGTAATAATTATCTAGGGTATAGTGGCGAGCTAAATGATCTGGGGTGAAGGTAGTCCAAACACCGATGCGGGGAGTGAGTTGCGATGAGGATTCTATTTGGTAGCTACTCAATTCAGCGATTACCCAATCAATTGGCTGGGAATTTTCTGCTATAGCTAACTCACAGGCTGCATTGCCGATGTTACCACAGGCAGGTGCGTGGAATCCGGCGCTTTGGAAAATAGCTGCGATTAACGCTGTGGTTGTCGTTTTACCATTGGTTCCTGTAATACCAACCCAGGGAATATCCTGAAGATAGCGCCAAGCTAACTCAATTTCCCCTACTGTCTCCACTCCCAAACTTCTGGCTTCACGTAAGATGGGAATATCCCAGGGTACACCGGGACTCACTGCGATTAATTGGGGTAAATTATCTACTTCTAGGCTAGGGTTTTCGCCTAATTTAACTTGAATTCCTTGTTGCTCTAGTTGCTGCTTTTGCTTTTGTAGAGTGGCACTCTGGTTGCTGTCATAAAGTGTAACTTGCTGACCCTTCCGTTGCAAAAGCCTTGCAGCTGCAATTCCTGATCTTCCTAATCCAATTACTTGAGCCTGAGCCATAAGCTAAGTGGCAGAATCTTGACTAATCAATCCCCTTGATAGTACCCCTTATTTACTCATCAGTGAATAGCAAGCGGTAATATCATACGCCGAAATTGAATTAATTATAAGCTACAAATAAAATATTGACTTATACTATTGTCCATTCAGCATAGCAAGCAAGGATAATACTATGCCGCAAGAAAAATCACCTCTTTTTACCTCAGTTACTACGGAAGAATTCGCACGCAAAAAAATAGTTGGCAAAGAAATAACAGAAGTTATATTCGATACTCAAACCTTTATTGAAGGTCCAACTTTCTCAAAAAGTAATCGCCAAATAGCAATTGATTACTGCCAGCAACAGGCACAAAAAAAGCGTCATACATTATTAGTCTGTAGTCAATTATTTTTTGCTGTTTGGTTACAGAAATTACCTTTAGAGGAATCAATAAATAGTCAAATCCCATCATCAAACTGGTTTGAGAATAATCTTCCTGCTGCTGTAAAAGCATCCTCGACGGCAAAAAATGATTTACAGGTGGTTTATGTCAACAGACAAGAAAGTGAACTTTCTTATGTTAATAAGGTGAAAGGAAAAGTAAAAATTCCAGATAAATCTGATACTGCAATCAGGAAATATCGTGGTATTTCCTATGAAGTGGGCAATAAATTATCTCAGGAACCAGTGATTCAAGATGCTGTAGAAGTAACGCAAGAAAAAGCATCCCAGAATTTCAAGAAGATAACTGTAGTTCAAAAATACAGAGGTGTTTCCTACACAGTGGAAAAAGGGAAATCAAAACACTTAGTAAATCCTACAAGAAATAGCATTCCTAAATCGCCTAGAAAATACCGAGGCCAGTCCTATTAAAAATGTCTAGGGACACATCCACAACAATTGAAACCAACAAAAACACCATCAACCAAAGTAGAAAGCAGTAGCGATTCAATTTCAATGCCTGCCTAATTTTAGCAATAGTAATTGGTTCTTTTGGTTCACCCAACAGAGGCTTTTGCTTGAGCACACCCTGATAATAATTAGTGCCTCCTAACTGTACATTCAAAATAGCAGCATAGGCACACTCACTCCAACCAGAATTAGGACTAGGATCTTGAATCGCATCACGACGACATAAACGCCAAACTTCCCTAGGTTTGCCAGACATCATTGCTAAAGTTAAAACCGTAAGGCGACAAGGTAACCACGTCAGACGATCTTCCAATTGAGCGCTAAACCAGCCTAAATTAGTAAAAGGTTGTCTACGGTAACCAATCATAGAATCTAGGGTACTAGCCGCCTTATAGGCAATCGCCAGGGTGACAGCATCTACACCTGGTAATGAGGCTCCCAGCAAAGCGTAAAATAAAGGAGCCGTAACTCCATCAGTAGCATTTTCAGCAACAGTCTCCAGAATCGCCCTCAGTATTTCTGGTGGTGTCAGCTTATCAGTATCCCTACCGACATATTGGCTTAATTTTTGCTGCGCCAATAAAATATTATCCTGAGTCAGAGGTTGCAAAACATCTTCTGCGGCTAAACGCAAACTTCTCCCCGCAAAACAGCTAGCTAGCATAATAGTTTCACTGACAATTCCTAGCCAAGGGTGAATCTGAGTTGTGATACGCACCACTAACCAACTCAAAATAGCACTACCTCCAATCAAGCCTACACCCAAAAAGATTCCAGCACTACGTTGCAGCCAAGGAAGAGAAAAAGAAGAAAACACCCATTTGCTAAAGCGAGAAATTAGCCACCCCATAACTTGTACTGGATGAAGCCAATTTTTAGGATCGCCAATGAGATAATCTAGGCTAGCAGCTAAAACTAAGATTAAAGAAGACAAGTGATTGAATTTTAACTAATAACTATCAATTATCTAAGCTTTCTTGATAAGCTTGATAAACTCCTTGAACGTTATACCAGTTAAGGAAAATACGAGCAATTTCAAGAGCTAACTGAGACTTTCCTTGGTCAATTAACCACTGCAACAGAGGAGCCATAGTACGCTCGTTTAGCTTACCACCAACAGAAAGGATACCCCACAACAGACGATGTAACCAAGTCATTTGGATCATCATGCGCACTTCCCAGGTAGGATGTTTCTGGTAGAAAAGAACACCCATACGTCCCCTTTGAATTTCTTGGTCTATGAGCTTGGGAATTTGCTCTAAACTAAAGGGAGGATGCCAATGATAACCAACTGCTTGAGGACATTTAACCAGTTTTAATCCTAGCTTTTTCAGGCGCACACCTAACTCCAAATCTTCCCAACCATAGAGTTGGAAACCGGTGTCAAACAAACCTGCTTTTTCTAACCACTGACGCGAAATAGCAACATTACCTGTGGCAAAATAGGCGGCAGAGAAATCAGTAATTTTGTATGGTTCTGAGGTAGGATTATCGAAGTTGGAAGTATTTACAACACGACCGTAGGTAAAGAGGCGATTGTTACCTAGTTGCTTTTGCCCTGCTACCAAAGCATTTGCGTGAGCTTGGAGAAAGTCTTCCAAAACTACCAGATCGCTATCAATAAAAACAATTGTATCACCTGTTGCCTGCTCAACTCCCAAATTCCTAGCTGCTGCAGCACCTTGGTGATCTTGAAGCCAAGTTTTAACGTGGGGAAATTCACTGCGATGCGCCTCTAACCAAGCCAAAGTATCATCAGTGGAACCATCATCCACCACCACCACTTCATAACCTTCCACGACGCTATTAGGTGCTAATCGCTGGCTTTCTAAGGCTTGCAGACTCTTTTTGAGAATAGGAAGGCGATTGTAGGTAGGGATAACAACGCTAAAAAACATACAAGATTCTTGATCACAACGAAGAAGCCCCATAATTAAATCTTGAGCATATTTATTCAATAGTGGAGCAAATTAACCATGTCAGTTCAAGTTTACGGCATACCCAATTGTGGTACCTGCAAAAAAGCCTTGCAATGGTTGGAAGCCCATGGTGTGGAGTATGAATTTATTAATACCAAAGAGCAGCCACCAACTCCAGCAATGATTCAATCTTGGGTTGAAGCTTTAGGCTCTAAATCAATGCGCAATACCTCTGGTAAATCTTACCGTGCTTTGGGAGAAGAAAAGAAAGATTGGACGGACGCGCAGTGGATAGAAGCTTTTAGTCAAGATGTAATGTTACTGAAAAGACCACTTTTCCTCAAAGAAGGAAAGGCTGTTTTAGTTGGCTTTCGAGCCAATGAACAAGTTAAGCAAGAAAAACTAGTTTGAGGCAAAAGTCCATTCAGAAAATATGCTAATGCCTAGATATAATTATTTTAACTGTAAGTATTGGCATTAACTTAGATTATGGGTGAAGCTAAACGTCGTCAAGCAGCACTAGGAAATCGCTATGGAAAGAAGCCTAATCCTATTTCCCAGTGGAAAATTTCCTCAGAACAGAAAAAGAAAATACTGAGTTGGACGAAAGAAGGAATATTACTTAGCGTTGTCTTTTTAGCTATTTCCTGGCTGACATTGTATTTTATGGGTTGAGATTTAGGTATTTAAACAGAAAAAAAATATTTGAGGACTTGGGGGAATTAGTTTAAATTTTGACTAGGTAAATTTATTGAACTAAGTAGCAAAAGTTATAACCAAAGAAAAGAAAAACAGCAACCACGTTTTTGTGTAGTTACTGCTAGATCAAGAACAGGAAACTAGTTATTCTTGTTCACATAAAAAGCCTCGAAGCTCATTTTTTCAAAGATGGGACTGATAGCTGCAAGGGCCCTTTGTTATTTGTTATTTGTTATTTTTTGTTTGACTTTCAACCAACAACTAACAACAAACAACACGAAATCCCTCATGCTTTAGCCGGGGGATGAGTTAACTATTATCCTAAAATTGAGTCCTTATTAGATTTACTGATTTTTTCTTTAATTGAATGGATGTCTAAGTAAAAATCAGCACAATTAATTAAAGTATCGCTAGTCATAGAACGTAAACTAACTACCTCAACTCTAACTCCTTTATAGCTAACTGCATTCACTGCATAAGCTAAATCTCCATCGCCACTAACTAAAACAGCCGTATCATAGTGATCAACTAAAGTCATCATGTCAACAGCAATTTCCACATCTAAATCCGCTTTTTTCGAGCCATCTGGAAATTGAGTAATGTTTTTAGCAATCACACGATAACCATTGCGACGCATCCACAGCAAAAAGTTTTGTTGCTTATCGTTGCTAGGGTCTACACCAGTATAAAAAAAAGAACGTAGTAATCGAGAACCAGCTGTTAGCAGACGCAAAAGCTTAATGTAGTTAATTTCAATTCCCAGTTGCAGCGCAGCATAAAATAAATTGGAACCATCAATAAAAATCGCGACTCGACCACGGTTAATATTATGGAGCAGCTCAAGATTGCTACCATTATCTAGCAAATCTATGTCTGGTCCAGATAAATTTGAATGACTAGAGTTATAAGCTTCATGATTAATTGCTTCTAAGTAGTTAGGTCTACGTAACTTTACACGATCAATTGATTCATTCTCATCTGTGCAAATAAGTTGAGGTTTGATGTGGTATTCGGATCTTCCGGGGATAAAAGTATTCATTTTTCATTGACCTTATTTAGATTGGCAATTTTTTTTAAACTGAGATTTCCCTAATGCATTGATTTAGATGTAATAATAGCTCCTATCATCTCTATCCAGATTAATATTGAGTTTAATTTATTTCATATTTCCCTGAGTTTATACAGC
>CAZWGS010000009.1:35337-68492 GCA_964633315.1 uncultured bacterium | reverse complement strand
TATCCAGATTAATATTGAGTTTAATTTATTTCATATTTCCCTGAGTTTATACAGCGCTACGCATTTAGGTTAGGACATTTTTAAATCTTGAAACCCTCTCACAATCTGCCATTGCCTTTTGCCTTTTTCCTATTCCCTAGCGCGTAGCACTATACAGCAAATAGGTAAGCCAAAAAGATTAAGCTAATGCCTAAACCTAAGCTGAAAATCATTGGAATCCATTGCAGTTTAATAATCATTGCGCTCGAGACTCTAGGAGTTTGTTCTGTGACAAATAAGAATGACTCAAAATTACTTATTAAGTTGATTTGAGATAATATCAAGAATTGTCAAGATAGACTAAGATTTTTGGTAGAAAGACTAAATTAATCTAGTTAAAAAAGCAAGAACTTTTGGATTTCTGTTCTCTATCTTAAAGTTAAAATAGAAAAATGAAGAACTGATGAAGAGAAAGTTTCTGCTTCTAGCCGTAATTGATTTGTGTCTGCTGGCTTAACTCAGGAGTGATTTAAGTTAGAAAAAATATAATCACCCTTAGCTCTTGCTCAAAACTTTCCAGACTCAAGCGCTCTTAGAGATAAAAATTATAATCTTCTCTTTTTCTTTAATGATCTAAACAAATCCTTATTTTCACAAACTGTGTTAATTGTGATTCTCAAAGCAGCAGAACACCTCTAGAGTTCCCGTAACTGGTAAAAAATTAATTACATTCTCGATAAAGCTAGGGTTAACAATCCCTGCTGTCCTAGCAATAATTCTCGCAGGAGACTAAAAATTCCCACCCAAATAATAGGCGTAATGTCCACTCCTCCCAGAGGCGGAATCAGTTTACGTAATGGCACTAACAAAGGTTCTGTGGGAGTAAAAACAACATTGAAAGGAAATTTACCTAATTCAACTTGCGGATACCATGTTAAGACAATCCGGAAAATAAAGAGAAAAATTAGTATACCTAAGACAATGCTTAAACATAAAGCACCGAGGTTAGCAATGTTGATCATGGTTGTCAGGATATTAAAGTTTGTAACTGAATCTGGGATTTATTGTAACTTTTTTAACTATTTTTCCTGCTAAAAATTATTATTGCACTAGCAAAATTGAGCATTGCACCTCAATTAAAATTATCTTAACTTAAGGAAAAATTACGTAAAGTTTCACAGGATATTCACATCGGAGTATTTACCCTTAAGTACTGAGATAGATATTAAATGGCAAAACTACTGACTGGCTGGCACATGCCCTTCGAGTGAGGGAATGTTAATCGTGGGGGACTAAGCACATGAAAGAAATTATTAGAGTTGTTGTCACAGGACCGACGGGATCGGGTAAAAGTAGTTATATTCGTAATTTGAGCGAACTTGAGCTGAGTGAGAGTAAGCGTGACCCCGAGTGTGGAACAAATCTCGCACATCAGGAAACTAAATTAGAATTTGACTTTGGGCGATTTAACCGTAATCCTGAGCAGGTAGTGCATCTCTACGGAATATCGGGACAAACTCAGTTTGATTTCATGAGAGATTTAATGATACGTCGTGCTCACAGCTACATACTATTGCTAGCTGCTGATTCTCCTCAAGAGATTAAATCTGGTCGCGCTATCATTGAATTTATGCAATCTAGGATCCAACTACCTTGGATTATTGGTATCACTCGTCGAGACTGTCCAGGAGCCTGGAGAAGCAAGAATATTATTATGAAATTAGGACTTTGGCAGCATCCTAATTGTCCCACTGTTGTCGCGATTAATGCCACAGAACGTCAATCAGTTACTAAAAGTTTAAACCTTCTACTCAGACAGTTAGAGCCACAATCCCCAGCACCTGTTAGCTATCTCAATCAAGTTGTAACTAAATTCGCTGGATAGGATTAGTTAATAGCTAATCGTTACGTTTGAAGGTGAAACCCAAAAGATTCTTACTGATGAGAATTTTTTAGTTATTGTGGACTTACAAAATCAGGGATCTACCTATTCACTACCAATACCTACAGCCTCACTTATTGATTTTAAACCTCGCTGCTCAAGACGTTGTTGTAAACCCTCCAAAATCCGCCGCACCATCCACGGACCTTCATAAACCCAACCAGTGTAGACTTGGATTAAACTCGCCCCTGCTATAATCTTTTCCCAAGCATCTTCTGGAGTAGAAATACCTCCCACACCAATAATCGGTACTTTACCATCGCTCTCGCGCCAAATAAAGCGAATAACCTCCGTGGCGCGATTACGTAGGGGTGCACCACTAATACCGCCTGCTTCTTGTGTTGGTGATTTACCCGTAGCTTGAATTGTTCTTGTTTGCAAACCATCGCGACTGATAGTTGTATTGGTGGCGATAATCCCACCTAAATTGTAGGTTGTGGCTAAATCAAGCACATCTGCAATCGCATCCCACTCTAAATCAGGAGCAATCTTCACTAAAATTGGTTTGGCAGCATAATTTGCCTCCTTCAGTGCTGCTAAAATAGTCCCCAACTGATCTTTATCTTGGAGCGATCTTAAACCAGGTGTATTGGGAGAACTAACATTGACTACAAAATAATCCCCCAAATCCTGCAAACGTTGGAAACTAGTAAGATAATCTGTCGCCGCTTCTGCTAGAGGTGTCACTTTGGATTTACCTAAATTAATTCCCCAGGGAATCTGGCGCTTGGTAACAAGGGGAGACAAAAGCTCATTCATTGCTTGACTCCCTCTATTATTAAACCCCATGCGATTTAAAACTGCGCGATCTTGAGGTAAGCGAAACAAGCGAGGAAGAGGATTTCCCGGTTGAGGATGACAAGTTACAGTTCCCAACTCTGCAAAACCAAAACCCAATCTTTGCCACATCAATGCTGCAATCCCATTCTTATCAAAACCTGCAGCTAAACCAACAGGATTAGGAAACTCTACATTCCATAATTTTTGCTGGAGACGGCGGTCTTTGATGGAACAAGAGTGTTCTAATTGATCTAGCATCCAATTAATCTGATCGCTCTGTTGCCTGGAAATTAGTCCACTAAATAGCTGTAAACTCCTTTGATGTAACCATTCTGGATCTACTTTCAATCCAGAAAATAATACAGGACGAATACCCGCACGATAAATATCCACAATACTTGAGTTAGCGACAACAATTTAATTGTAAGAATACAGGAGGTCTGGCTTGGGGAGATGAAGCAATAAGTAATTAGTAATAAGTAAGGATTGATTAACAACCAACACCAGTATCTCTATGGCTGATGATACCCGCTTAATTAGTTTAGGACGTGTTTTACAGATTTTACGGGAAGAAGAAAATATAGAAGTTCTGATTCAAACAACAATTGACTACCTAGGGGAAGAATTTGACTATCAATTAGTGTGGATCAGTTTCTATGATCGCCTCGAACACAGATTGTTGGGTAAAGGGGGAATTATTGCCAATGGAGATGTTAATTTACTCAAACAGCATTTTATACTTAATGCTGGCGATATACTTGAACAGGTAGTAATTCAGCAACGTTCCCTCAATATTTCTGACTTACGTACTGAACCTCGTGCTGGAGAATGGCGACGTATTGCGGAAAAATCCTCAATTCAGTCAACTTTGTTATTTCCCTTATGCTGCAAAGATCGCTGTTTTGGTATCGCTTTGCTGGGTTCCCAAAGCTGGGGAGTTGCTCCGACACAAGCAACGAAATCTAAACTATCGATGGTATTGGGAACTCTAGCATCTACTTTACACCACATGGAGACCGAATGGCAGCACTCTAACATTAAAAGAGCAGAACAGCCACTGTTTCAAACTCTAGAGCATTTGAGTCAACAAAAATCACTGGTGGCTCGCTTAGAGCCTATTATTAACCTAACTCAAGAATTTATCTGTCCCAGTCGCACCAATCTCTACTGGTATGACCAAAAAAAACGCTATTTCTGGCACCGTTTAGGTAATCGCCAGGCTACTAGGGGTTTAAGAAGATTACGAGATACAGCTCCAGGTGTCAAGGTTTCGGAAGCCTACGACTTCTATGAAACAATGGTAGCAGGCAAATTGGTAGCAATTGGTAGTGCTAGAAGTCCTCTCAAATACAGCAGTACAAAAGCACTACTGAGTCGATTAAAGGTAAGATCTTTGCTGGCTGCTCCTATTTCGGTGCAAGATAGGCTAGTGGGTTTTGTGGCGGTAGAAGAGCAAGCAGCACGTATTTGGGACCAAGTAGAGCAAAATTATATCGTGGCGGCAGCTCAATTAATTGCTCTAGTTGTTGCAGGTGAGGAGCGACAGGTTACACTGGAGCAAACCCAGGCTGATATTAATCTAGCAGCACAGATAGCCCATCATCTCAACCTGGCTGAAGAGTTACCAGTAACACTCAAAAACTGCGCTCAATTGTTATTGAGAACTTTTCAAGTGGAGGGTTTTTTTCTTTTGCACAGTGCTCCTGCGCCACATAGTGCTAGGCTAGTTTATAACTTGGTTCACCAAGAATGTAGTGCACCACTATTACTACTAACAGAAGAGATTGCGATTCTTGACTATCAAGAACAGCTACTAGAGCAAGATTTACTTCCTGATGAAATTGAGCAAATGCCTTCGGAAGTAATCGCGATTGAAGATTGGGAGAGTGAACCAAGGCTCAATGGTTGGCGTCAACCTTTAGAGGAAATTGGTGTCCGTTCCCTGTTAGTCTGTTGGATTAATAATCCAATTGTAAGCGGAGTGATGATTCTGGCACAAAGTAGTCCCCGCACTTGGAATCAATCCCAATCTCAGATGGTGCGTTTTTTGGCTCAACAATTGGGTTGGCTTTTAGCTGTGAGTAAGTTTAAAGGCGAGATTCAAAACCTAAATGAACAAAAGAACTTAACTCAAACTGGATTAAGTCAAATTCAGAAACATTCTCAGCTTTCTTCCTCAGTAATCTCTCAGTGGTTAGAACAAGTTGCTAGCATCCTAAGTGCTTCTTGTGCTATGTTGCTCACCTGGAATTCTCATTCCCAAAATCAACAGATTGCTCAAGTAATTGCTTTAGTTGGAGCCAATCTCAATGTGGAATCGGGGAGTAAATTGCATCTTGACATTGCCAGTGAACCTTTAATTAAGAAAGTTATCTCCCAGGATAATTATATAAGCTGTTCGACTGGTGCGTTAAGTCCTAAACTTCGTAGTTGGCTACCTTCTAATAACCCCAGACAATCACTAATATTGAGCTTACCTACTCCCATGCCTTTACTGAGTAAAAATAAGGGAGTTGTCTTATTCTTTTTTGATGAGGAACAGAGTTTACCAAATCATCTAATTGAGAACTTACAAACTCTGTTGGGACAATTTGGCTGGTGCTACCATCAACATACTTTTGTCAGTAGATTACTTAAACAGCGACGGGAACAACAAATTCTCAATTGGTACAAACACTGTGCTTTGGAGATGCTATACCATGGCATGGTGGCCATAAATTCAGCCACCACGATGGAAGCAGAAGACACTCTAGCCACCACCACATCTGCTAACGCCATTACTTCAATCCAAAGAATGCGTTCCCAACAGCTTCAAAGACAATTAGAGAATACCCTAAAGCTGATTGCTCCAGCAATAACAGAGGAAAAATGGCATTTGAGCAAGCATTGGAGTTCCGTTTACCTCGCTAACATACTGAAGCGAGTTTTGCTTTTACTTGAACCTTTATATCAAGAATATCAGGTGCAAACTAGGGTTTATGAGCAAGAAAGTTTACCTATTGAATGTGATCGCTTTAAACTCGAATGTATTCTCTACCAGTTATTGACAGTATGTTATCAACGTAATGATTCCTGCGGTGAGATCAATTTCTATGTCCAACCTTGGCTCGACGGCGATCAGGAATTGGGAGTAGAATTATTCATACTGCAAAAGCAAAGGCAAACTACTGCAGAATCTTCTAGCCCACAGTTGGCATTACCAGAAAATCTACCATCCTTGTCAATACCTATTAGTAAGTTTGGTAGTAACCTCAAAGTTTGCAGCAGAATGCTGTCTTTATTGCACGGACAGCTCAAACTTTATCATCTTGAAGATGGTAGTTACTTAACTCAGTTGAGAATACCCCAGCAAAATAGAAAATAGTTAACTTATCCTCCGGCTAAAGGTTGTTGGTTGTTGGTTGTTGGTTGCTTGTCAAATAACACTCTCATCTTTGAAAGCTTCCCACCGCTTTTGGAAAAGGCTATCTCTACAACCTTTACCCTAAAATGGACTCAGCGATTTGAGTATATTTTGGATTTTTGATTAAGAAATAAGATGTAGATCGCTTTATAGAGAAGAGTTATAGAATTTAGAAATTACAAAAGTTTTCCCCGAGTGACAAAAGAGGGATATGTTGGCGCTAGGACACTAGCAGCAGCTGAAAACCTCTGACAGTATAACTTTCAACATTTACTATTGCCTGAGTACAGTATAATTTTGCCAGATTGTTAGCAACCGACTTAGTTAACTGGCAACCGTACAAAAGCTTAGAGTTAAATGGGAGCAAGGACAAGTTATGTATTTACTGTCATGACGACTCAAGCATAATTATCGATATTGGAATTGTGGCACGTTAACTTGGTGTCGCCAACTCCAAACACTCCTTATGAGTTAATACTCTACTTAGGTCACACTAAGTGGAGTTTTTTTTTGGCGGTTAACGTGCGGTTCTAGAATTATAAGATGATTAACTGGAAATGTGACAAATTTTTTTCACAACCGCTATTCGTTTGTTTCTCCTCTCTACTCTCAAGAGACGGGGTATCCAAACTCACAGGAGATTTTGATGAGTTTTTCGCAATTACTACCAACTAGGCACATCCAGTCAGCTAAATTAGCACTAGCAACTGGTTTGCTGACCCTATTATTATTTCTAGGCTTGATTACTCCAGCCTGGGCAAGTATTAACGATGATCGCTACGATGGCAATATTTTCGTTCTCTATGCTGGTAATGGTTCTTTAGTTCCTGCTAAACAAAGCCTTGCTCAGTCTCTCAAACAAAAAAGACCCACATTACTGGCATTTTACCTTGACGACAGCAGCGATTGTAAACAATATGCTCTGGTAGTGTCTCGCTTCCAAGAATACTATGGTCGAGCAGCTAATATTCTCCCTGTGAATGTGGATGGGATTCCGGAAAAAACTAGTTATACCCCAGAGGAACCAGGTTACTACTATGACGGTTTGCTTCCTCAAGTAGTGGTGATTGATCAAGAAGGTGAGGTTGCTTTCAAGGGTACAGGACAAGTTCCCTTTGAAGAGGTAGATGATACTCTAAGAGAAGTTTTTGACCTTTTGCCTCGTACCGAATCAGTGGCATTAAAGCGTCGCTCTTTTAATGAATATAACAGCGAGTTAACTCAGTAGCAGAGGCCTGTGGGTGAAAGAATTTAGGGAGGTAGAATTTTACCTTCTCACAATAGACTTCTTGCTCCAAGTCAAGTAATAAGTAATAACTACAAGTATTGAGTCAAAAATGATGACAATAATACTTCTTGGTTCGCATTACCTTGCTAGATAAGCGTTGACGGGGTTTCCAATCTGCTTTTGCAAGAGATCTAATAGGTAAACATTCAGATATCTTAATTCCCCTAGATGTCTAATTTGGAATTAATTAGAGGTATAAGAGAATAGATGAGTCAGAGAAACTTTTTCGCCATTGGTTTCGCGATGGTAATTTTGGGGATACTACCAAGTAGTGTCGATGCTGACGAGGTTTGGTCAACAGAAGAAAGCGAAGTTGTCTATCAAGAAGACAGAAATAATACCGCAGTCTGGACTTACGGTAATGGCACTGTTTTCATCCAAGGTTTAGGAGGTGTGGTCAATAATAGGGGTTCCTACGAAGGCTATTGGGTACAAGAGTCATCTTCCATACGTTGCGATACCTACAGAGAAGGTGGAGATGGTGAACCGAGCTATCATTGGGGTAGATTCTCTGTTAGTTTCCTAGATCCAGATTTCCCCTCACGTTGGCAAGCTAAATTTGGTATTTGCGATCGCACACCAACTAGAACCTTAAATGGTACGCCTATTACTCGCTAATTCTAATCTACCAGGAGTAGGGAGTGATGAGCTTATTTTCTTGAGCCCACATCTCCCTCTCCCCTCAATCTAACCGATGGTAATATAATCCTGAAGCGCTTTCACTTCAAGAGGTTGAGACTGCAGCGAACGAATCGCAGCTACTGTTGCTTTGGCACTGGCAATGGTTGTAATAATAGGTATTTTATAACCTAGGGCAGTGCGGCGGATAAATCTATCATCTGCGAAAGCTTCTTGTCCTGCAGGCGTGTTGATAATCAGTTGTATCTGGCGATTTTTGATGGCATCTAGGACATGGGGACGACCTTGATGTACTTTTAGTATTAACTCCACTTCTAGCCCTTCCTGGCGCAATACTTCGCGAGTACCTTCTGTGGCAATAATCTTAAAGCCCAAATCCAGAAAATCGCGTACTACCTCAACAACTTTTGGTTTATCGCGATCATTGGTGGAAACAAAGACGGTTCCCGATAGGGGTAAGCTTTCTCCTGCACCCATTTCCGCCTTAGCGAAAGCTTTACCAAAGTCTTGATCAATTCCCATTACCTCACCAGTGGAACGCATTTCTGGTCCCAAAATGGTATCTGTACCAGGGAATTTACTAAAAGGTAGTACCGCTTCTTTAACTGCAACGTGCTGGGGTTTAGGTTCTTGGGTAAAATTAAGCTCTGCTAAGGTTTCCCCAGCCATGACACGAGAAGCCATACCAGCTAAAGGAACTCCAGTAGCCTTGGAAACGTAGGGAACAGTACGAGAAGCGCGGGGATTAGCTTCTAGGATATAGACACTCTCTCCTTGCACTGCAAATTGAATATTCATCAAACCCACTACCTTGAGGGCTTTTGCCAACTGCTTGGTCCACTGGCGAATCGTGGCAACGGTATTATCTGGTAGGGAGGTGTAAGGAATAGAACAGGCGGAATCTCCTGAATGAATACCTGCTTGTTCAATATGCTCCATAATACCGCCAATGGTTACTGTACCTGTGTGGTCAGTGATGGAGTCAACATCTACTTCAATGGCATCTTCAAGGAATTTATCAATTAAAATTGGGTGTTCTGGTTCTACCTGAACAGCAAAAGTCATGTAACGTTCCAACTCAGAATCAGAGTAGACTATTTCCATGGCACGTCCACCAAGGACATAGGAAGGACGTACTACCACTGGATAACCGATGCGATTGGCGATCGCAAGGGATTGTTCGTAGCTGCGGGCGATACCATTGGGGGGTTGTTGGATGTTTAGTTCCCGCAGAATTTTTTCAAATCTTTCGCGATCTTCAGCTATATCAATCGAATCGGGGGATGTACCCCAAATTTGAGCTTTGGTGGTGTTTTCGTCGCTGTTGAGGTAATTTTGCAGCGGTACAGCTAATTTAAGAGGTGTCTGTCCACCAAATTGAATAATTAAACCTTCAGGATTCTCTGCTTCAATGATATTGAGCACATCTTCTTTGGTTAAAGGTTCAAAATAAAGGCGATCGCTGGTGTCGTAATCTGTAGAAACAGTTTCTGGATTTGAGTTCACCATAATTGTTTCAAAACCTTCCTTACTCAAAGAGTAGGCAGCATGACAACAGCAGTAGTCAAATTCTATTCCCTGGCCAATGCGATTTGGTCCGCCGCCGAGAATCATTACCTTGCGTTTATCTGAAGGAATAACCTCTGTTTCCTCTGCTTCGTAGGTGGAATAGTAGTAGGGAGTGAAGGCTTCAAATTCTGCGGCACAGGTATCTACTACTTTGAAAACAGGTATAATACCTAGCTGTTTGCGATAGTTACGCACCTCATCTTCGCTGGTTTTGGTGGCAAAGGCAATTTGGCGATCGCTAAATCCTTGCTGCTTCACTTCCCGCATTTGCTGGGCTGTTAACTGTTTTAGGGGAGTGCTTTTGAGGAATCTTTCTGTAATTAGCAATTCCTGCATCTTATCAAGGAACCAAATATCAATTCCCGTTAGTTCATAAATTTGTTCTACACTAATTCCCAATTGTAGGGCGTTGCGTACTCTGAAGATGCGTTCTGGATTGGGTTTGCGTAGACTAGAACGTACTTGTGCAATTGTTGGTAGGGTTTCACCTTGATCGCAACCGAAGCCGTAGCGTCCAGTTTCGAGGGAACGTAGGGCTTTTTGGAAGGACTCTTGGAAGGTGCGTCCAATCGCCATTGCTTCCCCTACAGACTTCATTTGGCTAGTGAGAATTGCTTCTGAACCAGGAAATTTCTCGAAGGCGAAGCGAGGAATTTTGGTGACTACATAGTCAATGGTGGGTTCGAAGGAAGCAGGTGTTTTTTGGGTAATATCGTTGGGAATCTCATTGAGGGTATAGCCCACAGCTAACTTAGCGGCAAATTTAGCAATGGGGAAACCTGTAGCCTTAGAAGCGAGGGCGGAGGAACGAGAAACGCGGGGATTCATCTCAATGACAACCACATCACCATTCATGGGATTAATGGCAAATTGAATATTGGATCCACCTGTTTCCACGCCAATTTCCCGAATAATTTTTAGGGAAGCATCCCGCAAGCGTTGATACTCTTTATCGGTTAAAGTTTGGGCAGGGGCGACGGTAATAGAATCGCCTGTATGAATGCCCATGGGGTCAATATTTTCAATGGAACAGATAATAACTACATTATCTGCTAGGTCACGCATCACCTCCAATTCATACTCTTTCCAACCCAGGAGGGATTTTTCCACTAAAATTTGTGACACTGGAGAAGCATCAATACCTCCCTGTGCCATTTCTTCAAATTCTTCCTGGTTGTAGGCAATACCGCCCCCTGTACCCCCTAAAGTGAAAGCTGGGCGAATAATTAGGGGATAGCTACCAATTTTCGTCGCAATCACTTTAGCTTCATCAAGATTATTGGCAATATCGGAAGGACAAACACCAACACCAATTCTCGCCATTGCTTCCTTGAATAAAAGGCGATCTTCTGCCATTTCAATGGCGGGTAATTTGGCACCAATTAACTCCACACCATACTTTTCCAACACCCCATTTTTAGCTAAACTGACAGCCACATTAAGGGCAGTTTGACCCCCCATAGTTGGCAAGAGGGCATCAGGTTGTTCCTTGGCAATCACTTTTTCCACCATTTCTGGGGTCAAAGGTTCGATGTAAGTGCGATCAGCTGTCTCCGGATCAGTCATAATTGAAGCGGGATTGGAGTTCACTAGAACCACTTGATAGCCTTCTTCTCGAAGCGCTTTGCAAGCCTGTGTGCCAGAATAGTCAAACTCACAAGCTTGTCCGATAACAATGGGTCCAGAACCCAAAAGTAAGATTTTTTGCAGATCGTTGCGGCGGGGCATGTTATATTGTGTCGTCAAATTGCTGTTTCTAGAACGTGACTATTTTATAGTTTCTTGTCCAGTTGAGGATCGATTGTCAAAAATCTCTGAATATTGGTAGTAGCTTGATTGAAGTTGGGGCTGATACAATTGAGCGTTTAACCCTAATGTGCATTAAGATAAAGCTGAGATTCTAGGTCCAAAGTGCTTAATTCGAGCAATTGAAACTTGGTCAAGATGGCAGAGCTTGAGAAAGAGGCGATGAACAAGATTAACCAGATTGTATTTACGGCGGTTTTGGCTTTCCTCCTGGGAAGTTGCGGCTTATTCAATAGCGTTTCTGAACAAACAGAAGACCGAGAGAAGGTTGTAGCCGAAGAAACTGGTGAGGAAGTTCCAGAAACCGAGGGAGAAGGAGAAGCAGAAGCAGAAGGGGAGGGAGAAGTTACCACAGAAGGTGAATCTGCTACATCTGAGAGTGCGCCTACACCTCAAGCTCAAACTTTTAGCAATCCCTCGGTGCAACAAGCGCCACCTAAGCCTCCTAGATTTGCTAACCTAATCCCTAATACTAATCCCAATAACCGTTTGGATCAAGTGAACAAGGGGCGTAGCGATCCCTTTGCTTTGATTCCAGTACCCGAAAGTGACACAGTGGTAAGAGTTGAAACACCAATACAACCTGGTGGCGGCGCGACGGTTAGCGGTGGTAATAGTAGTAGAGTTACTATACCTTCGACTCCCACATTGATCAGTCCTAACAATGGAAGAGGTGGGGTTAGCAGTAATCCGACAATCGGTAGCCAGCCTAACTTTGGCAACCCGTCAATTCCCCCATCTGCTGCTGATGATGTTGCGATTAATTCCGGTGACTCCCTACCTGAGGTGAGGCAAAGTCCACTTAATATTCCAACAATACTACCTGGAGATATAGAAGCTGAAGGTTCAGATCGATTTTTACCTCAGCTACCACCTCCACCTCAGCCTACTTTAGCCCAGGCGGTGGAAGTTACCGGAGTGATTCAAATTCGGGGTGTCACCCATGCGATTATCAAAGCGCCTAATGAACCCTTCTCGCGCTATGTGAAAGCAGGACAGTATTTATCTGGTGGACAGGTTCTTGTCAAGCGCATTAATATGAACTCAGGACCAGAACCAGTGGTAGTTTTAGAGCAATTAGGCATTGAAGTTTCTCGCGGAGTTGGAGAACCCGCATTAACACAAAATTCAAGGGATTCAGCGGCTAATTCACCAGGAATTCCTGTTTCTTTTGGTCAACCGAAGCTACCTAATTTGTAGGATTTAGGGGTTCATCTTCGCTGGTAATCGCAGCTATCGCAGCTAATAAATCTTTTGTTTGAGTAATTAAAGTAGAAATGCGATTTTGAGGGACAATTTCGGCACCAGCCAGAAGTTGTAGCAGAAAGATGCTTTTTCTGGCTTCTTTTTGGGCAATTTGGTATTTGTCTTCGCACTCTATTGTTTTTTGTGTCTCTCGCAGATGACAACCAATAGCTATGGCAGCTTGCAAATACTCTTTACCAATAATTTGTCCTGTGTCATCTTTGGTTTGCTGGACAAATTGGTACAGTTTAATCGCGTGTAGGGCATAATCAAACGAGAGCTGCTGTAAATCTAATGTTTGCGTTGACTCATCCTTCATAGTAGAGTGTAGCTTATTTGGTGTAACGTACTCGTGGATCGAGTACACCATAGGTAAGATCGGCGATTAAATTAAAAATCACAATCAGGATAGCGTAGATAAAAGTGATTGCCATCACCACAGGTGTGTCACCCCGATAGATGGATTCAACTAGCAAAGCGCCAATTCCCGGAACCCGAAACACTTGTTCTGTAATTAAAGCGCCAGTGAAAACGGTAGGAATATCCAGGGCGATTAGGGTAACTACAGGTATCATGGCATTACGTAGAATATGACCATAGAGAACTGCAGGATTGGATAATCCTTTAGCATGGGCACTACGTACATAGTCTTGGTTAAGTTGTTCTAAAATTGCAGAACGGATAAAGCGCATCAACACTGCCCCTTGGTACAATGCCAGCACTGCTACAGGCATAATCGACTGTCTAACTTGGGCGATGAAACTTTGCCAGTCAGTTATTTGCAGGGTGCTATTGTAAATAAAAGGTAGCCATTTGAGCTCGACACTGAAAATAATAATAAAGATTAAGCCAGTGAAAAAAGTAGGCAGAGAAAAGCCTAAAAAAGCAAAAGTAGTCACTAACTGATCCAGCCAAGAATAGCGTTTCAGGGCAGAAATAATACCTAGGGGAAAGGCGATTAAGACACTCATGAAATAGGCACAACCTACTACCCACAAAGTTGTTGGTAGCCGTTGTTGCAATAATTCAATCACAGGGCTGCGACTGGTAAAAGAATAGCCCATATCTCCCTGTGAAAATGCCCATGCCCATTTAAAATAGCGAATATAGATTGGTTGGTCTAAACCCAGGGAACGGCGGATATTTTCCCTGACTTCGGCACTAATTGAAGGGTTAGCAGCAAACTCCCCCATCGGATCGCCTGGTGCAATGGCTAAAATAGCAAAAATAACAACGCTAATTGCAATGAGGGTGGGAATTGAAATTAGCAAGCGATTAACTAAATATCTGGTCACAATAGCAATAAGAGCGTTATTTGTTATTTGTTGTTGGTTATTTGTTGTGTGTTTTTGGCAATAAAGGATAGGGTATGAATGTTAATCAACTCCTGGTTTGGTTTGTTGTCTGTAGCTGTGTTGTTTTAATAATTCGGGCATTATTATTCCGACAAAAAAGAGGCTGGTTTATTGTTTATGGTTTGATTTTAGCTAGCAGTGGCATCGCATGGTTATTGCTTCCCCATCTGGCTGGTTGGTTTGCTTTTAGCCTGTGGTTACTCTTTATCTGGTTTCCTTTGGTGGGTTTTCTCAAGGTAAACCACATGCTAGATGAACAGAAATATACTTCTGCCCGTAAATTGGCAACCTACCTACGTTGGCTGCATCCGGCTGATGGTTGGTTGGAACAACCACAAGTCCTGCGGGCGCTGGAATTGGGGCGTGATGGTAAAGTTTCAGAAGCCTTTGCCCATTTGAATCGCTACCAAGGCATAAGCACCAAAGCTAGCCGTAAAGCAACTGTTTTACTCTATGTGATGGATGCACGCTGGGAAGAATTGCTGGTGTGGATTTTGGTGAATATTCCTCTCTCGTCACTTTACCAGAACGGGGATATCGCACTGTATTATCTGCGAGCTTTAGGGGAAACAGGCGATGTTAATGCCTTACTAGAAGGAATTGAACAATCTCAAAAAACTTGGGAACAAATTGGTGATGTTAATGCCATTAATTTGGCGCGGATGTATGCTTTTGCTTTTTGTGGTCAAGTAGGATTGGTACATAAATTGTTTGTCACTACCTTAGCAGGAGCTTCGCCCCAGGTAGCTCAATTTTGGCTAGCAACGGCAAAGATGGCGGCGGGAGATGAAGTGGCTGCGCGCGAGGAATTGTTAGCATTGCACAGACAAATAGAATCGAATCAGGGTGTTGTTGCCGACAATCGCATCCTCCGCCAAGCTATTGGGTGGCGTTTAGTGCAAACAACAGCTTTGCCTCAAAAGACATTAAACACTGCTTCTAAGCAAATCCTGAGAAATTTGCAACAGCAAGTGCAACAGGAATCACGATATGAAGTTTTGGGGATGAGAAGTGCCCAAAAACCCTATGTTACCTATGCACTGATTTTCATTAATATTGTTTGTTTTATTCTTGAAGTAACTCAGCTTGAACCTCAAGTTATACTGCCCTTTTTATTTTGGGGTTTTACTGATTTTGATAGTAATTTAAACCTTCAAATTAATTACATGATCCTTAGTTTTGGAGGATTATTTCCCCAGGCTGTTTTTGCAGGGGAGTGGTGGCGCATGATTAATGCTAACTTTCTCCATTTAGGCATTATTCACCTAGGGATGAATATGTTAGGTCTTTATTTCTTGGGGCCTTTTGTTGAGTTTACTTTAGGCAAGAAGAAATATTTATTTACTTATCTTACTAGTGGTATCGGTTCCATGTTTGCCTTCACCATTTTAGCTGTGATTACAGGCAATTTAGAGCAGATTTTGGTGGGAGCTTCAGCAGCAGTAATTGGTTTATTGGGAGTAATTGTTGCTATTCTGCTCCAAGGCTGGCTCCGGGAAAGGTCAAGGATCGCAGGTAGACGTTTACGAATTTTCTTTTTTATTATTGCGATTCAAACTGTGATTGACTGGCTAATACCAGGAATTAGTGAGGAAAGTCATATTTTTGGTTTGATTATTGGTTTCTTAGTGGGAAGTATATTAATTTTTAGAAATAGTTAGTTTTTGGAAAAGATATTTATTATTCTGCAATATTACCAGCAAAAAGAAGCTAGCGTATTTAAAGCTCACACTACTTTTTAACGATAAAAAAGATGTAATTTGAGTCATTTTCACTGAAAATAATCAGCTAAGTTAGGTAAGTTCAGAGTTGCTCTAGTTATAAATCTCATTCTTCTACTTTCGAGAAGATGAATAAGTCTACCCGATTAAAATTCAAGCTAATTACCCACACTCCCGTATCCCCAAGTCCTTAAACTACAACTATTTTGTGTTTAATAAAGTGGAGTGACTTAATTGCTGACATTTTCAGCAAATATGGTAAATTTCTGTTAGATTAAAAAATAATTCCTAAGCGGTCGCATTTACTACACAAAACCGAATCAGGTTATAATTACAACTTTCTAACCTTTAGGATTTGCGAGGATGAACTCCAAAATACTTGTCTTTGATTTTGATGGCACAATTGCCGATAGTTACGATACTTTTGTAACGATTATTAATCGTTTAGCGCCTGAGTTCGGATATAAGCCAGTGAGCGAGGAAAAGTTAAAGCAACTTAGGCATCTTGACTCACAACAAATTATAAAACAATCAGAAGTTTCCCTTTTTAAGGTACCTTCTCTCTTAAGAAGAGTCAAGAAAGAAATGGCACAAGAAATTCATAATGTTGTGCCAATTAGAGGTATGGAAGCAGCGTTAATGGAAATTAAAGAGCAAGGAAATACTTTAGGAATTCTTACTTCTAATACAGAGAAAAATGTTGTTGCCTTTCTCCAAAATCACCAGCTGGAACATATCTTTGATTTTATTTATCCTGGCATTAGTTTGTTTGGCAAAGATAGAATAATCAACAAATTAATTAGAAAACATAAGTTACTGCGAGAAACGATGATTTATGTGGGTGATGAGACTAGGGATATAGACGCAGCCAAAAAAAGTCAAATTCAAGTAATCGCAGTTGGTTGGGGTTTTAATGCACCGGAAATATTGAAGCAACACCAGCCGGATTTCTTAATTAATAATCCCAGCCAACTACAAAACGTTATTACTAATTCCTGCGCTAGAGTTTCCTAGACACATTGCTTTGCAACTACTCTAGATATTATTACTTCTCTCAAAACTTATTTGGAAGCTAGAATTAACACGAAAAAATAACCTAACAAAAACTGACAGTAGATATTCTAGCCAAAGTATTTTTTGACTCTCTGTGAGCTTGAGTAGCCATTTGGGGAATTCTAAATTGAGACAAAGTTGAATAGACTGAGCAGCTATAGCAAACTCATGTTATTTAGAATTTTCTCTCCACAGGGCTTCCTAGGTCAACAAAAACCATCTTTACGTTTGGTTATTGTACTTCCCTTTATCTTACAAATTTTTGCGGCGGTAGGGTTAACAGGCTATCTATCGCTGCGTAATGGACAAAAAGCTGTCAGCGATTTAGCAACTCAACTGCAACAAGAAGTTACTCATCGCGTTTCCGCACATCTAGATGATTATCTAGCAACTCCCCATGAAATTAATCGGCTTAATTTACGAGCCATTGAGTTAAATTTAATCAATCTCGAAGATTTATATAGCTTGGGGCGTTATTATCAAGAACAAATGCGAGTTTTCTCCGACTTTGGTTATATTAATTTTGCCAACGAAAAAGGAGAATTTGTCGGTGTTGCTCGTGATGATCATGGTAAATTTCAGCTAGATATTATTGAGCTATCTCACCTCGGTATTTATTATAAATACGCCACAGATAGTCAGGGAAATCCCACTGATTTGTTGAATACTTACCCCTATAATCACTTTATAGATGGCTGGTATAAAGATGCAGTTAAAGCCGGAAAACCACTGTGGACAAGAATTTATAATTGGGAAGACCAGCCAGAAATAATGGCGATTTCTGCTAGCTATCCTGTTTATGATCAAGCTAATAACTTAATTGGGGTATTAGGTATTGATCACTTGCTCTCGGAAGTCAGCAAGTTTTTGCAAAAATTAGAAATTAGTCCCTCAGCCAAAACCTTTATTCTCGAAAGAAATGGTGTATTAGTAGGAACTTCAAGTTATGAACCGTTCTATACTATTGTCGATGGTGAAGCCAAACGTCTCAATGCCATAGCAAGTAGCGATCCTTTAATTCAAGCAACTGCTAAGTTTCTACAGGCACAATTCGGTGATTTTAGTCAGATTAACCGTCGCCAACAACTAGATTTTTACCTTAATCGCGATCGCCATTTTGTTCGAGTCACACCTTGGCAAGATGAGTTTGGCTTAGATTGGTTAGTAGTGGTTGCAGTGCCAGAATCTGACTTCATGGCACAAATAAATGCCAATACCCGCACCACAATTTTGCTCTGTTTGGTTGCTTTGGGAGTCGCTACCTTCTTGAGTTGGTATACCTCGCGCTGGATTACCCAGCCCATTCTCAACCTCAGCCAAGCTTCCCAAGCCATTGCTAGTGGCGATCTCAATCAAAACGTAAATACTCCCAAAGTAAAAGAATTAGGGATTTTGGCGCAATCTTTTAACCAGATGGCGCAGCAGCTACGGGAATCATTCACCATCCTAGAAACTCGTGTTGAGGAACGCACTTTTGAACTTAAAGCAGCAAAAGAAGCAGCCGACAGCGCCAACCAAGCTAAAAGTGAATTCTTGGCCAATATGAGTCATGAATTGCGCACTCCTCTAAACGCGATTCTCGGATTTACTCAAGTAATGCAGCGCGACTCCTCTATAAAACAAGAACAGCAAGAGAATTTAGCGATTATTAATCGCAGTGGAGAACATTTATTAGCCTTAATTGGTGATGTGCTAGATATGTCCAAAATTGAAGCTAGGAGAATCATCCTTAACGAAAATAGCTTTGATTTATATTGCCTCCTTGATAGCCTTGAACAAATGCTGCAATTTAAAGCTCAAGGGAAGAATTTATTACTACTATTTGAGCTTAGTGCACAAGTTCCCCAATACATCAAAGCTGATGCTAGTAAACTGCGTCAAGTTTTAATTAACTTAATTAGTAATGCAATTAAATTCACCGCAGAGGGTGGTATTACTTTGCGTGTTTTCCTAACTACAAAAGAACCACTAACTATTAACTTTGAAGTAGAAGATACAGGTGCAGGAATTGCCACAGAAGAATTAGCAACCCTCTTTGAACCCTTCATGCAAACAGAAACTGGACGTAAATCTCAACAGGGTACTGGTTTAGGTTTACCTATTAGCTGCAAATTTGTTCAATTAATGGGGGGAAATATAACCGTAGAAAGTAAAGTTGGTCAGGGAAGCAAGTTTAGCTTTGCCATTCCAGTATCTCTAGCTTTGGCGACAGAAATCGAAGCACAACAGCCAACACACAAAATTATTGGTTTACAACCAGAGCAACCTTCCTATCGTATCTTGGCAGCAGATGATCGCTGGGAAAATCGTCAATTACTAGTAAAACTCTTGACACCACTGGGATTTGAGGTACGTGAAGCAGAAAATGGTCAAGAAGCAATCTCGCAATGGGAAAGCTGGGAACCCAACTTAATTTTTATGGATCTGCGAATGCCAGTAATTGATGGTTACGATGCAACCAAAAAGATAAAAGCAACAGCTAAAGGTCAAGCCACAGTAATTATCGCTCTTAGTGCCAGCGCTTTTGAAGAAGAACGTTCCCTGGTTTTATCCGTAGGTTGTCATGATTTTCTGCGCAAGCCTTTCCGAGAAACACTTTTGCTAGAAATGATTGGTAAACATTTGGGAGTCAACTACATTTATGCAGATACAACCGAGTTATCATCTAGCAGCCAAAAGCCACAATCCTCAGAATATAAACTAAGTAACGATAGCTTGAGCATCATGTCCCCTAAATGGAGAGAACAGTTGCACCAAGCAGCATCTCAGGCGAATGAAGATTTGATTTGGCAACTTCTGACACAAATCCCTCAGCAGTATGGTGAAATCACAACTGCTTTGGGAAAGCTAGTGGATGAGTTACGTTTCGAGCAGATTATAAATCTAACTACTTATGCATGAGCAAATAGAGTCGAGAGGCAATATCCTAATTGTGGATGATGTGATTGAGAACTTGCATCTTCTCGACACTATATTAACGGATCAAGGCTATAGCGTGCGCAAGGTACGTGACGGCAAAATGGCTCTGAGAGTGGTACAAACTGCACCACCGGAATTGATTTTGTTGGATGTTAATATGCCTGGGATGAATGGCTATGAAGTTTGCCACGAATTAAAATCAGACGCCTCAACTTGCGATATTCCGGTCATTTTTCTCAGTGCTTTGAGCGAGACAATGGATAAGGTGCAAGCCTTTGCTGTGGGTGGTTCCGATTATATTACTAAGCCCTTTCAACTTGAGGAAGTGCTAGCCCGTGTGGAAAGTCAGCTTACCGTATGTCGCTTGCAAAAACAGCTTAAAGAGCAAAACCAGCGTCTCAAAGTATCAGAAGCTAAAGAAAGGGAAAAGTCGCAGCAGTTAGAAGCAACACTACAAAAATTTCAACAAGCTCAACTGCAGGTTATTCACACAGAAAAAATGTCTAGTTTGGGTCAATTGGTGGCGGGGGTGGCTCACGAAATTAATAACCCAGTTAACTTTATCTATGGTAACCTCAACCCAGCACGGGAATACAGTAAAGATATTCTCTATTTATTGCAACTCTATCAACAAGCTTATCCCGAGCCCACAGAGCAAATTCAAGAAATGATTGAGGATATTGACCTCGATTTTCTGCGCTCAGATTTACCCAGACTGATTGATTCGATGCTTGTGGGTGCAAAACGCATTCGAGAAATTGTCGGTTCTCTGCGTAACTTCTCTCGGCTTAATGAAGCTGAACAGAAAGTGGTTAATATTCACGAAGGGCTTGAGAGTACCTTGATGATTTTACACCATCGCTTGAAACCAAAACCCGATGCCCCTGCAATTAAACTAATTAGGGAATATGGTAGCTTACCTGCCGTTGAGTGCTATTCAGGACAAATGAATCAGGTGTTCATGAATATAATAACCAACGCCATTGATACCTTGGAAAACAAGAATAGTGATTCCTTCGAGCCACAAATTACCATTCGCACCAAGTTAGTCAAAAACGATTGGGCGCTGATTGAGATTACAGACAATGGACAGGGTATCCCTGAAACTGTACAGCAGAAAATGTTCGATCCTTTCTTCACCACCAAGCCTGTGGGTAAAGGAACAGGATTGGGTATGTCCATTACCTATCAGATTGTAGTGGAAAAACATGGTGGTCAGCTACGCTGCTTTTCCACCCTGGGACAAGGAACAACCTTTGCGATTAAAATTCCTGTGCGGTCACAACAATAAGCTTGCCATTGTTTCCAGATTATGTGTCTGTTTTTCTCATATTCATACTTGATGAGGATTCTTGTTTTCTGCTTTTTACGTGAAAACACTTATGTCTCTGAGAGGCAAAAAATAGCTTAATTTACTTTTTAAAGCGAAAATAAATTATTACTCTCAAAAAATATAATTCCCACACTTCATAACTCGCTATTCCGGAAATCAAAGCCTAATTCTTATACAATCTTTGATTTCTTGAGGAAAATATAAATTTTAAATTAATTCTCAACTACTAATTTCAACCTCGTGTAAACTGAGGTCATGTGGAAATTACGTAAGTAGTTAAACCATCTACCCTTTGGTCTTGAATGCCATTTAAGTATAAACACTGATTAAAAATTAAAGTAATATCACTGAGTCTCAGGTCAAAGATATGCGCAAGCCAATTGTCACCATTTTTTATCAATTTAATCCTTGGGTAAGTAGTATTGGTGGCATTCAGACTATCATTCGTTCCTTCCTCAAATATGCGCCCCAAGAGTTTGACCTACGTTTTGTAGGCACAGGAACATCCAATTCCTCTTTGGGCAGGTGGCAAGAAGTCGAGTATGCTGGGCGCTCACTGAAATTTATGCCCCTCATTGCATTGCCTGATGACAATACTCGCGGCGTGGTGCCAACGACACTCAAATATACAAAGGCTCTTCTTGGTTGCCGCTTTAACTCAGATTTTAACCACTTTCATCGCCTAGAACCAAGTTTAGCCAGTCTGAATTGGTCTGGAGATAAAACCCTATTTATTCACAATGATATTAAACAGCAAATTCAAGCCCAAACCAATAAGCAAACAATTTTGTGGCAACACTGTCCCCATTTGTACTTTGCTTTAGAAAGCTTGCTGATTAGGCAATTTGACCACATTTTTTCCTGCAATAGCGCATCTACCAAACTCTACCGCGAACTGTATCCCCAGAAAGCGAATCAGGTAGTAAACCTCAAGAATGCTGTGGATCAAGAAATTTTCTTTCCTCTCAATCCCCAACAAAGAAGGGAAAAAAGAGAGGCTCTCGCTAGAGAACTAGGTTTACCTAACACAACCAAATTTATCCTTTTTGCTGGTCGTATCCATCCTCAAAAAGACCCAATTTTGCTCATTCGTGCCTTCGCTGCACTCAAAGAAGCCAATACTCATCTACTAATTGCCGGAGATGGAGACATGGTGGGGGAAGTTAACTTTGAAATTGGCTCTTGCGGACTCTTGCAGAAGGTAACAATGTTGGGAGCACTCAGTCAAGCTAGACTTGCCCAATTGCACCAACTGAGTAGTCTTTGCGTTTTGACCAGCCTTTACGAAGGTTTACCAGTGGTGGTTCTCGAAGCCCTATCTTGTGGCACACCCATTGTCACTACCAACTGTGGAGAAACACCCAAACTTTTGACTCCAGAGGGGGGAATTGTTGCTAGGGAAAGGACTCCTGAGGCGATAGCCCAAGCTTTAGCCCAAATTCTTCAGCATCCCGAACAATATCCTGTAGCTTCCTGCCTTCGCATCGCCCAACCCCATGGCGCCAGTAATGTAGTCAGGGAAGTCTACCAAAATATGTGGGAGTGTTGGCAACAGCGTCTCCTCTCCTCTCCAAATCCTGCGTTCAATAACTAGACTTTTAAATTATTCTAACTATGAAAATTGCTGTTATTGGAGCCAAAGGCTTGCCTGCTAAGCAAGGGGGCATTGAACACTATTGCCAAGAGTTATATTCAGGCATGGTAGCTCAAGGTCACAGTGTTGATTTATTTGCACGAGCAAGCTACAACGACAAATCTTGGTTTTCTTCTTACTATTATCAAGGCGTTCGGGTTATCTGCCTACCCTCTTTACCCTTAAAGGGTTTAGATGCCTTCACCAGTGCTGCAATAGGGGCAATTGCTACTTCCTTTCGCAACTACGATATTATCCATTTTCATGCCCTGGGCCCAGCAATTTTTTGTTGGCTACCGCAACTAGCTACGACTGCAGAAGTTTGTGTTACCTGTCATGGCTTAGATTGGCAGCGCAGGAAATGGGGCAAGTTTTCTAGCCGTTTAATTCGTCTCGGGGAAAAAACCGCAGTCAATCATGCAAACCAATTGGTGGTGGTATCAGAATACCTGCATTCCTACTTTTGGAATACCTATGGTATCGATACCAGATATATCCCCACAGCACCAGCTCGTTATGCTGATTGTGAACCTCAATTCCCCTATTTAGATTTCTTGGGAACCAAACCAGGGTGCTATCTACTTTTTTTAGGTCGTTTGGTGCCAGAAAAGCGACCAGATCTGCTGATTGAAGCCTTCCAAAAATTGCAACCCCAGGGCTGGAAGTTATTGCTAGCAGGGGCTCACAGCGATACCACGGAATTTAGCGTGCGACTTCAAGAGTTAGCAGCAGATAATCCCAACATTATTTTTACTGGAGAGTTGCAGGGCTCGAATTTAGCAGAGGTGATGCGAGGGGCGGGACTTTTCATTTTGCCTTCGGATTTGGAGGGATTGCCCCTAGTCATGCTAGAGGCGATGCGTGAAGGTATTCCTGTCCTGGCAAGCGATATCCCCGCCCATCGTCAACTTTTAGGAAAAGATCGAGGTTTACTATTTGAGCAAGGAAAAGTGAATTCCTTGCTCAAAATTTTAGAACAAGCCCTGGAGAGACCTATAGAATTGGCAATGGTGGCACAAAGGGCGAGAAAATATGTGCAAGCTCACTATACCTGGGACAAAGTAACCTACGAGAATTTAAAACTTTACGCCCAACTACGACACAAAACCATTGGCTTTGGTGAGCATAATCAGCGCTTGGAAGACTGTTTTCAAGAAATTGCTGCCCTGTTGTATGACAAGATCGCCTCGCCCCAAAAAGATTGCTTGGATCAGGCTCTACGCCAGCAAATTCTCGAGCAGTTTAATCAGCAGCTAGACTTAGTTTTGGCTCATGGGCGCAAGGAAATTGGTCGGGGGTAAGTAGATGACATTAGTTTCTGGGAACCAAAAGTTTCCCCCCATTAATCTAGAGCCAAAACCAGGGACTCAGGCTCAAAGTATGCCGCCACTTTTACCTGTGATCAAGCGGCGTTTTCTACCAGCACTACTTACCCTTGTTTCCGCTGTTGCTGGAGCCATAGTTTATCTGAAGATTACGCCTTCGGTTTACCAGGCGCACATGAGATTAATTTTGGAAGATACCCAGATTAGTGTCTCGGAATTGGGACATAATCTGAGTCAACTTTCGGCGGGTGTTCCGGGAGATTCGAGCCCTTTGGCAACCCAAGCTGAGTTGATTAAGTCAAAGCAAGTGTTGCAAAAAGCTGTGGAGCAAGTATTGCCTCCGAATGCAGATTTAGAGCAGCAGCAAGCTTTGGTGGGCAGTTTGGAGCAGGGTTTGAAGGTAAAAATTGTACCCGCGACCAATATTTTGGAGTTGAGTTATCAGCAACAGGATCCAAAAATGGCAACAGAGTTGCTCAACGCTGTGGCTGAGGCGATAGTTGTCACTAGTACCGAGGAAATCAGGGCTGAGGCGAAATCGGTACGGGAATTTTTAGAGGCGGAATTGCCCCAACAGCGGGCAGTATTAGAGGCTGCCGCCAGCGCTGAAAACCAGTATCGTCAGGCGAGTGGTTTGGTTTCTCTGGAGGAGCAAACCGGAAGTTTAGTCACTAGTTTGGCGCAACTGGAAGCTCAAGAGAGGGAGTTAACAGCGCAACTACAAGAAGCCCAGGCAAGGGTGCGTTCCCTAGAGCAAGTGACTGGGTTGCGAAATGTCCAAAGTGCCTATACAGGTGGGCGTATTGGTCAAGATCGCGAGTTGTCGGATTTGAGGGCTCAAGCTGCCAACCTAGATTCAGAATTGGCAACTATGCGTTCACGTCTTACTGATAGCCATCCCCAGATTCAGTCTCTGTTGGAGGAAAGGCAAGCGATTCGCAGCTTGTATCAGCAAAAATTATCTCGTGTTGATGGTAATGGTCAATCGATTAGGGGGAGTCAAATTGCAACCGATGAGTTAAGTCAGGATTTTACCTCCCAATTTATTGCAGCCAAAACACAGCAGGAGGGATTGCGAGAAAGACTGCAAGCGGTGACAATCAATCGCCTGCAACTACAAAAACGGCTGGATAATCTACCG
Organism: uncultured bacterium; assembly: GCA_964633315.1. Lineage (GTDB taxonomy): Bacteria > Cyanobacteriota > Cyanobacteriia > Cyanobacteriales > CAWCAG01 > CAZWGS01. The sequence continues at coordinate 43,361 of CAZWGS010000009.1, read as the reverse complement.
AAAAAACAAAAGGCGCTGACCGATTTGGTGCGTCAACGCGAAGAAGCCGACAGTTCCCTCAAATTCCTCACAGGCAAACTAGAGGAAGCGCGCATTGCCGAAGCTCAACTGTTTAGCAACATTCGGATTGTGGAGTTGGCACAACAGCCTTCTAGCCCCAGTGCCCCTAATCCTAAATTAATCATGGTAGTGGCGACGGTGGCGGGGCTGGGTTTAGCGGCGGCGATGATGTTGATGCTAGAGAGCCTTGATAACAGATTACATGATGGCTTGGAACTAGAGCACAAATTACATTTACCTCTTTTGGGTGTCTTGCCCAACTTACCCCCCAATGCGCTCAGTCTCCAGTCTCCAGAATATTTCCTGGATAATTTGAGCTTACTCGAACCCTATCGTCTTTTCCTCAAAACCTTAGAATTTCATAACCAGGGCAAACAGCAATTAATTGTTGTTAGTAGCACCATCTCCGGTGAGGGGAAGTCAGTGGTGGCTTCCCATCTAGGGGCAGCGGCGGCGATGCTTTCCCGTCGTACTTTAATTATCGATGCAGATTTGCGTCGACCGAAACAGCATAACTTTTGGGGCTTAATTCCCCAACCAGGTTTAAAGGATGTATTAGATCGCGAATTGAGTTTGTTGGTGCAGCCCACAGCACTGGAAAACCTTTCAGTCATGACTTGTGGTGGCTCCCACACTCGCCCTTCCCAAATCCTGGAATCAGATGCCCTGAGGCATTTGTTGCGAGAAGCAGCAGCCCACTACGACTTGGTAATTGTGGACACTGCACCTGTTAGTAGTTGTGCCGATGCCCATACTATTGGCCGCTACAGCGATGCTTTAGTCATGATTACCCGTCCCCAAGTCACCCTCAAAGATAGCCTCTACCGCTCTATCTCTGCCCTCAAAAATAACGGCTTACCTCTGCTGGGTTTTGTGGTTAATGGCATGACTAGCGACACAGAAAAATTCTATCGCTATGCCTTTGATGGCTACCAACCCCTACAACCCCAGTGGAATGAACCAAACACTGTGGAAGGGAAGATCCAGCCTCTGAATTCCTTTGGCAGAGGGAGTGAGCAAGATGATTAATTCCCGTTCCCCTGGTTTAATTTTCTGGCTCAGCCTCTTGAGTTTACCTCTGGGTTTGGGGGTGGGACTTCTAGCTGGTGCTCAACCAGTGCTGCTGTGCCTCGGTTTAGTGGCTGGGGCGATGGTGGTTTATTTCTGGAACAATTTCGAGAAATCAGTGCTGGGAATGCTGATTTTGCGCAGTTCCCTGGATGTATTTTCCGAGCAGCAACTACCTGCTGCCTTTGCCCTTGCCCTAGATGGGCTTACCTTGCTCTATGTGGGTGCCATGTTGCTGGGGGGCAAAAAAGTCAAAATTGACCGATTCTTTGTTCTGCTGGCGATCTGGGTGGCGCTCCAGGGCTTGTGGGTAATTCTCTTACCCTTGGGTGGTTTGGGTTTTGATGGCTCTTTTCTCTCCTCAGCGATTCGGGAGTGGGTGCGTTTATTTTCTTGGCTGATGGTGTATCTGTTGGTGATGCAACTTAAGGATCGCATGGCTCCCCAAAGAGTTGTTGGGCTCTTGTTTCTGGGTTTAGTGCTGCCTCTTTTCGTTGCCTTTCTGCAAGTCACACTACCGACTTCAGCTTTGCCACCAATGTTAATTTATGGTGGTGGTGCTGATGGCTTACCCTTCGAAGCAGGTTCACGCATTAACGGAACTTTAGGTCATCCCAACACTTTTACCACCTTTCTCTTCCTCTTTCTAGGTCTGACTTACTGGAAGCAGAGTTTTGCTCAAAAACGTCTACCTTGGCTGATTTTGCTAGGAGTCTTGGCTTTCTTCTTTGTGGGCACCAAGTCTCTGTTTGGCTTAATGATGTTGGCGACTTTAATTGCTTGCTTACTAGCACCAAAACTAAGCCTGGTTAATTTAATTGGTGCTGTCGCCTTCTTTGCCTTAATTATCTTTCTCTTTGGCAGCAGCGAGTTTGGTAGGGAAAGGTTGGGCTCCATTGCCGAAACCCCCCTTGGAAACCCGGATATTGACCTGTGGCGGGCGATTTTACTCTCCCAGGGAGACGGCAACAGTTTTAACTGGCGACTGGCCCAATGGACTTATTTATTTAAACAATGGCAACAATTTCCCTGGTTTGGTTTTGGTTTGGGAGTAAATAAGTACGTCAGTGCCAATGGGCTTGAGCCCCACAACGACTATGTGCGGGCATTGGTGGAGGGAGGAGTTATTGGTTTTACCACTTTTATTGGCTTGTTGGTGGCACAGGTAGTGCATCTACTGCAATTGATTCGCACCTCTGTGGTGGGCAGTGAACATCGGGCATTTTGCCTGACACTGCTAGGAATCTCGGTGTCTTTAGCAGTGGGCATGATTACCGAAAATATTTTCACCCACACCACTTTATTTTTCTACTGGTGGGCTTTGCTGGCGGTGGCGGGTTGGAATTGGCAAAAAACTCAAGTTAGCGTCGCCGCACCAGGAACAGATAACAAATGGGAGTAATTTTTAATTATGCCAAAGGTTTCCGTGATTATACCTGCCTACAATGCCATGGCGTATTTGCCAGGTACTCTCTTTAGCTTGCTGCAACAAACCTTTGGGGATTTTGAAGCAATTGTAGTTAATGATGGCAGCACCGATATTACCGAAGACTGGGTTAACAATATCAAAGATTCGAGGGTGAAGTTGGTATCCCAAAGCAATCAAGGTGCTTCCGCAGCCCGTAATCGGGGAATTGCCGAGGCGCAGGGAGAATATATTGCTTTTCTCGATGCTGATGATTTGTGGCTACCGACTAAGTTAGCTCAACAGGTGCGAATACTGGATGAGAATCCAGAGGTGGGTTTAGTTTACACCTGGGTTGCCTATATTGACGAGAATAGTCAGCCCACAGGTAGGGTGCGCAAAAACTACGCTGAGGGCAATATCTGGCAGGATTTGGTGCAGAAAAACTTGATTGAGTGCGGTAGTGTGCCGATGTTACGTCGCACCTGCTTGGATACCTGTGGTGTTTTTGATTTGAATTTGGGTTCCTTTGTGGAAGATTGGGATTTGTGGTTGCGAATCGCGGCTAAATATCCTTTTAAAGTTATCCAGGAGCCATTAGTGTACTATCGTCAGGTACCCACAGGAGGCTCGAGGAATTGGCAAGGATTAAGCAAGAATTTTCGCCTTGTCATTGAAAAAGCCTTTGAGGATGCGCCTTCTGAGTTGTTGTATTTGCGGGGACGCAGCTACGGTTTAGCCAATCTTTGTTTGGCGTGGAAACCTCTGCAAAGCACTCATAAAGAGCCTCCTTTAGCAAGTTATTTCCTGCAACAGGCTGTGTCGCACTACCCGCCTTTGCGTTTTTCGAAGGAATATCTGCGTTTGCTAATCGCCATTACCCTCATGCAATGGTTTGGTGTTGATGGCTATCAAAAGTTTCTCTCTCTAATGTATGGCTTGCGTAGGCAAACCGTGAGCCTGGATCGCTTGTGAATTAGTTTTCACAACTTGGATGTATTTACCACGAAAAAGGAGTAAAAAGATGCCACAAATTTCGATTATTATTCCTGCTTACAATGCACAGCAAACCATCTTGGAAACTATTGCTTCGGTGCAGGAGCAAACTTTCCAGGATTGGGAACTAATTGTGGTTAACGATGGTTCAAAGGATCGCACCTTAGAAGTGCTGAGAACTCTCAATGAACCACGTCTCAGGGTTTTTAGTTACACCAATGGCGGGGTTTGTAAGGCGCGAGATCGCGGTTTTGCCCAGGCGCAGGGAGAATATATTGCTTTTCTTGATGCCGATGATTTGTGGCTACCAGAAAAGCTGGAGTTGCAACTAAAAGCCTTACAAAAAAATCCGAGTGCTAGTGTTGCCTATAGCTGGACTTGTTTTATGGATGAGCAACCAGAAAAGGTTCTTTTCCACTACAGTGCTCCCTATAAATTTACAGGCAATGTGTATCGGCAGCTTCTAATTAGCGATTTTATCCACAGTGGCTCCAACACCCTAATTCGAAAGGCTGCAATTGAGGCGGTGGGCAGTTTTGACCCCAATTGTCCCGGCTGTGCAGATTGGGATTATTGGTTGCGTTTAGCGGCTCAAGGAGAGTTTGTGGTGGTACCAAAACATCATATCCTCTACCGTCGTCGAGCAGGTTCAATGTCGACTAATGTGGCAAAGATGCGTCGAGAAGCATTAATTGCGATTAATAAAGCTTACAGGATGGCACCACCGGAGTTGCGACACCTCAAAGATCGAACCCTAGCCAATCTCTACAAATACTGCAGTGACATTCACCTGCGCAATAGTCAGAATCTCAATGATTTGCACGAAGCAGGAGCATATCTGCGTTTAGCCCTATGTCTGCGCCCCTTGAATCTTTTTGATCGCACCACTCAAAAACTAGCGATTAAGTGGCTCTTGAGAAGGCTATTTCCTTCAGGAATTGTCAACTACCTCTCTCAAATCCTACAAAAACCCATCACCAGCAACGATCCTAGAGTACAAATATGACACCATCAGCAATGATCACAGCACTGCCAACGGAGGTAAATTCTACCTCGATTGCAACTGAAATCAACCAACCTACTATTGCTCTGCTACATTGCTATGATTTGATTGATGATTTCTTAGATAGCATCAATATTTCCTGGACAGATTTTTGTCAGGAGTTTGTTGGTAGTTGGATGTTTGGTTATATTAATGCCTTAAAACTGGCTGGAGTGCGCACAGTATTATTTTGTGTGACTAACCAGGTAAAAGAGCCGACCAGATTTATCCATCAACCGACCAATACTACCATTTGTGCTCTACCTCCCAGCAAAATTTACCGGGGCTATCGAGCAGTGCGTCGTCAGTCTCTCAATGCTTATGGAGCTAGTGAGGGTCAATCTTTCAAGGATATTGAAGATTCTAACAATTTGCGGCGCTCCCTACTTACTCCCTTCAAAGATTTAGCCAGAAGTGTGGGTGCTTATTTGGCAACACCTTTGGGAGTTTTAGCCGAGGAATTACGACGCGAAAACTGTCAAGCAATTTTGTGTCAAGAGTATGAATATGCTCGCTTTGATGCCTGTGTCATGCTAGGAAAATTAATTAAAGTGCCCGTATTCGCCAGTTTTCAAGGTGGTGATGCACTCCAAAGTTGGCTGGAGTATCCGGGACGCAGATTAGCTTTAAAAGCTTGCCAGGGCGTAATTATTGGCACAGCAACAGAAAGAAAAAGAGTCAGCAATTCCTACCATCTCCCCTCCCACAAAATCGCCTCCATTTTCAATCCCCTGGAAGTGGCGCAGTGGAAGCCAGGGAGTCGCAAAAATGCCCGTTTCCAACTCCGAATCCCTGTCCAGGCAAAGGTTGTAGCTTGGCATGGCAGAGTGGAAATGGAGCGCAAAGGTTTGGATATTCTACTCCAAGCTTGGCAAAAAATTTGTCTTGGGCGCCCACAACAGGATCTGCGATTACTTTTGGTGGGTACAGGAAGTGATGCACAGCAGTTGCGCCAACGCATTCAACAGATGAATTTAAGGGGAGTGCAATGGTTAAACGAGTTTGTCAGCGATCGCAGTTTAATTGAGCGTTATCTGATGGCGGCTGATGTCTACGCTTTTCCTTCGCGTCAGGAGGGCTTTCCTCTAGCACCAATTGAAGCTATGTCTTGCGGTTTACCTGTGGTGGCGACTGCTGCCCCTGGTGTACCCGATATTCTAGCAGGTGGCGAAAATTCGGGTGGTTTAATGGTACCACGTGGCAATGTTGCAGCCTTTACCTACGCTTTAGCTAAGGTGTTGGATTCTCCCCAGTGGGCGAAAAAATTAGGTCATAAAGCACGCTATCGCGCCCACAGTTGTTTTGCTCCCCAGGCGATTGGTGAGCAGTTAAGGGAGTTTTTGTTTCAGTAAAGAACATAAAAAGTGCATCTATAGTTTCTCATTTGCGATTGTTGTTAATGGTTGATTGTTAATGGTTGATTGTTAATGGTTGATTGTTAATGGTTGATGGTTGATTGGGATGTACTTGATGAATTTGAGAAGAGTTTGAGCAATATAGGGTGTTAGAAAAAACAACCACCAATCACCAACAACTAACAACTAACAATCAAGTTTGAGAGGATATTGAGCAATATCGGGTGTTAGAGAAACAACAACTAATCACCAACAACTAACAAATAACAACCAATATTTGAGAGAATCTTGAGCAACATAGTGTGTAATCAAGGCCAATAAACAACAACCAAAACTTGAGAATATTTTGAGCAACATAGGGTTAAGAAAAACCAACAACCAACAACCAACAACCAACAACCAAATGACCAAACCCTATGCTTAAACAGAAGCTACAAATTAGTCAATTTAAAAAAAATTTATCTGGTCAATTTATTCGTAATGTGGGTTGGCTAGGAGCAGGAGAATTATTCAATCGCTTGTTTCGTCTAGCGACAACAGTTACCCTGGCTCGGATGTTTAGTCCCTACGATTATGGGCTAATGGCGGTGATTTATACCACCTTTGATTTTGCCCTTGCTTTGACCCTTAAACATGGGGTGGGTGCCAAAATTATTCAGGCAGATGCGCAGCGAGTTGACTACCTTTGTGATACTGCTTATTGGCTCAATTGGCTGGTTTGTGGCTCGATTTTTATCCTGCAATGTTTGGCGGCTTTTCCTATTGCCCAATTTTACGATGATCCACAACTAGTTTTACCTTTGTGTGTTGCTTCTTCCATGTATTTAATGTTTCCCATATTTCTGGTGCAATCTGCTCTGGTGGAAAGGGAAAATCGTCTTAAAGTCACGGCAATGTGTAATGCGATCCAATCATTTATCAGTAATACCATTACCGTAGTCTTAGCTCTTTTGGGTATGGGTGTGTGGTCAATTGTTTGGGCTATGGTAATCAGCACTCCTACTTGGATTGTAATTAACTGGCATTATTGCTCTTGGCGACCACCAAAATCTATTACTTTCAAAGGATGGGAAGAAATTTTTCACTTTGGTAAAAACTTTTTGGGTGTGGAATTACTCACTAAGTTACGTCTGAATCTAGACTACTTAATTGTGGGCAAGGTTCTTGGTGTTGATGCCCTTGGTATCTATTATTTTGCCTTCAATGCTGGCTCAGGAATTACCATGAATGTGGTTAGTACTTTTATGTCAGCACTATTTCCCCATCTTTGCCGCGCACGACACCAGCAGCAGGAGCTAAAGCAGCAATATCTCAAAAGTATCAAAACCATCGCACTTGCCGTTGTTCCTTTGGTATTAATGCAATCTTTTTTGGCCCCTATTTATGTACCAATTATCTTTGGTAATAAGTGGGTAAGTGCGATTCCTATTTTGGTTTTAATTTGTCTTTCTGTTATTCCCCGCACTTTCAAATGGACTGCTTCTTCTCTGCTCAATGCGGTGGACAAATCTCATCTTAACCTCACCTTTGATATCCTTTACACCTTCGTTTTTGCTCTCTCTATTATCTTTGCTGTCCAGGCAGGTATTTTATGGGTTGCAGCTACTGTACTACTGGTTCAACTAGTGATGTCTTCTGGTTTTAATTTCTGGTCTTTCCAAAAGGTTTTCGCTAGTAGTAAAGCTTGATTTACAATTCAGGATTTTGTCTAAATATGTCTAATCCAAAAGTAACCATTGTTGTTGTCCCCCGTGAGCGTTTTAGCTACACTGAAAATTCTTTAAATAGCATCTATGAAAATACTCATTTTCCTCACAACTTAGTGTACGTTGATGGTAATTCTCCCACTCACATTAAGCGCTATTTAGAGAGGCAGTCACAGGAGAAGGGTTTTGAACTGATTCGCCGCAACCAATTTCTCACACCTAATCAAGCTCGAAATTTGGGTTTAGCTCAGGTTAAAACTAAGTATGTAGTTTTTATTGATAATGATGTTTTGGTCAAACCAGGTTGGCTCGAAAAATTGGTTGCAACTGCAGAATCAACTAAGGCTTGGATAGTAGGTCCTTTGTGCCTTGAAGGCAAGAATTTTAACAAG
>CAZWGS010000009.1:0-35237 GCA_964633315.1 uncultured bacterium | reverse complement strand
AACTAAGGCTTGGATAGTAGGTCCTTTGTGCCTTGAAGGCAAGAATTTTAACAAGGTTCATATGGTAGGAGGAACCTCTGTTTTTAAGGAAAAAGGTCAGAAACGCTGGTTAGTTGAAAGGCGGCCTTTCATGAGATTACCCCTAGAAAAAGTAAAAGCAAAAATCCATCGAGGAAGTACGGAAATTCTAGAATTTCACTGTATGTTGGTGCGCTGTGAAGCCTTTGAAAAGTTAGGATTTTTAGATGAAAAACTAATGAGTATGGCTGAGGAAAGTGACTTTTCCATGAGTGTAGTAGCTTCAGGAAATAGTATTTACTTAGAGCCAGAATCTGTTATTACCTATGTTCCTCCTTCACCAGCAGATTTGAAACTATCAGACTTGCCCTTTTTCTTTGTTCGTTGGAGCGATAGTTGGTGCCAACAAAGTGTAGATCGCTTCCATGAGAAATGGAATTTAACAGAAGATGCACTAATTCTGAAACATCTTCAGCATTTTGTTGAGAATCACCGTTGTTTAGCCTATCCTAAACCCAAGGAAATGACTGCTTATCCTGGCTATCTTCTGCGACGTTCAATTTTGAGTATAGTCAAGGAGGTAATGAATCGGAGAGCAAGTAGAATTGTTCTGCCCGAAAACACCTATTCTACTAACTCTCAATCAGTGACTGATAAGCAAGCTACCTATGCTTAATTAGTTGTTTACCTAGGGTTCATCTATTAGTGTTTTTTTGAAAGATGATGATATCAATTAAACCAGAGAAGATTGCTAATTTCCTGCTTAGTTTATGTTTATTTCTAGGCGGTTTTAGTTTCTTGATTCAAATCATAAAGTACAGCTTAGGCTACGATTATATATTCGGAATCGTGCCACTGTTTGATGTAGACCAAGAAGCCAATATTCCTACCTGGTTTACTTCTATATTACTTTTACTTGCAGCCATTATTCTTGGGGTCGTTACCCTAAGAAAATATTACTCTCGTGACCGTTATAAATTACATTGGTTAATTTTAAGCTTCATCTTTTTGTATTTATCCTTAGATGAAGTCGCTGGCGTTCACGAAAAAGCTAATTTCATACTCAATGCCAAAATTACTTTTGTCAACTCTGACCCTTTTAATTTATTTCTGTTAATTATCCTCGCGATTTTTTACGGCAAGTTTATGCTTCATTTACCGAAGCAAACTTTAATCCAATTTATAGGTGCAGCTAGCTTATTTATTACTGGTGCCTTGTTAATCGAATTTATTAATGTCAATTTCTTCCCCTCTATTTACTGGCAACATAGTTTGCTGAATTCTCTAATTGTCACGATAGAAGAATTACTAGAAATGTTCGGCGCAGTCTTGTTTATCTATTCTCTGATCTTTTATCTAGGACAGAAAAGACACAAATTAAGACTAGAATTCGTGACTACAGAAACAATTACTGAATACTGGAAAAACAAGTACTTAAAAAGCAATAGCAATCAGTAAAAATAGTGTTTATATAATTCAAATCATGCCTTTAATATCTGTTGTAATTCCCGCCTACAATGCCGAAAAAACTATTTTAGAAACTATAGCTTCTGTAGAGCAACAAACCTTCCAAGACTGGGAAATAATCGTCATTGACGATGGTTCAACCGATGCTACATTAGCAAAAATTAACCAACTACAACACGAGAGCCAAGATCAGCGATTGCAGGTTTTTAGCTATCCCAATGGTGGAGTAGCAGTAGCACGCGATCGCGGTATTATGCACGCTAGGGGAGAGTATATCGCCTTCCTCGATGCTGACGATTGCTGGACAAAAGATAAGCTAGAGAAACAGTTAGCTGCTTTGCAAGCTTTCCCAGAAGCAGGAGTTGCTTATAGTTGGACCTCTTACTTTCAAGATGAAGCTGAAATTAAAATCTATCCAGGCGATCCTGTCTACTATACTGGCGATGTTTACCAGCAACTACTACTCGGTAATTTTCTCGCCAGTGGTTCCAATCCTTTAATTAAAAAAGCAGCAATTGATTCAGTAGAAGGTTTTGACTCTGCTTGTGTACCCTGCGAAGATTGGGATTTTTACCTTCAACTTGCTGCAAAGTGGAATTTTGTTTTAGTTCCCCAACACCAAATTATATATCGTCTTACTGCCAACTCTGGTTCTTCAAAACTACAAGCAGTAGAAAAAGCAGGTATAGCAACAATTAACAAAGCATACCAAGGCACATCTAGTCAACTACAAGGCTTAAAAAAACATAGTCTTGCTTGGTTTTATCAATACTGTACTCAACAGCACCTCCAACACACTCCAGGAATGCAAGGATTACAACAAGCAGGAAATAGATTATGGCAAGCGATTCGTTTACATCCACCAATTTTGTTTCATAAGTATACTTCAACTTTGTTAGCTTGGTGGTTTAAGAAGTGGCTGAGAACACAGTTTTCTTCAATTTGATTTTTTTAACTACATGATGGCACTAAAGTTGGTTATCAAAATAGCTTTTTTACTAGTTTTTAATTGAGTGATTGGGTTAGGATATTCAGCATTTACAGCCAATATATCTCGCGTATTTACAGTAAAAAGGCTCTCAATTATCATTCATAAAGCATCAATTTAAATTTTGTAAATATGCCAGCGGAGACACGATAAGTTGTGTCTTTTGTGAGCACAAAAATACGACTAAAATATTCTCTCCCTGCTTCCCTACTGCAATCAGCATACAATTTAAATCAATACTAGCTTGAGAGTTATAGCGCTACGGATATACGTTAGGACACCATTTATCGGTTAAAAGTGAACAAAAAACAGTAAACGGGTAACAAGTACATGTCTTAACTTAACCCCGTAGTCCTATATAAATTTTGCTAATCAAGTCACTTGCAAAATTAGGTTTAATACTGAATCCGCTTGCTACGACCCCTTGATTAAAATCCATCAAATACTTTTATTCCAAAAATAATAGCTATTTGGATAAGTGGGTGATGGAAACCGGATTTGGTATAAGTACCTGGACAGAATTAATTGTGTATTTACTCTTGCTCTGTAGTAGTTCCATCAGAGTATCATCAAAAAATTATATACAAATGATTTTGTCTACCTACTTAGTAGGAGATAGTAGTTTTTGTCGCCACCAAGACAACACTAAAAATACTCTTAGCTGCATCTTCAACAAGCAACCCTTCCCTTTTTTAGCTGTGGAGGGGTTGTTTTTTTTGTCTTGGTTGGATACTGTATGATACTGTATGCCAAGTCTAGTTTAACTAAACTACCCCCGTAACCAGCAGGGAGTAGGATCAACGGATTGGGTTTTGTTAGCAAAGAGATATTGTCTGTAACTAACCTTGAAAAAGCGGGTTTGCTATTAGTCGTTCGAGTAAGAAAAATTACCGAAAGCAAGGTCTATTTCCGTATTTTTCGTCAATACTCACTTTTAAAACATGAATTTTGCCTGCTCTCTTGAGTAATCTACAAATAAATACCGATTGTGAGTTAATCGGAAAATTTTGGGAACTATTAAATACGGTATTGAGTTCCGCACACCAAATCCAAGTGTTTAAAATCCTTGATATTTATTCCTTCTTGTTTGGCTTTACCCTCTATCTTCCTACTATGGGAGGAAAAATAGTTCTGGAAAAAATATTTATTCTCAATCTGCTGTTACTTTGTAACATCCCAAATCTCTCTCTTGCGCACAATGCTTAGCTTCGCATTTCGCTTATCTGTCTCAACTCTCTTTCCGCCTTTTGGTGACGCCCATCTCCCTAATCTGGAGCTTTTTGTGATAGTAGTCTAATTAGACCAGATTTGGTATTAGTAGCAGTTCCCCTTCACTTAGCAAAAATTTATGAAGTTAAGAACCAAAATTATCTGCGGCTATACAATGATCTTAGTCATTGCTGGATTGGAAACAGCCACAGGATTTTTAGTCGGTGATTACTATCAAAAGCAAGCTTTACACAACAGAAATATTGCTGCAAGAGAGAGGAAATTCATTAATCAATTACAAATAGATATTCTCTACAATCGACCCGCTAAACAATTATCTCCTTATTTAAAACAACCAGAAGAGTTTCGCCTTGCTAGCAGTGCTTTTCAAAATCGCCTGAGAGAAATAGCAGTATTATTATCTACTCATAATAACTCTGGAGAGCCTATGACTCTACCTGGGTTGCAACCTTTACTAGAAGATTATCAAATTAAAGTCGAGAAATTTGAAGCAAAATTAGCGCAAACAGCTAAGGAAATTCAGCCTTTAACATTATCACCATCTCCTCAAGAAACAATCAAAGCCAAAGATTTAATTATCACCTTAGTTAGAGGCAAAGAATTTGTTGAATTTGTTGAATTTCCAGATCAATTAGCAGAATTTGCTCAGATGGCTCAAAGTCGTGAACAGCAAGCAGAATCGGCTTTGGCAACCGCAGAAAATATCCGCATTCAAATTAGTATTGCTAGTTTATTTTCCTCTATTGCCCTAGCAATGGCTTTAGGCATATATATCAGTCAGGCGATTAGTAAACCCTTATCTCATGTAACTCAAATAGCCCAAAGAGTGACCACAGAATCCAACTTTGACCTACAAGTTCCAGTTACAACTAAAGATGAAATCGGAGTTTTAGCAACAGCTTTTAATCAAATGGTGAGTTGGGTCAAAAAATATACAGATCAACTCCAACAAGCTCATCAAAATTTAGAGCAAAAGGTAGCAGATCGCACTCAACAATTAAACCAAACTTTAAGTAAACTGCAACAGACTCAAGCTAAGGTTATTCAAAGCGAAAAAATGTCTGCCCTAGGTCAAATGGTGGCAGGAATCGCTCACGAAATTAACAATCCCATTAATTTTATTCACGGTAATATTATTCATGCTAGTGAATATAGCCAAGATTTAATTGAATTGGTAGAACTCTATCAGTACTATTTTCCAGAAAGACCAAAACCAATTCAAGAGAAAATGGAGGATATAGAGTGGGATTTTGTCAGCCAGGATTTGCCTAAAGTACTAAATTCAATGATGATAGGGTCAGAACGAATCCATGAAATTGTTAAATCTCTACGCAATTTTGCTCGTATTGATGAGTCAGGAAGCAAGGAAGTAGATATTCATGAAGGTATTGAAAATACTTTAATGATTCTCAACCATCGCCTCAAAGAAAAGTCAGATCGCCTGGGAATTAAAATTACCAAAAACTATGGAAAAATCCCCTTATTAGAATGCTATCCAGGACAGCTTAATCAAGTATGGATGAATCTGATTGCAAATGCTATTGATGCCCTAGAAGAGTCGCCCAATCCCCAAATTAAAATTAGTACTGAGTTTGATAACGATTGGGTAAGAGTGTATATTGCTGATAATGGTACTGGCATTAGTCAAGAAACTCAAACTAGACTATTCGACCCTTTTTTCACTACCAAACCAGTAGGGAAAGGCACAGGATTGGGACTTGCGATTAGCTATCAAATAATCGTGGATAAACACGGTGGTAAAATTTCCTGTCAATCTATTTTGGGTCAAGGAACAGAGTTTATAATTCAGATTCCACGAACCACAAGACTAAACTTGAAACAGCTTTCATTGTGTGCATAGAGTTGTTCGCACGAGCTGTTAATTGTTGATGGTTAATTGTTGATTGTGGATTGTTGATTGAGATCTACCCCATTAATTTGAGAAGCGCTATCATTGTCTATGAATAAATTTTGTTTTTAGACTACTGTACTTATTTATCCTCACTAGACTCGTTAATTACAACTGATTTCACAGACTCATTCAGCTTTTCACTAACCAAATCATCACCCTTATTACTGAGGTGAATGTGATCGCGATAGAGACTCTCAGGTTGTGGATTCGCTTCAAAAATAGGTAAAAAATCTATGTAGTAAATCTCTTGTGCACTAACAAATTCCTGCAATCTTTTGCGCGCTTTTTGTTCGTAATCACGCGATCCTGGTTCGCCAATTTCTCGTAGCAAAGGAGTCATTGCTAGGATGAACTGGGAATTATTAGCAACGCAAATCTTTTTAATCTCTTCAATCGCTTCTAAATTAAAACCAACGCGATCTCCAGCTTCAGCTTGTACTTCTTTCATTCCGGGAATTGGCTTCTCCCCAACAAAATAGCGATTGTAGAGTTCAACTAATGCTAGGGGTGGCTTTTTTTCAGGATAGTATAGGGAGTTGCCCACAGGCAAAGAAGTGGGTGCAGCGCCAAACAGATCGTCAGTATTGATTAACAAAATTACTACCTGAGAAGAGAATACACCGTAACGTCGCAAATAGGCTAACTGATTGCGAGGAGACCAAGAATTAGCTGAAGCATTCAATACTTCCACCGTTTTTCCTGTGACCGCCAATTGCTGCTGCATTAAGGTTGAAATAACCCTATTTTGGTCTGTCCACCACGCACCATTAGCCACCGAATCTCCCAGTAAAAAGACGCGTAGGGTTTCTTGATGGCGCTCGGTCGAGAAGCTGGGACTACGCATCGAATATTCGTTGATTATAAAGCGATTTCCTGAACGACGCACATTTTGGTTAGGAGCAAGCAAGTAACCAATTTCTTCATCTGCAAGATACAAAGGTGGATTTCCGAAACCAAACAAAAGGCGTAAAGCTAACTCTGCGAACAAAAATAAACCTGCAATAATGACTGCAATCGCAACTAAAATTTTCACCTTCATTCTTTCCCCACACTCAAGGCGTAACTGAGATCGATCCTATTGGCTTTTGGTTGATCTATTAGCAGTTCTAAAGTTTTGATACTTTTGTGTCAAGTTGGATTACCCGATAAATCTTCCCCAACTCCCCCAACTCCCTCTGCTTGTCTGGACTAAGCATTTCAAAATATACAGACATTAATAAGGAGGGAAATTTTTTGTCAGTAGTTACAGTCAGCTGTATGATTGTAACCTGGGCTCATACTGTATTTTAATAAGTAAAACTACTTACCTAGAGCCTCTTCTTTATACAATCTTCACAAAAAAGCACTTTTTTTTTATCAGAACTTTATACAAAAAATGCGTGTATTTAACTAGAATGTTCTTAAGGGCAATCCCCTTTTGCTCATTTCGACTTAATCCCTCCGAGTGCTCCAGGGAGGGATTTTTTTTTGCCTAACAGTTTGTAGAAGAGGGTTTAGCTGTTATCTTGGTTACCAGATATCCTGAATTTTTGTCTCTATCCACCTACAAACAGAGGTAACAATTTCAGCTTAAAGTTGCGTGAATATAACGAAGCGGCGACAAAGTCAAGCAATAATCTCCGTACTTTAAACTAGGCACTTAACCAAAAAGAAATAATTGCAGATTTAGTCGCAGTTATATTTCTTGAGCTACTCTATCTTTCGTATGATGGATCGCGAGGTCAATTCCCCATTTACCCATGAAAGCCGTTATCATGACAACACCAGGTAATCCAGAGGTATTGCAACTTCAGGATGTACCAGAACCGGAAATTACACAACCTACAGAGATTTTAGTGCGCCTCGAGGCAGCGGGAATTAATCCCATAGATACCAAATTGCGTCAGCGAGGCACTTTCTATCGAGAGCAGATGCCTACTATCCTAGGCTGTGATGGTGCGGGTACTGTAGCCGCAGTGGGTTCACAGGTAGAAAAATTTAAGCCTGGAGATGCTGTTTATTTTTGTGCTGGTGGACTGGGTAAGCAGGGAACGGGAAATTATGCGGAATTAGCAGTGGTGGAAGAAAGTTTGGTTGCTGCAAAACCAAAATCTCTCTCCTTTGCAGAAGCTGCTGCTGCGCCCTTGGTTTTAATTACCGCTTGGGAATCGCTCTATGACCGAGGTAGACTAGCATCAGGACAAAAAGCTCTAATCCATGCAGGTGTTGGTGGTGTGGGTCATGTGGCTATTCAGCTAGCTAAGATTAGAGGTGCACAGGTTTGTACTACTGTGGGTTCTCCAGACAAGGCTAGATTAGCACGTCAATTGGGTGCTGACTACCCGATTCTTTACCGAGAAAATGATTTTGTCGCTGCAACTTTAAATTGGACAGATGGAGAAGGGGTAGATTTGGCTTTTGATACTGTTGGCGGTAAAAATTTTTATGAGACGTTTCCAGCGGTGCGAGTTTATGGGGATGTGGTGACAATTCTCGAACCCAATCAAGCACAAATGAACTGGAAAATTGCTCGCCAACGTAATTTACGTATCAGTTTAGAATTAATGCTGACACCAGCTTTACAGGGTTTAAGCGCAGCCAAAAAACATCATGGGGAAATTCTCCAGCAATGTGCTACCTGGATTGATCAAGGTAAACTCAAAATTCATCTCTCTCAAACTTATCCTTTAGCACAAGCTAGTCAAGCACATGAAACTTTAGCACGGGGATCGATGACAGGGAAAATTGCTTTGCTGATTAGCTAAAATTGCTAAGTGTTATCATCTTCTCATTTCTGGGAATGCTATTAATTGTGGTGTCTGGAATTTGCCCACTAGCTTTGGAAGTTTTCCTTAGCTAGCATGGTGGTGATGCTGGCATTGATCAGGAGTACTCTAATATTAAATCCGGTTGTGATAGTAGCTTTTTAAGTTGTGGGGTGATGGGAATTTGCGGGGAGAGTTTGAGGCGAAAGCGTATCAGGCTACTCTGAGAATAGGATTTAGTATAAGAAAAATTATTGTTTATCCTGACTGTATTTGACTAGTAATCTGTCACGTTTGAATTGAAAGATAAATCTTACCCTGCTTTACCTACCTTTTCAACACTCTATCGTTGATATCTGTGCTTGTCTGGACTAATCATTTCAAAATTGATAGACCACTAGCTACGGTTGAAATCACTAACTTAAATTAATTTAGTAAATAAGGTTATTATGAAGCAAAAAATTGTGGGTATGGTGAGTACTTACCCAAATTTAAACCAGAGTGATTGGCAATGGAAACAAACCCCAGAAGCTTTTGGTAGCTGGGGAAATATTCGATTGCAAGCGAAGGCAAAAAAACCTGATTTTCTGCTGCTATATCAGTTTGATTTTCATAAATTAGTTACCAAAAAATATAAAACCTGGCGAGATAAATTAGGCTGGTCTTCACAGCAAAACCAAGCACTTAATATTGAGGACAAGTTTCGAGGTGTTCCTAAGGAAAGGATTATTTATTTGCTACGAGAACCTCCCTTAGAAGAAGTAATTCCAACCAATAAAATAAATTACCAAGAAGCACAAAAATATTGTGGTTATGTCTCTGGTCCTGATGATTTTGCTCCGGTACCAGATTATATGCCAGCAATTTGGTATATTACTAATTCTTTCCGCGAACTCAATGAAATGCCACCACCAGAAAAGGTGAGTTCTTGTTCTTGGATTACTTCAGGAATTAACCGTACGGCGAGTCATCAACAGCGCTTAAACTTCCTCAAAATGCTGCAGGAAGATGGTTTGAATTTTGATCTTTATGGTCGAGATTTACCCCCTTGGTCTAATTCTGGAGGACAGGTAGCAAATAAGTGGAATGTGATGGCTCCTTATTACTACAATCTGACTATTGAAAATTATGCTGGTAATGATTGGTATGTTAGTGAGAAACTTTGGGATGCTCTACTAGCTTGGTGTTTGCCAATTTATTATGGTGGTGGTGCCATAGACAAGTTATTACCTCCAGGTAGTTTTTTGCGCTTACCAAGTTTAGATGAAAAAGGTTTGGCTTATATCAAAGAAGTTACGGCGACACCCGATTATTGGTATGAAGCAAAAGAGGCAATTGCCAGCGCCAGACAAATTATTTTGCATAAACTAAATCTGGTGTCTTGGCTATCGGATTATGTGGGTAAATTTTCTGATTAATTGTTAGTTAATTATCTATTTTTCTCAAATAAAAGAAATTATGGATGGTATTTGTACATTAGGGAATGATTACGTCTACGACCAAATAATCGCCTTACTAAATAGTATTGAAGCAATACTAGGCAAACAGATGCCTGTTTGTATCTATCCCTATGATGAAAACACTAGTAAAATTGCGGCGGCGATTGCCCAACGTCCCCAGGTTACACTTTACGAAGATCGCGATTCTATAGCCAAATGGGATGGCTTTGCCAAAGTAGCTTGGGATACCCATCCTACAGCACGTCAGCGTTGGCAACAAGCGGGAAGTAGTGGTTATCACAGATTTGGTACTCATCGCCGTTATTGCGCTTTTGATGGTCCTTTTGACCGTTTTTTGTATATGGATGCAGATTCTTTATTATTAGGATCTGTGGAGTCAATTTTTGACAAATTGGAAGAATATGACTGTGTAGTTTATGACTCGCAGTACAAAGATCCCACTCACGTTTATGAGGTAGAATCACCAAAATTAGCCAGTGTTTTTCCTCCAGAGAGAGTAGCTACAGAAATTTTTTGCTCTGGTTTTTATGCTGCCAAAAAAGACTTATTTCCTGAGCCCAAGAGAGATTGGTTAGTTACTCAGCTGGCATCAGGGGAAGCAGAAATACTCTATTCTATGGCACCAGACCAAACTCTGATTAATTATATGATGATGCGATCTGATTGCCCAATTTATAATTTTGCTCGTCATCTAACTATTCAAGAGAAAACGGGATGTTGCGTCACTTCTCCCCATTTTGAAGTTAGAGATAATTTAGTTTATGACAAGGGACGGCGTTTAACCTATCTCCACTATATTGGTATTTCCTCTCGCTTTTTTAACCGTCTTTGTCAAGGAGAAAATATTGATTTTCCCTATCGCGATGTCTTTCTCCACTATCGCTATTTAAACGAACTAGAAACCAAACCTCAACTCACAGGAAAAGCAAAACTTTATAACCAAAAACCAAATTTAGCTACACGACTAGGACGTAAACTAGGGTTAACCAAATGAAACGTGGAATTTATATTACTGCCAATGACCGAGTAACTGAACAAGCCATAGCACTTTTAAATAGTATTCGTGCCTATGACCAAGAAACACCAATTACCTTAATTCCCTACGACGAAAACTACCAAGAAATAGCTCAAATTCTTGCTAAAGATTATGGCGTCAAAGTTTATGCCGAATTAGAATTTATTGAGCGTCTTTCCCAGCAACTTTACGACATTTTTGGAGCAGGATTCTTTGCCCGTCCTAATCAATTTCGCAAACAAGCTTGTTGGTTTGGAGAATTCGACCAGTTTCTATATATTGACACCGATGTGGTTGTCTTTGAAAAAATAATTGATAATTTAAAGTATCTCCAAGACTACGATTTCCTCTGTTGCGATTATCAGCATCTTGGCGGTATTACCAATGTGTTTAGTCAGCAAGTAATAGAAGCAGGAGTCTTTAAACCCACAGAACTCAAAGACATCTTTAATGGTGGACTATGGGCGGCGAAAAAAAATATAATTTCCGAACAAGATCTCTATGATACCTTTGCTGAGTGTGCTGCCCATCCTGAATATTTTGACTTCTCCCAAAAAACCTCTGACCAACCGATTATTAACTATATGATTCTCAAACGGATCGCAAAAAGGTTTAATATTGTTCGTAGACCAGGAAAAGCACCTGGTAGTTGGGCAGGTTCTTCCCATTTTCAAAAACAAGGTAATATCTTAATCGACCCTATTCTCAATCAACCCCTACAATATCTACATTGGGCAGGTATTCGCATTCAACCAGGTTGTCCTTACTGGGATATTTGGAAACATTATCGCTATCTTAACAATCCTAATCCTCCTGCAGATCCACCACCAGCACCAAAACCAACTCAATGGCAAAAGTTGATGCGTAAAGTAAAGACGACGATTAAAGGTAATTGAAACTGTCTTGCTTCAAGATTATTTTATTCTTGGTTGAACAAATCACAGAAAGGGTTGGGAAGTCTATTGTTTCAAAAGAAACAACGGATGTTCATATATAGGAGGGATAGCCGCCCCAACTCTTGGTTATTGGTTATTGGCTATTTGTTTTTTTGACAAACAACAAACAACAAACAACAAACAACAAGAAATCTCCCGTGCTTTAGCTAGGATATGAGTTAACTTTACTGTATTAAGTTGCGGAAACATTTCCACGTTGCACGAGTCCTTCAACCCAGGCTATATTGTAATTTTATTTGGAGCATTGCGGAAAAACAGGAATTGTAACGAGATGTAGCCATAATTTTCCCTTCCTCTAAAGGTGGGAAACCTTATTCCTGTTGAAAAAATGAGTGATTGGGATTGAGTCTTACCCTAACTTATTGAGGAGAAACTATGAGCAAAATATTGGTCGTAGATGATTTGAAATCAGAATTAGACCTCATTAGCCAATACCTGACCCAAGCTGGTTATAATGTCGTAACGGCTATAGGTGGGAAAGAAGCACTAGAAAAGATTGTACACAATAAACCTGACGCCATTGTAACGGACTGGATGATGCCAGAAATGGGTGGTTTAGATCTGTGCCGTAAACTCAAAAAAAATCCGGAAACAGCTAATATTCCCGTTGTTGCTTGTACTGTCAAAAACCGGGAAGTTGATCGCATCTGGGCAAATAAACAAGGGGTTAAAGCGTATGTGATTAAACCCTGTACTCAGGAAGATCTTGTAACTGCTCTTAGAATAGCAATGGGATAGATTAATGTCACAAACATCTTCACTTTCAAGATTACAAGAACTTCTCCCCCAAATATTTCAAGCAACTGAATTACCGGGAGAATCCTATCTTCGATGTCAGCTAAAGCCAAATTTAAGCGCGCTAATGTCGATGGAATATGTTCAGGAATCATTGTTAGTTCCCAGAGAACAAATTACAACTATTCCCAATATGTCGCCATCTGTGATTGGTGTGATGAATTCGCGTGATCACGTTTTTTTTGTGATTGATTTGGCTCAACTGTTAGGATTATCATCTCCTAGTCTTTGCCGACAATATCACACTGTTGTTATTCGCGTTTCCCAATTTGTTAGCGAACATTTTGTTTATGAGGGAGAGCTTTTTGTCGGTTTAGCCTTTAATAAAATTCAAGGTCTCACTAGGGTTCTACCAGATACAATTTACTCACCAAGTGATACTGAAGAATTGCCTCAAGAGGATTTATTTTCTCCTTTGATTCCCTATACAAAGCAATGGATGATTGATTCAGAAAAACAGTTACCTATTCTAGATGTAGCAACTATTGTGCAGAAAATCATCTCAATTTAGCAATGCTCATTAGAGTGAGTTATAAATTTTTTTTGCTAGGAGTTAACAAGTTAGAGACTTAAATAATTAAACGAGTTTACTTCAGGAAAAAACAAAATACTGTAGTGTTTTTCCTTCCTCATGAGGTAAACATAAAATTTGCCTCCTGCTTGTCTTGCCTAGTATTTCCTTGCCCAAAAGGCAACTCAGTGCATTTATTTGGCACAATCTCGGTGCTTCTACCTCCAAAGAAAAATTTGTCCCTCACTACTCCTTTCCTCGTTTCATATCACTTATCTTGTTGAGATTATTTATAGTGTTTTCTTCCTGTGTTTTGAGTTCGTTTTTTGAATTAGTATTCTTCTGACAGTAAGGGAATAGTACGAGAAATACTAGAGCTTGATATTTGTTGATGGGTGATGTAAAGCAGTGAATTTTTTACGGGAAATACAGGAGCTTGTGATTAAAAGGTTCCTCATTAATTCGAGAAGCGACATAAAAATATAGTTGCAACAAATAATTAAAAAAACTATAGTTTTCTAATGGCTTCTGCGAGTAACCTAATCAATATATATTTCTTAAGTTAAATTCTCTCAAATCCTGTTATTTTTCACTAAATAGAATAATTTTTTTGTTGCTTTTTACATCAGTAAATTATTAAAAAAACAAGAATAACTTTAACTATAGTTGCTTTATCTATATTTTTTTATCTGCTTCGACAGCTGTTTTGTAGATATCTAATTAAATTGGGTCATATAGCGCTACGTATTAACGTGTTTGTAAAGCTAAAGTTCTAAAATATTTTAACAGTATACTTCTGCCTCCAGCCTTGCGCGTAGCGCTAGATCAGCAATATTAATTTACTCTAACACTAGAATAGCTATCAGAAAGCCTTGTTATAGTTTAGGATCGCGATTTTATAACAAATCCGGTTCTCATAACCCACTTATCCCAATAGCTATAATTTTATTCCAAAAATTATTTGGTGAATTGTAATAAAGAGGGCGTAGCAAGCCGATTTAGGATTAGTTATATTGATAAAAAGTTATTTTCAAATTGTTATAATTTAAAACTATTTCAATACAATTATATCGACTAAAAATCATGAATATTCGAGAAGATTTTCTCAACTCACCTCCTGAAATTTCTGTCTCACAGGATGAAAAAATAGACTTAAAATCAATTAATAATATCAATAAAAATAATGCTCTAAATAGTGAGGGAGGTACTCTTCGCCGCCGTTTGTTAATGACTGTATTACCTACGGTTCTTATTCCTTTGGCTGTGGCTAGTACTATTGGTAGTAATGTAGTGCATCGCAACTCTAAGGAAATAATAGTTGAAGATAAGGCAAGAAATGTTGTTTTAATTAATGGCTTGGCTCGCGAGTTTCTCCAACAAGGTTTAAATTTGAGTAATGCATTAGCCAATAATCCATTAGTGATTCAAGAATTACAAGCGGCTAGCCAAAAATCCGAAGTTCAAGAGTTATTACAACAGCCGATTGATGAAGTTGAACAGCAATTTGCCACAACTAAGTTACTTACTCCTAACCCCGAGCTTAACAAATATCTTAAGGTAATCATTGAAAATAATGGTCTTGCTGAGATTATTCTCACAGAACGCAATGGTTTTAATGTTGCCTATAGTTCTCCTACTTCAGATTTTGTCCAAAGAGATGAAAAATGGTGGCAAATTGGTGAAAAAGAGGGAGCAAAAGTTCTAGAACCAGAATTTGATGAATCAACTCAAAGTGCAGTTATTGAACTAGTTAATGCTCTTAACCATCCCGATAGTGGCGAATTATTGGGTGTGACGAAAGTTGGGGTCTCAGTAACAGAGCTAAATAAAAGATTATCAATTGGGCTTAAGTTTTCAGATTCTGAACAGCTCCAAATTATTGATGCTAAATCAGGAAAAGCTATAAACAGCTTAACGACAAAAGGAGCGAGCGAGCTAGGAAATATTATTGGCGGTGAGGCATTAGTAAAAGTAGTTCAAATTTTTGCCCAGACTTTCAATAATTCAGATGTTAATCTTGAAAAATTGCTGGAAGCTTTAGAGCAAGACAAGGATATATCCAATATAAAAATCACAAATTGGCAAGGGAAAAAGTTAGAGCCGAGTACAAAAAAAATTGCTTCTAAGCAAGGGCAAAATGCCTTATATGTTTTGTCTTTTGAACAAGGTCAAAGATATTTTAGTTTAAGCAGTATTCCCAATACAGGTTTAGTAGTTGTCTCTTCTGTCCAACAAGCAGAAATTGCAGCAGCAGGACGCAATTTGATGAAGATTTTTGCTTCAACTGCTGCGATATTGGGTATTGTAGCTACTGGCTTGATTCTTTTATTAGCTCGAAATCTATCTCAACCTTTAACTAAATTAACTGCTAAAGCTCAACAGGTAGCAGGGGGAGATTTAGATGTTCAAGTACAGTTGGAAGGAACAGAAGAAACTCGAACCCTGGCAGATAATTTTAATCAACTGGTTCAACGGGTGAAAGGGCTAATTCAAGAACAAGAAACGCTAGCCAAAGGGCAGCAACAAGAAAAAGAAACCTTGGAACAAGGAATTTATCAGTTAATTGACGATCTACAGGATGCAGTAGATGGAGATTTAACAGTTCGAGCTAGTTTAAGTTCAATAGAAATGAGTACGGTTGCTGACTTATTTAATGCCATCATCGATAGTCTCCGAGAGATTGCGATTCAGGTGAAAGATTCCAGTATTCAGGTTAGTGCTTCCTTAGATAAAAATGAACAATCAATTCAACTTTTAGCCCAACAAGCAATTAAGGAAACACAAGAAACTCGTGAGACTTTGGGTTCTGTTGAAAAAATGTCCCACTCTATTGAAGAGGTTGCTACCAATGCTAATCAAGCTGCTAGTTTAGTTAATGATGCTTACCAAGAAACTCAAGCAGGTTCCCAGGCTATGGATGAAACCGTAAATAGTATCCTTAGTTTACGGACAACGGTGGGTGAAACGGCGAAAAAGATGAAGCGATTAGGAGAGTCTTCCCAAAGGATTTCTCAAGTAGTTTCTCTGATTGAAGAAATAGCTTTAAAGACAAATTTACTTGCTATTAATGCTAGTGTGGAAGCTAGTCGAGCTGGGGAACAAGGACAAGGTTTTACTGTAGTTGCAGAACAAGTGGGAGCATTAGCTGAACAATCTGCTTCTGCTACTAAAGAAATTGCCAAAATGGTAGCAGCAATTCAAGCAGAAACCCAAGAAGTAAGTGAAGAAATGGAATTAGGTACTTCTCAGGTAGTTGACACCACTCGTCTAGTAGAAGCGACCAAACAGCGTTTAGAACAGGTTTTAGAACGTTCTCGCGCGATTAATGAACTGATGCATAATATCTCTCAATCTACTGTTTCCCAAGCTGACACTTCTCGCTCAATAACTAACTTAATGCAACAAATCGCCCAACAGTCTGAGCAACGATTGAATTCTTCTCAAGAAATTGCCCAATCTATGCAAGAAACCGCCCAAGTAGCGAAAACACTAGAGTCTGCGGTGGAGCAATTTAAGGTTGATTCTAAGTAAGATGAAATCTGTCAATGATTGCAAAAGAAGATAATCTGAGGAAGTAAAAATTAAAAATTAAAAATTAAAAATTAGGGAGTAGTAAGTAAAGAAAAAAGATTAGAGAGTTTGGGAATAATGATGTGTAGCGTTATTTTTTGTATTTCATATAAGTAGCGACCTTTGATGAAACAGAAAATAAAACAACGGATAAGTAGCGATCCTTGATGAGACAGAAAATAGTTTTACTTTAAAGTCTGAGCAATTGATATCTGAATAATGATGGATAAACAAGAAGTTCAAATCAATTTTCTCGATGAAGCGGAGAGTTGCTTCGATATCATTGAATCGGTACTTTTGGGGTTAAGTTCTACTGTTGCAGAATCTGAGCCACTTGATCGCGCTTTAAGATCTATCCACTCAGTTAAAGGTGGGGCGGGTATGATGGGATTTACTTCCCTGAGTGAGATTGCTCACCGCCTGGAAGATTTTTTAAAAATTCTGCGAGTGCGTTATTATGGCACTCAAATTAATACTGAGGTAGAAACACTACTGTTGCAGGGATTAGATGGTTTGCGACAGATTGGTGATTTCAACCGTCAGGGAACAGAAATTGAAGCATCTTGGTTGCAAGAACGCATAGATCCCATTTTTGAGCAATTGCGTCAACATTTGGGGGAACTTCAGGATGAAGATGAAGATCGCTTATTTGCGATGAGCGAGGATATAGATCCCTCACTGCTGATGTTTGAGGAGGGAGTGGAAACTATTCTCGAGCAGTTAGAGACAGAATTAGGTGAACTTTCTTCCTCACAGTTATCAGAAGCCTTAGTAATCGCCTCGGAAAAACTTTTGGCTTTTGGACGTATGGCTAATCTAGAGCCTTTTGTGCAACTATGCGAGTCAATTAAGTTGCAAGCTACTATTGTTGGCGAAAAAGAGCTAAAGTCCTTGCAACAAGAAGCCTTGACTCTCTGGCGACGTTCCCATGCTTTAGTTGTCAGAGGTAATTTAGAGAAACTTCCTTCCGGATTGGATGGTTTTAAGAATCGCGAGATCGCAACTTTAGAGGAAACTGGTGAGGAACAATCTCTTATAGATTATGCCAATAATAATCTTATAGATAATGCCAATACTATAAATTTGTGTAAATCTCAAAGTCTTTCTAGTGTACCAGCAGATTCTGAGCTTAACGACACTGAAAATTTAGCAGCAGAACAGATATCTGAATTCGATTTATTAACAGCAGCCAATTTAGAGAGTCAGGATTTAGCTGAATTGCAAAGTGCTTTTGCTCAAGAAATTGCACCAGCACAGACTCCTATATTGCAGCCAAAAGCCACAACTTCACCAGCACCCAAACCTCCCCAAACTCCAACACCAACCAGTAAAATGGTTCGAGTTCCAGTAGAGCAACTTTATCAATTCAATACCCTATTCGGTAAGCTAATCCTGGAGCGTAATCGAGTTAACTTGCGCTTAGAGCAACTGAAAAACTTCGCCACACTAATGCGTCAGCGCGTCAATCAGTTAGAGACATCCAATACTAAGTTGAGAAACTGGTATGACAAAGCCTCTGTGCCAAAAATTGCACCGATCACACCACAGTCTATCCCCTTATCCCTTAACCGAGAGACTCACCAAGGACAATTAGACGCTTTAGAAATGGATCACTATAGCGATCTTCATCTTATGTCCCAGGAACAAATAGAAACCATTGTTCAATTAGAGGAAGTAAGCGCCGATATTGAGCTTGGCTTACAGGAGATGAATCAAGCGATCCAAGAATTAAACCAAACTACGCGCTCTCTCCAGGGTAATATTACCCGCACTCAAATGGTACCCTTCGCCGATGTGGTGAAGCGCTTTCCCCGTTTAGTAAGGGATTTAAGTCTCCAGTTTGGTAAAAAAGTAAATCTCAAAATCGAAGGAGAAACAACTTTAATAGATCGCGCCATTGTCGAAACCCTCAATGCTCCTCTGATGCATCTCATTCGCAATGCATTTGACCATGGAATTGAAACTCCTAATCAGCGTATCGCGATTGGTAAGCCTTCTGTAGGTAACATTTACCTCAACGCCGTTAATAGAGGTATCCAAACCATTATCACCGTTAGAGATGATGGTAGAGGTCTTCAATTTGATAAAATTCGCCATCGCTTGCAGGAAATGGGGATAGACTACCAGCAGATGTCTACCTCGCAAATGCTAGATTACATTTTCCAACCTGGATTTAGCACCAGCGATCAAGTAACAGAACTTTCTGGTAGAGGAATTGGTATGGATGTTGTCCGTACTAATCTGCAAGAAATTCGTGGGGATATTCGCATCAAAACTCAAGCTGGTCAAGGTACAACCTTTACCCTCACTGTACCTTTTAACCTCTCCATTCTACGCGTCATGATTCTAGAGCGAGCGGGAATGGTATTTGCTGTACCAGTTAACAGCGTTCGAGAAGTTCTCTGTTTACCAACCAACGAAGATTCATCAGTTCAAAACTTAGAACAAATTAATTGGCAAAAACGGCTTATTCCCCTAGTTCGTCTCGAAGATAATTTTAGCTTCAATCGTCCTTGCCAAGCCTTTGAAATGTCTGGCAATCCAGTAATTGACCAGCCTACGACCCTCATTGTAGGAGAAGGCAGCAACGTTGGTGCTATCCAGATTGATCGCTTTTGGGGTGAAAAAGAAGTTACCATTCGCCCCATTAATAGCCCTCTTCCCCTACCCATGGGCTTTATCAGTTCCATGGTACTAGGAGACGGTAGAGTACTTCCCCTAGTAGATCCAGTGATAATTGTACAAGGATGTTTAGAACGCCTTCAAAATGACGACAAGGTTGCTCTCAAAGCAAATCCAGAACGCAACAAGACAAAAAACCTTCTACAAAAATACCTCTGTTATCAATCTGGTATTGATTCGGGCACTTATTACTCATTACTCATTACTTCTTACTTATCCAGTTACGTCCCTACATCTGCAAGAAGTCCCGTTGTCCCAGAAACTGTAAATACCATCTTAGTCGTAGACGACTCCATCAATGTGCGACGCTATCTAGTGTTAGCCTTAGAAAAAGCAGGCTATCAGGTAGAACAAGCCAAAGATGGACGAGAAGCCGTCGATAAGCTTTTCAGTGGACTTGCTGTTCAGGCTGTAATTTGCGATATCGAAATGCCTAGACTCGATGGTTATGGAGTGCTAGAAGAAGTTAAAGCCAAACCAGAATTTAACTCTCTTCCCATCGTCATGCTAACCTCTCGCAGTAATGAAAAGCACCGTAAATTAGCCATGAATTTGGGAGCCTCAGCTTACTTGTCTAAACCCTACAAAGAGCAGGAATTGCTGCAAAAAATGAGTGAGTTAATTGATTTACCTGGGAAATTGGGGGATTGGGGAATTGGGGAATTGGGGTGAGAGTTATAGGTTTTGCAAATTCTGAATTTTTACCCATTGTAGGGACGTAAAATTTTACGTCCCCACATTCTTCTGACATCCCTACCGTTATTCCCCCTCATACTCAACGCCAGATGCAAATCGCACTGGTAGGCGAATTGACACCTATTTCAGCATCGTTGATATGAGTATTCACCGGAAGGATCTATCTGCTTGATAGCTTTCACCTGACCATCTTCCATGACAAACTCAAAAGTCATCTCAGAAAACCTTTCAATTTTGAATGTCAAATCTTTGTAGGGGATTAGCTTTTCAGTTGGTTGACCAGGAAAAATTATGTAGAGGAAATTGTCATCTTTGAGAACTACTTGAAACCTAAAACCGCTTGGTATTTCATATTCTCCAGCAAACTTTTCTAAGAGTTGAGGATCGAGATTTTTTGCCTGACGGATAAAGGTTACTTCTGCTTGATCGAGGGAAATAGTGACTTTGTTCACATCTCCTTGAGGATTGGTGAGGAAGTTTAAGGAATACTTGCCATCACGCTCATCATCGGGGGTATCAAAACGATCATAGTGAAAATGGTTCACGGGTAGCTCAATTTTACCCAATTTGAATTGCAATTCACCCTCTTTCATGTGGATTTTAAGAGTGCCGTAGATAGGATGGGCGTATTCTCCTACGTAGTCAGGGAGGGAGTGGGAAGGCTTGGTATTAGGCACTTTGTTGACTCCTGCCTTTGCCCGTGCTTCCTTACCTGCTTCTTTAGCTTT
This sequence comes from uncultured bacterium, assembly GCA_964633315.1. Lineage (GTDB taxonomy): Bacteria > Cyanobacteriota > Cyanobacteriia > Cyanobacteriales > CAWCAG01 > CAZWGS01. Next base: position 14,465 of record CAZWGS010000009.1, on the reverse strand, counting down.
AAGTCTTACTTCCAGCCAGCGATCGCTCCAGGGTGTTAAGGTGAGATCCAAAAGGCGCTCATACACGTTATAGGTAACTATATTAGTTAAGAAGTGGCAGTGTTCACCAATGGTGAAGACAATAACACCAAGTTTATGTTGAGGGAGAAAAGATATTTGGGAGAAAAATCCATCAATGGCTCCCCCGTGATAGGTTAACAGATGCCCTCGATAGGATGCCATCTCACGACCCATACCATACAAAGGGTTAAGCAATTCCCACCAGCCTTTTTCTTCAGCTAGAGAGTTTGACCTTGTCATAGCAGGTTCCATAGTTGCTTTGAGTATATTTGATGGAAGAACTTGCTTTCCAAGGTAAACACCATCATTCATTAGTGCTGCTAGCCAGTGGGATATTTCTTCAATATTAGAAATTATTGCCCCAGCAGGTGCAATTGCTTCAGTATCTTCATAGTAGGGAATCTGGTGAATCTCGTTGCTGTCTCGTTTTTCGGTAAATGGCACACCATAGTCAGATTGCTGCAACATCTCACAGATGCGATAAACACTGCTGTGCATTTCCAGAGGTTGAAAAATCATTTCCCGGACAAATTCTTCCCAGCTTTTGTGTGAGAGCAACTCTATAATGTATCCCACAGCAGCATACATATTATTGTTATAGAAAAAAGTTTGTCGCAGTGGCACCTCTGGTTTCATATACTGTATCCTCTCAAAAACATCTTTCCGAGTAAGAGAGTCCTGTTTATACCACATGGTGTCGTGGCGAGTTATACCTGTGCGATGAGCTAGCATATCCCGTAGGGTGACACTATGGTTTAATTCGTTGTTGTCAAAGTGGATTTCTGGGATAGTGTTGCGGATAGGTTGATCCCACTTTAACTTACCTGATTCTACGAGCATTCCTGCTGCTACGGAAGTAAAAAGCTTGGTGTTAGAACCGATGGGAAAAAGGGTTTTGGAGGTAAAGGGTAGTTTCTTTTCGTAGTCTCGATAGCCATAACCTTTAGCAAAGACAAGTTTATCATTAGCTACAATTCCTACTCCCACTCCTGGAGCATTCCAGTCAGCAAGAAGCTTTTCCATGTAAGGGTCAAAATCAAGAAGCTTTTGGCTAATTTCTGTGGTTTTCACGGTAGTTTTCATGGATTGTTTTCTCTTTAACTGTTGTGCTTACAAAAGTTTTTTTTCTCTAAAGCTAAAGATAATGTAGAAACACTTTTAGTGAAAGTACCCATGAGGGTGATTTTTCTGTGATAATTAAGGGGATATAAGTCAGGATTCAGAAGTTAAAATTGTTTTCTTACTCATTAATCATTAATTATTAAGTATTACTCATTAATGGAGTTTTAAACTAAATGGGATAGGAGTAAGTTAGTTATTGTCTGGCATAGGCTAACCTAAACCTCAAAAATTATTTTGTGATTAGAGAAAGGAAAAAAAGGCTTCAGTGAGCAACACAGACTAGCTGATGGTAGTTGCGAATAGGTACTGCGCCCCGCTGATTTTAAATCCTTTACTGTAAAATGGCGGAATCGTACCCTCTCATTTTTTGGCTCCGGTTGCGTCCTGTTCCCAACTTCAGCCTATAGAATTGCTAGTCTATTAGACATCTCCCAAAAAGAATGTAGGGACGTAAAATTGTACGTTCCTACAAAGGTTAAAAATTTAAGTATTTTGATTTTCCCCAGATGTCTATTGACTATAGGCAACTAAAAAGTGCATCTATCCCTTACACAGAAAGATTTTCACCTTCATCTAGAAATTAGTTAAAAGAGCGTCAAAGTTATATCCTTGGCACTCTTTCCTTAAGCTATTTATTTAAATAACAAGTCGCACAGCCGAAGTAGATTTAATCGCGATTTAAGCTCTTTTAAAAAATTCTCATATGAGTAAACATTTTCAGCCCCCACAAATTCTCCAAGAGATAGCCGATAGTGGTGAAACTGGGCATCTCCAAATTACAGCTAATACAGTTACTTGGGATATTTATTTAGTTAAAGGTAAGTTGCAATATGCTTACCATTCTTTGCAATCTAGAGAAACGCTGAAACATTATCTCGTTTCCCTCAACTATAGTCTGGTTTCTCAAATAAAAACTTTACTAGATAACAATACGCCAGATAATTACCAACTCATCTCTATTGTTAACCAATTAGTTGCTCAAAATTCTCTGAGTGCTAGTCAAGGTAAAATTATCATCGAAAAATTAATTCAGGATGCTTTAGAATCTTGTTTTTGGCTGGTTGAAGGTGAATCTATGTGGCAATCTATCAATCCACTTCAACTTCTTGATTCTACAATCACCAACGAAGAAAATCTGCTAGAAATTCCCCCCTTGCTCGAATCATTACAGACTAGGCTACAAACATGGCAAAAATTTAGCCCTTGGATTACTTCTCCCCACCAACGCCCTTTGTGTATCAATCCCTCTTTGCTAGAAAAACCAATTCCCTCAGGAAATCTTTCACCTGTTATCTTACAGAAATTAGTTAAATTAATGCGAGGTGCAACAATTCGTGAGTTAGGGGTTGTTTTGAAACAGGATGACTTAAAAGTAACTGAACTACTCTTCCCCTATATCCAAAACAAAGTTCTGCAATTACTCTCACCCAAATCTCCCCTGAATCAACTTCCCCAAATTCCCCCTTTATCAACAGATTCTGAGCTAAATAGCCCAAAGCTTAACCTGAAAATACCAACAGAACAAATTCCCCCAGTGCAATCTGAATCAAAGATATATACGATTGTTTGTATTGATGATAGTCCAACGATACTAGACACAATTAAAGACTACTTAGACAGCGATAAATATAAAATTTTAACAGTGGAAGAGCCGATGAAATCCCTTTACTGTCTTTTTGATAGCAAGCCAGATTTAATTTTAATGGACTTCTCCATGCCTGGTATTAACGGCAATCGCCTTTGTCAAATACTCAAAAGTAGTTCTGTATTTCAGAATACACCCATTATTATGGTTAGTGGTAACACCAGGATGCTTGAAGAAGAGAAAATCAAAAACACTGGTGTCAGCGATTATTTAGCTAAGCCCTTTACCCGGGAAAGTTTGTTGGCGATGGTGGAAAAACATTTGATTTAGATTAGAACTAATATCGCGATTCTCAAGCTTGTTGAGGTACATTCCAATCAACCATCAACCATTAACAAAAATACCAATTTTGCTTGTACCTCAGCCAATTTAGCCTGCTGAAACACCCAAATAACGCTCTACAATTTGCAAAATTCTTTTGGCTGCATGACCATCACCAAAAGGATTAATTGCTGTTGCCATTTTTTCATAAGCCACAGCATCGCTGAGTAATAAACCAGCTTCCTCTAAAATTTTAATCGGGCTCGTTCCAATTAGTTTAGCTGTTCCCGCCTTCACTGCTTCTGGTCTTTCTGTGGTTTCCCGCAATACCAAGACTGGTTTTCCTAAACTTGGTGCTTCTTCCTGCAAACCACCTGAATCCGTCAACAGTAGTTGACAGCGTTCAATTGCTCCCACTAACTGGGCATAATCTAGGGGCTCAGTTAAGAAAACCCGGGGATGATTACCCAAAATCGCTCGAATTGGCTCGCGCACTGTAGGATTGCGATGTAGGGGTAGAAGCAAAGCTGTATCGGGAAACTCATCTAGAATTAAACCGAAACCAGTCGCAATACTTTCTAAAGGTTGACCCCAATTTTCGCGACGGTGTACTGTGGCCAGTAAAGTGCGATATTTACCCCAATCTAAACCGGGAATCCTGCACTTAGGCTTACTTTCCGCCACTGTTAGTAAAGCGTCAATCACCGTATTTCCTGTCTGGTGAATCTCTCCCGTAATCCCAGACTGGTGCAAATTTTCCACCGCCAAAGGTGTGGGAGCAAAATTCAACTGACTTAGCTGGGAAATTAAACGTCGATTTGCTTCCTCAGGAAAAGGATTATATAAATTATTGGTGCGTAAACCAGCTTCCACATGACCAATCGGAATTTTCTGGTAGAAAGCAGCTAAAGCCGCAGCAAAGGCGGTTGTAGTGTCTCCCTGTACTAAAACTAGTTGGGGTCTAATTTTCTTAAACACTATTTCTAACCCCCGCAAACTACGATAGGTAATATCGCTAAGAGTTTGCTGAGATTGCATAATCTCCAAATTGCGATCAGCACTTAAATTAAACAGTTCCATTACCTGCTCTACCATCTCCCGATGTTGTCCAGTTAAGACCACATGAGTTCTAAAAGCTGACGAGTTACGAAACTGCTGAATTACTGGAGCTAGTTTAATCGCTTCTGGGCGTGTCCCCAAAATAATGCAAATCGACGAGGTAGATGGTTTCATCAATGCTAGGCAAGTAATGAGCTCCTTTAATCGTGACATATTTCAGAGCATCGAACCCTTCAATTGGCTTGAGGTGAAGCGATTCAAATACTTCTACCTAACCCTATCAGGTTTGAGAAGGGGGTATCCATTAGCATATTTTCTGATGAGAAAACCCGGTAGAAACCGGGCTGCACAGACTTGAATTTGCTTGTTAATTAGTTATCTGTAGATTTGTGTGGTTTTACCTCACTAATTAACGTTGAATGCTGCAGGTTAGAGGACAAGCGGCAAAAGTAGGAGTTGCAAAGGAAGTGGATTCGCCGTGCAGCCAGTGTAGCCAACTAACATCTTGAGGATGAATTCCCTTTGAAGTTAAAACTGCTGCACCTACAAAAATAGCAAGGACATTAAACCCAATTAAGCTACCTCCTACCAATAGAGCACCACTAACTGGTAATACTACCTGTAGGGCAACAGAGAGAATTGCACCCACAGTCGCCATGACCACAATTAAGGGAAAGCCAACGACTAATAGGCATACAGTTAGGGTGAAACTCCAAATTAAGAAGCTTTTTATCATTACCAAAGAACCAATTTTTACTAAGTCTTGCCTCGGAGCTAATTCCATGTTTCTTCCTCTAGGTAAATTTATGATGCAATACAATTAAATGAAATTTTTAGATTCAAGTTTGTAAGTACAGAGAACTTGTGAATTTCAGTATAGTTAAAGTTTTGATGAAGATGAGTGGTTAGAAAACAAGATTAATATTTGTTGATATAAATTCATGAAGCGGATTCAGTTACAATGTCAAGAATTCTGAAGCTTACAATTGTCTAAACCTAATTTAATCAAAGACTTTAATTCTCCTAAAGCAATAAGGTGTCCAGAGTTGACAGTCTGGTTATTTGTGATAGTGCTGCTTTGAAACTATCCCTGCTTAACATTAATTTATGAAGAAGCTTGTAATTCTCATAATTAACCAGGACAAAATGAGAGCTAGCTAGAAAAAAAATTGGCAATAAGTATTAGACAAAGTCATTTCTGATGGCTCTATCATCAAAGGCAGACAACGGATTGACAAAGTTCGTTTATATTCAATGTTAGTGGTGCCCAAACTGGGGGAACACTATTAACGCAAGCTTGCAAATTCGTAGAATACAGATCACGAATCAGTGTTTATTTGAAATATGTCAGAACCTCGTCAGCGTCAGCCAATTTCACCACCACCGCCACCGCCGCGTGTGCCAGCAACATCACCCAAGTCTGCTAAGGTTAAAAGTGCATCTACGGAAGCAACCCAACATATTGGAGCCGCAACCGTACAAATGTCTTCGAATAAAACGAGATCTCCCCAAGGGACAAGTGTGCCTGCTTCTAGAGGCAAAGTACCAAAAACAGCGCCTCCAAAACCTGCTCCTTCACCAGGTCATCCTACCCTAAAAGAAATTGTGAACAGCGCTCACGAGGAAGGTTTTTCGGATATTCACCTGGGAGTGGGAGAAGTACCTCGCGTGCGAGATCGCGGTATGATGGAACCCACTCACTATCCCCAAACTGACAAAGCCACGTTTATGAGTTGGCTTTATGAAATTCTGAATGAGCCAGAAATTAAGCGCTTTTATGAAACTTTAGAATATGATGGCGCGACTCAGTATGAATTTGCCAGGGTGCGGATCAATGTTTTTGACTCTCTCAAGGGTCCAGCAATGGTACTGCGTCTCATTCCCCTGAAAATTCTCACCATTGAGCAATTGCGGCTACCACCCATATTTAAAGATATTTCTAGTGCCCACAAAGGTTTGGTCTTGGTTACTGGACCAACTGGTTCTGGTAAGTCTACAACTATGGCAGCGATGGTAGACTTTATCAATAAGGAGATGGCTAAGCACATCATTACCATTGAAGACCCAATTGAATTTGTGCACCAAAGTCGCAAATCTCTAGTTAGACAAAGGGAAGTAGGGATCAATACTCTCAAGTTCGATAATGCTCTCAAAGCTTCCTTGCGTGAAGATCCAGATTTAATTTTGGTGGGAGAAATGCGGGACAAGGAAACCGTGAATACAGCCCTCAAAGCTGCGCAAACTGGTCACTTGGTAATGGGAACCCTGCACACCAACAGTGCGATTAAAACCATTGAGCGTATCTTGACTCTATACAGTGCTGAGGAGCAAGATGCAATGCGAGTGGCTCTTGCAGAATCCCTAGTAGCAGTAATTTCTCAAGGTTTGTGTCGTACTACCGATGGTAAACGGGCTGCTTACCATGACATCTTGGTGAATACATCAACGATGAAAGATTATATTCGCGGCGACAAACCAGAAGAAATGCATCGTTTGATGCTCGATGGAGAATATGATGGCATGACTACCACCAATAAATCTCTGTTTAATCTCTATCAAGAAGGACGAATCACAGAAGAAACAGCCCTTGAATTGTCACCATCAACTAACGAAATGGCAATGATGCTACGAGGTAGGGTCTAGAATTGTTAAGAGGTAGTAGGTAATGGGTAATTGGTATGCACTAGCAGCTAATTACCTTCCGCCTATTACTAGTTACCAGAAAATTGACATTGGCTCAAGTATTCAAAGGCATTGCTCTGTTCACACCAGGGTCAGATTTAGTTTATTGCATCGATCCTAGCAAACAGGATCGTTGGCATATTAATCTGTGTATTGCCCTGCAAGAAAAATTGGGTTTGAGTGAACCACCCCATTTTTTAGTTCCTGGTTACACTGCAACTATTGATCGCTGGCGGGATCCTAAAACTGGGGATTTGCGCACCATGGCGGAAATTTATCCACCTGTGCAACGCTATCAAGCCCTACTTAATGTGATGTTCAATACCCATGGTTTAAAGTGGCAAGTGGCACAATGGCAAGAGGAATCTTGCAGTCCTATGGTATTGGAAACCTACCGTCACCAGTTTCCCCAGCTTTGGCAAAGACATGATTTAGTTATGCGCTTAGATACGCCCCAACCAAGAGAGCAAGAAATCGCTGTGCCTAGTACCCCCACAATCGCTACTTCCTCGTCATCAAAGCCTTTCAGCTATGTTTTGCGGATGTTTGTTTCTGGACATAATGCGGCGACAGAAAAAACCTTAAAAAATTTACATCAGGTTTTGGAGCAAGGTTTAGGTCAACCCTATACTCTCAAAGTAATTGATGTTTTTAAACATCCAGAACAGGCAGAATTAAATCATGTTGCAGCCACACCTACTTTAGTGCGGGTATATCCTGAACCTGTACGCAAAATTGTGGGTGAGTTTGAGGATATGGATAAAATTTTACAGATTATTAGTGCCAATAATGAGTGACGATTGGCAGCAACTTCGCACTACCTTAAAAAAAATTTGGGGTTATGAGGATTTTCGAGCGCCCCAAGGGGAAATTATTCGTACCCTTTTAGCACATCGAGATGCCCTAATTATAATGCCCACAGGTGGAGGAAAATCCATTTGTTTTCAATTACCTGCTTTGTTGCAAACTGGTTTAACGGTAGTGGTGTCGCCTTTGGTGGCGTTGATGGAGAATCAAGTGCAGGAGTTAAACCAACGCCAAATTCCTGCTGCTTTAGTACACAGTGAATTACCGAAATCTCGCAGGAAAGTAACTTTAAATGCCATTAGCCAGGGTAAATTAAAATTACTCTACCTTTCCCCGGAAACTTTATTGAGTCCTGTTGTGTGGCAAATTTTGTGCCAACCACAACTGGAAATTAATAGTTTAATTCTTGATGAAGCCCATTGTTTGGTGCAGTGGGGAGATACTTTTCGTCCAGCTTACAGGCGTTTGGGTGCACTGCGACCAGCTTTACTCAAGTTTAAACCTCCTGGTAGCAAGATTGCCGTGGCAGCTTTTACTGCGACTGCTGATATTCAAACGCAACAGATGATTCAGCAAGCACTGCAACTGCGTCAACCAGAAACTTTTATTCTTAGTCCCTATCGTCCTAATTTACATCTCCAAGTACAAGTGGTTTGGACACCAAGGGGTAAACGACAGCGAATGTTGCGCTTTATCCAAGCTAGAGAAAAAGAGATAGGATTAGTTTATGTGCGTTCTCGACGTGAAAGTGAAAAGTTAGCCCAGTGGTTTCGCGATTTAGGCTATCAGTGTGCAGCTTACCACGGAGGATTGAGTGCAACGCAGCGCCGAAACATAGAACATGGCTGGCTATCGGGAAAGCTATTATTTGTGGTTTGTACTTGCGCTTTTGGTATGGGAATTAATCAACCACATTGTCGTTGGATATTGCATTTCCAAGCTCCCCAACTTTTGTCAGAATATGTTCAGGAGGTGGGTAGAGGTGGTAGAGATGGCAAGCCTGCTACTGCACTAGCTTTAGTTAGTGAATCCACAGGATGGTTTAATCCCGAGGATAAACAGCGTCAACAGTTTTTTACCGATAAATTAGAACAACAATATCAAAAAGCACAGCAATTAGCCCGAAAATTGCCCCGAAAAGGAGAAATAGACAAGTTTCCCAATAGTGAGCTTACCTTAGCTTTACTCCACAGCGCAGGTCAACTGATTTGGCAAGATCCCTTCCATTTCCGGCAAACAAGCGGCAATTTGGCTGTTGCGATCAAGCAATTGCGCCAAAGGCAACAGCACAGTCAATCCCAAAGTCAAAAATACCTGAGGACAAGGCAATGTCGTTGGCAATTTTTACTTACAGCTTTTGGTTTTAGCCAGCAAGCAGAGGGTTTTAGTTGTGGGCATTGCGATAATTGTTGTAGAAACAGATGATCGATGATGCTACAGCAAAACGCCTTGACAGATCACTAAATTTCCTACATGAAATTATTCAAGGTAAAAATCGCTCTTTCTCTGCTTGAGTAGGTATGCGACAAGTTTGACTATAGCCAAACCAGTGATATCGATTACGAGCGACAAACCGATATAATTCATCACGAATAGACAAAGGAATGTATTGAGTTATGCCCAAAATAGACCATGGTTTGCCTAAATAGTTACTTAGCTTGAGCAAGGCATTACTTTGAGTGTAAAGACCATGACAATCCAGATAATATAGAGACCAGCTTTTACGCTCTTGCGGTAATGGTGGAAGTTGACACTCCCACGGCTAAAAGCGCGTGGGATTCTTAGTTCACAGGGACTCCAATGAATTTACCCTCACTAAGCATCTTCACCGTATGCCCTACGGCTGCAAGTCCTCTAATCAGAACTACTTGGGCGGCTGCAACATCGCGGTCAGTTATATATCCGCAATTGTCACATTTATGAATACGCTGCCCTAATGTCTTAAAACCTGTTTCGTGTTGGCAATGGGGGCAGATTTGGCTAGTTTTGCGTGCATCTACTTTCTGAAAATAAACACCACGCTGAAAACAAACCTGCTCAAGAATCTTAAAGAACTGACCAAAACCCGCATCTAAACAATGCTTTCCTAACATTCCTCTAGACAATCCAACCAGGTTTAAATCCTCAACAAAGATCATTCCCACCCCATCACACAACTGATGAGATAATTTTCGATGCCAGTCCTTGCGAGAGTTAGCAACGTATTCATGCAATGAAGCAACCTTCTTTTGGGCTTTTAACCAATTATTAGAACCTTTGCGTTTTCTGCTAACGCGCTGTTGCAGCAATTTCAGCTTGCGCTGGGCATGGGCAAAAAACCTGGGGCGCTTGACCAAAAGACCATTAGAAGTTGCCACCATTGAAGTTAAGCCGACATCAATTCCTATCCCTACCCCATGTGGCATAGGTTGCGGTGGGTTTACATCCCACTGGACGCTTAACATGACGTACCAACCTGAAACACGCTTGAGGATACGTGCTTGCTTAATTTTTCCCCCTGGGGCAATGTCCCGACTCTGGCGAAAGTTGACCCAACCAATTTTAGGTAGCTTGACTCTCCCTGGTTTAAATCTCTCTCCTTGCATTTGTGGGAAGACAAACGAGCGCAGACGACCATGTTTCTTAAATCGAGGAAAGCCATGATTACGCTCCCACATCGAAACAAAAGCAACTTCTAAGCGCTTTAATGTCTGCTGCAAGACCTGAGATTGAACCGTTTTTAAATCAGGATCTTCTTTCTTAGCAGCAGTTAAAGATTTGCATTGAGATGCATATGTTGGACGTGGTGCATCAGAGGGAATGATGTAGCAACTTTGGAGAGTGCAAGCGTCAACCCTACAACTACGTGATTGGTACCAGTCTTTACGCTCTCGCAAGGCATAGTTATACACGCGCCGATTAATTTCTAGCCAACTCTCAAAGAGATTCACCTGTTGTGTGTTGGGCTTGAGCTTAAATTCGTATGTCAGGTTAAACACTTTGTGTGACCTCCTCAATTGATTATACAGAAAGTCTTAGAAAAAGATGCTGCGATTTATAAAAAAAACACATCAATGTGCTAACGCACTCGTCCCACGACTAAAGTACGTGGGTTTTGCTTGAAATTTTATAAAAATATAAGACATTCCTACATAGAGGTGGAAACGTAGAATCTTGCCTCCTTACCAGCAGAGACAACCTCTTGCCTTGCCCAGTTATCAGCGGTAATTATTTCTTCTAGGGTGGGGTTAGTGTTATTTTGGTTGCTGAAACGCTCGCATACCGACTCAATACAACGGGGAATATCTAAAAATCCGATTTTTTCCTCTAAAAATAGGGCAACAGCTTGCTCATTAGCTGCATTTAATACCGCAGGCATCGCGCCACCAGCTCTACCAGCAGCATACGCCAATTGCATACAAGGATATTTTTGGTGATCTGGTTCCCGGAAAGTTAAATCGCCAGCTTTGACTAAATCGAGAGATTCCCAGTCAGTATATATCCTCTCTGGCCAAGAAAGGGCATAGAGTAGGGGCAAACGCATATCAGGCCAACCTAACTGTGCTAAGACGGAAGTATCTTGCACTTCAATGAGTGAATGAATAATACTTTGGGGATGGATCACAATCTCAATTTGGTCGTAGTCCATGCCAAAAAGGTAGTGTGCTTCAATTACCTCTAAACCCTTATTCATTAAAGTTGCCGAGTCGATGGTAATTTTTTTACCCATAGACCAGTTAGGATGTTTCAGGGCATCAGCAACCTTAACTGTGGCTAATTTCTCCACTGGTAAATCCCTGAAAGCGCCTCCAGATGCGGTGAGAATAATTTTGCGTAAACCGCCCTCTGGTACTCCTTGAAGACACTGGAAAATAGCCGAATGTTCAGAGTCAGCAGGTAGCAACTTTACACCATATTCTTCAATTAAGGGTAGAACAACAGGTCCTCCAGCAATTAGAGTTTCCTTATTTGCCAAGGCAATATCTTTTCCTGCTTTAATCGCGGCGATGGTGGGTAGCAAACCTGCACAACCCACAATTCCCGTTACCACACTTTCTGCATCTCCATAACGGGCTACTTCTGCCACACCATCTTCACCAACTACTACAATTGGCTGATGATCAAAGGTGGCAATAGCTTCTTTTAAGGCAGAAAATTTGTTTTGATCGCGAATCGCTACAATTTCTGGTTGAAACTGCTTTATCTGTTGGGCAAGTAATGTTACATTGCTTCCTGCTGCTAAACCCACAACACGAAATTGTTCGGGATTGTCAGTCACAATATCTAAAGTCTGAGTGCCAATGGAACCGGTGGAACCGAGAATTGAGATTGCTTTCACGGTAGTCTCTTAAGCTTGGGATCAATCCTCTACACTATAGATTCTTGTGACTCACCAAAGGAAGAGGGAGTTGAGAAGCAGGGAAAGTGGGGATAGGTTGCCCGATGGGTGCATCAGAACCAAAATGAGTTTCTTGATACTCGACATAGAGTTCGCTATCCAATCCTCCATAGACCTCATTAATATTCCTGATAGGCTAAGGGACTGCGGTCATCAACAACGCCGTAAAACATTAATAGCACTTTGCCATGACCCGTCTGGGATCAGTTACCCATGAGCGCCTGGGCAAGTCCGATGTAAAGCGGTATTCCCAAAGCAAGGGCAACTGGCGTGCCGACGGCTGTGGACGATCCGATATAGGCGGAGGGATTAGCCTTGGGAATACCAGCTCGTAAAGTTGGTGGTCCTGAAATGTCTGAACTCGAGGAGGCGATGACGGCTAGGATCACGACACCGCCAAGGCTGAATCCCGTGACAAAGTGGGCAATCATGCCGAAACCGAAGGCTATGAACCCATGGAGGAGGGGTGCCACCAAGGCATATAGGGCATACCACTGACCCACCTTGCGCAACTCACCTATCCTTGCAGTCGCTTCCATACCCATTACCAACATCAGTATTGAAAGTAGACCACGAAAGAGGGGATTGAAGAAGCTCTCATAGACACTTTCGGGACGGGTTAGCAAACCTAGAGCGAGGCCGAGTAGCAATGCCGATAGGGCAGAGCCCTGGAGGCTTTCTTGGATAATAGGCCAGATTTTGACCCGCTCGTCTGCGGTATTGTGCTCAGGATAGCCTCTGGCGATAATTCCCTGTTCACTGGGATACCCACCTGCAGCAACAGGCTGCTTGCTGAGCTGTTCGTGTGCGATACGGCGCTGCTTCTGCTTGCTGAGATAAAGGCTAGCCAAAACGATTGCAGTCACGAGCGCTGGGATGTCCATAAAGGGATAGAGTGCGGCAGCCCAGGCTTCGTATTCCAGGCCTTCTGTTTCCATGAGCGTCAGGGCAGCAGCTAGGGTAGAACCACTCACGGCACCGAATAAGCCTGCGGTAGCAATGGCATCCACGGTTTTGACTTTCGGTAGCAGACCCAAGGTGTAGCGCCCAATGAACACAATCAGGATTCCCACTACCACAGCGAAAGCTGCGGGCAACAGCATCTCCACGAGGTTGGCATTGCGGATTGCAATACCACCGCTTAGGCCGACTTTTATCAGCAGCATGAAGACGATGAACTTATAAATCGCATCTGGAATTTGCAGTCGGCTATTGACGGCGGCAACAACCATACCACCAATCAGAAAGCCGAGTGTCGGGGACTGTAACTTCCCCAGGAAGAGCGTCAAGAAATCGGACAAAAAATCCACTTTTTAATTCCTCCTTGATTAGATATTAGGGATTAGAACAGCAGGCAAGCATAGCCTCAAATCCTGGGTGGCTGGCTCCACGCTTCCGGGTGAGTAGGGAGTAAAACCGCCACTCCATCGCATCTGTATCTCGTGCGTGGTGTGTTGGAAGGTGTTGCTTTCCTGCAGTTTTTATAGATTTAAATCTATTGTTTTTTTAATCTTTATGTGTTTAAGTCTATCATTAAAATCACATAAATTTGCGATAACTCCACATGGAAATGTCAAATTAAAACTATAAGTTTTCCTTTTAGTATCAGAAAAAACCTATATCTCTGGTTAATTGCTAGACAGCAACAACATTGCTGATTTGTCTCCCATCACTGGGCTCACAGAACTGGACACGCTCTAGATTTACTACATGGGCTCGAGGTGTACAACACACTTGTGGTTGAGGTAAACGCTCTGACGGAGTTGTCAAAGTTATACTAGCTTGAGCTGCAGGAGACTCGACTGCTCTATCCTACCTGTCTAGTGGAACCGACCAGAATCTGCAAAAGTATAAGTGTTTTTTATCCAATACTTCCGCTAATCTGAGTCAATTCTTCTCCACAGAGGGTAGTGGATTCGCTGATCTTTAATATATACTTTTAATTATGGTTTACGCTTAAACCATAGATTATTGTCTTGAATAATCGCAACATAACGTATCAAGAGGTAACCCACATGACCCAGCAAGCCAGCAAGCTCGTCATCGTCACAGAAAAGTTGCTGCTCAAACAAATTGCCAAGATCATCGACGAAGCCGGGGCTACCGGTTATACGGTGGTGGATGCCGGAGGTAAAGGCAGTCGCAACGTGCGCTCGTCGGGACAACCAACCGTTTCTGACACCTACTCAAATATAAAGTTCGAGGTGCTCACCCCAAATCGGGATCTGGCTGTGAAGATTTCGGATGAGGTTGCGGCGAAGTTTTTCGACGATTATTCGGGTATCGCCTATCTGTGCAATGTGATGGAGGTACTGCACGCGCACAAGTTCTGACGCAAAACCCTAGCAATTCTCATTTGGGCAAGAAGTTGTTTAAGTACCGAGAATCTCAGTATTTTGACTACTCCCCCGCATAAATGACGGGGGATTCTAATGAGGATGTTACGTGAGG
>CAZWGS010000008.1:27637-84029 GCA_964633315.1 uncultured bacterium | reverse complement strand
ATTGCTTTGACTCCACTACCTCCAATGTCGATGGTAAGTGTTAGTTTCATTGGTTGTTAATTATTGATTGTGGATGGTTGATGGTTGATGGTTGATTGTTAATTTTTGATTGTGGATGGTTGATTGTGGATGGTTGATGGTTGATTGTTAATGGTTAATAACCTATTCCTCTAGACTTCTTGCACAAGTGTTGTCCTAATCAGTTTTTCATCAATTTTTTAGGGACGTAACATTTTATGTTCCTACTTATTACTTGACTTGCACAAGAAGTCTAATTTATTCTGCCGCAAAGTGCTTTTCTCTTGCTTTCGCTGCACGTTCTGATGCACTCGCCATTACTTGGTTAAAGTTTTCCAGTAGTTCGCCGGGATGTTCTTCTAATACTTTGGTGGATAAGGAAATGCGATTATTCCACTCATCAATTTGGATAATCATCACCTTAATTGATTGTCCAACTTCAAAGATGGTAGACAAAGAGTCGATGCGACTACCACTGACTTCTCTGATATGGAGTAAACCAGTAACGCCACTGAGGTCAACAAATACACCGTAAGGCTTAATGCTGACAACTTGACCTTCCATCAGTTTCCATGACTCTAGCTTACCAATCGCATCGGCGCGAGCAGCTTCTCTTTGGGAGAGGACCAGTTTGTTGCGTTCTTGGTCAACTTCGATAAAAGTAGCAGTGAGTAACTCTCCCACTAAGGAGTCCATATCCTGTTTTTGCATCAGGTGGGAACGGGGAATAAAGCCTCGCAAACCGTTAACCTCTCCGATTACGCCCCCCTTATTAGTTCCGGTGACGCGCATCTGCACTGACTTTCCGCTTTCTTTTATTTCCTCTAATTCTTCCCAAGCTTCCTTCAGTTGTAGTTGACGACGCGATAGCAAAACTTGACCTTCTGCGTCTTGTTCGCGGATGATCAAAAATTCCATCTCTTCCTGCAAAGGTAAAATCTCTGCAAGATCCCATACCCTAGTTAAAGCTGCTTCTTGCATGGGAACAAAACCGGGAGATTTACCACCAATATCGACGTAGGCTCCACTGGAGTCATGCTCAAATACTTTACCCCTTATTACCTTACCTTTTTCAAACTGGTAATCGTGTTGTTCTAGAGCCTGAGCAAAATCATCCATGGAAAAAGACGCTTTGGACTCTGAAGAAGGATTTGATTTGGATTCCATTGTTGATAAAAAATTTTAGATTGAGAGAGTGGGGCTTAAAAATTATGCACTAGAGGAGTTTTATAGTTAAATCTAATGGTAAAAATTATTGCTAAACATGATTAATTTTAATCTGTGCCTATTCCCGTAGCAGTGAATGAGGATTAACTTAGATAATGACACTACCTCAGTTATGTCTGACTTAATGCTGACATCTCAATCACTTTTCTCTACAGTAACCGTAATTTAACATTCTAAATTTTCTGTGCCGAATTATTTAAGCTGCTCACCAAATAATTGCTTAACATATTCCCAAGCATCGCCTGCTGCTGTTTGATTATAGCTGGCGCGTTGATCGCAAAAGAAGCCATGATCTGCTCCTGGGTAGCGGAAAATGCGATGGGAAATTTGGTGTTTTTTAAGTTCGGCTTCTATTTGGTCTATTTGTGAGGTGGGGATGCTAGCATCTTCAAGACCAAAAAAGGCGTAAATTTTACCTGTAATTTCTTGGCTACAGTTTACGGTTGGTTCACCTCCTCCGGGAGTCATGGTAGCGATTCCTGCACCATAGAAAGAAGCTGTGGCTTTAATTTCACTTAGGGTAGCAGCAAGATAAACCACATGACCACCAAAACAAAAGCCAATGCTACCCACTGGTTGTTGGTTAAATTGTGGTAATTGGGTCAGATATTCAAAGCTAGCGCGAATATCACTGAGTAATTGGGAGGCTTGGGTTTGACTTTTGTACTCTTTGCCAATTTTTATCTCTTCGGGAGTGTAACCAGCCTCAAAACCGGGTGCAAGACGTTGATAAATTGCAGGCGCGATGGCAATATAACCTTCCTGGGCAATGCGTCTGGTAACATCTCGGATATGGTCGTTAACTCCAAAAATTTCTTGAATCACAATTACTCCAGGAAAAGTTCCTTCTCCCTGGGGAATCGCTAGGTAAGCATCGATTTGTAAGTCGCCGTTTTTGACCTGAACTTGCTCTGTCTCAATCGCTAACACTGCCCTATCCTCTGGCTTTTAAATGTAGCTTCTAAATTTTACTGGTTCGATGGTTATTTTTTGTATACTTGTCAGGGATTGGGGAGAAGAGAGCAAGGGAAGCAGGGGGAGTCGGGAAAGTTGGGGAAGAAAAGCTTGTTTTTCCGTTCTCAATTTAGTGAGAAATTATCAATTTGTTAAAAACATACTCTTGATAGGTGGGGAGTTGGGGAGAAACAACTATGTTTGATTTAATTGTTATGGAATTTCCTCTCTTTAATCCTCTCCCCAAAACCTAGATAAAGCGAATTAAACTTCGCGATCAAAGCCGTATTTATCTCGAATTTGAGAGTTAAAATACTGTCCTAGAGAGGGACTTTCTTGCATACCCTTGTAAACATCCGCTGGGACATCGTTGTATTTGTAAACGCTACCATTACCAAATTCAATCCTCAGCATTTTTTTTTTCGCATCGTAATCGCAAGCTTGAATCGCAGCACTGGTATTTTTAAGCAGAGGAAAAGCTATGATATCACGGATACTAGATGCATCTGCAAGCAACATTACCAGGCGATCAATGCCAATTCCTAAACCACCTGTGGGTGGCATACCATATTCTAGAGCGGTGAGAAAATCTTCGTCTACTCCCTGGGCTTCCAAATCTCCGGCTGCTTTTTTAGCTGCTTGCACTTCTAGCCTTTCTCTTTGGTCAATGGGGTCGGTTAATTCTGAGTAACTGTTAGCAGTTTCCCTTCCCACCATAAACAATTCAAAGCGTTCTACCAAGCCTGGTTGGGAACGATGAGGTTTGGTGAGGGGGGAAATTTCTATGGGATAATCGAGGACAAAGGTTGGCTGAATGAGGTTAGCTTCCACCTTTTGTTCAAAAGCTTCACTGAGCAATTTTCCTACGGTATAGCAGTTGTCGGGAATTGCGATTCCAGCTTGTTGCGCAGCCGTTTTCGCCGCCTCGAAATCTTTGAACTTGCTAAAATCTACGTCGGTATATTCCTTAACCACCTCATGGATTGTTACTCTACGCCACGGCGGATTTAGGTTGATAATCTCCCCTTGGTAGCTAACTTCGAGGGTTCCCAACACCTCCTGCGCTGCGGTGGTAACAATATTTTCTGTCAACACCATCATGTCATGATAGTCGGCATAAGCCTGATAAATTTCAATGGAGGTAAATTCTGGATTGTGACGGGTGGAAACTCCCTCATTGCGGAAAACTCGTCCCAATTCAAAGACTTTCTCAAAACCACCTACTATCAGCCGCTTGAGATGCAATTCAGTGGCGATCCGCAGATATAGTTGCATATCCAGGGTATTGTGATAAGTGATGAAGGGACGTGCATCTGCACCCCCAGCTTCACTTTGCAATACTGGGGTTTCAATTTCAATAAACCCTTCTTGATCCAAATAGCGGCGTATAGAAGCAGTGATGCGAGCTCGACGACGGAAAGTTTCGCGCACATCCGGATTTACAATTAGGTCAACGTAGCGCTGACGATAGCGCTTTTCTGTATCAGTTAAACCATGCCATTTATCTGGTAGAGGTAGTAGAGATTTAGTCAGCATGGTGTACTCGCTGACATAAATTGACAGTTCTCCTTTTTCTGTCCGCTTAATAGTTCCTTTAGCGCCAATAATATCTCCTGTATCGGTGAGTTTTTTCAGGAGATTAAAAGCGTTATTAACATCGGGCATTTTGGCGGTAATTCTTTTTTTATCTAGATAAAGCTGAATGGTTCCAGTTTCATCTTGGAGATTAAAAAAAGCTAGTTTACCAAACACACGACGAGCTAAAATACGCCCAGCAATGGCAACTTCTGTCTCTACTTCTTCACCATTACCTAATTCTGCATATTTTTCCTGCAATTGTGCTGCGTTATGGGTAGATTCCCATTTATAGGCGTAGGGGTTTAATCCCTCCTGTTTCAGTTGTGCAACCTTATCTAGACGTGCAGCGCGTATTTCTTCTAGAGTGGAGTTTTGTTGAGATTCGGAACGGGATTTTTCTGACATAAATTTTGCCAAAAGATGAATGCTTGATTTGCTAATAAAATCGGTTGTTTTTCAACCTTTATTCTTATTTAGACTAATACTTATATTATAGCTAATATAGTAGTTTTCATTTGTCTTATATACCAGTAAAATCTATATTTTTTTTCTGATGGTTAACTTTGATTGACGAGGGAGGCTGGCGATTTTTTTAGCCCAGAAAACGGGCAAGCTGTTGCTTAGAATTTACTCATTAATTTTAGAATCGCTATCTATAAGCAAAGCATCACTATCAAGAACGATTGTATTAGTATGCTTCTAATTTTAGAGAGTAATTATTTATCCTTTTATCGCAGATATTTTTAAGGAAAATAAATATTTAGCAGCCCTAAAAAACGACTAATTAACAATAATAGTTTTTGCCTCACTACGCAGCCTTGCAGCAATACGAAAAATCTCTTGACCTGTGTGCAAATAATGGTCATCATAGTTCAGAGTAAACCACTCTAACTCATCAATTCCATCGCCAACTTGATTCAAACAGTGGTAGAGACAAGCCGCCAGCGCAGCAGCTTTTGCTGGGTTAGGTTGAGACTTAAATTTATTTTGTGCTTGATTGAGATAATCACGACAATTTTCCAGATACTTCTGGAAATTATCCATCAACTGATCATCAAAAGGATCCCCAGAGAGATCTTCTATTTCTTGGTCTAAAGGCTTGAGGATACGATAGACTAGGCGATCAACTGGTGCATACACCTCTTTTAGCCATTTTTCTAGCTGAGTATCTGTATCATAGGTGTTTTGGCGCTGCTGACGGTAATAGCTTTGCGCAGCTTCATTGCGCTGTTGGCGTTGGGTTGAAGCTTGGTAGGAAGAGTGGGAAAATAGCTGTTGGTCGTAGACACGACGACGCTTAGGATCCCCTAATACTTCGTAGGCTTGGTTGAGTGTGACAATTTTCTCATGGGTTGCACTCTCACACTGAGAGTCAGGGTGAAATAGCTTGGCTAAACGCCGATAGGCTTTCTTGATCTCCGCTTGAGTTGCTCTGGTGCTAACTTCCAGCGTCTCGTAATAGTTGGCATTTAGCATCAGCCGTCTGAGCTTAAGGGACGTTTTCTATTGTCACCCAAGCCACGAATAATGAGAAGCCTCCCCAACTTAATTTTAACTACCGATAATTTCTCCCACCGCCAAACGCATTCCGTTACTAAAATCAGCACCATTTTGGGGACGCTTTCCGGCTAATTGCACCTGGGTTAATAGCAATAATCCTTGTCCAGTTTGCACTACAGGTCCTAACTTTTTAGCCAAATGAACAATTTCTCCTGGTTTACCAACTAAATTGTCCCACTCTGTCCACTGCTGCTCCAGTGATTGCAGTTGTGGTGGTAAATCAGACCAATAGTCATTTCCCAAGGGTGCTGTTGCTAGAATTTTAAGATTTTTGCCTCGCAAAGATGTGACACAATTGGGGAAAAATGCTCGCACTTGATTGTGCAAATTCAAAGCAGGTTGTGACCAATCCAAAATATAATCAGATTTCTGAATCAAGCGTGCATAGGTAGCTTGGGAATTATCTTGAGGGAGAGGCTTAATTTCCCCTTTCTCCAAACCAAAAAGAGTTTCCACCAACAAATCTCCACCCAAATTAGCTAAAGTTGCTCCCAATTGGTGAGCATTATCCAATAGACTAATCGGAGTGTGGGCTGTTAGTAGCATATCTCCAGTATCCATCCCCGCATCCATCAACATTGTTGTCATTCCCGTTTCCTTCGCCCCATCGTACAAACACCATTGAATTGGTGCAGCACCACGATAGCGAGGCAAAATGGAAGCATGACCATTTATACAACCAAGGCGAGGAAAATCCAAGATTTCCTGGGACAAAATTTGCCCGTAGGCAACCACCACAAAAGCATCAGCAGCAGCCTCGCGTAACAAAGATAGGGTTTTTTGATGTTTTTTTACCCTTTTGGGCTGCCAAACGGGAATTTGCTGCTCCACAGCCACCTTTTTAACCGGAGATGGTATGAGCTGCTTACCCCTACCTCTCGGTTTATCTGGTTGTGTGACAACAGCAACAACGTCAATTTCCGGCTCTGCCAACAGACGCTGTAAACTGGGAACAGCAAATTGAGGGGTACCAAAGAAGACGATTTTCATGGCGAAAGCATGCTAGCCTCCATATTGCCAACCAGTGCTTTCTAGCAACAGTTGCTCTCCTTCGCGGTGGATTCCAGCACCAATTACCTCGCCAACAAAAACTGTGTGATCTCCTTTCTCTACAGAGCCTACCACTTGGCACTCAATGTAACCTAGAGAGTCATTAATAATAGGACAGCCAGTTTCTTCTCCCAAGGTAAATTCCAAGTCTGCTAACTTATCACCAACGCGACTTTGGGGCTTAAAAAATTTAGCTGCTAAATCTTTCTGTCCGCTTTCGAGAAAACTAATCGCAAACACACCACTCTTTTTTATCATGGCGTGGGAACCAGAGTCTTGTCTAACGCAATTTACTACTAATGGTGGCTGGAAAGAGGCTTGCATTAACCAACTAGCCGTAAAGCCGTTGAGATTATCACCATCCTTAACACCACAGATATATAGACCATGGGGTATTTTACGTAACATGGTCTTCTTTGCCTTTTCGTCTAGCAAATTTACCCTCCTAATATTGCTCTTGTTTGTCTGGAACTAGTTTACAGTTTTGTTTGTTTTTTGTTGTTGGTTATTTGTTGTTGGTTGTTTGGAAAAACTCAGAGCGGTAACTTATCTTTAGTCTCTAAATGCTTTGTAAATTGAATCTTGCGACACCGCAGAATTACATATCAGCCTGATATCGGGCTTTTTGGCAAACTGCTATGACGTAAAACTTAGTTTACAGAGTAATAAATCTCTAGTTACCCATTTCCCCACTTTCTTAGAAGTAAGATAATGCTGTATCTCTCCACATCTAACCCACTGCTGCTTCAATTACTCTTGCCAAAATACTAGTGGCTTCCTCTACCTCTGCTTCAGAAACAATCAAAGGTGGTACCAAACGTAGCACTTTAGGTCCAGCAGGTGCTAAGAGTAAACCTTCTGCAATCGCAGCTTTAACTAAATCGAGAGAAGTCAATTCAACATCAGCAGCAATTTCCATACCATTAATTAAACCCCAACCGCGTACTTCGGTAAAAATTTGTGGATACTGCTGAACGATAGCCCTTAGTTTAACCCGTAATTGTTCGCCCCTTGCTTGAACATTTTGCAGAATATTTTCCTCTTCCAAAGTACGAGTAACAGCTAAACCAGCCGCGCAGACAAAGGGATTACCACCAAAGGTACTAGCATGGTTACCTGGTTCGAGGACATTGCAAAATTCCTTAGACATCATCGCACCAATGGGAATACCTCCAGCTAAACCCTTGGCGCTGGTGAATACATCTGGTTCCACTCCCAGATTTTCGTAGCCCCAGAATTTTCCTGTACGTCCCATTCCCACTTGTACTTCGTCGAAGATGAGTAGAATTCCTGTATCGTCACAAATTTTCCGCAACCTTAGGAAGTATTCTAAATCTCCTGGACGCACTCCCCCTTCTCCCTGTAGAGGTTCAATCATAATTGCAGCAACGCGACTATTCCCTTCATCAAGGTTCGTAATCGCATCTTCTACGGCAGTAATATCGTTGTAGGGTACATATTCAAAACCGGGAACTAGGGGATCAAAATCCTTTTGATATTTTGGTTGACCTGTTGCCGTAATTGTTGCTAAAGTTCTGCCATGAAAGCTGGAGTGAGCTGTCAGGATAATGGGCTTTTCTATTTCCAGTACCTTGTGAGCATATTTACGCGCCAGCTTAATCGCCGCTTCGTTGGCTTCTGCACCGGAATTACAGAAAAATACGCGATCAGCACACGAATGCTCTACAATCCATTGTGCTAGCTGCCCTTGTTCTGGAATGTAATATAGATTCGATACATGATGTAGCTTCTGGATTTGCTCTGTGACTGCTTTTACTAATGCTGGATGAGCATGACCAAGAGTGCAAGTAGCGATTCCAGCGACAAAATCTAGATATTCACGCCCTTGATCATCCCAGACACGACAACCTGCGCCTTTGGTGAGGGCGATGGGAAAACGCCCATAAGTACGCATAACATGGGCATCAAAATTATTTTGGTCGAAGGGTGCTCTTTTCTCAACCGTGGTAACTTGATCGACAAGGGTTTGTGAACTCAAAATGGGACTCCTTATGGTGTGTGAGGTTTAAGCTAAATTTGTTTTGGCAAAGAAGTAGATAATTTCTTATCTTGCCCCGTAGCAAATAGCAGTGGCAAATATTTAATGGGATTTGTTTTGTTCTTCCAGAACACTCAATAGCCAATTAGCCATTGTCGCACGACGAGCTTGAGTTGGTGTAAACTCTCCAATTTTATAACCCTTAAAACCCAATTTTTCTTTCAATAACTGTTTGTTTGCTTTGGGAATTGAGCGAGTAAGCTTGACATTGGGCGGTCTGTAGGCAATGAAATCTGGTGGTTCTGGGTATGTCTCTCGCCACTGTTGCTCTACTTGAGTATTGTCCCAGCTTTGGCTTGATTCATCGTAGCGGTAGCCCAGATAATGCCAGACTAACTGATTGACAGTAGCATCATCTAGTTCTTCTTTTACAATTGACCAAATTGTATCTGTATTTAGAGGAGGTAACACAACGGATAATTTTTTTACTTTCAACTAATAACTAACGGCAGAGTATGGATAACAAAATGCATTAAATTCATCACTAACGAAGAATAAAAAAACAAAAATTAGCAACAAAATTACCTACTTAAATTTGTCGTCATTCGCTAACATAGAAAGGTTTGCATAGTATCAAGCATATCTGAATCCTAAATGACTGTAACTCCGACCAAGCCCAAGTACGAAGTTAAAGATCTCTCCCTAGCTCCTAAAGGTAAACAAAGAATAGAATGGGCAGGACGAGAAATGCCTGTTCTCAAGCAAATTAAAGAACGTTTTGCTAAAGAAAAACCCTTTGCTGGTATTCGCTTAGTCGCTTGCTCTCACGTTACCACCGAAACTGCCCACTTAGCCATCGCACTCAAAGCTGGAGGTGCAGATGCTTTATTAATCGCTAGTAATCCCTTGTCCACCCAAGATGATGTGGCTGCTAGTCTTGTTAGTGACTACGGAATTCCTGTTTATGCGATTAAAGGTGAAGATAATGATACCTATCATCGCCATGTGCAAATTGCCCTTGACCATCGTCCCAACATCATTATCGATGATGGTAGCGACGTAACTGCTACCCTAGTTAAAGAACGTCAAGACCAACTATCAGAAATTATTGGTACCACAGAGGAAACCACCACTGGTATTGTACGTCTATTGGCTATGTTCAAAGACGGCGTACTCACTTTCCCTGCAATGAATGTTAACGATGCTGACACCAAGCATTTCTTTGACAATCGCTATGGTACAGGTCAATCTACCCTTGATGGTGTTATTCGCGCTACCAACGTTTTGCTAGCAGGTAAAACCGTAGTTGTTGCTGGTTACGGTTGGTGTGGTAGAGGTGTTGCCATGCGCGCCAATGGACTTGGTGCTAATGTTATTGTCACCGAAATCAACCCTGTGCGCGCTATCGAAGCTGCAATGGATGGTTTCCGTGTCATGCCCATGATTGAAGCTGCACCCCAGGGTGACCTATTTGTTACTCTAACAGGTAACAAGCACGTAATTCGTCCCGAACATTTCGCTGCGATGAAAGATGGTGCAATGGTTTGTAACTCTGGTCACTTTGACATTGAAATTGACCTTGCATCCTTAGGTGCAAAAGCTACAGAAATTAAGGAAGTTCGTAACTTTACCCAAGAATACAAGCTACCTGATGGTAAGTCCATTGTTGTACTTGGTGAAGGACGCTTAATTAACTTAGCAGCAGCAGAAGGACATCCTAGCGCAGTAATGGATATGAGTTTTGCTAACCAAGCTTTGGCTTGTGAATATTTAGTTACCAACAAAGGTAAACTAGAACCTGGTTTACACTCCATTCCCGAAGAAGTAGACCAAAATATTGCTGCGCTCAAGCTACAAGCAATGGGCATTGAGATTGACGCTCTTACTGATGAGCAAATCAAGTATATGAATTCTTGGACTGTGGGTACCTAACACCCAAAGCCTGGTGATATGAAGTTATAAATGTGGGGGTGCGGCAATGCTGCGCCCCCAATTGTATGTAACTATATATCTGTAGTAATAAAACTAGATGGCTAAACTTTCCACAGAATTAGAGCGCTATTTTTTTGATGAAGAGCGTTCTGACAAAGTCAAGTTAGGAGATATTCTTTCGATAGCAGGCGAGAGAATTTTTGGCTTTCTCTTCGTAGTTTTGGCTTTACCTTCTGCCCTACCAATTCCAGCTCCTGGGTATTCTATACCATTCGGTATTTTAATGCTAATCTTGGCAGTGCAACTAATTGTCGGTTGTCAATTACCCTGGTTACCGAAACGTATGCTCAACAGTCAGATTAAACTAGAGCAAGCCCAGGGATTTGTTAAAGCGGGAATTCCCTGGTTAAAAAAGATTGAAGCCCTCACTCGTCCCCGTATGACCTATATTTGTACCAGTTTGCCTGGTCGAGTGTTAATCGGACTAGCAATTTCTGCGATGTCGGTTTTCATGATGATTCCGATTCCTGGTACCAATACTCTACCCGCAATCGGCATTTTTATTACCGCCTTTGGTTTACAGGAAGACGACGGCTTTATCAGTCTAGCTGGTTTAATCGTTTGCGTGCTCGCTGCTGGTGTTGTCGCCGGAATTCTTATCGGTGGCGTTAGCATCCTGAGTATCGCCAAGGATTGGGTATTAGATTTATTGCGCTAATACCCAGTAGGGACGTAACATGTTACGCCCCTACAATCAACAATTCTCCTTCTCCAGCCACAACTTCACCAATTTGAGAGGCTGCCAGAGAGTGAGACTGAAAATAATCTAAGGTTGAATCAACCTGTTGTGGCGCAACTAAGACTACAAAGCCAATTCCCATATTAAAAGTAGCAAACATTTCTGACTCTGCCACCTCTCCAGTTTTAGCTAACCACTCAAAAATTGGCGGTATTATCCAACTACCAAGATTCAGCCGCACCGATTGTCCTTGATGGAGAGTGCGAGGTAAATTTTCTGGTAATCCACCTCCGGTAATATGCGCCATCCCGTGAATATCAATCCCAGAATTAATTGCTCCTAACACTGGTTGGACATAAATTTGAGTAGGTTGCAGCAAAACTTCTGCCAAACTTTTACCAGCCAATAGTTCAGGACAATGATCCCAACTTAAACCAGAGTTGGCAACAATTTTGCGTACGAGAGAAAAGCCATTACTGTGAACACCATTACTAGCTAAACCAATAGCCACATCACCAACTTTTACCTGAGAACCATCTAGGAGTTGATTCTTCTCCACAATACCAACACAAAAGCCCGCCAGGTCATATTCTCCTTGTTGGTAAAAACCAGGCATTTCCGCCGTTTCTCCGCCCAATAGTGCGCAACCACTAAGGCGACAGCCCTCTGCAATTCCCCTAACTACCTCAGCTAGTTGCTCACTATTTAGTTTACCTGTTGCCAAATAATCTAAAAAAAATAGTGGTTCAGCGCCTGAAGTCAGCACATCATTGACACACATTCCCACTAAATCAATACCTATGGTGTCATGGCGATTGACAGCTTGGGCAATTTTGAGCTTAGTACCCACTCCATCTGTACCGGAGATGAGTACTGGTTCTTGATAACCACTGGGTAAGGCAAATCCACCACTGAAACCGCCCAATCCACCAATTACTTCGGGACGATAAGTACTTTGTACCATGTGACGAATTTGTTGGACAAAAGAGCGTCCTGCTTCAATGTCAACTCCAGCTTCTCGGTAATCCATGCATCTACATTAGGGTTTAATTTTGCTTTTGTTTTGTTTATCAAAACTCTAATTTTTGATAAGACTTTTGTTCAACAAAGTTAATAAATCAAATAGCTCAAACCTTTATTATATCTTGAATCAGGCATAAAAATAAAAATTTCTGTATAAATAAACACCAGTGATATCCGATCTTAGTGGCAAAAAAGTTTGTGTTAGTCTGTTGCGGTTTCAACAGGCCTGGTCGAAACAATAGCAAAAACTTAAATTTCGGAAAATTTCCGCAGAAAGACACATGAATTTACAAACTACTGGTAGCTTAGTGGCTACTTTACTTTCCATCTTCTTAGGCAGTACGTTAACAGCTAACGCCTCTGAGATCGAAGTTTCTCAACTAGATTCTAAGTCTGACAATTCGACAACTGAGCAACCTCAAATTGCCAAAACCACAGCCAGGTCAACCACAAACAACCCAATTGTTAAGATTAACACCCATCAACACAAACAACTTCCCGCCAACACTCTCTATGTCACTTTCACTACTGCTGAAAAAATAACAGAGAATTCCCACACCACTCCACACCCAGACAAAGTTGCTTTGCAGCTAGTAAATAACCCTTTTCCAAGAGCCACCAATTCAGCTTCAGCGGATAAATCAATGACAGGAATGGCCTCCTGGTATGGTCCTGGCTTTCACGGCCGTCGTAGCGCCAGTGGCGAGCGCTACAATCAAAATGCGATGACAGCAGCTCACAGAAGCCTACCCTTTGGCACAATGGTCAGAGTCACCAATATCAAAAATGGTCGCTCTGTAGTCGTACGCATTAACGACCGAGGTCCTTTTATTCGCGGTAGAGTTATCGATATGTCTGCAGCTGCAGCTAGAGTGTTAGGTATGGTTCACAGCGGTATAGCACCAGTTCGCATCGAAGTTATCGGACACAAATAAGCCGAGCTAATCAACTGATGACTAAACTTGAGCTTGCAGTGTAGCTGAAGCTGGTTGAGTTTTTTTCGATTCTCGCAGCATCTCGGTATTAAAACGATAGCCTACATTGCGCACCGTTTGAATTAAACTAGGCTGTCGAGGATCGCTTTCTATTTTCTTGCGTAGGGAAAGAACATGAGTGTCAATGGTGCGAGGATTATCAATAGCATCAGGCCAAGCACGACGAAGCAAATCTGAACGACTCAAGGGTGTTCCCTCTGCTTGAGCTAGGACATAAAGCAGGCTAAACTCCTGGGGAGTTAGCTCAATATATTCACCTTTAAAGTGAACACGGCGCTGGGCTAAATCAATTTTGAGGTCATGGTAATCAAGATGAAGGGGTGCTGTGGTTAATCTTAATCGTCTAACCAGAGAAGCAACCCGCGCCATAAACTCCTGCATACCAAAGGGTTTGGTGAGATAATCATCTGCGCCAGCCTTCAAACCAGCAACTATTTCCCGTTCGCCATTACGGGCAGAAAGCATTAGTATCAGAGACTGACGCTGCTGGAATAGCCAACGACAAAACTCTAAGTTGTCTCCGCCTGACATATCGGAGTCAAAAATGACTAAAGTGGGTTGGAAAGTATAAAATCCATGTCTAGCTTGCTGAATATTGGCTGCTTGCTGCACCCCATAACCCGCTTGCTGTAGATGCCAACCCAGAAGCGATCTTAAATGGGGATTATCTTCGACAATTTGAACCTTTACCGAGCCCACGATAGCTTATTTCCTCAGCAACTGGTGACTTTCAGGCTAGCAGAGCTAATGTCAAGATTTTGTAACACTTGCTACTGCAACGCCTCTAAACCCTAGTTTTTAATCAGGTCAATTTAGATTTATCTTTGCTATCTTGGGATCCTCTCAAGCTGGCAAGATCTGCAAGAAAACCTATCTTATTCAAGTGTAGGACTGACAAAAGGTTAAAATTAATTTAAGTCAGATTTAGGGTTTTCTGCAATCTAAGGGGGTGAAGAGAAGAAAATCCAACTTTAGTGAAATTATTTTTAGACACAATCTCAACCTTCAACTCTTGGCAAATTACACCACTCACCAGTTCCAGAAAGCGCTCAATTGTCGATTATGCTCCAAAATACTCTGTCAATCCGCTACTACCAAAGAATAACTGATGCTATGGTTGATCTTTGGCATAAAGGTTACAGATTCGACGAGATTCGTCTCTACACAGACGGTTATTTATCCAGTTTGCGTCACAGCAACGCTATCGAGTCTTACCAGGTTCATCGCTTAGAGGAAGAAGTGTTGCGTTTCCTGCGCGATCCTTCTAATTTTGAGTTGGCTATGCCAGAACCAGAGTCGGACTACTATTAACTCAAATTATCAGCTAGTAAAACATAAGTTAACAGAGACGTGCCAGACACGTCTCTAAATTTTTAACCCTTGGGTGCTGATGGAAGCAACTACAATTAGGGACGTAAGTGCTTAACTTCTCCACATTGCATTCGTTGATCCAGATCGCCCTAAACTAGATTTAGAACCCCCCAGCTTAGTTAACTATGAGCTTAAATTCATCTGGTTCAGGCAGAATGGTCCAGTTTTATATCCAGCCAGATAGCGATATTCCCTCTTCAAAGCAGTTATTTGACCAGATCCAGTTTGCCATTGCCTCACGGCAATATCCACCGGGCTATCGCTTACCCAGTACCAGACAACTGGCAATGATTACAGGTTTGCACCGTAATACTATCAGCAAAGTTTATAAGCAGCTAGAAGAAACAGGTTTAGTGATTTCCCAGGCTGGTTCTGGTATTTTCGTTAAAGTTCAGGGAGATGAAGGCGGTAGCCAATCGAATTCCCCAGCTTCTAAGTTAGTTAAAAAAAGTTTAGATGATTTACTAGCCCAAGGTTGTTCCCTGACTCAAGCACGAGAATTATTTCTGGGGGAAATCGACTGGCGCTTGCGCTGTAGTGCACGGGTACTAGTAACAATTCCCAATCATGATTTAGGTGCTGGAGAATTAATGGTTCTAGAGTTAGAGAAATTCTTAGGTATTCCAGTACAGTTGGTACCGATGGAGGAATTACCACAGATACTAGAACAAACCCACTCCGGTACAGTAGTGACTAGTCGCTACTATATTGGTCAGGCGGAAGAGATGGCTGAACCCAAATCAGTACGGGTAATTCCTGTGGATATTTACGACTACCATCAGGAAATTGAAATTATCAAAAAGTTGCCCCAGGATAGCTGTTTGGGTATGGTAAGTCTGAGTGCAGGTATTATGAATATTGCAGAAACAATTGTCAATAGCCTGCGTGGAGACAATTTACTGGTAATGAAAGCGCAAGTAAATGATCAACGCAAACTACGCGCTTTGATTCGTAGTGCTCAAACAATTATTAGCGATCAAGCTAGTTATGAATTAGTTAAAGAGGCGATTGCATCTGCTAGGGATGACTTGATTCGTCCACCGCACCTGATCTGTAGTGAAAATTATATCGGTTCTAAGTCAATTAGCTTGCTCAAGCGCGAACTAGGTTTGGGCTAATCTGAGTTTGTTACCTCAATTACTGTTACAGTTCTTGACAAACTAGAGATAGGAGTATTCTCGCAGTGATAGCATTCCCTAAATACCTTTAAAAAGAGGACACTATGGCAGAAGAGCTTACAGGGCAAACGCCTAAATTTGGCGGTAGCACCGGCGGTTTATTAACTGCTGCTGATCGCGAGGAAAAGTATGCTATTACTTGGACTAGCAAAAAAGAACAAGTTTTCGAAATGCCCACTGGTGGTGCGGCGATTATGCATGAGGGTGAAAACCTACTCTATCTAGCTCGCAAAGAGCAGTGTTTGGCTCTCGCCTACAGACAATTGAGACCTAAGTACAAAGTTAGGGACTACAAAATCTATCGGGTTTACCCCAATGGTGAGATACAATATCTGCACCCTGCAGATGGCGTAGTCCCTGAAAAGGTTAATGAAGGTCGTGAATATGCTGGTAAGAAAGATAGAAGGATTGGTAATAACCCCGAGCCTGCTACCATAAAGTTCTCTGGTAAAGCACCTTGCGAAGTTTAGCTTTTTTGTAATTACTCACGCCTGTCGATCAATAGGGGTATGGCTTAGCTGTACCCCCTCTTGTTTAATAGGGAAGGGAAGTTGGGGAAGTTGGGGGAGAATTAAAGATAGTTAATTAGGAATCAATATTTCACACTGTACCTGTAAAAAGTTCGCTAGTGTTCATCATCAATCAACAATCAACAATTCACTATCAACGAAAGACAAATAACGAACAACCAAAAACCAACAACAAACAACAAATTCCATGATATTTCCAGATTTTGAGCAGTTTGTGGCTTTAGCGCAGCAGGGTAATTTTGTTCCGGTGTACCAGGAGTGGGTGGCGGATTTAGAAACGCCAGTTTCTGCTTGGTATAAGGTGTGCGCGGGACAACCCTATAGTTTTTTGCTCGAATCTATTGAAGGTGGAGAAAATTTAGGGCGATATAGTTTTTTAGGTTGCGATCCGGCTTGGATTTTGCAGGTGAGAGGTAGTACTACAACTCAAACCTATCGCGATGGTTCACTCAAGACATATCGAGGAAACCCATTTAATGTCCTCTCTCGCTGTTTAGAACCTTATAAACCGGTCAAATTACCCCAATTACCACCAGGAATTGGTGGTTTGTTTGGTTTTTGGGGCTATGAATTGATTCACTGGATGGAACCAAGAGTCCCTATTTATAAAATTAAAAAACAGGATTTACCTGATGGTGTGTGGATGCAGGTGGATAATCTGTTAATCTTTGACCAGGTAAAGCGTAAAATTTGGGCGATCGCCTATGCTGATCTGCGGGGTAAGCAAGTAGATTTACGTCAAGCTTATCAGTATGCTTGCAATCGCGTCACTGCCTTGGTGAATAAGCTACAACTTCCTCTATCAAAGCAGGCTCAGGTTTTAGAATTAACCCCCCAAACTCAGCAAGGAAATCAGGAGTTAATTTACCAGAGTAATACCAAGCACGATGATTTTTGCGACAGTGTTAATCGAGCTAAGGATTACATTCGTGCTGGTGATATTTTTCAGGTGGTTATTTCCCAGCGTCTTTGTGCAGACTACACAGGGGAACCTTTTAAACTATACCGTTCCCTGCGCGTGGTTAATCCTTCCCCCTATATGGCATACTTTAATTTTGGTGATTGGCAACTGATTGGCTCTTCTCCTGAAGTAATGGTTAAGGCGGAAAACAATCCCCAAGGAGGAGTTACAGCTACTCTTCGCCCTATCGCGGGAACCAGACGACGCGGTAAAACCCATGCAGAAGATGAAGCTTTAGCCCAAGATTTGCTCCAAGACCCCAAGGAGATTGCTGAGCATATTATGCTGGTAGACTTAGGGCGTAATGATCTAGGTCGTGTTTGTGTTCACGGAAGTGTTCATGTGGATGAGTTAATGGTGATTGAACGCTATTCCCATGTAATGCACATTGTAAGTAATGTGGTGGGTGAACTAGCGCCGGAGAAAACAGCCTGGGATCTACTCACAGCCTGCTTTACCGCCGGAACTGTAAGTGGTGCACCAAAAATTCGCGCTATGGAAATTATTCATGAACTGGAACCAGAACGCAGGGGAGCTTATTCTGGAGTGTATGGTTACTACGATTTTGAGGGACAACTAAACAGTGCGATTACTATTCGTACCATGGTTGTGCGTCCCCAGGAGGGGAATCAACACCTGGTTATGGTGCAAGCTGGCGCTGGTTTAGTGGCGGATTCTGAACCAGAGAAGGAGTATGAAGAAACCCTCAATAAGGCGAGGGGACTTTTGGAAGCGATTCGCATTTTGGCTAATTAACCTGATTTTGGTCAATAAAATCCAGGAGAATTTGTCTTTGTGGTGCTGCTAAGGGTCGATGCTCGTTTATTTTAGGGGAGTAATGGTAACCACGGCGAATATCATCTGCGCCCAGCCAACCCATATCTAAACCTTCTTGCAGTTTTAATTGCTCAAATTCTACTTCTAGGGAAGTGTAATAGACATGGCGGATGACTCTGGGGGTAGGAAAGCTGCCGAATTTGAAGCTTTGGCCGGGAAAATAGTCTATTTCCTCTTTTAATTCTCGCTTGAAGGCGATTTCGGGAGTTTCTCCCGGTTCGATATGACCACCAAAGAGTGCCCAATGTCCGGGAAAAATAATACTAGGTATATCATCTCGCAGTTGCATCAAAAAACGCAGTGGAGAAGTCTTATAGATAATGCCAATAGCAACTTCGATAGGTTGATTATTCATCTACAATTATTCAGCAGAAGGTGCAGGCTAATACTCAAATTTTCTGAGTTCTTGGATATAAACTTCTCCCCACTCTTGCTCTTCAATGGGGATACTTTGATAAATAACTTCTCCCTTAATAGTTAAATCATCCCCCACTACAGGTAAATTATTTTCAGTAGTAACCCAGATGGCTCCTGTTCCATCTTCTAATTGATAGGCTCCGCTGTCGAGAAAAGGTGCTTGGTGTATGACTTGTCCCTGAATATAGACTGTACTACCAGGGCTAGGTTGGGAGGAGATATTAGCAATTTCTCTCAGAGGAAGATTATTCTTGCTTCCTGGCAAAATTCCAATATCTGGGAGGGAGGTGCAACCCGCAGACAAACTTAGCAGCAGTGGAAAAAAATAAAACTTATAATTCTTCATCTGTGCTGTTTTGGATCTTGTGAATAGGGGAAAAAGAGGCGGCATTGCAGTTGGATAAGTTACGATCTATTGATTAGTATAGTTGTTGCTTTGGCTGCATCAAGAGCTTTGGAGAAATAATGTCCCTGAACATAATCGCACTCTAATGCTTTTAGTTTGAGCAATTGTTCTTTTGTTTCCACACCTTCGGCAACCACATCCATGCCAAGATTGTGAGCTAGAGTAATAATTGTCTGTATAATTTTAAGGCTCTTACTTTGGTTTATTTCCATAACAAAAGAGCGGTCAATTTTCAAGGTATTGAAGGGTAGGTTTTGTAAACGTCCCAGAGAAGAATAACCTGTTCCAAAATCGTCAATACTTAACTGCACTCCCAAAGCTTGCAATTCCTTTAAGACATGGCTAGTAGCAGCCAAGTTTGCCATCAAGTCAGTTTCGGTAACTTCTAACTTGAGGTGATGGCTAGCTAAGCCTGTTTGCAGCAAGATTGATTCAATTTGCGCCACAATACTAATGTCTTGCAATTGAGTGGGTGAAAGATTTACTGCTACGGTAAGTTGACAGAGGTGAGGAAGCCTTGTTAGCCAATCTAACATTTGCCTACACGATTCACGCAATACCCAAAACCCCAAAGGGTGAATTAAGCCTGTCTCTTCTGCTACAGGGATAAATTTTAGGGGAGACAAGCAACCTTGTGTAGGATGTTGCCAACGAATTAAACTTTCAAAACCGATAATTTGGTAGTTTTTGAGGTCAATAATTGGTTGATAGTGAAGAAAAAAATTGTTCTTAGGTGCTTCGAGGGCTTGCCTAAGGTCAGTCTCTAATTGTAAAAGTGTAAGGGAGTTATCAGCTAATTGTTTGTTGAAGAGGACATGACGTGCTTTTCCAGCAACTTTGGCTTGATACATGGCAAATTCGGCATTGCACAGCAACTGTTCAGCTAAATCGTAATTAGAGGAGGCTTTACTGGTAAGTTGGGTAGAGGAAGCAATACCGATACTGAGAGTACAAAAAACTTCTTTCCCAGCGATATTGAAGGGAGAAGAAAATTGTTGAGAAATCTGCCTCGCAATCGCAATGGCAACTTCTGTTGTCGCAACTGATTCAATGAGCAGAGCGAATTTGTCTCCACCAAAGTGGGCTAGTATAGCCTTGGTGAGTAAATGTTCTGGTTTGGCAGAAAGGGTAAATAGTCTCAGGCAGATTTTGAGTTGATTAGCAATCGCAGCTATAAGCTGATCTCCCACTGTGTAGCTAAAGCTTTCATTAATTATTCGAAAGCGATCTAAATCTAAAAACATTACCACTACTGGCTGCTGTTGGCTATTAGCGATTGCTTTCGAGACAAATTGCATAAATAAATCACGCTTTGGTAAGCCTGTTAAGGGAGCATAATAGGCTTGTTGCCAAAGTTGCTGTTGATTTATGTTTATTTGTGCTGTCATACGCCAGTACTTTTGTACGGCTAAAGCTAAACTACACAAACTCAGTAGTACAATGGGCGAGGCTACAGGTAGGAGATAATTTGCGCTAAAAGCCAGTAAAGTCAAGCCAAACCAACCAAAGCAGATTAATATCTGTACTACTAGCACCCACCTCAAACGCCAGTTTGCAACTGCGAAACTAAAAGTGCTAGCTAACAAAAGATAGAGTAATATTTCCCAGCCTAATTTTGAGCTGCACCAACTCAAAGGACGTAGATAATTGTTTTGTAGGAGATTGCTAATTACTGTGGCTTGGAGATGAATACCGTTAGCAGATTGATGGCGATTGAAGGGAGTTTGTAGTGTTTCTAAGCCAGAAAAGGTGGTACCAATTAAAACAATTTTATCTGCTAACTCTGAGTGAGTAACTTTGCCAGCTAGTACATCGCTGAGTTTATATATTGGTAAGTCTGCTACATCTCCAGGGTAATTTACCCACAAAAAATCCTTCTCAATTGCCAGTTTTTTATTTTCTCTATTCTGGCTATAAATTTGAGCTGCAACTAAACCTAAAGCTGGGATACCATCAATTTCTAAGTCAATTTGGCGTGTAATTAGATCTTGATCTTCTTGATAGAATATGTGTCCTACACCTGTTGCCTCTTGTTGCAATGGGGAAGTTGGCATTAAAGTTATACCTTGCTGATCCCATGCCATTCCTAACACTACAGGTATTTTACCCGCCATTGCCTCTGCTAATTCTTGATCTTGGCTAGTGCTTTGACTCATCAACAAGTTAAGTACTACCAAACTTGGTTGAGCAGGAGCTATTAGGTCCATAAGTTTAGCATACTGCTGACGTGCCTCTGCAGGCTGTAGTGTCTGTGTTTCCTCCACTGCTATTAACACCAAGCGCGAATCCCAATCTTGGGTACCGCGTAGCCAGAATAGGGCTTGATAGGTAGCCTCTTCAAGAGGTGCTAAAAGTTCACCAGTTTGGCAGCCAGCAAATAGTAAAGTGGCAATACCTCCAAGGAAAAAATTGTGCCGCCATTTTTGCAGCACACTAACTTGGCTAAGAGATTTTTTTAAGGTAAGAAAGCGCCAACTCATAAACTTATTTTTGCTCTCAAGAGCTGGTTTTTAGTTTGCTCAATTCAAACAGATAAAGTATTATTTTTTTGATTTAATCAATAAGTTTAAAATTATAACAATTGAAGAGAAACAATGTAAAAAATAGAAAACACTGTAATCACCTCTTCAAAGATAGTTTTTTCTTTGTTTATGATTTAAATCTATTAAGTATTATTTATGATTAGTGTTATTTGACCTTTAATTTAAGTAAATATCTCGCATCAATTTCCACAAAAAAACTTGAAACTTCCTAGAATTTACTTAGTTTAAACTTGTAGTTTCTATTCTTTTCTAACTACACAAGCAGCACTTACAATTCTCACCATTAACATCACAACACTGACAGCAGGTGAGAGAGGTTTGAGAATTATTGATCGCTTCTTGGGGAGTATTTATAACTCCAAAGGCAAAGATAAGTAGAAAAATAGGCACCCTTCTGTTCATTTCGTTACTTCAGTGTTTACATTTAAATAAATTACAGTATTATTGCTTAAATACAAGTATTAATTAATCTTGGATTAGTACTTCTGAATACATAATTACTTCATTTAAGTCATTATAACTAGTTTTTATACTGAAAATGGATTTGATTTTCTACGTGTTTTTACTTATAATTTAGAGGTTTGGGGAAATTCACACGGAATACGTAACTTGGTAGCCCTGTCTCTTTAGAGCGGGGCGGAAAAGTCGTTTAATGGCTTGAGCCGTTCTTGATACTTGTCTTAATTAATAATGGTGTGGGTCTTCTATATATTCTTTTATTTTTGCTGTACTGATGTTCCCTGTTGTTTCATAGAAATAAGACCTTGACCATAAAGATGGTAGTTTTAATAACTCTGGGAATTCTTTTCTTAAATATCTTGATGACCTTCCTTTGAATGCTCTTGCCACTTCTGCTATTGAGTGGTTGTTGTCGTATTCCACCAGTAGATGAACATGGTCAGGTGCTATCTCTAATGACCTAACTAACCATTTATTCTCAACCGCCACATCATAAATTATTTGCGCCAACCTATTTTTTATTTCCCCTAATAATACAGATTTTCTCCTCTTCGGTATCCAACAAAGATGTACTGTTGCTAAACCTATGCAATGAGAACTATGCTTATAACCTTTAGATTTTTTTCTCATTATTATTTTTGTCGATGGACTAATATTTGTCGACAACTATGTTAGCATAGTGGTATGAAAAGTAAAAAGTTGATTAAAGCTCAAATAAATACATTACCGAATAAAAAAGAATTATCAGCAGTTTTAGAGTATGTTTGTTCTGAATCTAATAAGTTGTATAACTGCACACTTTATTTAGCTAGACAAATATATTTTAAAACTAAAAGATACGCCAATAAATATTGGTTGTCTGGACAATTAAAAACTAATCCTCATCTGAAAGCTTTGTATAGTTCAGCAGCTCAACAAACTTGTTTTTCTGTAGGGGAAGCTATCAAAGGTTACAAAGAATTACTGAAATTATGGAAAAAAGGTGAGCTGACAAACAAACCCAAATTCCCTAATTACCGCAAAAAAGGTTTGTTTCAAATTAGTTATCCTAAGCGCTGGTTAAAATTAACCTATAAAGGTGTTAGGGTTCCATTAGGAAGAACTTGTAAAGTATGGTTTGGGATTGGTGAGATCTTCATTCCTTTTCCCTCTAATTTAGATTGGGAAGAAGTTAGAGAATTACAAATAATCCCTCATGCTGGTTACTTTAATGCAGTCTGGATTTACAAAGATGAATCCCCAAGGTATCAAGGTGAATTGGATGTTAAAAATGTGTTGGCCATTGACCACGGAATTGATAATTGGTTAACTTGCATTAGTAATGTTGGTACCAGTTTCATCATTGATGGTAAACACTTAAAATCGATTAACCAATGGTATAACAAGCGTTTAGCAACAATTAAAGAAGGTAAATCTCAAAATTTTTGGTGTAAGTTACTAGATAAAACAACTAGTAAACGTAATAGACAGATGCGAGATGCTGTTAACAAAGCAGCTAGAATAGTCGTCAATCATTGTCTAGAAAATCAAATAGGAACAATAGTTTTTGGATGGAATAAAGGTCAAAAGCAAAATGCAAACATGGGAGGGAAAACAAATCAAAAATTTGTACAAATTCCCACGGCTAAATTAAAGAATAGGATTGAGCAATTATGTCAAGAATATGGGATACAGTTTGTAGAAACTGAGGAATCTTATACCTCAAAAGCTTCAAATTTAGATAATGATGTGATACCTATATATGGTGAAAAACCCAAGGATTGGAAAGCATCAGGAAGAAGAGTTAAACGGGGATTGTACGCCAGTGCTCAGGGAATTGAATTCAATGCAGATGTAAACGGGGCAATAGGAATTGCCAGAAAAGTAGCGAAGCAATACGAGTTCATTTTTGATGCTCGTGGTTTCGTCAGGGGCGTATTGACAATGCCCAGGCGTGTTAGATTTTGGGAAGTTTCCAAACCCAATTATAACAAGTGCTGAAAAAGAATCTCCGTCGCTTCAGCGCGGAGAGTGTCAAATCGGTTCAACTCTCGCCTCCCTAGAGATATCTGTGTGAAAACATCAATCAAATTTTCATCAGCAATTTCTGTTAAGCTCTGAGGAAAGCTATGGAACGTTTTCTTGGAATGGGAGTCATTTGAGATAAATGAGCTGAATAGGTAGTAAAAAGGTGAAGCGCAAAGTAATTCTGACGACCGTAAGTATAGTTGTATTATTACTAACGGTAGGATTGATTGAGCAGCATCAAATCCGTGCTTTGGATTCTACTCCACAACCAAAGACTAAGTCAGTTCAAGTTTCTAGCGAGGAAGAAATGTCTCCTGAAGAAAAGCTAGTAGTAGGTAATACCAAGTTTGCTTTTAATTTATTCCAGGAAATTCTCAAGCAAGATTCTCAGGAAAATGTATTTATCTCTCCTAGTAGTATTGCCTTTGCTCTAGCTATGACTTATAACGGTGCTGAGGGTAAAACGCAACAAGAAATGTTAGCTACTCTCCAATTGTTAGGGATGAGTGATGCAGAAATTAATAGCGCAAATCAAGCCTTAATCCAGAGTTTAGAAACAGTGGATTCTCAGGTAAAAATCTCCATTGCTAATTCTATTTGGGCAAGAGATGATGTAGCTTTTAAATCACCTTTTTTGGATACTAATCGGCAGTTTTATGATGCTACAGTACGCAGATTAGACTTTTCAGAACCCCGCTCTCCTGAAATTATTAATAGTTGGGTGAGCGAGAAAACTCAAGGAAAAATTCCAGAAGTTGTAGAAAGTTTGCAACCGGATGATACGCTCTTGTTAATAAATGCTA
Organism: uncultured bacterium; assembly: GCA_964633315.1. Taxonomy (GTDB): domain Bacteria; phylum Cyanobacteriota; class Cyanobacteriia; order Cyanobacteriales; family CAWCAG01; genus CAZWGS01. The sequence continues at coordinate 59,442 of CAZWGS010000008.1, read as the reverse complement.
TTTATTTTTTAGGTAAGTGGACAAATAAATTTGATTCATCCCAGACTATAAAGCAGCCTTTCTTTTTAGCCGATGGCAGCACTAAGCAGCATCCTTTAATGTCTAATAGTGGTGAATATGGCTATTATGAAAATGACCAGTTTCAAGGAGTTAATATTCCCTATGGTCAAGGACGTTTGAGTATGTATGTATTCTTGCCGCGTCCTGAAAGTAACCTCAAAGAATTTAATCAGCAACTTACTCCAGAAAACTGGGAAGAATGGCTCAAACAGTTTTCTTTACGAACTGGAAACATTAAATTACCTCGCTTCAAATTAGAGTATGAGATAGGGCTCAAAGAAACTCTTCAATCAATGGGTATGGAAGTAGCATTTAATCGATTTAAAGCAGATTTTTCCTCAATGAGTGAGATTCCTGTAGCTATTGATGAGGTGAAGCACAAAACATTTGTGGAGGTAGATGAGGAGGGTACAGAAGCAGCCGCAGTTACTTCTACAGTTATGGCTAGGACTACTAGCATATCGTTAGCTCCTCCTTTCCAAATGCGAGTAGACCGTCCTTTTTTCTTTGCGATTCAAGATAATCAGACAGGTACAATTTTGTTTATGGGTTCAATTTTAGAGCCAAAGTTATAATTTTTGACAATAGTAGAGAATTTTATATTCTATAGCCCTTCCTAGGTTAGTGAGGTACACCTAACTATTTCTGAACATTGTTTATAAAAAAGTTTTATTTATTAAAAGTTTTATTTATTATCTGTATCTCACCAGATTGGGAAACGCTATACTACACAGCAAAAGACTAAATTAGTTCAAGTTTCTAGCGAGGAAGAAATGTCTCCTGAAGAAAAGCTAAGAGTAGGTAATACAAAGTTTGCTTTTAATTTGTTCCAGGAAATTCTCAAGCAAGATTCTCAGGAAAATGTATTTATTTCTCCCAGTAGTATTGCCTTTGCCCTAGCTATGACTTATAACGGTGCTGAGGGTAAAACGCAACAAGAAATGTTAGCTACTCTCCAATTGTTAGGGATGAGTGATGCAGAAATTAATAGCGCCAATCAAGCCTTAATCCAGAGTTTAGAAACAGTTGACCCTAAGATAAAACTATCCATTGCAAACTCTATTTGGGCAAGGGATAATGTAGCTTTAAAATCACATTTTTTGGATACTAATCGGCAGTTTTACAAAGCAACGGTAAGCAAACTAGACTTTGCAAATCCTAAATCTCCTGGAATTATTAATAGTTGGGTGAGTGAGAAAACCAAAGGAAAAATACCGCAAATTGTAGAAAGTTTTCAAGTAGATGATATTCTCCTTTTAATTAATGCTATTTATTTTAAAGGCGACTGGAAAACTAAATTTGACCCATCACAGACTATAGAGCAACCTTTCTTTTTAGTTGATGGTAGCACCAAGCAACATCCTTTAATGTCTAATAGTGATGAATATGGCTATTATGAAAATGACCAGTTTCAGGCTGTTAATCTTCCCTATGGTAAAAGACGTTTGAGTATGTATGTTTTTCTACCACATCCTGAAAGTAGCCTAGAAGAGTTTTATCAGCAACTGACTCCAGAAAACTGGAAACAATGGCTCAAAAAGTTCTTTTTCCGACGTGGAAATGTTAAATTACCCTGCTTCAAACTAGAGTATGAGGTAGGACTAAATAATACTCTTAAGGCAATGGGTATGAGAGAAGCATTTAGTATTTCCCAGGCGGATTTTTCTTCCATAAGTGATATTCCTTTAGCTATTTCTGGGGTGAAGCACAAAACTTTTGTAGAAGTGAATGAAAAGGGTACAGAAGCAGCCGCCGCTACTACCGTTGTAATAGATCGTGTGAAGAGTAGACAACCTCCTCCTTTCCAAATGCGGGTAGACCGTCCTTTTTTCTTTGCGATTCAAGATAATCAGACAGGTACTATTTTATTTATGGGTTCGATTTTAGAGCCAAAGTTATAATTTTTGACAAAAGTAGAGAAGTGCAAAACAATAATGTCAAATGAATACCAAAACGACAGTATCAGTTGGAAACTACAGCTACTGCAACAAAGAATTGAGGAATGGTGGGAACTACAAACTAGAAATACTATTTCTAATGTTTCTCTACCAGATTGGTTAGAATCGCCTCTTCTAAACAATTTTCTTAAGGTAATCGCATGGTCAATTTTGATTTTGATTGTTGCTTGGTTACTATGGCAAATTGGGATAATATTACGTCCTTACCTTAGCCTTTTACTGAGCCAAATTCAAAAAACTGAAAATAGAGAACAGCAAAACAAACTTAAGGAATTACCTGCTTCAGGTTGGCTGGATAAAGCACAACAATTCCAGCAAAGAGGAGATTATCAGGAAGCTTGTATCTGTTTGTATATGGCAGTTTTACAGAACTTGCATGAGCAAAGTATAATTTCCCATCAATCTAGTCGCACTGATGGAGAATATCTCAATTTAGTCAGAAAAACGAAATCTTTCCCACTCTACCAAAAGATTTTAATTACTCATCAAGAAATATGTTTTGGTAATCGGGTAGTATCGGAGGAAGTTTTCAGGGAGTGTAGGCAAGCTTACGGTCAAATAGCTGCTAAATGATGATGATTTTTATTGCTACCAATTTTAGCACAATCGCTAGTAAGAATAATTTGTAAAATAAAGGTATTTCCTTGATATATTTGATATTTAAATTCTACAGAATCACCATGTTTTTCTACAATAGACATCCCAATCACGGGGAATTCAATCAAGATTTAATTGAGTAATCGCCACAGAGTTCGTTCTAGTTTGGTAAAATCTTTTAAATCCAATTAACCTTCTTGAGCTGCCGTTGCCATTACCTATCCTGCGATGTAATGTTCCCTCGAATAACTCAAAATCTGCAAATTAATGCGAGCACTAACTTCTCGTCGCAATTGAAAAGCCAGATCATTAAACGCTTTTTGTCCATTGTGAATAGAAAGATAGTCAGTTAACCCAACTGCTGTAAAAATTTGCAGCACCAAAGGTACAATTAAAACTATCCGTAGTGGTATACGACGAATTAAGTTTCGACCAACAAAATGCTTCAACATGGCAGCTCAAGGCTATGAAAGCAAACTATCAAGTGTGTCTCTATCGTTCCCACAGAGGAAGCAAGATTAACTTTTTAGTTCATTGGTGAAGTCTAAAACTAAACCACATTTTCCTGTAACCCAGCCATCACCAAGTGTGTAAGCTACCAAAGTACTAGTTCTATCCCCTATTTCTGTGAATTTGAGCTAAACTGGACTCGTAATGTACGCAAAGCGTCTATAGCTAGTAGCTAGATTCAATACATCGGTTGTTTTCAGTCCCTCATAGGGCTTGAGGTCATTGCTTCACCAGAAAGCTATTTTAACTGTTCCTACTGACCTAAAAGCGTTAGACCAAGTCTTATCTTGGTTTAACAAGCTGCATCAGAATTCAATACCAAAACAAGATTGGTTGCAGTGCGAATTAGCCCTAGCAGAGGGCTTTACTAACGCTGTTAATCATGCTCATCAAGACTTTCCGCCAGATATTCCGATTAAAATTGAAATCAACATCCTGGAAACAGTCCTGGAAATAAGAATTTGGGATTTCGGAAAACCTTTTGACCTACAAAATCATATCCGCAATCTTCCTCCCATCAATAACCAAGAATTTGGTCGCGGAAGGGGTATACCAATTCTACTAAAAGTGACAGATCATCTCAGCTATGAGCGCACCGAAGATAATCGCAATTGTCTTTTAATGGTGAAAAATTACTCTCCTCGTCAGGTAAGCAGGCGTTAATCTAACACTTTTGCTGTATAAAGTTTATGGTCACCAATAGCTTTTGGGTGTCCAAGATTTCTCTTTTAACCTGACCTACCAATTATAAATTACCAGGCACTACCAATGACTTCAAACCAAAACCTCGTCTCTGCTTCTTGGCTAGCACAAAATTTAGATGCTCCTGATGTGGTAATTGTAGACTGTCGCTTTCAATTAAGCGATCCGCAGTGGGGACACCAACAATATTTAATCAGTCATCTTCCTGGAGCCTACTATCTAGATCTTAACCAAGATCTATCCTCCCCAGTGCACAAACACGGAGGACGACATCCCCTACCCGATAGTGCGACTCTAGCAGCAAAATTAGCGACGATGGGGGTTGAATTTGGTAAAACCCTAGTTGTAGCCTATGATGACTCCCGTTTCGCTTTTGGAGCGCGTTTATGGTGGTTGCTGCGCTATTTTGGTCACTCTCAAGTAGCCTTACTCGATGGAGGATGGTCAAATTGGTTAACACAAGAGTACCCCATAACCTCGGCAATTCCTCCTCAGAAAACAAGTCATTTCGTGCCACAATTACAATCTGATTGGATTGTAGATATTGAGACACTTAAGGCACAGCAAAATTTGCCTGAGGTATTATTAGTAGATTCACGCGCCAACAATCGCTATCGTGGAGAGATAGAACCCATAGATCCCATTGCTGGTCATATTCCTAGTGCGATAAATTTACCTTGGCAAGAAGTAACTGATGCAGATGGTTTTTCTGTTCCCCTCAGCCTACACCAAAAACGTTGGCAACAGTTACCAAACCACCAAGAATTAATTCTCTATTGTGGCTCTGGCGTCACTGCTTGCGTTAATTTGCTCTCGTTGTCTTTAGCGGATATTTCAGGAGCAAAACTTTACGTTGGTGGTTGGAGTGACTGGTGTTCTTACCTCTAGTTAATGCTAGCCTTGATTGAGTTACACCTACTACTATTGGAGCTAGCCATAACCAGGAACCAGCATTTATTACCGTTATTTTTAAAATTTAGATTAAGATAGAATTTAACATTTAGCAGATAAAGTCACCTATAAGACTTTACCTAAAAACTATCCTTATGACTTTATATAATAGTCTTAATATTAAAAACACTAGCCAAAAACAGTATGGGGAATTTTTATCTAACACTCACTCTAACTTGATTTTAAATCTTATTAAAATCCCAGAATAATCAGCTAGAAAAAATTATATATCTATCAAATTATTGCTTTTATTAAGCAGTAAATCATACTTTCTAATTTACTGGATGTTTTGGTGTCTTGCGTAATAGATACCTTCGGTTTCTTGTCAGATTTTATAACTAGATAAAGTCCCCTATTTCATTGGAAACCCTAGCTTGCATCCAGTGACAAATTATTTGTTACAAATTTTAGGTTTTATTTTCTATGCATTGTACTATGAGCCGTCTGTCTATTTTTGTAGACGGAAATAATATGTTTTATGCACAACAAAAAAATGGTTGGTTTTTTGACCCTAGGCGTGTGATTAGCTACTTCAAATGCGAGCCTAATCTCACTTTAGTTAATGCTTTTTGGTACACCGGACTTAAAGATTCCCAAGACCAAAGGGGATTTCGAGATGCCCTCATCAGTTTAGGTTACACAGTACGCACCAAGGTTCTCAAGGAGTATTACGACGATAATTCTGGTCGCTACTCCCAAAAGGCTAACCTGGATATTGAAATTGTGATTGATATGTTTAATACTTGCGATCAGTACAATCGGGTGGTGCTCTTTAGCGGTGATGGAGACTTTGAGCGAGCAATTGAACTTTTACGCTCTAAAAACACTCACATTACCGTAGTATCAACGGAAGGAATGATTGCTAGAGAATTGAGAAATGCCACAGATAGATACATAGACCTCAATGAAATTCGTGACTATATCGAAAAAGTTGATTGTAGCTAAAGGCAATTGTGAAAATCTAGTTTATTGTAGAAATTAAGAACTATAACTCTATTCGTTCGTTGTATTGTGCTATGGAAAACCAGACAGAACGCATCATCATCTTTGATACCACCTTGCGAGACGGCGAACAGTCTCCAGGAGCCACCCTAAACGTTGATGAAAAGCTTACCATTGCCAGAGCACTAGCACGACTGGGAGTTGATGTTATTGAAGCTGGTTTCCCTTTTACCAGTAGTGGCGATTTTACCGCTGTCCAGAAAATTGCCGAAACGGTTGGCGTGGAAAATGGACCAACTATTTGCGGTTTAGCCAGGGCGAGAAAGGATGATATCAAAACAGCTGCACAAGCCCTCAAACCAGCAGCCAAAGGGCGCATTCATACCTTCATTGCTACCTCTGATATCCACCTTAAATATAAGCTGAAGAGGTCGAGAGCAGAGGTTTTGCAAATTGTGCCAGAGATGGTAGCATATGCCAAATCTTTGGTAAATGATATAGAATTTTCTCCAGAAGATGCAGGACGCAGCGATCCAGAATTTCTATATCAAGTTCTAGAAGCTGCTATTGCTGCTGGAGCTACCACGGTTAATATTCCTGATACCGTAGGCTATACCACTCCTAGTGAGTTTGGTGCTTTAATTGGTGGCATTAAACAAAATGTACCCAACATAGACCAAGCTATAATCTCAGTACATGGTCATAATGACCTCGGCTTAGCTGTTGCGAACTTCCTTGAAGCAGTTAAAAATGGAGCACGACAGCTTGAGTGTACCATCAACGGCATCGGTGAGCGGGCGGGAAATGCTGCCTTAGAAGAGCTAGTAATGGCGCTCTACGTGCGTCGGCAATATTTTAACCCTTTCCTAGGTAGACCTGAGAGCTCACAAGCACCTCTAACCAACATTGACACCAAGCAAATCTACAAAACGTCTCGCTTGGTATCCAACCTCACAGGGATGATGGTACAGCCTAATAAGGCCATTGTAGGAGCTAATGCCTTTGCCCATGAATCAGGAATTCATCAGGATGGTGTGCTCAAAAACCGCCTCACCTACGAAATTATGGATGCCCAATCCATTGGTTTAACCGATAATCAGATTGTACTGGGTAAACTTTCTGGTCGTCACGCCTTCCGTACTCGTCTTCAGGAATTGGGTTTTGAACTTTCGGAGACGGATTTGAATCGGGCGTTTGTACGCTTCAAGGAAGTGGCTGACAAGAAGAAGGAAATCACCGATTGGGATCTTGAGGCGATTATCAACGACGAGATTCAGCAAGTACCAGAATTATTCCGTTTAGAGTTGGTACAGGTTTCCTGTGGTGATCATGCGCGCGCCACAGCAACGGTAACTCTCCGCACACCTGAGGGTGAGGAATTAACTGATGCAGCCATTGGTACAGGTCCTGTAGATGCAATCTACAAAGCGATTAATCGTGTTGTCAATGTCCCCAATGAGTTGATTGAGTACTCTGTTAAATCAGTAACAGCAGGGATTGATGCGATTGGTGAAGTCACAATTCGCCTGCGCCACCAGGGAAGAGTATATTCTGGTCATGCAGCGAATACTGATGTTATTGTGGCTTCTGCTCGTGCTTATGTCAGTGCTTTGAATCGCCTACATACTTCTGTGCAACAAAAAGCTAAATCAGAAGCAGTGGTGTCGTAAGAGCATCAGGCAAAATTGTCAAGTGAAAACTGGGTTTCTTGGTTCCATAATTAATTCAGGTCAGGTTCCCCACCGAACTGCAGTGGGGCTTGCCTGAACGTTGGCCAAGAAACCCTTTCCCTTGTAAATTAATTAAATGGAGTGGTCTCGTTCTCACCAGTGGACATCAAATCTGCTAAAGCCTCATTCAAATTCTTGGGATCCATAAATAGAATCTTGGAATTAGGACTCTCCCCTAGTTTTTGATTTGCATCCAGATAACGCTGAGCCACCAGATACTGCAAAACTTCCTTGTGATTGCGCTCTTTGCGCAACGCTTGGGAAATCATTTCAATGGAACCAACTGTACCTTCGGTTTCCAGCAGAGCGGCTCTTTTTCTACTTTCAGCAGCTCTTTCCTGTTCCAGAGAATCCATTACAGTTTGTGCAGGAGCAATTTCCCGGACTTCCACACGAGTAATCTTAACTCCCCAACTTTCGGTCGCTTCATCGAGTTGTTGCAATAGAGCCTTATTAATTTTGTTGCGGGAAGAGTAGGTTTCTTCTAACTCCATCATGCCAATTTCTGAACGCAGAGCTGTTAATACCAAGTTACGAATCGCTTGGGCTAAATCCTCCACCTTATAAAAAGCACTTTCAAGATCAAGAATTTGCCAGTAAATAACCGCATCTGCTTTGAGAGAAACATTATCAGCGGTAATCGCACTTTGGGGTTCAATGTCTAGAACTTTCTCGCGGACAGTTTCTTCCACTACAATTTTGTCAAGCAGGGGAATAATGAAATTTAAACCTGGTTCTAATTTCTGGTTGAATTGTCCCAAGCGTTCCACAAGAGCTTCATTACCTTCATTAATAATTCTGACGGAACTAGCGCCAACTCCAGCAACAAAGACAATAACTGGAGCAAAAATAGTCAAAAGAGCTTCCATAGGCTGAGTTCTCCGAGGGAAATTTGGTAGTAGTTAGCAGTAAATATAGGTGTCGAATACTTCCGTTAGTTACCCATTATTCACGATTATCGACAACTAGCAAGATTAAAACCCCTAAAAAGTGACTTTCTTCTTCTACTTTATCGTCCCCGAGCCAAGAAAATGCCCCAAGCGAATAGTGCTAGGAGCATGATGATAATTTAAATTGTGCTTAATTAACCACAGAAATTAAATTGTTGTGGTTATCTGACTTATTTTGGCAGATGATTGACTAAACTATTCTCCTTTCTTAAAAGCCGCTAGCCACTCTCTAACCTGTTCCGCAGCAATATCACGACCACCTAAACCAAAGGCAAGGGCAATAGCAACAGCAATCGCTCCTAATAGTAGACCAAAGGCGAGGTTAACGATATCGGTGGCAATTCCCATCTGTTGGAGCGCCATAGCAGAGACAAGGGCAATAATGGCAATACGAGCTGCTTGTCCGAGGAAGTTTGCTTGACTACCGCCAGAGCTACTGATGAGCTTGTAGGCAAAGTTAGCCAAGAATAAACCAATTGCCAAGACAATCAAGCCTAATAGTACTTGACCTGCGATGGTTAGAATGACGCTGAGTACGTTTTCTAGAGCCTGGATTTGCAGGATATCAATCGCAGATAAAGCGCCAACCAGGACAATAGCAATGAGAACAACAGTACCAACTAACTCTGAAGGTGTCTTGCTCGGTAGTTGAGTTGAGGGCTGAAGTACAGTTGCTTGACCTGTTTCTGGTCTAGGAGCTTCTGCTTCTTCTGTCGCTGTTGGTGAAGGTAAACCAAGGGTTTCAGCGATATTATCAAAGCCCAATCCAGTGAGAATATTCGTCACTAATTCAGCAACAAATTTACCAGCAAAGTAAGCTACTGCAATGATCACACTGGCGCTAAAGATCTTAGGCAAGAAATTTAGTACCTGATTGAGCATAGCGATTGCAGGCTCAGAGATGGCCTCGATTTCCAAGTTATCGAGGGCAAAAATCGCCGCTGGAATCAGTACCAAAACGTAGACAATAGTGCCAATAATTTGAGCTAGGGATTGACCACCAGCAGCACTAGAGAGTCCAAATCTTTCCCCTAACTGATTTACTCCAGTAGCGGCGAGAAGATTAGTAACAACTCGACGGACAATTTGAGCGACAAACCAGCCTACTGCACCGATTAAGACTGCTCCCAAAATATTGGGCAAGACAGAGAGAATCTCGTCGAGTAAGGTTTGTACTGGTGCTAGGGTTCCCTCTAAGCCCAAAATACCCAGAATTGAGGGCAAGAAGAGCAGGAAAATGAACCAATAGAGACCATTACCGAGAGTTTGGGTCAGAGAAAAATCTGAGCCGCCAACATCACTTCCCAAGCGCTGATCCAGGCGAAAAGCGCCTAGAACCCGGGTAATGATCATTTTGACTACTGTTGCCAAAATCCAAGCTACACCAAGAAGCAGCGCGGCACCGCCTATCTTGGGTAAGAAGACTGTTACTTGCTCTAGTAGAGCATTGAGGGGTTCAGAAACCGCATCAAGTTTTAGCGCTTGTAGAAAAGCAACTATCACAAACAGCATGATTAACCAATAGACAGTATTGGCAATCCAATCTTCAACTGGTAGACTTTCTCCACCTTGTCCCCCTGTAATCCAGGAGGTAATTTTGTTATCGATACTGGTGCGGTTGAGTACACCTTTAATGAACTTACTCACCAATCCGGCGACAATCCAGCCTACAAGCAGGATTAAAATCGCTCTGACTAAATCTATCAGAGAGGTACCGAGATTGGCTCCCAATACTGATAAGACATCGTCAAAGGGTGATTGCGCCAGTAGTGGCGTTGAATCTGGCAGTGGCATAGCCATGCCAGTTATGTTAATGAGTCCTTCCCAATTTCCATTCATGGTTTGGATTAATCCAATTCACTCTACAAGCAAAAATACAACAAGCTTGCCCTTAATAGAGTGATTTGCGTGAAAAAATACTTAAAAAAGCTGAGTAAATTTACGGTTGACTAGCAAAAATACTTAACCAGAGTATGATGCAAAGAGGTCAGACTATCTATTCTCTGTTTTCCATGTCATCTCGCCAGGTTTTTGAGCAATCAATTCAAATTAAAGCCAGTTCTACCACTGTGGAGCGCTGTTTCGCGGAGCTAGAATTAATGCACCGTTGGCTCAATCCGCTACTACGCTGCGAACCCATTGGGGATTGGAGTACACAGTTGGGTAGTTGTAGTCGTTTTATCATCAAGATTCCACTTTTGCAGCCAACTCTCAAAAGCGTAGTGGTGGAGAGGGAACCAGGCTTGATTGTCTGGGAGTTTAAGGGCTTTTTTAAAGGACGCGATCGTTGGGAGTGCCAACCGAATCAAGGTGGGACACAATTGCTCAACCGTTTTGAGTTTACCATTCCCAATCCTGTCGTTGATTGGGGCTTTAACACTTTTGCGGCTAAATTGACCAAAGAGGACATGAAAGCCCAGCTACGGCGCTTAAAAAGAGTCGCAGAGCAGTTATATCAACTGAGTGATTAGTTGTTGGTTGTTTGTTGTTTGGGGAAACGGATGAGCGACGGTGCTACAGCGTAATTGATAGTCATAAAAATGGATGAGTAGTGCATTTCTAACGACTTCTACGTCCCTTGCTACCCCTGCTCTCTAGACGTAACATGTTACGTCCCTACATTCCTACTTCCCTGGTTCTAGGGCTGCTTTTGGATAGGCAATGCGCTGGTGATTGGATTGTTGCCAAACCCTGACAAAAACTTCACCAATTAACTTTAATTCATGTTTCTGTAGTCCTGATTCTGCTAACTGTCCATCTAGCCAGCGAGCCTTAAAAATTTTCTGGACTAAATTTAGAGCAGCCTCTGGTGTGGCATCTTTAAGGGAACGTAGAGCTGCTTCACAGCCGTCAGCAAGCATCATGATTCCTGCTTCCCGCGATTGGGGAATGGGACCATCATAGCGAAAATCAGCCTCCTGAACTGGCTCTCCACCTTCTTGTTGCTGTCTTTGTTTGGCTTGCAGGTAGAAATATGAAATAAGTAAAGTTCCTTGATGTTCAGGAATAAAGTCGCGAATTGCTTTGGGTAAACCAGATTTTCGCGCCATAACTAGCCCTTCACTGACGTGCTTTTTGATAATGGTGGCACTTTCCCAAGGATTATCAATTGTGTCGTGCTTGTTTGGTCCTCCCATCTGATTTTCAATAAATCCTAGGGGATCATGCATTTTGCCAATGTCGTGGTACAAAGTTCCTGCTCGCACCAACTCCACATTGCAATGTAATTCTCTGGCTGCGGCTTCTGCAAGGGAAGAAACAAAGAGGGTATGTTGAAAAGTCCCAGGTGCTTCTGTGGCTAAGCGTTTGAGTAGGGGACGGTTGGGGTTAGATAACTCTGCTAAGCGAATTGGTGTCACTAAATCGAATAAACGCTCTAGGTAGGGGGACACTCCCAGAGCAACTACACTCCAAGCTAAGCCAGAGAGACTGTAAAAAACAGCCTCACTCATAACCATGTACAAGATACTTCCAGGATGGGAACTTAAGAGCAGTTTCACTAGCAAGTAAAATCCACCTTGGGTTAAGCCGACACAGCCTCCCAGCAAGGCTAATTCTTCCCGTGAGCGTAGCCTTCCTGACATCACAGCAGCCAACATTCCTCCTGCTGCTCCAGCCAGCAAAAATTCCCAACCAACAACCCCACTACTGAAAGTAACTAATCCTGTGAGCAAACCGACAAAGGGAACTGCAATAGTTGCGTGATAAAAGCTACCCACAAGAAAACCAATGGCTGGCAAGCTAGTATAGGGTATTTTGAAAATTGCTAACATGGGTACGCTTAAGCTAAGCAACCACAGTAAAACATGATCGCGACGACGCAAATTGGGGCTCACTCGCTGCTTAATGATCCAGAAAGCCCCCACTGAGGTAGTTACTAAACCACCGCAAATGAGTAAGCCTACCCAATTAATACGGCGTTGACTGAGTTCAAAATGATCCAAGAGGACGAACTGTTTTTCGCTAATGACTTCACCTTTCATGACGATAATTTCGCCTTTCTGGACTGGAATTGTCTCTATTTGGACATCCCTCGCTTTTTGATCGGCTCGTCGCGCCATTTGCGCTTCGTCTGTGACTAAATTAGTTTGCCAAAGTACGGAGATTAAGCTGGTAGCAATATTTTCTGTTTGCTCTGGTACACTGTTCTCAAGCTGGATTTGAATTGTTTGCTGCTTTAAGTTTTCAGGTAAACCATCGGAAATACCTTGAGTGAGAATACGTTTTGTAGCTAAGGTGATCCCAAATTTAGTTTGCTGCCAAGTTTCGTCTGGTAATTCCAGCAGAGTTATGAGGTAGGAATCTTCAAGAATAGATTCTCTGGCGATATTTTTGATTCGCTCTTCAGCTTTTTGGTAACCTTGGCGAATCTCGATAATTTCGGTGACTAAGTTTTTGAGTGCATCCTCTCCGAGCTCTTGACGATAGTTTTGCAGTTCCGCCACAGCCTGTTGAATAGCAGAATTTAACGGCTCTATTTGCTGATTCTTGCTATTGGTTGATTCAGCCTCTTGGTTTTTTGTGGCGGGGGATTTAAGCTGCAAAACCGTAGCAATTGCCTGCCATTCTTCATCTGTACAGCTGCGTAGATATCTTTGAGTGGGAAGAGAGAGATATTGCGGCGCAACAAAAGGAAAAGCTCCTGCTAAATCTCTTACCTGTGTTACCTGTCCGAAAAAATTTTTGAGCCTGCGGTTAATATTGTTGTTAACCTCTTGATTTAACATCAATATTGGTTCGCGACCAACTCCTTGACGAGCTTCTCTACGCTTGGCTTCTGTTGCTTGCTCATCAACTACTTCTTCACTACTAGGAGAGATAATTGTTCCGGGAGCTGTAGTACCCACTGCTAGTTGTGGTTGGTTATAGAAACGGTAACCAACCACACCAGTTAGAGAAACCACCGAGAGGAGTAGCATCAATGGTGCTTGAACTTTCCCCTTCTGAGTTTTAGTGGCACTTGCAATCGCTAGATCTCTACTCTTTACCTGAGTTGAGTCAGTCTGTTGAGAGAGTATGATCTGAAGGCGATGCAGTTGTTTTCTGTGCCATGTTCCAAGGTGATTTGTCAAGGAATGAAAATTTTTCATAGTTTGTGAGAGCTATTAGGCTATCCCGGCGTACAAAAATGGCAAGAGTTTGGTTAGATTGGTTGGTATAAAACCAGGCACTAAGCTAATTTGATTTTGAGGCAGATTAGAGAATGGCAGTAGAAAAACTAGGGAGATCATCGATATATTTTTACTGCGCTTAACCCATCTGTATCCTCAGCACTTTTCCCCTCAACTCTTTTGGCGTGTCTGAATCCTAATGGATTTGATAATTTAAATTAAGTTTATGTTCGCCGCAAAATTTTTAAATTTGTACCTTGAGAATAAGAAATATTACACTTGATTGCGTCTATTTTAACGCCACCGAATGGACAATAACTCTAAGAATTGTCAGAGGCTGTTGCGTTTACTTTTTTATTGGTAGAGATGCTCGCTTTTGAATCACTTGTGGTGCAGCAACTGCAGCTTGCATTAGCAAATCATCTGTGTCCCTTGGCTGGTATACTCCAGACCACAAGGAAAATAATTGTTCTGCTTGTTTACAGATAGTCCACTCGGTAGTAAGAGATGCACTGGCTACACGCCACTGGATGGGAATTGCTAATGAACTATTATAAACTCCAGCCATCGCTCCTGTGAGATTAGCTGTTAGAGGAATAGAAGTTTCCACTAACTGAGCACGATTGACACAAAGGCGAAAATCTTCTGGGGTAGCAAGAAAGCAATAAAGTGCGCTGGTAATTGCACCTTGAGGGTATTGGGAATGGCTTAATTGAGCGATTACTCGGTCTAAGCTAGATCTAGTTTCTAAAAAAGCTTGTATTTGCTCTAATTGCCCTTTAAGCTTGGTTGCTTTGGGATCCAGTTGCACCAGTAATTGGGATATTAAATCAGAGGGAGCTAGCTTTTCACTTAAGAGTAAACTAATTGCTTTACTCCACAGCAAAATTGCCCCTTGAGAGTCAAAATCTAGTTCTGGTGCTATTAATGTTAATAATTTTTGCTGCCAAATAAGCGGAGAGTCGTGGAAAAATAAATTTAAGGGTAAAGTTGCTACAGCTAAATCATTGCTATCGAAGCGATTTTTTTCCTGATCAATTGAGCTGATGCCACTGAGCCAATTTTCTGGTTCCCATTGACCCCTTGTCTTGATGAGATGCGCTAAGGTGTCGTTGCCGATTTTGCTAGCTGTGCTTAGTTGCTCAGTTCCCAGCTGAAATTGCTTTTGTTTTGCATAACTTTCGGCAATTATGCTACCTAATAATCCTCCTTGAAATCGGCTTAAAAGGGAGTAACGCATTTGTAGTAATTTTTGCTCTAGATCTAAGTCAAATTCGGTTATTAGTATTTGACACTATCAATTTGCAAATACCTTTCTATCAACAAGATAGCAACAATATCGTCAATAGGACGGGGAGGAAGTCGCATTCCTTGGGGTATAAGGCGCTTTAATCCTTGGGGAGGATACATTTTCCAATAGCGTTCACGAGCTTCTAGGGAACTGTATCTCTCATCTACCATGGTAATAGAGATTGAGTCTGAACAACTTGAGCGTAACTTACTTTGCCATTGCTTGGCTGTAGTTTGATCTCC
This sequence comes from uncultured bacterium, assembly GCA_964633315.1. Lineage (GTDB taxonomy): Bacteria > Cyanobacteriota > Cyanobacteriia > Cyanobacteriales > CAWCAG01 > CAZWGS01. Next base: position 44,398 of record CAZWGS010000008.1, on the reverse strand, counting down.
CATTACCACCAAATGAATCGGAAATTCCCCGCAGAGGCGATTAATAGTTGCGATTGCATCCTCTGCAGCTATGACCTCATGGTAGTGTAATTGGTGATTGTCATCTACTACCGCGACACCACATTTATCCCTTCCTGGATCAAAGCCTAGTATCATAATTCATTCTTGGGAATAGACAGTTACATAAGCAAGTAAATAATCAAAAACAAACAACTAACAACCAACAACAAAAAACAAAATTAACTAAGTACTAAACAAAACTTCCCCATCCTGTATTGCTACTAAGCGAATTTTCATTGGTCCTGAAGTATTAATCCACTCAGGTGTAACTGCCTTAATTTCTTCTATTGGTTGATCGTACTCTTGTAATTGTTCAATGAAGCTAATCAATTTAGTTGGATGACCATCTTCTACTTGCAACTCGCCTATAATACCAGCACGGCGCGCCCGAAATTTAGATGCAGCAATTAACCAATCAACCTGAGTTTGGATTTGTTCTAGGCTCATATTACTCTTGTCTACGCCAATAGAAGCAATTATTTCCCCAGGTGAAAAAACCCTTCTATTCACAGTCGCATCAGCGAAAACTCGAACCTCTACTTCTCCCTGGACATAGTTTCCTCCAGAAACAATTCGCACTACATATTCTCGACCATCACGAATGTTACTAATTAAATTTAGCACTTGGTTTCTGGTAATTCTTACTATCTGTTGCTCAGGAGTATTTGGCTTTTCATTGGTCAGTTGATTCACCTTGCGGTTAGTATCTCGCAAAATTTCATCCACTGCAGCTTGAACCGAATTGGGATCGATAATTCGCACTACCGCATGGTGTAAAACCTGGTTACGTGCGATCGCAATATCTTTTCTTCTTAGTTCTTCATAACCCCTCTCCAAAGCCTCAAATTGCTGCTGTCGCAAAGTTAATTGCTGTTCTAGATTCCTCAGGTTAGATTCTTTTTGTTGGAGGGCTTCATCTCTGGAGCTAATTTCTGCTTTGAGTGTCTTTTGTTGTTCTTTTAATTGCTCAACACTATCCTCCTGTTGTGACAATAATTCCTGTTGAGTTTGAATCTTTGCCTCTTGCTCCCTAATCTCGTTGGTTTGTGTTGTAATTTCTTGATCCTGAAGCACTAACTGATCTCTAAGTTGCTCAATTTCTTGATCAAGCTGATTGCGTCTTTGGACTAATTGTTCTCGCTCGCCCAGCAAAGATTTAATGTCTTGACGTAAAATATCTACTTGACCAGAAGCATCTTTAAGTTGGTTTTGTGCTTGCTCAAATTTGTCTTCTATTTGATTGAGGCGCTGTTGAGCTTGGTTTTGTTGCTGCTGAGTTTCTAGCAGTTTCTCTTCTACCTCATTTCTTTGATCTATTACTTGTGCTAACTCTCTTTTAAGTGCTCTGCGTTTTTTGAGGATATCATCGAGCTCGAAAACCCCTTCGCGCAGGGATTCACTCAAACCAAACAGCAACAGCAGGGTAGATGCAGAAATTACTGTTCCCGTAACCAAAGTAACTAGAGCTGCTGTTTGTTTGGGACGTAAATTAAACAGTCTCAGTCGCGCCTTCCCTACTTTAGTACCTAGGCGATCACCCAAGGAAGCAATTAATCCTCCCAAGACTAAAATTGCTGTAATTAGGATATAGGCGCTAGTCATCAATCGATAATCGTTAATTGGTAAATAGTGAACAATAAGTCCTCAATTTTCATCAACTAGTAGCCCACTACCTAACAGTAAATAACAAATTCAGGTAAATTGCTGACTCAAAGCAACTGGATTGTAGACAGTAATTTTTTTCTTGTGAATAGAAATCATTTGCTCTTGACGCAAATCTCCCAGCAAACGGGTGACGGTGACGCGAGTTGAACCAATTGCTTCAGCAATCGCTTGGTGGGAAAGCTTCAAATCTATTTTGATTCCATCGGTTGTCGGGACACCAAAATCGCGACACAAAATCAACAAAAAACTCACTAATCGAGAACCCATATCGCGGTGTGCTAGGGTTTCAATCATCATCTCTGTTTGTAAAATTCGCGATGATAAACCCTGCAACATTAACATCGATAGTTCCGGATTTTTCTTCAGCGCTTGCTCCACCTGGTCAATTGGTGCTGAGAGTAATTCTACAGCAGTAAAAGCGACGGCATGGTAAAAACGATCTGAACTTTGACCAGTAATTAGTGAGAGTACCCCAAAGACGCTATTTTCTTTCAATAGGGCTACTGTGATTTCTTCTCCCGCTTCATACACCCTCGATAGCTTTACCGCACCCTTAATCAAAAAATAAACGCGCTCGGCGGGATCGCCAGGGAAAAATATCGTCTTACCTCGCTCAAAGGGTTCAACTACTGGGGGAAAAGCATCCCCTCCAATTTGACGGAATACATTTGCTAGAGATTGATCTTTCGTTACAGACAGTTCCATTATGCTCACACAACCTGAGATTTGATGATTTAGCTGTTCGTAAGCCTTAAGGCTAGATCTCTACCAGGACAATCACTAGAAGTTTTCAAATTTTTCTAGTGCTGTTTGATACAATTTACCAAAATTGGTAGCTAATTGTGTTCCCTAGCCCATTAAACTAAGCAATCTAACCCTCGTGCTAGGAATATACCAGTGGCTCAACCTCATAATACGATGGGGAAGTACTATTTATTCTGGCATCAGGCTCAAAACTAGGAATTATGTTAGATTTAACTGGAAAAAAAGCTCTTATTACTGGCATTGCTAACAATCGCTCAATTGCTTGGGGAATAGCCCAAAAATTACACCAGGGAGGAGCAGAAATCGGTGTCAGCTACTTACCAGATGATAAAGGGCGTTATGAGAAAAAGGTATCTAGTTTGGTAGAGTCTCTTAATCCTAGTGTATTTGTACCATGTAATGTGCAAGATGACACTCAAATCGACTCTGCATTTCAAACTATTGCTGACAAGTGGGGTAAGTTAGACATACTGGTGCACTGTTTAGCGTTTGCTGATAAAGAAGATCTTACAGGTGAATTTAATGCTACATCTAGAGCTGGTTTTAGTAAGGCTTTAGACATTAGTACCTACTCTCTAGTGCGTCTTGCACAAGCTGCTAAACCGTTGATGAGTGATGGTGGCGCTATTGTAACCTTAAGTTATATTGGCGGAGTTAAGGTAATTCCTAACTATAATGTTATGGGAATTGCTAAATCGGCATTAGAGATGAGTGTACGCTATCTCGCTTCAGAATTAGGATCCCAAAATATTCGTGTTAATGCGATTTCCGCAGGACCAATTCGTACTCTCGCTTCTTCGGCAGTGGGCGGTATACTGGACATGATTCGCCACGTTGAGGAAGTTGCACCTCTAAAACGTACTGTGACTCAGCTAGAAGTTGGTAATACGGCTGCTTTTTTATGTAGCGATCTTTCTAGCGGGATTACAGGACAAGTTTTATACGTTGATGCTGGTTATGAAATTATGGGCATGTAATTTAAGTAATAAGTAATAAGTAATAAGTAATAAGTAATGTTAGTTCTTACCTAATTGTCGCTACATTATCTAGCTTTTTACTGTCTCAATCTCCCATCAGTTACTCCCATGCAAAATTAACAATCAACTGAGGATGAAGGACAAATTGCGAACAACTAATAACCAATAACGAACAACTAATAACCAAACTATGCAAACTACAGCAAAACCAAATCTTTCTCAATCATTACTACCTAGAACTGCTTCTGTGAGTCGTACCACTGGAGAAACTGATGTCCAGGTTAGTCTGAATTTAGATGGTACAGGAAAATGTAGTGCGGCAACAGGTATTCCTTTTCTCGACCATATGCTACATCAAATTTCTTCCCATGGCTTGTTGGATTTAGATGTTAAAGCTACAGGAGATATAGAAATTGATGATCACCATACAAATGAAGATGTTGGTATTACCCTTGGTCAAGCATTAGCTAAGGCTTTAGGAGATCGCAGAGGTATTCAACGCTTTGGACATTTTATCGCACCTTTGGATGAAGCTCTGGTGCAGGTAGCTTTAGATTTTTCGGGAAGACCCCATTTAAGTTATGGCTTGTCTATCCCGACTCAGCGTGTGGGAACCTATGATACACAGCTTGTTAGAGAGTTTTTTGTTGCTATTGTTAACCACTCTCAGATGACTCTACACATCCGTCAATTAGATGGTATCAATTCCCACCACATAATAGAAGCAACTTTTAAAGCTTTTGCTCGTTCCCTAAGAATGGCTTTAGAAGTTGATCCCCGACGTGCTGCTACTATTCCTAGTTCTAAGGGAGTATTGTAGTTGAATAAATCCTGACGCACAAAAAAGGCACTTTAATGTAAAATCTTATTAAGATAATCATACAAAGGTTTACATAACATAATGCCTTATACAGAAGAAGACGGTGGACTCTTAAATAACTTTGCTGTTGAAACTAAGCCCTATGTAGCTGAACCACCAAGTGATACAGAGCAACGTAACTATCTAATTATGGGAGCTGGTGCACTAGTATTAATTGGTGGTTTATTATTTGTAGCTGTGTCCGTATCTAGTAACGTTAGCTAAAATTTACAGCATCTCTTCTGCGATCCTGAAATTACGCCTCAGTTGGCATGAGACAATGTAGCAGTGGGCAAGCAAAAAGTAGAAGAGATGCTTAAACCCTTATTTGCTTTATTATTAGTTGTTTTTAGTTTAAGCCTGGGAAGTTGTTCTAATCCTGCTAGTGGCTTAAAAAGTTATGTTGACTCTCAGGATAGTTATAAGTTTTTATACCCTAATGGCTGGGTTCCTGTCTCTCTTACCCAAGCGCAGCAGGGAGTAGATGTTGTTTATCACGATATTATTGAGCGTACAGCGAATCTAAGCGTTATTGTTAGTGCTGTACCTGAGGATAAGTCTTTAACAGATTTGGGAACAGCTACAGATGTTGGTTATAAGCTTCTGAAGCAATCGCTAGTTAGTAGTGAGCGTGAGGTTGATTTAATTAGTGCTGAAACTCACGATGTTGAGGGTCAACCTTATTACTTTTTAGAATACCAAGTCAAGCTACCTGATAGTCAAGAAAGGCATAATTTGGCTAGCGTTACTGTTAATCATGGTAAGCTACTCACTTTTAACATTTCCGTTCCCCAAAGACAATGGGAAAAGGCGAAACAGGTATATCGAGAAGTTGTTGCTTCTTTTTCAGTTTATTAACAAGCGAAGAACTTTTTTAAATATATTGTTTCCAATTGATAGTTTGCTAGCTTATCTGTTAATTGTTAATAGTTGATGGTTGATTTTTGATTGTTAATATAACAGTTATCTTTTGACTGAGATACAAACAAAATTTTGATTCTTGTTGACTGGCGAGCGAACTCGGCGAACTTTTTACGGGAAACGCGCGAGCTGCTGATGGTTAATGGTTGATTGGGATGTAGCTCACTAAGAAAGAGAATTGCTATAGTTATAGCGCTACGGGACAACATTAAGACATTTATCTGTTTGCTATTTCCTTGTTATTGTTTTTAACCGATCTATCCTGTCCTAACTTATATGCGTAGCACTATAATTGTTGATGTAAATGTGTCTCATAAGTACGATATCTCTCTTCTATGAGACTCCGAAAAACAGGGCCAAATCCTGATTCTTTTGTTAGGTGTCGTTGGTTGTAATCATGTAATTTCCTTAGAATCTCGGAAAGTGACAAAAGGGGAATAATTGCTATAAATAGAGAGAAAATGGCTAGTTATAATTAGTCTCAACGTCGCTGATTTTCAATTTGCTCAATTTGTTGCTGTAATATTTGCTGTTGCAGTGATGGTGGTTCCTCTAAAATAGCTCTAATCTCTGCTTCTGCTTGTTGTTGTAAGTTTAAATTTTGGGGCTTATCTAGCTGCAAAAATAAGTAGAATAGGGGAAATTGTTCCTGAAACTGTTGCTGAATTTGTTCTACTTGTGAGGGCTCAGCTAATTGTTCTATTTGTGATGGTAGGGGCGAAAATAAGTTAGACTCAGCTTGCTGTGCTTGGCTAGGTAAGGCAATATAAACTGGGGAGAAAGATAGGGCTAGAGCAAAAATTGTGCGATTCATGAGCTTTAAATTACTCAGGCTTTTCAGCAAATTGTACATCAATTTTTTTTGTATTTTTCCTATCTAAGGTTAAGTTATAAGTTGCTGCTATATTCTCTTACTTGCAAAATTTATACTGGTTCAGCAAACCATAAATAAAATAAGTACAAGAATCAATAAGATTAAGAAGATATCCCTCTTTTGTCATTTTCAAAGAAGGTGATATCTAGAGAATTTACCCTAATAATAAATTAGCGATTTGGGTCTATTTTTGATGTTCTCTTATGAAATAAGATGGAGAAGTGTATCTCAAAGCACATGAGCAATCTTGAGTAGCTAAGTTGGGTAAAAGAGTAGGGATTAATGACTTCAAAAAGAGGAGAAATATACGAGATATAGCGCTACGCATATAGCTTAGGACAGTATAGATTGGTTAAAAGTGAACAGATAAATGTCCTAATGTTGTCCCGTAGCACTATATTAGTAATTAATTATTGAATTGCAAACAATGTAGAGACGTAATATATTACGTCCCCACAAATGTGGTTAAAGATAATAATGCGAGGGAAAAATTACCCCTTAGCCACGACAAAATTCACCAACTTTCTAGGAACTACAATCACTTTCTTAATTTCTTTTCCTTCTAAATGACGCTGCGCTGCTTCTGAGTTGCGAGCAAATGTTTCCAACTCTTCCTTGCTGGAATTTGTAGGAACTTGAATTGTTCCTCGCGTTTTACCCATTATTTGAATTACTAAGGTAATTTCATCTACTACTAAAGCTTCAGCATCGCAAACTGGAAAATCTTGCTGATGGATAGAACCAGTTTGGCCAATGTTATGCCACAATTGCTCTGTAATATGGGGTGCAAAGGGTGCCAGAAGTTTGATTAAGGTTTCGATTCCTTCTGCGTAAACAGGGCTATCTTTTGCTTTTGCATCATTCAAAGCGTTACTCAGTTTCATCAATTCAGACACAGCCGTATTAAACTGATAATCGCCATCTAAGTCTTCTGTTACTTCTTTTATTGCTGTGTGAATCGCCCGACGTAAGTCTTTTTCTGCTTTGCTGGGGACGTAAGATCTTAAGTCCCTACAATCTGACTGTTTCTTGGTTGACGCTTCCCCATATTCACTTACCAAACGCCACACCCGATTCAAGAAGCGGAATTGTCCTTCCACATCCGCCTCATCCCACTCCAAATCCTTTTCTGGTGGTGCTTTGAAGAGGATAAACATCCGCGCTGTATCCGCACCATATTTGTTAAGGACATCCTTGGGTGCGATACCATTACCCTTAGATTTAGACATGGTAGCGTAGCAAACTTCTAAAGCCTCACCTGTTTCTGGATCGCGAGGATTTTCAGGATCGACTAAGCTAGAGGGAACCCATTTATCTTTACCCTGTTTATTGGGATTTACGTAGGTTAATCCTTGCACCATACCCTGAGTCAAGAGACGTTGGAAGGGTTCATCGAAATTCAGCAAACCCCTGTCTCGCAAGACTTTGGTAAAGAAACGAGAGTACAGTAGGTGCAAAATTGCGTGTTCAATTCCACCCACGTATTGATCTACGGGCATCCAATCGTTTACTTTTTGTTTAGAGAAGACTTCTTGGGGATTTTTGGCATCGGTATAGCGTAGGAAATACCAAGAGGAATCAATAAATGTGTCCATGGTGTCGGTTTCTCGCTTCGCAGCTTCACCGCAGCTGGGACATTTGACATTTACCCACTCTTCCATTTGCGCTAAAGGAGAGGCACCGCGTCCTGACAACTCTATATTTTCTGGTAGAATTACAGGCAAGTCAGCATCGGGAACTGGTACGATACCACAACTGGGACAGTGAATAACGGGAATTGGCGCACCCCAGTAGCGTTGGCGAGAAATTAACCAGTCACGAAGACGATAGTTAACCTTGGCTTTACCAATACCTTCGCTTTCGAGGTATTCAATCACCTTTGCTTTGGCTTCTGGCACTGGTAAACCGTTTAGTGGATCGCTATTATATAAAACACCAGCTTGGTTATCGCTGTAAGCTGCACTTAGTGTTTCTGCTTCCTCTGGATTAGCGTCAGGGGGAAAGACAACCTGCTTAATTTCCAAACCGTAGGTTGTCGCAAACTCAAAATCTCGCTGATCGTGGGCGGGAACTGCCATAATGGCACCAGTACCGTAGTCCATCAACACGTAATCTGCGATCCAAATTGGTACTTCTGCGCCATTTACAGGGTTGATGGCGTAACTTCCAGTAAATACACCCGTTTTACCGCGATTATCAGCAGTTCGTTCAATTTCACTCTTGGATGCAGCTTCTTGCTGGTATTGGGCTATGGCTTCCGCCTGCTGCTGTGTGGTTAACTGAGTTACGAGGGGATGTTCTGGGGAAAGTACCATAAATGTAGCACCCCAAAGAGTATCGGGTCGTGTGGTGTAAACCTCGATTACTGCCCCATCTGCTGTGGTAAACTCGACTCGCGCTCCGGTAGATTTGCCAATCCAGTTTTCCTGCATTAGCTTAACTCTTTCTGGCCAACCGTCCAATTTATCTAAGTCATTGAGTAATTCTTCGGCGTAGTCGGTGATTTTAAGAAACCACTGACGCAACATCTTCTTTTCTACTATCGCACCAGAGCGCCAAGAACGACCTTCGCTATCTACTTGTTCATTGGCGAGTACAGTTTGGTCAATAGGATCCCAGTTTACGGCAGATTCTTTTTGGTAAGCAAGTCCTGCTTCAAAAAATTGCAAGAAAATCCACTGTGTCCAATGATAGTAATCTGGGGAACAAGTAGCCAATTCTCTCTCCCAGTCGAGGGAAAAACCCAATTCCTGAAGTTGTTGGCGCATCTGATCAATATTTTGATACGTCCACTTCTGCGGCGCAACTCCTCTGTCAATGGCTGCATTTTCCGCAGGTAAACCGAAAGCATCCCAACCCATAGGATGCAACACGCGATACCCCTGCATACGCTTGAGACGGGCAATGACATCAGTGATGGTATAGTTGCGGACATGACCCATGTGTAGATTTCCCGATGGATAGGGAAACATAGATAACGCATAGAATTTGGGTTTGTCGCTGGCTTCTAGAGTTTTATCTAAGCCCAATTCTAGCCATTTTTGCTGCCACTTTTGTTCTATTTCTCCTGCGTTGTATCCAGATTCCACGAAAGGCTCTCCTGTTTGGGTTAGAGGTAGCTTATTGATGGGATCTATTTTATCGCTAGTGATGGTGCGATTGCATAGTGCTTTGATTAGACATCTGGAGAAATTAAAATACCTAAAATTTTTACCCATTGTAGGGACGTGAAATTTTACCTCCCTACATTCTTGATCGCAAATATCTATCAATTAGCAGTTGTGGGATTTCAGTAGTTGCAGGAGTTAACAATTGAGGAGTTGTAGTAATGAACCAGACTAAGCCTTTTCTTTAAGCGTACTTTAATGCGCACATTTTATTCTATTTCCTGTGAGCTTTAGAGCACGAGAATATAGCAATGACACAATCTACTGCAAATACATTTACTCGCATTTCCTTGACACTGTTAATTATGCGACTCAGCGTTTTCTTAGTCTTTCTGATGTGGGTTTTGGATAAATTTATTAATCCAGATCATGCAGCCAAAGTATTTCAAAAATTTTATGGATTGGGTGGACTAGGTACAACGGTATTTTATATTGTTGGTGCGATTCAATTGCTGTTAATTTTAGCTTTTGTCTTAGGCTGGCAAAAGAAATTTAGCTATGGTGCAGTGTTAGGAATGCATGCAGTTTCAACCATATCATCCTATAAGCAATTTTTTGACCCTTTTACTACCCCTAACTTATTGTTTTTTGCTGCGATACCGATGTTAGCGGCTTGCTTTGCTCTCTTTTATTTACGGGATTTGGATCGCTTAGGGACAATTGATAAGTAGGTTATTAGACTTCTTGCTCTCAGTTAAGGAATAAGTTTTATGGGGCACCCTAGTCCAATTAACGCAAGAGGTCTATTATAAATAGAAGTCTAATACCAAACTAAGCTTCAAACCATGACCATGCTTTCAATCTTTCCTTTTCCCAAAGTGACTATAGAGGGCTAGAGTAAAGATTAACAAGGTTTACAGTTACTGAAACTTCAAGACAATAGAAGGGATATTGAAAACTCTGATGCTCTAATTAACATCTAGTTGAAACTACTTCATCACTAACTAGAGTCAAGTAGCAAGTCTATATGTCATAAATGCTTTCTTAAAATTACTCACCTGAGCATTCATCATTTCTTTGATACCTTCAAGAGAAACTTCCTGACATCTGTATTCTTTAAGTTTCACATTTTTCAAAGTTTCAATCAAAATCAAAGCAAAGAATAGTGTTGTTATGAATGAAACGAAAGAGAAAACAATATTTAATATAGGTAATTCTAGCGGCAAGAACATAGAATTTTTCTCAAGATAGCTAATTATATTGGTAATTACTTCATTTAATTCTTCTTGGAAAGGAATTTTAAATTTGGACAACCATAATGATAGGTTTCTCAATATCTCCAAGATACCTATCTTATCTTCGATTTCAAGATTTTCTTCCAAATAGCTCTTGAAATCTGGCATCTGTTCAGTTACTAATGCCAAAAGTGATGTTTCTGCAATCATCTCTCCAATTACAGAGTCAGTAAATTTTGCTTGGTATCCAAAAATCCTAGCAATTTTTTTGACCAATGAAATTTGTAGTTTAGATATACCAAGAGATTTAAAATAAGGTATCGGAGGGATTATTCCCTGGGCTACTGATATTCCAACAAGAGGTAGTGTCAAGGAGTTAATAGCTTCATTTTTTTTAGCCTGTGCAGCATCTATAAATGAATTTTCTGCTAAGTCATTAAGATATTCTTCAGTCACCTCTTTTAATTCATCAAAGCCAAAAGATGCAACTTTACCCCCGCCTCTAATTTTCTCATCTTTAGCCAAAAACAATACAATCTCTTTAACTTGAACTATATCAACTGCTAGTTGCAATAGTTCAGGGTTTATGTCGCTCTTATTACTAACATCATAAGATCTAGTTCTGATTAAAATGATCGGCAAATTTTTCTTGGCAATCTTCTTGATAAACTTAGCATCTATATTATCAATGCGTGTATCATCTTGAGCTGTAAAGCAAAACCAAACTAGATGAATGTGCTCTTTTGGCTCCTTATCGAATCTTTTTTGTTTGTCAATAAAGTCTAAAATATCTTGCTGACGATTTTCCTTATTTCCAGCTAGTAAAAAAAAAGTTTTTTTTGCTCTTTCAAAACCTGGTGTGTCATATAAACACATTGAAGATGAATTTTCAAGAGAATAAGATTTAATATCTTTCGTTATCTTATCTCCCAGAGCAACATTGAAGATACTAGAGATAAGTGTCGTTTTACCTACTCCAGTATTACCGACGATTAAAATATTACATTGTCTTAGAAATTCCCATGAGCCTTTTATCTCTTTACCAAAATCTTTAAAACTAAGATCAACCATTTTTGTCGCTCGGTATTACCTATTTCCTGGAAATCTTAACCCATAACTGTTCAGAAATTACTAAATTCTTCCTCACCATTGAAAGATCATGGTTTACTAGATAGTTGTTTAGGCTGCAACCATGAAACCCAAACAGATAGATCCACCAAGGCAAGAAAATGCTAATACTAAACAAGGTAGCATTGCTAAATTCTTTCACTTCCAGGAACTGCAAACCAATTTACGCACCGAAATTTTAGCAGGAATCACCACCTTCCTGACCATGGCTTATATTCTGGTGGTAAATCCTTTTATCCTCTCCAATGCAATCTTTCTCCAAGAGTCAGGGGATTTATTTAAAGAATTAGTCATCGCCACGGGAGTATCAGCAGCAATCGCCACTACTACCATGGCACTACTTGCTAATTATCCCTTTGCCTTGGCTCCCGGTATGGGTTTAAATGCTTTTTTTGCCTTTTCCGTGGTCATTGGTTTGGGTATAAACTGGCGAGTGGCGCTAGCAGCGGTATTTGTAGAAGGCATAATATTCATTGGACTCACCCTATTTAATATTCGCAGTCGCATTGTCAGCGCCATACCCAACTGTCTCAAACAAGCGACAGCGGTAGGAGTTGGTTTATTTATCGCCTATATTGCCCTGGTAGGCGATCCAAAAATTGGAGGAGCAGGTATCATTGTTCCTAGTGAAGCTACCACCACAACCCTTGGCAATCTTGCTCAACCTGCAACCCTCATTGCTGTTATTGGTATTCTAATTACCTCCGCTTTTATCGCCAGACGCATCAAAGGTGCCCTACTTTGGGGTATTCTGGCAACAGCGATTTTGGGCTGGATTGTGGGCGCAGCGCAACCACCCCAAGGTATTGTGGAATTGCCATCTTTTCCCCAAGATTTGTTAGGAAAAGCTTTTGTCGGTTTTTCCCTCTTGGATGCTTCCCAAATTGGTGATTTTATCGCTATTTTATTTGTCTTCCTCTTCGTCGACTTATTCGACACCGTGGGAACTCTCACTGGCGTTGGTATCCAAGCAGGATATATTAATCGCAACGGTAATTTACCCCGCGCTAATCAAGCATTTATGGCAGATGCTATAGGTACTACCATTGGTTCTATTTTAGGCACTTCCACCGTTACTACCTATATCGAATCAGCCTCAGGAATTGCTGAAGGAGGAAAAACAGGTTTTACTGCAATTGTTACGGCGATTCTCTTCCTCATCGCCATGTTTTTTATTCCCCTTATTTCTGCGATTCCCGCCTTTGCCACAGCCCCTGCATTAATTATTGTAGGTGTATTAATGATGGGTAATGTACGTGGCATTAATTGGGATGATCCAGCAGAATCAATTCCTTCATTTCTCACCATTTTAATTATGCCCTTGAGTTTTTCTGTTGCAGAGGGTTTAGCAGTGGGTTTTATTACCTACCCTCTGATAAAAGCTTTTCAAGGGAAAGCTGGTGAAGTAAAGATTGTGATGTGGATTTTAGCAGGATTATTCGTGTTGCGTTTTGTTCTCAAAGCAATGGGAATTACGGAATAGTAATTGTCTAGCTATGAAACAGAGCAAAAATTTATGCCTGGTGTTGAGCCTTCTGAAAAAATTTCTAGTCCCTACAATCCAATCGTTTATATCGCTACAGGATTAAGTTAGGATATTGACCTGTTCCCCATTTACTTTTTGTTGCTAACTTTTAACCGATGCATTCTGTCCTAACCTATATTCATAGTGCTATAAAATGCCTTAATTGACACCTAATTGTAATACTTTACCTAGGACACAGTGGAAACCAAAAATTAACTTAGCAGCCTTTAGGAAATAGGGAATAAGCAAATGGAAGTTTCCAAGATATTTCCTTAATCTGAGTTCGTAATTCCTGTTGACCAAAAAGATTGAGTTTCAAGCCTCGCCCTTTAACGATAGTAAATTATTAACGAAACAAAATTAGTCTAGGGCACCAAAAATTGTCTATCCTGGAAAAGGGTTAGGTTAACTTAACTTTACAAACGTTCGTGTTTCAGGATTTTATGGAATGCATTATTAACCGTCGCGCCCAATTCTCCGCTAGCCATCGCTATTGGTTACCAGAATTGAGTGCGACAGAGAATCAAGAGCGATTCGGCGCAGGTAGCCGTTTTCCAGGACATGGACATAACTATGTTCTCTATGTTTCCTTAGTTGGGGCATTAGATCAATATGGTATGGTTCAAAATCTGTCCCATGTCAAGCAGGTAATCAAGCAAGAAGTGACTAGTCAACTCGATTATGCCTATCTTAATGATACCTGGTCCGAATTTCAGCAAACTTTACCAACAGCAGAACATATTGCTCGCACAATTTGGCAACGTTTAGCACCACATTTACCACTAGTCAAAATTACATTATTTGAACATCCCGAACTTTGGGCAGATTATCAAGGCAAAAACATGGAAGCATCTTTGACAATTAAAACTCATTTTAGTGCTGCTCATCGCTTAGCATTAGAGAGCCTTAGCCATGCAGAAAATTCCGAAATCTACGGCAAATGTGCTCGTCCCCATGGTCACGGACATAACTATCATTTAGAGGTTACAGTGACAGGAGAAATTGATCCACGTACAGGTATGATTGTCGATTTAGGAGAACTACAACGAGTAGTAGATGAATATGTTGTAGAGCCTTTCGACCATACTTTCCTCAATAAAGATATTCCTTACTTTGCCCAAGTAGTACCAACTGCGGAAAATATTGCCCTGCATATTGGCCAATTACTACAACAACCAATTGCTCAATTAGGAACAGTATTGGAGAAGGTTAAGCTAGTGGAAAGTCCCAATAATTCCTGTGAAATATACTGTCGTCAGTTGGCTAAAGATTACGATACAATTTCTAATCTAGGAAATGAAATGCCGCTGGTAGGCACTAAGAAATAAGACAAAAATTAACCATTCAGGTAGTAATTACAATTACTTTAGTTGGGGAAATTAAAAAGTAGTTATAATTATAGTTTTTCCCAAAAAAGTGAGATATGGATAGAGAAACCATTAACCACCAGCCAAAGTAGTTTTCTCGGGCTATTTCTCAAATTGAAAAATACCTCTTGAATAAAGAAAAACAAAATTTTAGGTGGACAGTGTTTGAATCTTCATACACTGTTCATTTTCTTTACGATTTGGGAATAATAGGTATGTAAATGCTGGCTATATTGCCATACAAAGGTTAGTGCGAGTCAACCTCACGAGGTATAAGGATATGAGTTCTCATGCTCTCAACCAAGGATACCACCAACACGAGTCTAGTTTATGGGAAATAGGGCGTGACCATGGAACAACTCTTGAACAACAAGAGGAGGTTGATTCTTTAACTCAATTAAGCGCCTCAATTGAGATGGAAGCAGCTCAAATTTTAGAACAAGGTTTAAAGCTGCATCAAGAAAAGCGACTGGATGAAGCAAGGGCGAGTTTTTATCAAGCTAAGTTTATCTATGAACAACTGCAGGATAAGCTGGGACTAGCGAAAACTCTGTATTGTTTAGGGGCTACTTTTTATTCTTTGGGTAAATATGCCGAAGCGATTAAATTGGGGAAAGAGGCTCTAATTTTAGTTCAAGACATTCAGAATCGAGCTTTAAAAGGCAAAATCCTAGATCATATGGGAAACTGCTACCGTCATTTGGGAGAGTATACCGAAGCGATTCGCTATCAGCAAGAGAGTTTACTGATTTGGCGACAACTAGAGAATCAACAAGGACAAATGACTGTTCTCAATAACTTGGGTTTAGCCTACAAAGCTTTGGGAAAATACGAGCAAACAGCAGAGTATCAGGTACAAAGTTTAGATATTGCTCAAGCTTTGGGTGATTACAAAACTCAAGGACAAATTCTCAAAAATTTAGCCAATACTTGCTATGCTTTGGGTTATTATAGCCAAGCTATTGATTATTACGAGCAACTTTTAGCCATTGCACGCCACTTAGGAAATCATCGCCTGGAAGGGCAGATATTGCGTAATTTGATTAATACTTGCCATACTCTGGGAGATTATCCACAAGCGATTGAATACGCGAAACTGCGTTTAGTCGCGGCGAGATCACGAGGAGATTATCGTTCTGAGGAACAGTCTTTGGGTAGTATTGGTATTGCTTACGATTCCCTCGGCGATTACCCTAAAGCGATTAAATACTATGAACAGCGTTTAGCCCTTGCCCGAACCACATCCGACACAGATGTGGAAAGTCAAGCCCTCGAAAGCTTGCGTGTCGCTTGCTACGCCATGGGCAATTACGCCAAAATTCTGGAATATGAACCAAATTGATTCTATAGTTTGGCTAAACTATTTACTTTAAAGTCAAACCTCGATTTTTCGTCGGCTGAATCAATGCATTTTCGTTGAAAATCCCCTTAGTAATAAAAGAGGGATTATTTACAAACAGTCTCTCACCGTCATTAATTTCCCTATAAATCTATTACAAAAGAGACGATTAATGTATCGCTACTTTCTTTTTCTCTGAACACTTACGAAACACGAATCAAGAATTCAATTTCTTGGTCTTGGTGGAATTTATTCCTTAAGCTCAGAGCATTTCCAAGGTAGTACGTTTTTTATTATTGGAATATTGCAGATTAAAGTATTTTTGTTCTTTTTATAATTAGATACGTCTTCTTTTATGCGTAAATAAGATCTAGTACACTCACCACTAATATTGTTATGTATATAATCAATTGTTCGTCTATTTTGTTCGATAACAGAGATAGCTTCGGATAAAACTACGTCTTGTAATAACTTAAAAGCCCTATAGCGATTACAGATATTCTTACTCTCATCTAAGAAAATTGTACTGATTTGAGATGCAACATCCCTTTCCTTTATGCCTATTTGCCCCAATGCAAAGGCTGCACTATGACCAACAGAGCGGTTTTCATCTTCTAGAGCTGTGATTAAAGCTGGTACTGCCAACTGAGCATCACTACCTATTTGCCCCAATGCAAAAACAGCACGAGTACGAATATTAGGGTTTTCATCTTCTAGAGCTGTGATTAAAGCTGGTACTGCCAACTGAGCATCACTACCTATTTGACCCAATGCTTCAGCAGCAGCCCTACGAACATTAAGCTTTTCATCTTCTAAAGCTATGATTAAAGCTGGTACTGCTAAGTTAGCATCACTACCTATTTGACCCAATGCAAAAACAGCACCCCTACGAACATGAAGGTTTTCATCTTCTAAAGCTGTGATTAAAGCTGGTACTGC
>CAZWGS010000008.1:26989-27537 GCA_964633315.1 uncultured bacterium | reverse complement strand
GTTAGCATCACTACCTATTTGACCCAATGCATCTGTAGCAGCCCTACGAACATGAAGGTTTTCATCTTCTAAAGCTGTGATTAAAGCTGGTACTGCTAAGTTAGCATCACTACCTATTTGACCCAATGCATCTGTAGCAGCCCTACGAACATGAGGGTTTTCATCTTCTAAAGCTATGATTAAAGCTGGCACTGCATCTGTACCTATGTCCACCAATGCAGAAACTGCTACGCTACGAACATCAGAATTTTCATCTTCTAGAGCAGTAATTAAAGCTGGTACTGCTAAATGAGTGTCTATACCTATATCCCCTAATGCAGAAGCTGCTATGATGCGAATATTAGCGTCATCATCTTCAAAAGTAGAAATTAAAGCTGGCACTGCTAAATGAGCATCTGTATTTGTTTTTGCCAATGCCAAAGCCGCAAAGATACGGAAAAGCGCATCTCCATCTTCAAGAGCCATAATTAAAGCTGGTAGTGCCAACTGAGTGTTTGCACCTATTTTCTCCAATGCAAGAATTGCACTCATACGAACCAAGAAGTTTT
>CAZWGS010000008.1:0-26889 GCA_964633315.1 uncultured bacterium | reverse complement strand
CATCTTTAAGAGTAGTAATTAAAGCTGGCACTGCCAACTGAGCATCACTACCTATTTTCCCCAATGCAAAGGCTGCACTATGACGAACAGAGCGGTTTTCATCTTTAAGAGTAGTAATTAAAGCTGGCACTGCCAACTGAGCATCACTACCTATGTCCCCCAATGTAGAAGCTGCTAGGCTACGAACCAAGAAGTTTTTATTTTCAAGAGCCGTAATTAGAGCTGGCACTGCTTGTTCACCTATTTTAGCCAAAGCAGAGGCTGTATTTTTACGAACAGATGAATTTTCATCTTCTAAAGCCCTAACCAAAGATGAAACTGCCAACTGAGCATCACTACCTATGTCCCCCAATGCAGAAGCTGCTAGGCTACGAACAGAGGCGTTTTCATCTTCAAGAGCCGTAATTAAAGCTGGCACTGCTTGTTCACCTATTTTAGCCAAAGCAGAGGCTGCACTACTACGAACATCAGAGTTTTCATCTTCAAGAGCCTTAATCAAAGATGAAACTGCTAAATAAGCATCTATACTTATTTCCCCCAAAGCAAAAGCTGCACTACTACGAACATCAGAGTTTTCATCTTCTAGAACCCTAGTCAAAAATGGTATCGCGAACTCAGCATCTGTTCCTATTTTTCCTAAACCAAAGGCTGCACTACTACGAACATCAGAGTTTTCATCCTCAAGGGCTTTTATTAAACCAGCCATTGCGTCTTTACTTATTTGCTCTAAGCCATGAATAGTAATAATACGAACATCATCACTGGTATCTTTTAATAATTTAGTTAAGTGAGGTAATGCTGCTGCGTTTGTTTCAATTTCAGCTAGTGCTGCAATAGTGATAATACGAAGGTCTTCATCTTGATTCTCTAAATTTTTGATGAGATAGGGAACAGATAAATCATCACACTCTACTAGTTTCTTGAATGCAAAATGGGAAGCGTTACTTAGCATCCTAAGATACAGTTCAATTTGTTCTCCTATGCATTGAGAATTGTTGGTTAATTCTGATTGAGGTTGAGCTTGAACTTTTATGTTTGTTAAAACTGTTAAGTTTACAGCACCTAGGGTAGTTAAAAATATAAGTATGGCTGTTCTGAATCTATAAAGTTTGTTAATCACGATGAATTTTTTCTAGAGTTAGACTTTAGGTATTGCCCGGTACAGTGCCATACCTTTTTTTGACTAGCAAAGATGCCATATAGTTTGACTAAACTATTTACCTATCAGTTATTTCTAGTTTTTTTTACCGCTTCTTAATTTTTATTTACAGAAAAGATATAACAGTAGGACGAACCATCGAGATATGTTTAAATAATTTCTGGTATTTAATTGCTATTGAATGAAGAAAATCCCTCTCCTAATTTTGGCAGAGGGATTTATGTTTAATTTCAAGTTAAGTGAACACTTAAACTACAGTAAAAGCGTCAGAATTTAAATTATTAGCATCCACACCAGCCACAATTGCTAGGGTTTCTTCCTCGAAACTAATAATCGCACTGTCTTCTTAATTTGTAATCGCTAGTTGAGTGAAATTTAAGCCATCTGCTAAACCAATTAAATTTTGTGTAACCTCATTTCCGAGGTTAAATTAAGCACTTAAACTAAACAAAAACGCGATGTTGCAAAGAAGGCATTTGCTGACGAATTTGCTGAAGACGTTCCTGATTAATCTCTGCAACTGCTACTCCTGGAGTCGTACCAGCATCAGCCAAAACTACACCCCAAGGGTCAATAATCATAGCATGACCGTGGGTTTGCCTGATACCATAATGAATACCCGTCTGTGCTGGAGCGATCATATAACAAGTATTTTCAATTGCCCTCGCTTGCAGCAACACTTGCCAATGATCCTTACCAGTGTAAGCAGTAAAAGCAGCCGGAACAAATAAAACATCAGCACCTTGTTGAGAAAGGTGACGGTAAATTTCTGGAAAACGCACATCGTAACAAACCGACAACCCTAAATTACCCAACTTCTCAGAATGATAAATCGGAGGTAGTTGATCTCCCGCCATAATCGTATTCGATTCGCAGTAAGTATTGCCATCGGGAAGATTAACATCAAACAGGTGTACCTTATGATAGCGAGCAAGTTCCGTACCATTGGCATCTATTAGCAAAGCTGTATTGTATACCTTAGAGCCTGTGGGAACCGGGAAACCACCACCAAGAATAGTAATCTGGTAACGTTGCGCCATGGTTTTGAGGAATTTTTCGCTCCCTATAGCAATTTCCTCCGCCTGATCCATTTTTTCTGCTTCTTTTCCCAAAAA
Organism: uncultured bacterium; assembly: GCA_964633315.1. Taxonomy (GTDB): domain Bacteria; phylum Cyanobacteriota; class Cyanobacteriia; order Cyanobacteriales; family CAWCAG01; genus CAZWGS01. Next base: position 24,615 of record CAZWGS010000008.1, on the reverse strand, counting down.
AGAGAAATTTTCCGGTAAACTAACTAACTCTGCACCTTGTCTAACAGCAAGTTCAATTAATTCCTCCGCCTCTGCTAGATTTTTCTCTAAATCAGGCTGACTTGTCATTTGAATTGCGGCGGCGATGTAAGACTTCATTATTTATTAGTTGTTGGTTGTTGGTTGTTGGTTGTTAGTTATTAGTGGAAAGTCAGTAACTTATCCGTGGCTTTAGTAGTTGTTAGTTGCTATTTTTGGGCTGACAATTATTAGTGGAAAGTTAATCAATTATCCGTTTTACTATCAGGTGAACGAGTGTGAGATTCCTAAATATTGCAATTAAGAAATTTTTTGGTCTCAATGTCGCGATCCAAAAAACCTTGATCTCAACCTCAAAACTAGTTAAGTTGTATGGCTAATTTGCTCCATTGCATAGCTGCGAAATCTCTCCATATCAGCTTTGAGAGTTGATTCCACAATACCACCGAGAAATAGATTATCCATCAGTTGACCTAACATTCCTGGAATATTATAGGCAACACTGAGACGGACAATACTACTTGACTTGCGATCATAAAACCTGATCGCACCTCGATTCGGCAAACCATCCACAGATTCCCACTGAATAATTTGCTGAGGTGTTTGCTTGAGGATACGAGATAGCCAGCTAAACTCAAAGCCACCAGTTGCTAGTTGCCAACGAGATATTTCCGGATCCTCCTCCAGTATCGTTACTGAGTCAATCCACTTCATCCAGCGAGGCATCTGCTCTAGATCTGACCACAGACCCCAAACGAAGTCAATGGGTGCTTCCACCTCAATTTCTACACTATGTTCTAACCAATCTGTCATTAGCCTGGTAAGGGATAATTGCTAATTGAGTACTTAATCATATTGTGGCGACTTAGACTACCGCCGAAGGTTTAGGGCTGACACTTGTAGGTGATTTACTCTCGAGAATCGCCTTTGCTGCTTTCCGTCCAGAAATTGTCGCCCCCTCCATACTATCGATGTAATCCTGTTGTGTATAGCTGCCAGCCAAGAAAAAGTTGTTAATGGGGGTTTTTTGCTCTGGACGATAGGGATCCATCCCTGGTGCTTCGCGATATAATGACTGAGCTAACTTGACAACACTATACCAGGTCATGTTCAGTTCTCTAGAAGAAGGAAATAGTTGGTGAACTTGCTTAAGAACATGTTGAGCAATGTCTTCATTTTTTTGTTTAATAAAAGGATCGCCTGGAGTTAGCACCAACTGCAATAGGGAACCAGATCCTGCTTGATAGTAATCTCCCGGACTCGCTAAAGCCAAATCAGCAAAGCAAGAAAAGTCTGCATCCGCAGTGTAAAGTAGGTTATCAAGACCTGCTGCTTGAGATAACTGTTGTCGCTTTTCGGAATCTTCTAATTCCGTTACCCAACCATCAAAGCGCAATTGCACCGTCGCCACAGGCACTGCTTCAAGTTGATAAATATTATCAAATTCTGACCACTTGCGCCAAGCTGGGGGTAATAAACGTTGGATTCCCGGGACATCACAGGCGCAAACATAAGCATCAGCGGTAATTGTGGTCACATTTTCTCCCTGCGCTACCACTATACCCGTTACTTTAGTTGTCTCTGCTTCCTCGCTAAACAGAATTTCCCTCACCCGGTGGCGCGTATGAATTTTAACTCCCCTCTCCTCCAAATACTTAACAATAGGTTTGTGTAAGTAAGTATCGGGGGAACCTTCCAACATCCTCAAAACCGAAGCTTCCGTTTTGGCAGCAAAAAATTGGAAGATAGTCAACATACAACGGGCAGAAATATTTTCAGTATCAATAAAACCCAAAGCATAGGCAATGGGATTCCACATCCGCTTGAGACTACCATTATTGCCTCCATGCTTGCGAAACCAATCGGCAAAGCTAATTTTATCCAAATCCCGAATTGTCGCCATCGCCCCTTTAAAATCCACCAGACCGCGTACAATAGGGCTGGTACCGAGGGCAAGGGAATTGGCAATTTTATCTACTGTCGAGAGTTGAGAGGTCGTAAAAAAGGCTTTTAAACCATTAAAAGGTGCGCCGAGGGGAAAACGAAAATCTAACTCACCAACCTTTCCCCCTTGATTAATGAAGGTGTGGGTATGTTCCTTGAGGCGCAAATTATCAATTGCACCAACTTGCCTCATTAAATCAAAAAGATTGTAGTAGCAGCCAAAAAAGACGTGTAGACCCATTTCTACATGATTACCATTAGCGTCTACCCAACTGCCAACCTTACCGCCTACAAAGGGACGAGATTCAAAAATTTCTACCTCATAACCAGCATCAACCAGCTCAACGGCTGTTGCCATACCAGCTAATCCTGCACCAACGATTGCAACTCGCATTCAGTTCTACCCGTTCACTTCCTTTAAATATTCTAAACATTTAACGGTTCACAACAGAGCCGAAATTAAGTTCTTTTCGTGCGATAAACTTGGATCGGTCGATCAATGCCTTTAAATGTGCGTTGTTCCATCTTCTGGAAATCTCGGCTGTTTTTCAAGCGACGATAGGTTTCTTCACTAATAACGCATTCCCCAGCAGGACAAATCTCTTCTAGACGGGAGGCTAAATTCACTGCACCTCCGAGGACTGTGTAGTCTACCCTTTGGGAACCTCCCACATCACCAACCACCGCCTTCCCGCTATTAATCGCGATGTGCAGTTGTAAAGGTGTGTCCCAGGTTTTTGCTGCATTGAGTTTCTCGAGGCGATTTAACATCTCCAGGGCAGCATTTACGGCTCTATCGGCATGATCTGCTTGTGGTTCTGGCGCACCAAAGAAAGCCATAATACAATCGCCAATATACTTATCCAAAGTACCACCAAACTGGAAAACTGGCTTGATCATTTCATCAAATAAGCGATTAAGTAAATCTGCCACCTCCACAGGTTTTAAATGCTCAGAAAGAGCAGTAAAACCAACTAAATCGGCAAATAAAATGGAAATATCCTCTTCTTTTGGTTTGATGCGACCATTTTCTAAGGCTCCCACATTGAGCAGCTGCTGTACCATAGCAGGAGAATGATAGCGCTCTAGTTGAGTCCTCAGTCTAGCTTCTCCCTCTAGTTTCCTGGTTAGCAGCCAACGCTGGACGCTAGAGCCTACTAAATTAGCTAAGGTAGAAAAGAAACTGAGGTCATCTTCATCTATTTTCAATTCTGACACCGTCCAGCTATAGTGAGCATCAGCATACAAAACACCCATTACCTGCTCTTCATCCCAAAGGGGAACAGCCAAAGCACCATGAATCTCATTGACCAGGATACTATCTTCACTGGCAAAGCGCTCATCGCTTTGGGCATCAAGGCTTTTAATCGCTTTTTTCTCTTGAAAGGCTGTTTGGCAAATGCTGAAGCTAATCCAATTGCTAGTATCATTAAGAGCTGCTAAATCCGCCATACTGTGACGAAAGGCGCGCTTTAAAATTTCTAGTTCCCCTTTACCCTCAACATCTACCAATAAAGCTAAACGCTCAATATTTTTCAGTTCCTGAAAGACAACATCCTGCACCTGCTGGAAAATTCCTTCGATGGAAGCAGCCGAATTAAGTCCCTGAGCAATTTTTACCAGGTATTCCAAACGTGCAATCGCTTTTTCTTTATTCTTGTCTCCATCATCTTTTTCATGATCTTGAGGATGGGCACCAATCCATTGCTGTTGCAATTCCGCAGCATTACGCTCAATAGTACGTATTTCCGTTAAAGGGGCGTGGGAATTCTCCTGTTGTTGACGCGGAAACAGAACAAACAAAAACACATTACCCATCTGGATCACATCACCGTGATTGATAATATGAGCCTTAGCCATGCGATTGCGATTAAGAACCGTGCCATTGGTACTACCTAAATCTTCCAAGATCCAATGGTCAGCAGTTGTTCTGGTAATGCGGGCATGATAGCGCGAAATCTCCGAAAAAGGCAAGCAAAGGTCACATTCAGGTAGACGACCAATGATAAACTCGTTTTGAGCTACCACCACCGTCGTATCTGGGCTGTCCTCTATGTGCAAGCGCAAATGGAGATCCGTCATTACTTCATTTAACCTCGCTCAATAGCCCCTAGCTCCGATCAAGATTTCACCCGTGCTAATTTACCATTTGGCATATAAATTCTTGTTTTTGACATTATCTGGCAATCTAGATTTGAATTAAGGAACTGTGAAGCTAAGCTTAGTAGAGAATTAATAGTGAAAGTAGACAATATTCCCCTATTTCCCTTTCTCCATAGCTTTTCTCGCCATTTCCGTAAATTTTGTTTGATTGCTCTTGCAACTGCAATTGTAGTTCCCAAAGCTGCTAGATGCTGTGGCACCAAATTAGTGTTAATACTGGAAACTAGATTCGGTAAAGCCAAATACCAGCATTTTTCTTTTCTGGAAATATTAAACATTAGTATCAATTTCTGAGGCTGCATTGCTGGTGTCTTCAACAAGGATTAGATGATCGCTATTTTGGCATTTCTGCTGCAATTCCCCTACCATCGGGATGCAACTATACAGCGTTCTGTTTTTGGCACAATTGCACTGATAAGTTGAGAACGAAAACTGGCATAGGCATATACAATTTAGTAGGTTCAGACACTGGGAACTGGGAGATGAGAGTTAAAGATATTGTATAGATCGCAGTGCATGATGATTGATGATATGAATCACATCTGAATATGGTTTACGCTCTTCCCCAGTCATTAACTTAAAGATGCCACATAGAGTGATCAAAGTCATATCAGTCAAACTACTTAATCACTCTAGACTAGAAATCTTAGAATCTAAAGTACAGTGGCGAATCAGATTAAACTTGATTGATATTTCACCTCAGCAAGCATTATTCCCTCTTTGCAGGTAATCTCTCCTGGAGTAATTGCCAATAATTAAACTGAAATCTTTCCAAGATTTATGCCTCAGAGGTCACCTTTGCAACTAAAATATGCTACTGCGATAACTTAGATCAATCTATTGCCAGTGAAAAGTTCATCGCTGCAACCATTTTGTTGAGAAACCTTTAGCCTCACTGGCTCTAACACCTAATCACTCTCATTGATTGAGCAATCGCCGATTCAAACCTAACTATTCGTCATGTCAAAAGTTTTAGTCTCCGACTCTGTCGACAAAACAGGAATTGAAATCCTCTCCCAAGTTGCCCAAGTTGACATCAAAACAGGACTGCCTGAAAGTGAGTTAATCCAGATTATCCCAGAATACAGCGCCCTGATGGTGCGCTCTGGTACTAAGGTAACCCAAGCCATTATTGAAGCAGGCACTCAGCTCAAAATTATTGGGCGTGCTGGTGTGGGTGTGGATAACATCGATGTTAACGCAGCAACTCGTCAGGGAATTGTTGTCGTTAATTCCCCAGAAGGTAATACCATGGCGGCTGCGGAACACGCCCTTGCCATGATGATGTCCCTCTCTCGTCTTGTTCCCGCTGCTAACCAATCACTCAAAGGCGGCAAATGGGAGCGGAAAAAATTTATGGGCTCCGAAGTCTATAAAAAAACCTTGGGTGTAGTAGGTTTAGGTAAGATTGGTTCCCATGTAGCCACAGTCGCACGGGCAATGGGCATGAAACTTCTTGCCTATGATCCTTTCATTTCCATGGAACGAGCCGAGGAGTTAGGATGTCGCTTAGTGGATTTAGACTTACTCTTTGCCGAAGCTGACTACATCACACTACACGTACCTAAAACACCGGAAACTACTAATTTAATTAATGCTGAGGTGCTGGCAAAAATGAAGCCCAACGCCAGAATTATCAACTGCTCCCGTGGTGGTGTGGTTGATGAAGCAGCTTTAGCACAAGCGATTAAAGATGGACAAATCGCAGGAGCCGCCTTAGATGTATTTAGCGAAGAGCCCCTGGGAGAATCGCCCTTGCAAGAGTTGGGACCCAACGTCATCTTAACTCCTCACCTGGGAGCATCCACAGCTGAAGCTCAAGTGAATGTGGCGGTGGATGTGGCAGAACAAATTCGTGATGTATTGCTAGGATTACCAGCACGTTCAGCAGTAAATATACCTGGACTTAGCCCCAATGTACTAGAAAAACTCAGACCTTACATGACCTTAGCTGAAACCTTGGGGAACTTGGTTGGTCAATTGGCTGGCGGTAGAATTGAATCTTTGAGTGTAGGTTTACAAGGAGAGTTGGCAACCAACCAAAGTCAGCCCCTTGTGATCGCATCTCTCAAAGGATTACTATCTCCCGCACTAAGAGAGCGAGTTAACTACGTTAATGCTTGCATTGAGGCAAAAGAGAGAGGTATTCGGGTAATTGAAACCAGAGATGCTTCGGTTAAAGATTACTCTGGTTCCCTGAAGCTAGAAGCCAAGGGTTCTTCGGGAAGCTATGCAGTAACAGGTGTTTTGCTAAGCGATGGGGAAATTCGTATTACTGATTTAGATGGCTTCCCAATTAATGTGCCCCCAACTAAATATATGCTTTTTACCCTACATCGTGATATGCCAGGTATCATTGGCAAGATAGGTTCTCTTTTAGGAAGCTTTAATGTCAATATTGCCAGTATGCAAGTAGGTCGTAAAATTGTTCGTGGTCAAGCTGTAATGGTACTGAGTCTCGATGATCCTCTTCCAGAAGGCTTGCTAGCGGAAATTACTAAAGTTCCTGGCATCAGCGATGCTTATACGGTCAATCTCTAATTTTTAGATGGTCAATAGTTGGTGGGAAATTCAAATTCTGTGTCATCCAATGCTTGAAGAGGTAATCTTCTGGCGATTGGAAGACTTTGGCTGTCGTGGTAGTGCTAGTGAAATGAAAGGTAAATCCTGTTGGATTCGGGCCTATATACCCCAAATATCGGCTCATCTTCTGGATTTATCCGCCCTATCTTTGTGGCTACGCCAAGATGCTTTGGCAATCGGTTTTCCTCTACCGATGACAAAGTGGCGCTTAATTGATGAGGAAGATTGGGCAAGTAGCTGGAAGCAGTATTGGGAACCCCAAAAAATTGGCGATCACTTCCTGATTTATCCTGCTTGGCTTGAACCACCGACAGATTTAAAGCGAACCCTGATGCGTCTCGATCCTGGAGCCGCTTTTGGTACCGGAATTCATCCCACCACCCAACTTTGTCTAGAAGCCCTAGAAATGCGTTTGACCTATGGTGAGCCTAAAGCCAGCGTCATTGCTGATATTGGCTGTGGCTCTGGCATTCTCTCCATTGGTGCTATTTTGCTAGGAGCCACCAAAGCCTATGCTGTGGATACTGATCCTTTAGCGGTGCAAGCAGCCCTTAGTAATCGCGATCTCAATCTCATTGAGGCCTCAAAGCTAACAGTTAAGCAAGGTAGCATCGAAAAGTTATTGAATCTGGGTCAAGAAAAGATTGATGGTATTTGCTGCAATATTCTCGCAGAGGTCATTATTGATTTAATTCCCCAGATTACAGAACTCGCGAAACCCACCAGTTGGGGTATTTTGAGTGGTATTTTGTTGGAGCAGGCAAAACCCATTGCCGATCTCCTAGAACAGTACGATTGGATTGTCGCCACTTTGTGGAAGCGTAAGGATTGGTGTTGTTTTAATATTCGACGTTCTTGAGTTGAAGTTGAAACGTCAAGGTTTAGCAACTTGCCTGTAGCTCCAATTCCTCTTAGAGAGTACCATACATGAAGAACCAGTTGCTTGGAAAACTGGGCAATTGCTTTTTGGGTTCAGTGGTTCTTTAAAACCGAGCCAGGACAAATATACTAGCTCTGGTTCCTGCACTTGTTATTCCTCTTTGGAGTTATTAATATGACAGAAATTACTCAGGAAGAAATGCGCGAACGGCTGGGTAATATTGGGCAAATTCGTGACCTCTTATTCGGCAGCCAGATGAGAGATTATGAGAAACGTTTTCAAAGCCTAGAATCCCAGATATCAGAACTATTGAGTTTCAAGCAAGAAATTCAGGAAAAACTGGATAAGACCCATGATTCTCTCAATAAAGAGATAGTTGCAGTAGGTGATTCCTTAGAAAAAAGATTGAAGTACTTGAGTTTGACAACTCATGAAGAGTTTAACAAAATTAACCAAGATCGGTCAGAATTAAAGCAAAAAACATCTGTTAACTTAGCAGATTTAAGTAAAGTAGTTAATAGTCAATTTAAGAATATTAAAGAAGAATTAAATCAGACTCAAACTAAAGTTGATACTGATATAGATAATCTTAAAAAAAATATTTTTGAAGCATTAGAAAAGCAGATTTCTAGTCTGAAAGAAGTTAAGGTTTCCCGTGATGATTTGGCGGAAGTTTTGTTTGAATTGTGCATTAAAGTCAAGGGAACAGATTTTGTTCCCGATCTTAAGGAAGCTATGGATAGTCAAACTGATTTCCTACTTCCTGAGCAACAAGCTAATCAGGAAAGCTAAGCTGGACAAAGTTAGCTTATGGTGAGGCGATGGCGGATCAGGAAAATTCAAGCCCCAAGGCTCTAGAAACTCCAGAAACCCCAGCAATTTCAGCAGCAGAGCAAGCAGAAGACAGGCTAAAGTCATTAATAGATTTGCTTGCAGATTTGAATCTCGACTATGAGACTCAAATGACAGCTTCCAAATCAGTTCTGGAAAATCTTGGTTCCAATAACTACAATCGCTTACTCACTGGTTTGCAAGATGTGGTGATGGTAGCATCAGAAGAGCCATCACCATTACCAGAAACAAAAAAAACTCCACAGCAAGCAAAATCAACATCAGAACAAGATAATAATAATCTCCCATCAGCATCTAATTACTGGCAAGAGAAAATTGCTACCCTTGAAGCAAAATTAGCAGTGATTGAGAGTCAACTTCATCAACCAACTCAAATTATTAATCCTCTGTTGCCCTTAATTACTGAACTAATGCAACTGAAGATGGAAACTGCTAGAGAAACAATTTTAGAAGCAGTAGTTCCGGTAATTGATCAGGTGATTGAACAGCGCACATTCCAAGATCGTTATGCTATGGGTGCAGCCTTATCCTTGGCAATTCCAGAAGCGATTCGCAAAGAAACGAAAGATTGTCCTCAAGAAATCGCTAGAGCCATTGCTCCAGAAATTGCCCTAGCAATTGAAGAGCAAATTAAACTTAATAAAGATGCTATTTCGAAAGCTCTTGGTCCAGAAATGGGTAAAGCGATTAAGACTCAAATTGCAGTGGAGAAAGATTCAATGGTAGATGCTCTCTACCCTGTAATTGGTAGTACTGTTTCTAAATACATGGTGGAAGTAGTTAATTCGATTAATTATAAGGTAGAAAATTCTTTCAGTCCCCAGGGTATTGCGCGCAAGTTTCGTGCTAAAATCCAGGGAGTTTCGGAGGCTGAATTAATCCTTAAAGAATCTGTTACTCCCAAGGTAAAAGCAGCTTTTTTAATTCATAAAGCTTCTGGTTTATTAATTGCAGAAGTTCAAACTTCCGAGAATCTAAAAATGGAATCAGATTTATTCGGAGGCATGCTCACGGCTATTCGTAGCTTTGCCAATGATTGTATTACTAGTTCCGACAATATTTTAGAATTAAATGAAATTGAATATGGCGATCACAGGATTATTTTAGAGGTAGCAGGATATTGCTATTTAGCATTAGTAGTTCAAGGTGAAACCCCCTTTGCTTTTGTTAAAGAAGCACGTCAAACCCTGAGCGAAATCGTGAGTCATTACGACCAAATAATTTATGATTTTGACGGTGATCGCACTACGGTTCCCCATAAAATAAATGAATTGTTGACCCAGTTAGCGATTTCCAAGAGCCAAGAGGAAACAAGAGTTTCTAAGCCACCGTTTACCCTACTAGTTATTTTACTATTAGCCTTAGGTGGCATTTTCATACCCTGGAGCATTTATCAATACCACCAACAGAAACTAGAGAATCAAATTAACTACGCTTTGCAAGATTTTCAGGATTTATCTTTCTCACCTATTGAAGCTAAGGTGAGGCGAGATACTATTACTCTCAAAGGAAGAGTTCCTCTAACAGTGCTAAAAAATCAAGCAGCAACTGTTGCTCAAGATCTTGCTCCCGATTTAAAATTAGATAATCATATTGTTGCAGTAAAGTTACTGCGTGAACCAATTATCATTGGGGCAGCAATAGATTTACTGAGCGAACATTTTAATCAACAACCAGGAGTTAATATTAAAAGCGATTACGAAGCGGGAGTTATCAAAGTTTCAGGAGGTGTATTTGTGGCGCAAGATCGCACAAAAATAATTCAATCACTCGAACAAATTCCCGGTATTAGTATCGTAGAAAATAATATTGAACTTCGAGAATTAAAGCGAGACGAACGTATTTACTTTAAAACTGGTTCTGGGCAAGTTAAACCAGAGGATGTTGACTCAAAAATCATCCCAGTGGCAGATTTTATGCGACAGAACCCGGATGTCAAGGTAAGAATTATTGGTCATACAGATGCAGTGGGTTTACGCGAAAGAAATCAGTTTTTAGCTAAAGAGAGAGCAAATTCTGTTCAGCAAGCTTTAATAGAGCAAGGTATTGAAGCACAAAGAATTAAGATTATGGCATCTTCTAATTTACCTCCTGGAGTGACTCCAGAGCAGGATTTATGGTTGAGTAGATGTGTACGCTTTGAGCCTTTCTTGCCCCACCAGTAAAAAAAATAGTTTATGGATAAAATATCTAAGAAAATTTGTTTAGTGGGTGACTTTAGTGTCGGCAAAACTAGTTTAATTCGTCGTTTTGTAGACCGCCAGTTTAGTGACCGTTACTTATCTACTGTAGGGGTGAAAATTTCTCGGAAAGAGATTGAATTAGCGGAAAAATCAATTAAATTATTGATTTGGGATATTGAAGGACAAACTAAATTCAAAGCTATTTCCTCAAGTTATCTCCAAGGAGCAAAAGGTGCAATAATTGTGGGTGATTTAACGCGCCCGGATACTCTAGAACATCTGGCAAATCATCTGGACTCGTTTTTCTCCGTAAATCCTCAAGGTTATGCCATCGTTGCTTTTAATAAATCAGATTTAGTGAGTACGACAGAAATAGAAGAAGTGTTAGCAAATAATGATTTTAGGCAAAATCCTCAAGTTATTTCTACTCATGTCACCTCAGCAAAAACTGGTCAGGATGTAGACGATATTTTCCAAGAACTAGCTTTACAATTGGTTTGATTCCCTCTGACGGACAGTGGTGAGAAGAATATCTCTAGAAAAATAAAACCGATAGCTGTCCGTTTTTTAGTTATTTGTATTTCAAAATTAAATATTTGTACAGAGCCGTCATTCTTAAAGTTGTAATTGAAGATAGTTTCAATGAAGCAAAATGAAAGTACGGAATGCTCATATAATCTTACTTGGTGCCTTTGTTAGTATCTGATTAACAGGTTACAGGACAACGGAGGTTACAAGGTAAGAAAACACGCCTATAGTTCAAGAACAAGAAAGAATATCCACAGTTGAATCTGTGGATGGAAGTTATATTTTCTCTGGTTCACGTGGACGGGGAGAAGCCACAATTGTCTTAGTTCACTACTGGACTTGTAACCATGGATTTTGGTGGCCTCAGATTGATTATTGTTCCTAAAACTATCAAGTAGTTTGGCTTGATATTGCTGGTCATGGCAAATATGAAATTAAGCACCAAAAGTATACTATGTAAGCATTTTTAAGTGATGTGGCGGTAGTATTTAATCAGGTAGTAACGACGGATAAAATTATTTTTATGGAGCATTATATGGGATTTCTATTAGCTATTGAAGCAGCAAAAGTATGAGGTAATAAGGCAATTATAATTATTGGTGTGGATACATTTTATACACCCTTTGAATTTGACACTTCAGAGGAGAGAATTAAGAAATTTTTTAAGCTCTTTCAAGATGATTTCCGCTCTACCTCAGAGCAGTTAGTGCGCTCGATGTTTACCACTGCAGCTGACACAAAAATAGTAGAATCAATTGTGGAGCAAATAGTTAGTGCTAACCAGGAGATGGCAGTTAGCGCTATATATGAATTATTTAAATGGAATGGGCAAGTTATACTAAGTCCGATTGCCACAACCCCTTTATAAAAATCGAGCAAATTACTTTATTCCAAAGGTTAGAGCTTTGCAGATAAGTGGGGTATGAGAACCGGATTTGGTATTACTTCTGAGCTAGAGCCATATTCTAGTAAACTATGCAATCTTAATGGAGTCCCTACAGGAGAAGAAGCGGCTTTGCACAAATCTGTAACGCAGATACCAGGTATGGGACATTTTGTGGCGCAAGCTAAACCAGATGAGTTTAATCAGGTGCTAGAAGGTATAGTTGCCCAATATTTGAAGCAGTAAGATTTAGATTACTTAATGTTCCCTGTAGTAGAAAGCTAGTATGTATGATTAACTACAATCCTAAAACTAAACGCGCGATATTAAAATAAATTAGCACTCCTAAAACATCAACTGCGGTAGTAATAAAAGGTGCTGACATGAGGGCGGGATCAAGACCAAGAGAGCGGAATAAAAAAGGTAAAGCAGAACCAGCAACGGAGGCTAAAACTGCGATTGCGACTAAACTAACTCCCACCGAAAGTGCCACAAAAAAGTTACCCTGTAGCCAGTATGCCCAACCAGTAGCTACAGTACCTAAAATACCTCCTAGGAGCAAACCTGCTAGGGCTTCACGTATAATTACCTGTGGAGCTCCCAAATCTTTAATTTCATCGGTGTTTAAGCCTCGAATTACCACCGTTGAAGACTGAGCACCCACATTACCACCAGTACCAGTTAGCAGGGGAATAAATGCAGCTAGGGTTACCACCTGTTGTAAGATGTCTTCCTGGGAACGAATAATTGTACCAGTTACAGTATTAGTTAAAAGTAGTACAAAGAGCCAAACAACTCGCTTGCGAGCAACGGTAACTAGATTAGTTTGAAAGTAATTATCTCCGTCAGCTTGCACACCACCCAAAGCATAAATATCTTCTGTTGCTTCTTGCTCAATAATATCTATTACATCATCAACGGTAATAATTCCGACCAAGCGCTGTTCCCGATCTACCACGGGTAAAGCTAGTAAATCGTAGCGTTGAATTAAACGTGCTGCTTCCTCTTGATCCTTATCCGTATTTATATAAACAACATCCCGCGTCATGATATCACCAAGGGTTTTTTCTGGAGAAGAAACTACCAATTCTCGCAGGGAAACAATCCCTGTGAGGCGACGTGAAACATCAGTTACATAAAGGTAATAAATAATCTCAGAAACATTAGCTAGACGACGAATTCTTTCTAGGGTTTGGGTAACAGTAACATTTTCTTTTAAAGAGATATATTCGGGGGTCATAATTCGCCCTGCAGTATCCTCTTCATAACCCAAAAGTAGAGCAGTAGATTGACGTTCCTTCTGACTTAATTGGGACAGCAAACGACGCACAATTTTGGCTGGAAGTTCGTCAAATAACTTAGCGCGATCATCAGGGGACATTTTATCAACAATATCCAAGACTTCCTGCGCCTTGAACTCTTGAACCAAAGATTGCTGTACACTAGAATCTAGATTTTCGTAAACTTCAATCGCCTCATCTTTGGCAAGTAAACGGAAAGCGATCACCTGCATTGATTGCGGTAAACCTTCAATTGCTTCTGCAATATCTACTGGTTGTACTGGAACCAAAAGTGCTTTCACTCCTTGGAAGTTACCCTGTTCCAAGAGCATTTTTAGTTGGCTACATACCAACTGTCGGAGTTCGCTACGTGAGGTGGTTTGCAAAGGAGTTGTATTCTCAGTCAAGGTCAACCTTCTTGTGCTAGAAACAATAGTTCACTTGGAAATTAGCCATAGCAATTAACAGGTATTGTACTGTCCAATTTCCCACCAAGCTAATGACTTTAAAAATCACGCACCAGGGAGATGACGAGTTAAAAACTAATCGCTAGCATTAGCATTATTTGTAAATAGTAGCGATTTGTGGTTAAGTTTATGGCAATAAAATATACTCTTGAACATTACCCTAGCGCTTCGGTAACTAAAATCTGGATTTATTTTGGTGTGGGCTTATTCTGGGTGATCGCAGCTTTCGTTTGCGATTTCCCAGCAATCGCTACTCCAGTGCATAGCCTAACTCTAGCCTCGGAAGTTAACCAGAGACAGTTACCTTCTCACCTCGCTGAAGCTGTAATCGCAGATTTAAGCCAAAAGACAAAAGTTCCTAGTTCCCAACTACAAATTACCCAAGCTAGTCCTCAAACTTGGTCTGATGGCTGTCTTGGTTTGGCTCAAAGTGATGAATTTTGCACCCAAATCCTAGTGGAAGGTTGGCGTATTATCCTCTCCAATGGTGAGCAATCGTGGACTTATCGTACTAATGGATCAGGGACTGTTTTGCGCACAGAACCATAGAATAGCCAATCTAGGCGCAGATGATTACAATTTAGTTACCCCTTCGACAGACCCAGATAATAAAACTCTTAGTATGATTTTAAGCAAGGATTCTTGATTTAAAAAATAATAATTCAAGTTTCGATTGAATAAAAATAAAATGTCAAAAATTCTGGTAGTCGATGATGATGCGGCGACTAGGTTGATAATTCAAAAAAATCTTCAACTAGAAGGTTACGAAGTGAGCTTAGCTGTCAATGGAGAAGAAGGACTAGAGAAAGCTTGGCAAATACAGCCAGCAATAATAATTTGTGATTGGATGATGCCAGGAATTGATGGAGTACAAGTATGTAGGCAAGTGAAAACAGAGCCTAGCCTAGCCAGTACTTTTTTTATCCTCCTTACCCATCGTAATACAATTTCTGACCGAGTTTTAGGATTAGATGCAGGTGCGGATGAATTTCTCACCAAACCAATCGAGAGTAGTGAGTTGTCAGCACGAGTGCGAGTGGGATTGCGACAGCATCAGCTAATTGAGCAATTGCAGCAAGCTAATCAACAACTTACCTACGAACAGGAAAAATCAGAACGTCTACTGTGCAATATTTTACCCGTTGCAGTTGCTCAGCGACTAAAACAGGAGCCAGGTTATCTCGCCCAGCGTTTTGAAGATGTTAGCGTACTTTTTGCCGACCTGGTCAATTTTACGCCTCTAGCGGTACAAATGCAGCCCCTGGAGTTACTAGAATTACTCAACCAAATTTTTTCCCAGTTTGATCAGCTAGCACAGGAGCGTGGTTTAGAGAAAATTAAAACCATTGGCGATGCCTATATGGTAGCAGGAGGTTTACCCATCGCACGAGCTGACCATGCCGAAATAGTAGCAGATATGGCCTTAGCGATGCTAAGTACAATTAGCAGTTTTAAAACTCGCTCAGGGAAGCCATTTCAGCTCCGGATTGGTATTCACAGTGGTCCCGTGATTGCAGGAGTAATCGGTATTAATAAATTTAGCTACGATCTATGGGGAGACACAGTTAACATCGCCAGTAGGATGGAATCTCAAGGAATTGCCAATAAAATTCAAGTTACAGCTTCCACTCAAAGACGGCTTAAGAAACACTATCGTTTCCAAGAGCGCGGTTTCAGGCATATTAAAGGTAAGGGGAAAATGAAAACTTACCTACTTGTTGGTCGCCAGATGCAACATCAATCACCTCTAGCATATATTTGTCCATCCCAGCCCTTTCGACAACATTCCCAGCCTCCAGAACTTTGGTCCCATTAAGTTGAGTCTTCTTCTACTCCATGAGCTATCAACTAAGGAAAGTTTTCACTCCTGCTCCTCTAGAATACTTGGTCATTGACCAAAACCTATGTGTTATTGAAACTTCCTCTGGAGTGACACGTTTAGCCAGTTATAGCATTCAGGAAATGGAGCATCAGTACATTGGTAACTTTTTTCCCGAATTAATTGGGGTGGAAGAGATACTCCAAGACATGATGCAGGGAGAGCAACAGGTATTTGAAATTAAAGGCAGCCACCGCACTAGTAACAACGATAGTTCCCTCTACATTGATATTTATATCAGTAATTACCTGCCAGAGCGCTTAATTGTCCTTGTTGAAGAAGTGACAGATCGGATTTTGTGGGAACAATCCCTTGTCCAGCGCTTAAATGAAACCATGCTTCTCGCTGAGCAATTGGAGCAATCACAGCCAGATATCGAGAGATTAATCGCTTGTATGGGTGATGTGATTGTGATTTTGACCCAAGAAGGCAAAATTAAAACAGTTAATCAAACAGCACAACAAATTTTAGGTTACAGCAGCGCTGAACTAGTAGAACAACCAATCAGCAAAATTATCACCAACGAAAAGTTGCTCTCCCAAATTCAACAACACACTAGAGTTTGGCAACAAGATGTAACTATTGCTAATGGTGAGCCATCAGTAATGGTAGCTTATCAGCATCCTCAAAAAACACCATTAACTATTGCTTTTTCTTGTTTTGAGCTTGCTACCTCCTCGGACCAATCTGCTACCTTAGTTTACCTAGGTAGAGAGCACAGCGAACGTCAGCGCCATGAAATAGCCTTAGCTACAATTACAGCAGAATTAACCCGGAAAGTAGACTCAAATTCGCAACAATTGCAACAAACCGTTGATGATCTCAAAACACAGATACAAGAACAGCAAAAAGCGGAATTAGTGCTGCAAAATCTAGTTTTAGGAACTTCCTCCCTTAGCAGCGAAGAATTTTTTCCCGCCCTTGCCCAGCATTTAGCCCAAGCTTTAAATGTACGCTACATCACAGTAACAGAAATGCTACGAGAGGAGCCGGGATATTCGCGCCTGCTGGCTTTTTGGGCTGGAGATACTTGGGGAGATAACTTTGACTACAATCGCAGTGGCACTCCCTGTGAACAAGTAAAACATCAAAAGAAGATGTGCTACTATCCCCAAAATGTTCAGGAACACTTCCCAGACTATCCTGGATTAGTTACCTTGGGGGCTGTATGCTACCTAGGAGTACCCCTACTCGATACCAATGGAGGGGTAATTGGTACTTTATGTGTTCTCGATGATAAACCCCTCAAACAAGAAGAACTAGCCAAGTCGATTTTAACCCTCTTTGCGGGACGCGCCGCCGCTGAATTGCAACGCAAGTGGGCAGAGCAAGAACTCAGTCGTACCCACGAAGAACTAGAATTACGGGTACAACAGAGGACAGCTGAATTGGCGCGCCTCAATGAGCAACTGCAACAGGAAATTGGAGAACGCAAACAGACAGAAGCCGCACTACGCCTGAGTGAACAGCGCTACGCAATTGCCACCAGTGGCTCTCAAATCGGTGTCTGGGACTGGAATTTAGATAGTAGAGAGATTTATCTTGCTCCCAGTTTTAAAGCCTTGCTTGGCTATCGGGAAGAAGCGATGTCTGAAACCATTGACAGTTGGTTTGAGCAAGTATTTTCAGAAGACCAAAAGGATTTGAGAAAGGCGATTGCGGAGCATCTCAACGGTCACACTCTCCAGTTAAAAGTAGAGTGTCGCATGTATACTCAAAAGCGGGAGTTGCGTTGGTTTTTAATTCAGGGTAGTGCTGTAGCTAATGCAGATGGTCAACCCTATCGTCTAGCAGGTATTTGTAAAGATATTAGCGATCGCAAGGCTCAAGAAGCAGAAATCCTGGAAACTCAGGTTTTTTTGCATTCGGTATTGGAAAATTTGCCCTTGATGGTATTTATCAAGGATGCCAAAAATCTACGCTTTGTACTCTGGAATCTCGCAGCAGAGAAACTTACCAGCTATAAAAAGGCGGAAATAATGGGCAAAAATGACCATGAACTTTTTCCCCAAGAGCAAGCAGATTTTTTTGTGGAAAAAGACAGGGAAGTCTTGGCTAGTGGTAAACTTCTCGATATTCCCGAAGAACCCCTCGAAACCTTCGGGCGAGGCGTAAGACTCTTGCACACTCGCAAAATACCAATTTACGACAGCCAGGGTCAACCCCGATATTTACTAGGCATTTCTGAGGATATTACCGAACGCAAACAAGCAGAAGTGGCGCTCAAAGACAGTGAGGCGCGCTTTCGAGCCGTGTTTGAGCAGGCGGCGGTGGGTATGATTATCTCTGATTTAGCAGGGAATTTGCAGCAAGTTAACCAGAAGTATGCCAATCTCCTAGGCTACAAGCCTGAAGAAATTTGCAACTTGACCATTGAGAAGTTAACCCATCCTGATGATATCGCAACGAGCAAAAAGTTATTAAAGCAACTGTTAGCAGGTGAAATTCCCTACTTTACTCAAGAAAAACGGTATCTTTGCCGAGATCAATCATTTGTCTGGGTTAATACTACTGTTTCCCTGATGCGTTCAGCTACTGGAGAAGCTCAAAACTTAACCGCCGTAGTTGAGGATATTAGCGATCGCAAGCAAGCAGAAACGGCTTTGCGCAACACAACTCAATTTTTGCAATTAGTTTTAGATAATATTCCCCAGGGTGTGTTCTGGAAAGATTGTAACTTGAACTATCTTGGCTGTAATCGCTACTTTGCTAAGCTTGCAGGATTGGAAACACCAGAGGCGATTGTGGGTAAAACGGATGCAGATTTGCCCTGGACAGAGGAAGAAACGGCATGGTATCGTACCTGTGATCGGCGGGTGATGACAACAGAAGCAGCAGAACTGGGCATCATTGAAACCCTGCAACAAGCCGATGGTAAGCAAATTTGGCTAGAGACAAATAAGATACCCCTTAACGATGCAGAAGGCGAAATTGTCGGGGTTTTGGGTACTTTCCAAGATATTACCGAACGCAAAAGCGCCGAAGAGGAAAGACAAAAATTTGTTGCCTTAGTGAAAAATAGCAGCGAATTCATTGGCATGGCAACCATGCAAGGGCAAACCTTTTATCTCAATGAAGCAGGACGCAGATTAGTCGGTTTAGCGAGAGATCAAGATCTAAAACAAGTCACAATTGACCAGTATCTACCAGCACAAAAATACCGACAATTTAAAAAGGAGATACTGCCCACTGTACTCAAACAAGGCTATTGGGAAGGGGAGAATCAACTACGCCATTTTCAAAGCGGAAGACTGATTGATGTGGAGATGAGTGTTTTTATTGTACGCCATCCCCAAAGCGGCGAACCAATGTGTTTTGCTACTGTCCAGCGCGATATCACTGACCGCAAAATCGCTGAAGCGGTATTGTTAGAACGCTCACGTCAAGCCGCCCTGGGTGCTAAAGTGGGGCTTGCTTTAACCCAAAATTTGAGTCTCCAGGAGATGTTGCAGGCTTGCAGTGAGACTATGGTAGAACATCTCGATGCCGCCTTCGTCCGCATTTGGACCCTCAACCCCAGGGAAAATCAATTGGAGCTCCAGGCTAGTGCGGGAATGTATACCCACCTTGACGGCGCTCACAGCCGCATTCAGGTAGGTCAATTTAAGGTAGGTGCAATCGCTGCAAATCGTCGACCCCACCTCACCAATGATGTACTCAATGATCCTGCAATTAGCGATCATGACTGGGCACAGCGAGAAGGGATGGTTGCTTTTGCTGGTTATCCTCTCACTGTGCAAGAAAGGGTGGTGGGTGTGATGGGGCTTTTTGCTCGCTATCGCCTCAGTGACAGAACCATTGATGTCCTTGAATCCATCGCTAATGAAATCGCTCTGGGAATCGAACGCAAACGCTATGAAGAGGCTCTGGAGGCGGAAAGAGAGCAGTTGCGACAAATTATTAACCATGCTCCCGTAGCGATGGCGATGCTGGATACTCAACTGCATTATCTGGCTCACTCTAACCAATGGTTGGTCGATTATGGACTTGGGGACCAATCTCTGATTGGTTTGTCTAAGTCTGAAGTGACTCCAGATTTACCCGAAATGTGGAATCAAGAATGTCAGAGGGCTTTGCAGGGAGAAGTTATCTCTAATCCTGAAGCTGTCTATCCTAAAGCTAATGGTCAGACCCTGTATTTGCGTCGGGCGATTCAACCCTGGTACACTGCAGACAATAAAATTGGCGGTATTATTATTGTGGCTCAGGTAATTAACGAGCTGGTAAAAGCTAGAGAAGCCGCCATTTCTGCTTCCCAGATGAAATCCCAATTTTTGGCGAATATGAGCCATGAAATCCGCACGCCGATGAATGGTGTGATTGGGATGACGGATTTATTACTCAAAACTGAGCTGAGTCCCCAGCAGCAGGATTTTGTGCAAACCCTGCGTATCAGTGGCAAAAATCTCCTCAATCTTATAGATGATATCCTTGATTTCTCGAAGCTAGAAGCAGGTCAAATGAGCCTGGAGAAGATCAATTTTGACCTCAATAATTGCCTAGAGGAAGTGGTAGATTTATTGGCGATTGAAGCCCATAAAAAAGGCTTAGAATTGGTTGCTATGATTGATAGCAAGGTGCCTTTAATACTTCAGGGCGATCCCTACCGTTTGCGACAAATTATCCTTAACCTAGCAGGTAATGCGATCAAATTTACCGAGCAAGGAGAAGTCGTGATTAAAATTGCTGTGGAGAAAATACAAGAAGCAAAAACTACATTACGCTTTACAGTAAGAGATACGGGAATTGGTATTGCCTATCAAGATCAACAAAAACTTTTTCAACTCTTCTCCCAGGTGGATACCTCTACTACCAGAAAGTATGGAGGTACGGGTTTAGGTTTGGCAATTTGTCAGCAGTTAGTGAAACTGATGGGAGGAGAAATTAAAGTAGAAAGTAAGCTTGGTGAAGGTTCTATTTTCTCTTTTACCTCCAATTTCGAAATTTCAGCCACCGCCAATCAAAATTCGCCCTCTCCCATAACTCAATTGAGTGGAGTAAGGCTGTTGGTTATTGACCACAAAAATACCAGCCATCAAGTAATCTGTAGTTATGCCCAATCCTGGGGTTTAGTCATTGATCATGCCCGTAGTACCTCAGAAGCACTGACTCTACTACGCCAGAAAATCCGGGAGGGCTTACCTTACCATCTTGCGCTGATTGATCTCCACAGCTCCCAAATCGACGCTGCTATGTTAGGTAAATTAATCAGTTGCGATCCAAAGTTGAGTCAAACCAATTGGATGGTAATAGCTGGTATATCTCAGGAACAGCAATTGAAAGAACTACTGGAATTGGGAGCTTCAGGTTACTTATTTAAACCAATTAAAGCTTCTGGGCTACTTGATTTGCTGATGCAGGAAATCTATGGCTACGACCCAGACAACGATACCATGCAATCCCTCGCCAGTAATGCTAAAGTCAGAGAACGCCAGCAACATCAGCAACAAGAATTAGCAATTTTGTTAGTGGAGGATACCCCAATTAATCAGAAAGTTGTACTCAATCAACTGGAGGCTTTAGGTTACAGTGCAGATTATGTCAGCAATGGTCAACAAGCACTAGACCTACTAGCAAAGCAAGACTATGATTTGTTGTTGATGGATTGTTTAATGCCAGTACTTGATGGCTATGTAACAACGCAAGAAATTCGTCGACGAGAGCAAGGTAAACGCCATACCACTATTATTGCGATGACTGCCAATGCTCTTAAAGGAGAGCGTGAAAAATGTCTAGATGTGGGTATGGATGATTACATCAGTAAACCCGTAGACTTAGAAGAGTTAGCAGTTATTTTAGAGCGTTGGTCTACTGCAGTTGAAAGAACTATTCAATCAACGAAGCCACAAGCAATTGAAACACAGCCAAAGTTTATGAGTCAAGAACCTGTACCTATTGATTTAGCTCGCTTACACAAAATAACCAGAGGAGATGAAGAGTTTCAAACAGAGTTACTCATTACCTTCTTAAAAGATGCTCCCACCTATTTGGAGGGGGTGAAACAGGCTGTGAATGCCGAAGATTACAATGCTTTAGCACTAAGGGCACATCAACTCAAAGGTGCAGCAAGCAGCATGGGTATTCTTAAGTTACCAAATTTGGCAGCACAGTTGGAAGTTCAGGCGAAAGCAACAAAACTGGAAGCAGCCCAATCCATTCTTGAGGAAATGGAGGCGATTTTGGAGCAGGTGAAGGCTTTTGTCGCTGCTGGAGCTGGGGGCTAAACTCTATGCAGTAGAGCCATCCACATATCCGGTGGGTTGGAGTAATAACTAATTTCTTGTACTTGGTAGGTACAGGATTTGTCAGCAGTTGTTGCATCAGGGAGAATTAAATAATCTCCCGGTTTCACTTTCCCATCTTGAGCTGTGATGTAGCCTCCTCCACCATGCTCAAGAGGCTCAAAAATATAGGCGTCTTCCCACTCAGGGCGAGTGTAGTCATGGGTTTTGCCTTGAGGTGTAGTATTTTTAGATTTAGAAAATGCCTGAGACAACCAGTTTGTACCTTTTGGGATAGTACAAAATAGCAAAGATATGATCTTTTCCAGAGGATTCAAAACAATTTGATACCAGGATTTAACGCTTCAAGTATAGTTCACCAGAGCTACTTATTTGAATTAGGGAGTAAGAGAAGCCGGTTTAGTAGGGAGTAGGGAGAGTAAGAGAAGCAGGGGTAGCAGGGGTAGCAGGGGGAGAATTTAAACAGTTTTAACTCTTAATTCTCGATTCTCTTTTGAGGGAAGGGAATTGGGGAGATGGGAAGGGTAGGGTTTGCTAGCTATGCATTACCCTTGCGTTGTCATTACTATCAATTACGTTGTAGTCAAGTCAATCATCTGTTTCCAAAATCACCAATCTTCCTGTTTATCCACTTCCTTGGTTTCCCATTCTGTATCCACTGCACTACTTTCAGCTAGGGGTTTAACCACACGTGCAATCGCATCTTGGATAAAGGCTTTGATAAACTCATCCTTGCGACTTAATTGAAACTGTTGCTGCACCACCTCAGTAATTCCACCATCACCCCAATCTTGATCATGACGGAAATACTCTACAAAACTTTTTCCTGCGATGCGCGTTAAATAAGCAGCTGTTACTCCTTGAATTGCTTTGCCTACTAACAAGGTGGCAATGTTAAGCTGTAGGGCAGTTGAAAGTAGTTGCACTGCACCTTTGACTACTCCCAAACTAACCAGAGTTTTCCCGAGAGATAGCGCCAATTCGCGCCCTCGTTCCATATTTAATTCACAGCCATAGATTTTGCCGATTTCTACCACCATTTGGGCGTTAACGGCGGCTGTTGCCAGCATATCTACCACAGGTAAGGGTGTAACTGCAATTACCCCTGCACCAATCCATTGAAAACGTTCAATTACTTGCTCTGCTTGTTGGCGGCGTTGTCTGTCAATAATACGCCGTGCTTCTTCCCCTAAGCGCTGGGATTGGAGCAAAATATTATCTGCTACCAAATCCTCTCCTTCCGCCCTCAGAACCGCCGCTAATCGCTTGATGAGGGGCATAATTTCTGGTTCTGGTGTGTCAATAATACCGCTTTCTATTGGTACAGCTTGGGGGTTGGCGCTGACAGCTACCACGTCGGATGTGGCGATAAAACCACGGACTCGCTCGCGCAAACGTGCTAGGATTACTTCCTGCTCATCTTCGGTGTAGAGGTCAATTTTATTGAAGACGAGAATGCTACGTTTACCAATTTCCGCTAGGGTTTGTAGAGGTTGAGATTCCGATTGCCTTAAATCATTATCCACCACAAACAGCAATAAATCTGCCTCTGTTGCTAAGCGACGTGCTAATTCTTCTCGCTTGGTTCCCGCAACCCCTGCTTCAAGAATTCCCGGTGTATCGGTAATCAGGATTTCTCTATCTAATCGGCGTAGCTTCAGGGTATAGGTTTCTCCCTCCTGGGTAGTCCCCATCGTTGCTGCTACTTCCCCTGACATTCTACCAATGAGGGCGTTAACCAGGGAGGTTTTGCCTGCTGAACCTGTACCAAATACTACCACTAACAACTCCCCCCGGACTAGATTAGCTTCAATTTCGCGGGAACGACTCAGTAAGGCTTTTTGAGCCACGCGATCTTGAATTTGGGCTACCTGTTGTCGCACTGCTTTGAGGGTTTCTTCTGCTGCTTCTGTCTTCGCTTCAGGAACTTTAGCAGCAAGGCGACGTTGTTGTTTGGCTTTGCGGGAAACTTTGCTAGCAGAAACATTGAAATAGTAGAAAAAGGCGTAAATTAGCATCCCCAGCAGCAAAACTAACAGGAAAATCAAGAGGTTGCCTAACAGGGGTGCGGTGAAGGAAACTTGGATATAGAGGCGGTATAGGGAATTTACCAACCACAACATTAGCCCTAAAATGAGGCTAATTCCAATTACAAGCGTCAGTAAGCGTGACAAAGCCATTGGGAACAGTGGAATTTGGGCTGTAGTTTTTATGGTAATCGCTAATTGAGTAATGGATAGGGTTTTGAGGTATTTTACATATCTGGCTGTTTAAGGACTAAATGTTATCAACTAAGTAACGACCCTTGATTAAACATAAAATAAGACAACGGATAAGTAGCTCTGAGTCAGTTACCTCACTTGATTACGCATCAATAAAATAGCTTTGGTTTGGGGACTTGGGAATATGGATGATTGGGGAATTAGTTTGACGTTTAATTGAGTAGACTTACCTACTAACTAAGTAGCCCTACTTTATCTTTGGTTATGCCTGATTAAATGTAACCTGAGTTCGGGATAAGCTAAAACCCTAATTATCTCCTTGGCTGCAACTACCATTACTTCGTACAATCAGTAGCAAAATAGCCTTAACCCGAACTGACGTTAAATGTAAGAATCTAAAGGTATTGCACAACCTCAAAAGTAAAAGTTATCTTGGCAAAAGTTCAGTGATTTCTTTGAGGAAAAGGTGTGGTTAAAGCTTTAGTTACTGG
>CAZWGS010000007.1:0-97872 GCA_964633315.1 uncultured bacterium | reverse complement strand
CTTATTACTTATTACTTATTACTTATTACTTATTACTTATTACTTATTACTTACTTAAAGCCCCTGCACCCTAAAACCCATACCCTACACACTTCTAATGTGGATTAAACTTAAAACTTTGATTAGGCAATATCAGAGTTTACTAAAAATTGCGCCCAGTGTAGCTGTTTTGGTCATCGCCAGTAACCATTTCGGTTTGTTTAACCTCTTGGAAAGATCGCTGCGAGATGATTTTTTTCGCTTTCGCCCTCAAGAATCAAGAGAAAAAGCAATTGTAATCGTAACCATTGACGAATCAGATATTCAAGAAATTGGTGATTGGCCTTTGCCTGATGGTATCCTGGCTGAAGCGATCAAAAAAATTCGTGCACAACAGCCTAGGGCAATTGGTTTAGATCTCTATCGAGATTTACCAGAAGAGCCAGGATACGAGAAATTGACTGAGGTATTCGCCTCAACTCCCACTTTAATAGGAGTGGAAAAAGTAGCAGGAAATCGCGTTGCACCACCACCTACTCTGCAAGCACTGAATCAAGTCGCCCTAGCCGATTTGATGCTAGATTCTGACCAAAGTGTGCGTCGTGGTTTGCTCTCTGCAGAGGATGAAGGTGCAGTTAAGCTGGGATTAGCACTGCGCTTAGCACTTATGTACCTAGAAGCGGAGGGAATCACTGTTGAGTCAATTGACTCCAAGCAACAGAAACTACGTCTGGGAGAAGCTATTTTCAAGCCTTTACGCACTGGAGAAGCGGGTTATCGTCACAAGGATTTAGGTGGCTATCAAATTCTCATGAATTGGCGTGGATCCAGTGAAACTTTTCCAAAAATTCCCATCAGTGAGGTGCTAGCAGGAAAAATACCCCCAGGTTTAATGCGCGATCGCATTGTTATGATTGGTTCTATTGCTAGCAGCACCAACGACTTTTTCGAAACTCCCTACAGCCACTCCTGGTTTAATTCTCCACCACCTACACCGGGAGTCGTGATTCATGCTAATCTTGCCAGTCAGGTTATTCGTGCTGCAACTGAGGGGCGATCTTTGTTTTGGGGTTGGTCTGTTGGGGGACAATGGTTATGGATCTTAGTTTGGTCTTTTCTCGGTGCTGGGGGTAGTTGGTGGGCTGAATCTAATAGCCAACATCAGCAGCGACGCTCAACTACTCTAATTATTTTAGGACTCTCGGCATCTGGAGTTATTTTAGTTGGTGGTGGTTATTTGGCTTTTCGTGGCGGTATGATGGTGCCTATTATGTCACCCTTAGTAGCTTGTCTCCTCAGCACTATTGCTGCTACTAATAGTTGCAAGCAACAGCGTTTAGAATTGACGAATCGGGAACTAGAGTTTGCTAATAATCAACTGTTTGAATACGCTAGAACTCTAAAAGAAAAAATAGATGAGCGTACCCAACAATTAAAAATTGCCAAAGAAGCAGCCGACAGTGCCAACCAAGCTAAAAGTGAATTTTTGGCAAATATGAGCCATGAATTACGCACTCCCCTCAATGGTATTCTCGGCTATGCTCAAATTATGGCAAGGGATCAACAGCTAACTTCGAGTCAAAAGAAGGGCGTAGATGTAATTTATCAAAGTGGTTCTCACTTACTGAATTTAATTAATGATATTCTTGACCTCTCGAAAATTGAAGCCCGTAAATTAGAACTCTACAAGCAAGATTTTAATTTGCCTATCTTCCTCACTGGAGTTGCTGAAATTTGTCGCATTAAAGCCCAGCCTAAAGGAATCGAATTTAACTATGAAGTCGCAGAAAATCTTCCTGTTGTAGTTTATGGGGATGATAAGCGACTGCGCCAAGTCTTGATTAATCTGCTAGGTAATGCGATTAAGTTTACTGACTCTGGTAGCGTTACCTTCAAAGTAGAATTGGTTGAGCCTTTAACTAGCAGTAAAATTCGCTTCCAAGTACAAGATACTGGAGTGGGTATGACACCAGAGCAGGTGAGTAAAATATTTTTACCTTTTGAGCAAGTGGGGGACAATAATCGTCGCACCCAAGGTACAGGTTTGGGTTTAGCGATTACCCAAAAGATGGTACAGCTAATGGATAGCGAAATCTTTATTGAAAGTAATCCAGGGGTAGGTAGCACTTTTTGTTTGGAAGTAGAATTACCCACAACCAAAAGTGCCAATCTCATTAACCCAGTTAACGCCAGTAACCAAATTATCGGTTTCCAAGGCGCACCACGTCAGATTCTTATTGTGGATCATCTCTGGGAAAATCGCTCGGTGCTGGTCAATCTTCTCAAACCCTTGGGTTTTCGCGTCTGGGAAGCAGAAAATGGTCAAGAGGCTTTAGATTACATTGTTAAATTACAGCCGGATTTAGTTATTACTGATATTTTAATGCCCCAATTAGACGGTTTGGAAATGACACGCCGTTTACGTCAAATGCCGACATTTAAGGATTTACCTATTATTGCTTCTTCAGCGGATGTTTATGAGTCTAATCTTGAAGCAAGTCAGCAAGCTGGTTGTCAGGCGTTTGTGGGTAAACCAATTCAAGCACAAAAACTTTTTGCTCAAATCCAGCAACTTTTAAACTTAACTTGGACTTATCAAACCATAAAATTGCCAGAAACAGTAACAGAGCCTCCTTCGGTAATTGTACCTCCCCCTCTAGAGCAAATCAGTATCTTGTACGATCTTGCAAGAAAGGGATTTGTTGATGAATTAATTGAGCACACCGAACAACTAGCTCCTCCTTATCAAGCTTTTGCTAAGGAATTGAGAAGTTTAGCTCAAGGTTTTCAAATGCGTAAAATGCGAGCCTTTCTGCGAAAATACATTGAAGCTGGCTCCCAAAAAATTGCCTGAATAAAAGCAGTTTTAGCCAACTTTTTGGGAATAATAACTAAAGGAATTCCTTTTACACCAATCAACTATACTCCCAGGTAATAATGTTAGCTAATAGCCGCAAGAGTTTAATCCTAATTGTTGATGATACACCAGCGAATTTGGAGATACTATCCAAAGCTCTTAAAGAGTCTGGCTTTATAGTTGCAGTCGAAACAGATGGTGAAGGGGCTTTAGAGCAAGTTAGCTATCATCGTCCCGATTTAATTCTCTTGGATGTACAAATGCCGGGAATAGATGGTTTTGAAACCTGTCGACGGCTTAAAGCCAATCCTGAAACGAAGGATATCCCGATAATTTTTGCCACTGCTCTTAATGATATCACCCATAAAGTCAAAGGCTTGACGGTAGGAGCTGTAGACTACGTAACTAAGCCTTTTCAGCAGGAAGAAGTTTTGGCTAGAGTTAAGGTGCACCTGCAATTGTACCAACTCCAGCAAGAATTAGAGCAAAGGGTGGAGGAGCGCACAGCATCGCTACAGCAAGCCCTTGATAACCTTAAGCAAGCTCAATTACAATTGGTACAAGGTGAAAAAATGTCTGCTTTGGGCAATTTGGTGGCTGGAGTTGCTCACGAAATCAATAATCCTGTGGGTTTCCTCAAAGGTAATATTCCACCTGCTCAAGAATATGTTCAAGATTTGTTTGGCTTGATTGATTTTTTATTAACCAAGTTACCTCATCCGAATGAAGAAGTTGAAGAGGAAATGGAGGCAATTGACTTTGATTTTATTCGCGAAGATTTGCCTAATTTATTAAATTCCATGAATGTGGGTGTGGATCGCATTAAAAATATTAGTACCAGTTTGCGAACTTTCTCTAGAGAAGATAAAGATTATAAAACTGCCTTTGATTTACATGAAGGCATAGATAGCACAATTTTAATTCTTAAACATCGTCTCAAAGCTAATAATAAACGTCCAGCAATTGAGGTAATTAAAGACTATGGTAATTTACCAGATGTGGAGTGTTTTCCTGGACAACTAAATCAGGTTTTCATGAATATTCTAGCTAATGCTATTGATGCTTTAGATGACTCTTGTGAAGGCAGAACTTTTGCGGAGATTGAAACTAAACCCAATCAAATTACCATCCAAACTTTGCCCCAAGGTGATTATGCATTAATCCGCATTCAAGATAATGGTGTTGGGATACCTGAAGCGGTAAGTCAGCAGATTTTCGAGCAAGGATTTACAACCAAACAAGTTGGTAAAGGTACTGGTTTAGGTATGGCAATTGCTCGTCAAATTGTTGAACAAAAGCATGGTGGCAAGCTAAGTTTTTCTTCTCAACCAGGAGCAGGTACTTCTTTTACGATTGAGCTACCTTTAGTATCTGATCAAAATCAGAGCATGTCCTATTGTACTGATACTATGATTGCATAAATGAGACAAAATTGTTTTATATAGTGCTTCTTATTTAATTTTTTTTTGCATTCTTCACTATTTTAAAAAACATTGATATTCTAAATCATTAAAGATAATCTTATCTTACTCATGGTATTGAGCTAACCAGTTTTGCACCTGACTAAAATCACTATAGCTCGGATGAATTTCTTGTAACATTCCAATTGCTTCTTGAGTTTGACCAGAAGATGCTAAAACTTCAATTGCATACTTATGTTTAAGCCGACTTAAACTCTGCTCTCCCAATACATCTAAACGATTATTTTGTTGATTTTTTAAACTTTGTAGAGCATTTAACGGCGATCTTAAAGCAGAAGGAGCTTTGGTTTTCTGAAACTTAATAACACCTGCTTCTGCTTGAGCAATTAAGTTTGCTGGGGTTTCTTCTATCTTGGGTGTTGCTGCAATTACCTGGGAAAATACTTGCTCTAATACTCTCAGTGGCTCGCGATTACCTAATTCTATACATGTGATAATTATCGCAGGTAATGCGATCATACTAATAACTAAAACCCATATATTCACCTTAGACAATAACCATTGCTGACGTTTCAATCTAGAATCATCTGGAGGTAGTAAAAGAGGTAGAGATGGTACAGAAATTATAGTTTGTTTTTTCGTTGTTCCAGCGACTAAACTAGTCTTCTTAGAAAGAGCTTGGGAGTAATAGTACTTCTTAACCTTGGTTTGAGTTTTTCCTAGATGTTGTGAAATTTTATCCAAAACTTCAGGAGGTTGCTGTTTTTGCTCACACCATTGCCTCATCTGTTCTAAGTTGAGTGCACAAAAATTAGGGGATAGTTTCTCAATTTGTGGTTGTTTTTTGAGTTGTTCTACTATATTTTCATAGGTAACTAATATTACTAAAGAATTACACCACTGCTTAGCAAAGTTGAATGTGGAATTTAAAATTGACCTATTTCTAGAGTTCAGATTTTCTGGGATTGGGACTCCACAATTTTCCTGTAATTTGATGACTTGATAAGCTTTTTTATTTTGCTGAAATTGAATAAACTTTTTAGCTTTTCTGTGACCTTGATGATAAAACTTCCACAGTTCATCTAGGGCTTCATCTGGGATACAACATTCGCCCAACTGAAAATTTTTGAGCCATTCTTTCTCTGCTTTCTGGTATTGAACCGCTAAGATTGCAGGTGTATCAAAGACGATAAAGCATCTAAGAGAAGGGTTGGAAAGATGGTTAGATAGAGCTGACATTCGGAGTTTTTAGACCAATGGATATTTGCTACATCCTAGAAAAAACTACACATCAATTCTCCATACTTAAGAAATAAAGAGCATTGGTGACTGGATAACTCAAGCAAGAAGCTTCAATCCAAAATCACACGATGAGTAGTTCACACTATCAATTCTACTTACCGACTAACTAATCCGAAATCAGAAAACTAATGTTAATTTTTTTGATTGTTATCCTGCCACTATCTAGTTAATGTTACTACTTATTAAGTAAGGTTTTTCCCTTACTAGAGATACTTTGTCACAGAAATTTCGAGTAGAAAGGATTTCTTGTGAAACAAAAAAAGCTATTTTGCCTACAAAGCTCAGATTAAAGATAAGGCTATTTCTGAAACCAAAGGCTGTGGTTGTTCAATAAAAAACATATGACCACCAGCAAACATTTTTATATCAAATTTATTGCTAGTGTATTTATGCCACTGAGATAATTCCTCTTGGTTGATACTATTATCTTCCATACCTCCAAAAACACTTATTGGATATTTAAATGGTGAGTCTGGAGAATAAACATAGGTTTCATTGAGAGTTAAATCTGCTCTTAAAATAGGCAGAAAAAGTTCCATTAGCTCAGAATTTTGCAGAACTTCTTCTCTTGTACCACCGTACTCTCGCAACTTTTCAATTAATACATGATCTGGCTTTTGGTGTAGACAGTTTTTTAAGAGTAGGTGAGGAGGATTACGACCAGAAAGAAACAAATGTATCGGTTGAGGTAATCGCTGGGAACGCAGTTGACGAGCGATATCAAAGGCAATTAAAGCTCCTAAGCTATGACCAAATAAAGCAAAAGGACAGTCTTTTAAATAGGCAGATAATTCTTGAGTTAGCTCTACTACTGAAGGTGATATTTGAGTGATAAAAGGTTCCCTAATGCGAGTTTCTCTTCCTGGTAATTGTAGGGCGTACAATTCAATTTCAGGAGGAAGCAATTTTGCCCAAGAGAGGAATATAGAAGCACCAGAACCTGCAGGATGGCAACAGAAAAGGCGTAGTCTAGCTTGGGGTTTAGACGGGGACAACATTAACCAAGGAGCAGAACTCATACTCTAAATCCAGTTATAAAAATAGCTTTTTGCTAGTGGGGAATTGGTAACTTAAGGGATTGGGGTAAGGGTTCTAAGTTTTGCAAATAAGGTTGCTCACAGAACCGGATTTAGTATCATGAATTAACTAAAATCATTAAAATTACTTGTAACTCTAAACACACTCTTCATCAGAGCTATTTCATTGGTATTAAATCTATCAAAAATATGGAGCTCGGGAAGTGGCGATGTTCTGACTGAAAACGGAGGCATTTTTGAGTCTGCTCACAGTGCTGCTGGGTTCAGGTTATGAGCACAGTAGCAGTTATCCCCAATTCCCAACTCTCAATTAAGCTTCCCGCTCAACTTCCGCCAAAATTTCCTCTAGAATCTGTGTTGCCCCCTGTTGACGTAAATTACTGGCTAAATCAATTCCGAGCTGTTCTGCCTCATTTACAGGAGCAGTGAGAGTATCTTTGATTAGTCTCTGACCATCTAAGCTAGCAACCATCCCTGTTAAAGTCAAAGTGTCCTCTACAATTGTGCTATTTACTCCAATAGGCACTTGACAACCGCCTTCCAATTCTCTTAGCAAAGCACGTTCAGCTAAAGCACGATACTTAGTTGGTTGATGTTCAATTGCAGCTAATAGTTCAAGGATCCTACTATCTCCTGAGCGACATTCAATACCCAATGCACCTTGTCCTACTGCATGCAAAGAAATTTCAGGGGGAATGACTTGATGAATTCTGTCATTCATATCCAAGCGTTGCAATCCAGCTACCGCTAAGACCAAAGCATCGTAACCTCCCTCATCCAATTTAGCTAGGCGAGTGTTCAAATTACCTCGGATATCCTTAAACTGCAAATGAGGGAAATGATGGCGCAGTTGTGCCAAGCGTCGTAGGGAAGAAGTGCCAATCACTGCACCTTCGGGGAGGGTTTCCAGTTGCTTATCGCGGTGTTTTTCATGCATTACCAGAGCATCAGCAGGATCCACTCTTTCCGTGACACAACCTAAGATTAAACCATCGGGTAGCTTGGTCGGTAGATCTTTGAGAGAATGAACTGCTAAATCTGCCTGCTCATTAATTAAACCCACTTCCAATTCTTTGGTGAATAAACCCTTATCACCTATTTTCGAGAGTGCTACATCCAGGATTTTGTCACCCTGGGTACTCATCTTTTGCACTTCAAAGTGCCAATCGGGAAAATTTTGTTGCAATTGCTCCTGTACCCAGTAAGTCTGCACTAAAGCTAATTGACTTTTCCGAGTGGCAATGCGAACGGTGTTGGGTGTACGAGAAACTTCAGATGTCATATTAGAGCTGGCAAACAGGCACAATTAATCAACGATTACTAGAGTATCGTAGAGCCTGACCCCAGAACCGAAATCTGTTTTTGGGCTGCCCAAATAGTTACATCTGTTAACAATTGACATAGTAAAGGCGCACCTGAGTGCACCCTCATTTCCCTGACAGCAAATCAACCCTAGTTACTAGCAGTAGCAATTTTCTCTTCCAGTACTGCCAACGCCTTTGCAAACTGTGGATCATCAGGTGTTCCTATTTTAGTGCGATCTCGTTGCAATTCCTTGCGTTGTTCCTCACTCATCTCAAAGACCACATCTGGTACAATGCCCAATTTGTTAATATCTCTACCATCAGGAGTCAGATACTTAGCAATGGTAACAGCTAAACCAGAACCATCTCCCAAACCACGTACAGACTGAACTAATCCCTTACCAAAGGTTTTAGTACCTACCAAAGTTGCTCGTTTGTGATCTTGCAATGCACCGGAGAGAATTTCACTGGCACTAGCGGAGCCACCATCAACTAGAATGACCATAGGCTTATCTGTTAAAGCGCGACCATTGGCTTTTTGATGATCTTCTTCTCCAGTGCGGCTAACCGTATAGACAATTTCTCCCTCATTAAGCCACATTCTGGCAATATCAACGCTTGAGTAGAGCAAACCACCAGGGTTAGAACGCAAATCTAGAATATAACCTGACACCTGCTGGTCTTCAAACTCATTGATTGCCTCTTTCATCTCCTTGGCTGCATTAGCGCTAAACTGGTTGAGGCGAATATAACCCACATCACCACTAGAACTAGATTCTGAGTGTGCACGCACAGGGTGAATTTCGATTTTGGCTCTGGTAATAAAGTAATCTTGTTCTGCTCCATCGCGCATAATGGTCAGTGTTACCTGAGTACCTTCTCTGCCACGAATTAACTGAACAGCATCGTTAATTTCCATGCCTTCAGTACTCTGACCATCAATTTTAGTGATAACATCCTTAGCTAAGATTCCCGCTTCAAAAGCAGGGGTATCTTCAATGGGAGCAATAACCATCAACTGGTTAGTTTCTTCATCTTTAGCAATTTGAATACCTACTCCTGTTAGTTGTCCAGAAGTGTCAATCTGCATATTCTTGAACTCTTCTGGATTCATGAAGCGAGTGTAGGGGTCATCCAACATCTTGAGCATTTCACGAATCGCATCGTATGCTTGCTCAGAGTTACCGTAATCTCGACCCAAATATTCATTGCGCACAGCGCGCCAATCTAGCTGGTTGAAGGTCGCATCTACATAATTCTTGTCAATAATTTGCCAAACTTCATCTACCAGTTCTTTAGGACTTTCACTGAAAGTAGCTTGACTTTGATTACTGAGAATTCCGGCTCCAGTTACCGCCAAGGTTGTCAAGGTTAGTGCTGTGACACCAAGAACTAGCCCACTTTGTTTATTAGCCATAAGCCAAGGTTGTTGCTGACGGGAAATTTGTTTGTATTCGTCGTTTTAGCTAAGCCCACTGTAACACAGGAAACTAATCGCTTCCTTTGGGGCTAATTACTATATGCGTAGAGAGTAGCTACCATTCCGGATTTACAGCTACTGTCTTCAAGAAATTATAGAACAGGAAGTCAAGTAGTCTCAAAAGTAGAAAGTGAGGAAGTTTGCACTTGATAAATTTAATTTTTCACCAACAACCAATTAATGACAAAGATGAAGATCGCCTTTTCTCAATTGTGAGGCATTTTGGAAATAACCTGCTAACCAATCACAGCTTAATTTCATCAACTCATCAGAATTGAGGTTCCAGATAATCACGCTCATATCATCGCTACCAGTGGCAATAGCCATACCATCACTGCGCCAACTGACGCTAGTAATACGTTCTTGATGACCCTTCAAACTTTGGAGTAGAGTATCATCCTCACGCCATAGCTTAAGTTGGTTATCCCAATTTACGGTAGCCAGAAACTCACCCTCAGGACTAATAGGAGCAAAACTAAGACGGTCAACACTGTCGGTATTGCCTCTGAGGATGTGCAACAGCTCACCACTCAAGCTCCAAAATCTTACAGTATTATCGTAACTGCCTGAAGCTATACGCTCACCATCAGGGGTAAAACTAACATCGATAACCCAATTTCGATGACCTGGGAGGGTGCGAGGAAGTCGGGAGAGAAAACTACCTTGCTCGTCTGCATACCAAAGCTTAACTGTCTTATCATCACTAGCAGAGGCAAGCATATTACCATCAAAGCTAAAGGCAACGCTATTAACCCGGTCTGTATGTCCACGTAGAGTTTCTTGCCACTCACCAGTGCGACTCCAGATGTAGATGCGATGATCTCGACTTGCAGAGGCAAGACGCTGACCGTCCTGACTCCAGGTTACATCAATTACTCGGTCTTGATGTCTACCTAGAGTTTTGAGCAACTGACCATCTGTGCGCCAAATTTTTACTGTTTGATCTCGACTAGCAGAGGCGATTAACTCACCATCTGGAGAAAAAGCAACTCTTTCAACGTAACCTGTGTGTCCGGCAAAAGTTTGTCTGAGTTTGCCATCACTAGTCCAAAGTTTAACCGTTTTATCGCGACTAGCAGAGGCGATTAACTCACCATCTGGAGAAAAGGCGACATCGGTAACTCTGTCTGTGTGTCCCCTAAGTATGGTGCGTGATGTACCGCGTAAATCCCAGAGTTTAACTGTTTTGTCACGGCTAGAACTGGCTAGGGTTATACCATTGTGGTGAAAACTAATACCAGTAACAGCATCACTATGACCTTGCAAACGCAGATAAAGCTTGCCATCATGGTGCCAGATTCGGATCTCGTTGTTATGACCACCAGCAGCAATTAATTTACCATCAGGGCTAAATTGTACCGACATAAAGCCATCAGTGCCGCGCAAGGTTCTTTGCAGTTCATAATTTGCTTGGCTACCAGGATATAGTTGCCACAGTTTTACTGTTTCATCATCGCTAGCGGTAGCTAACCAATCTCCCTTAGGGTTAAAGGCAAGGTAGTTAATTTGGTCAGTGTGGCTATGGAGTGACTTGAGTAAACGACCACTTTGCCAATGCCATAAGTTGACCGTTTTGTCTTCCATTGCTGCCGCCACCAGTTGAGCATCAGGGCTAAAATCCGCATACAGAACTCGAGAGCCATTACTGCTCAGAGTCTGCACTAATTTGCCCCCTATCGTCCAAATTTTTACAGTTCCATCCCCACCTGAGGAAACGAGATATTGCCCATCAGAACTGAATTTAACGCGATATACATAACCATTGTGAGCAGAAAATTGACTTAAGGGCTGACCATCACTTTGCCACAGGCGAACTGTGCCATCTCTGCTACTAGAAGCTAAAGTTTGGCTATTGGGGTGAAAAGCAATACTAGTGACACTATCTTCATGACCCACAAGGGTTGCCAAAAGACTACCATCAGGCTGCCAAAGCTTCACTTTGTTATCTTTACTCGCCGAAGCAATGATTTGACTATCAGGAGAAAAACTCACATCCCAGATACTATCATCATGTCCTTCGAGGCGGGTACGCTCATGAATGCTATACACTGCCTGTTCGAGAGTGGTAACCACCTGAAGTTGAGTGTCTGGTTCAACCATAGATGCATGCAAACTTGTGGGATTTTTTTCTGACATTTTTTTTGCTGCTCTCAAAGCCTCCAAAAGAGCATCAAAGGGTTTATCATCTGCCAAAAGTGCTTTTGCTGAGTTGCTCATGGCGACTAACTCAGCATTAGTTGACAATCGACGTGCCAACTTAGTTTGCTCAGAGGCTCTCCAGCCAAAGACTCCAGCCGCAAAGGCCAGAATTGTCATTGTAGTGCCAATTGTCAAAGCTTGCCATCGTTGGCGACGCACCCTTAATAACTCACCTTTGGTTTGGGTCAGTTGGGTTTCAATGTCCATGTGTAGCCGCTGCTGATAGTGTTGACGAATGGGGTCTACCAGATAATCATGTACTAGTTGGTAACGGTCTTCGGGTTCTTCTCGAATACGAAACACTAAGCCAGAGCCCACTAGAATTTGTAAAATTAGCTCCAGGGGAACTTGGGGTATGCTCTCGAGAGGAGATGAGGAGGTTGCAGGGCGTTCTAACCAACGTTTCTTGAGCCAAGGAAGTTGCACCCAACCACTAATTGATGGTTCCACAACCCGCAGTCCCAATCGAGATAAACCGATGATTAACTCAGCGGCAGTCCTCAAAGGTCGCGTCCCCTTATCATTAGTAAGTAAAAAGAGTACCTGCCAAACTGCAGCCTCATTTTCTTGACCACAGTCTGCAATTACAGTTTGCAGGGAACGCGCCACCAAAATGGTTTTTGGGTCATCTCCCAGTTGTCTATTTTCCGGATTATTCCCCAATTGCTGATATTGCTCAAGGGTTGTAATGCCTTCTGCTTGTAATTGCGCTCCTACTACCTGAAGTTCAATGGGACGCACACTACCCCTTTTTTTCGCCAAATCTAATACCAGAGCGTTAATTAGGCTATCTTCTAGGGGGAAATGGGATTGAAGAGCCAAACTTTTGACAACCCTGGTGGCTTCTTCGGTAGTTAAATCTCCTAGGGAATAGCGCACCTGTCGGTCGAGGATATTGTTGTTGACTGTTTCGAGAGTGCCATACTTTTCCCACTGGAGAAGATGATAGATATACTCTTCGCGCAATGACAAAATAACTTTGAGGAAGGGCAAACTGAGACATTGGCGCAGAAATAGATAGAATTGGTGGCGTTCCCTCTCTTCTGTGCAGATAAAGAAGAATTCCTCAAATTGGTCAAAGATAATTACTGTTAGCAAATTACGCTCGCTCAGAGAATGCAATTTTTCCAAAACTGACTGAGTTTGCCACTGTTGCCGTTGCTCTTGGTCTAATTTACCCATTTCACTGAGGGTTTTGGTCAGGGATTTATGCAACTCCTGAGGCCAATCTCGATGAATACGTAGCAAAATAGGTACTACCTCTCGTGCAGCAATAATTTGTCTTTTCAAGGCTGGCACTAATCCCGCACGCAACAGAGAACTTTTACCCACTCCCGAAGAACCATGAATAATAGTTAATTTGTGCTCACTGCGGCTCAAACGTTCCAAAAGACGTTTAATATCCTGCTGACGACCAGAAGCTGCAATGGCGGCGGCGGGAGAACTATTAATTTGAGTCTGCAGAGGTGGTTGATCTGCGGACTGGCGTGGTAATGGTAGGGGGCTAGCACCCAAGAAGGCTCTCAACCCGCAGTCCTGTTCCACAGCCAGTTGCTCTTGTTTTAGTTCAAAGGCGAGTTGATATTGCTTTTGTTGAAAATAGAGCAATCGCAACTCCTCTAGGATTTGCAGGTAGATTTGTGCTGGCTGATATAAGCTCAGTTGCTGAGTTTCTTGGGCTGCCCAATCAGCATAGTGTAGTGCTAGTTCCCTGGCTTGTTCGAGGTTGGCAATTGCTTCGTCATGCTCTTCTAGGTGATACTGGGCTTGAGCTAGGAGCATGAGGTAGGAAGCCTGGGCTTGTTGATTAGAGAAAATTGCTGGTTTCTCGCACATTTTCAGTGCCATTTGCGCTAGAAGCTTAGCCTGAGACCAACTTTTTGTCGCCAGGGCTGCTTGAGCCAAAAAACCATAGGCTTGAGCCAATTCCAGCTTAGAGTTACTATTAGTTGGTTTCTCTACAAATTCGAGTGCCAACGATTGCAATTCATCCCAATTTTGCAGTTGTTCGAGGACAAAACCCAAATGAATAGTTAGCTGTGCCACCCAAGAGGGGCGATTTTGCTCGTTAAAAATATCTCTGGCATCACGAAAACACAAACGGGCTTGTGTCCAACTACCTGATAATCGCTCTGTTTCTCTGGTGGCACGGCGAGTGTAGCACAGGGCAATATGAAAGAGAAGGATACCAATTTTTTCAGTGGTGAGTTGCCTACGCTCACTTTGTTGCTCTTGCTGCCAAAAATCAACACATTGTTGATATTGCTCTAAAGCCCTGTCAAC
The DNA here is from genome assembly GCA_964633315.1 of uncultured bacterium. GTDB lineage: Bacteria > Cyanobacteriota > Cyanobacteriia > Cyanobacteriales > CAWCAG01 > CAZWGS01. The sequence goes on along the minus strand of CAZWGS010000007.1, from coordinate 84,010 downwards.
TTGGTTATTTTTGTAGGCATCACGACCAAGAATAAATTGCCAAGTAGCCTCACTTCCTGGGGTTAGACTAACACCGAGTTCTTGGAGGTCAAACCTGGCATATTCTAACTCTCGGCGCAGGCGATAACCTGGTGCTAAATCCAGTAGCGCATTATCGATAAAGCCAGCGGCACCCTCTGCTAACAATTTATCGAATAAACTACTGGCAGCCTTCTCCCACAAAACCAGTAATTCCTCAGCCTCCAATTCAAACTTGATCGAAGCTGAAGCCCAACTTTTGAAATCGGGGGCAAAGCGCGCTAATTTTTGCAGAACTTCGTCATTTATCCACAAAACTAGGGGAAAGGGCAGATTTTTGCGAAATTCCTCTCTTACCTGGTTTGTTGCCTCCAAAACTTGCTCTAAAGCTTGTAAGGACTCTAGACCAAAAACCACCAAGGCAGAAATTTCTTCCCCTTGTGTAACTTCTCCATAAATTGTCGTAAATAGGGTAGTTACACAAGCGGGTAAAAAAACCTCTTTAATGGTCAACTTAGACACTAACTTTTGCTCTCGCCAGATGGTTTCTTGCAAAGAAAGATAATTGCAACGAGCAAGAATCAGGGAAAATTGACCTTCCGAGAGTCTAATTGCCCTTGATAAGGTAGATAAGGCTTTTTCATTACCAGTGGGAGCAAAAATTACTTCGCTTGATTCTGTCATCGGTTTCATGCTTCGATCCTGAATAGCTAATACCGCCTCAAATCAAGCTACAAATTTGCCTCTGCCTCTAAAGCGCTATATCTGTAGCCAACTTGAAGGAAAATGGTACAAAGATTGTGGCTCTATAAAACTTTTGCTCTTGCGCTGTTTAAGATTGTGACACTAGCAAATTTTTATATCGTTTACTTTCTGCCAAAGCGGGATTAATGCCAAACCAACGACCTTGTTCATCTCGATACTCAAAGACAAACATACTACGCAGGAGAGTCTGATATTCCTTCTCTCCTTTGACTAGTTGCTGGCGTACCACCTTAGAAATTAAATCCCACTCACCCTCGTCTACCGCTAGTAACATATCATCACGATACCCTTTGATGACATTTTCCAAGCAACTGCGGGAAAAAGGTGGGTCTTCATGTTGAAGACAGTTGTAGAGTAAACCAAGTAAATTACGTACATGACCACCACTAACGTGGCATAAACGGTCTAGGGTTTCTGGTGCATCAAAAACTTCATCAATTAGTAACAGACGAGTTTGGGGGTTAACTTGGGGAAATGCTCGTGCCATTACTAATTGTCGTAGTAAAGCCATACCTTGGGGATGATCAATACCATCTCTTTGCTTGAGAGGAACCATCGGTAATACCTTGGGTGCTACACCACCTCCAAGGCGATTTTTGAGGGCTTCATACTCATTAGAAAACATCAAAGCTAGGGGTATGGTGTAGACTACATGACAGTTTAAACGGCGCAACTGAGGACCACGGTCAATAAATAAGTATTCTGGTAATAATCGTCCAGGGGTTACAGGTTGGGCTGCAATACGGTCTAGATTATCAACAATTACTACTAGTCCCCTTTTGCCACGATATTTTAACTCCTCAATCGCCTTGGAAAAAATTTCTTCATTAATGGCTTTTAAGATACTCTCTGTACGTGGCTCTAAAGATTGACGCAACTGTTCCCTTAGCTTCGGACTCTCTTTGGTTTTGGCAGTGATACGGGCAATGCCCACAGACAATTCAGCTTCTGTGGAAAAGTCAATTGGTGTTTGCAAAAAGTCCTTGATTTCTCCAAATAGGTTGCTGAAATAGCCTGGCTTGAGACGAATTCCATGGGCTTCAAGACTTTCACTAACGGAACGAGCAATTGCCAACAAAATATCACTAATACTTACATCTGCCATGTCTAAATCGCGACTTGACTGGAGGTAAACTACATGGAAATCTTGTCTTTCTAGCTGTGCTTTCAGGCGAAATAATTCTGTGGATTTGCCACAACCAATATGTCCTGTGAATAACTGGCAAGTTGGTTCATCGGGTGAGAGACGGGTAATTGTTCTACCCAAGGCTTCGATAATTTTGCCTCCCCTAACCGAGGAAAAATCTATATAATACTGGCGATCTTCTGGATCCGCCATATCAAGAGTTTTGCTGGGATTACAAGCCTGAAAAAATTTCTGCAGATGCAATTTCGTTGTCATAGCTTCGAATTTTCAAATAACCCTGGTTTAGTTTGTTAATCGATGTAAATTTAGCTTGATAGTAGCCATAATGTAAAAGAAAGCGAATTCAGCGCTTTGGGCAGCCAAGCTAGAGTATTTTATTATTGCGTCAGCATTTTTGCCCTTATATTCACCAGTATGCCAGCTAAATATATCCTAGAGTAGTTGCATCTGGTTTTGATTTATGTATAATGATATATTTTTTAGCAAAACTGGAGCAAGCCAGTCGTCGCTTTGGGCTGAAAGTTCAAGCAACAGTGGTGTGGTGATGTCCTAAAAGCGGGGAGCCATCATCAGAATCAGTAGTATAGCGGTGTAGCAAGAGGTAGTAGATGACGAGCATCACTTCAGTTTCTCTTGAAGAACTGAAACAGCGACGGCAAAAGCTCAGACGAAGAAGACAACTACAATCAGTAAAAGGACTGTGGCGCTTTATTTTCGTGGCGGGAATTGCTGGTAGTCTCACTTGGCTAGTAGCCCAACCAAACTGGCTAATCCAAAAATCTTCGCAGATTGAAGTGGAGGGAAACCAAATTTTATCGAAGGAGGCAATACTATCACTTCTGCCTTGGTCCTATCCCCAATCGCTCTTCCAACTGGAGCCTCAGAGATTAGTTAAACATCTGGAGTCGTCTGGTACCATTGCCAAAGCTAAGGTAACAAGGCAATTACTACCGCCCAGTTTAACTATTGAAGTGCAAGAAAGAAAACCAGTCGCCCTGGCTTTACCGATGACATCCTCAGTCAATAGAGCAAATGCACTGACATTAGAGGTAGGGCTCATAGATGCTCAAGGAGTCTGGATTTCCCAGCAAACCTACACTAAACTCAATCAAGAGCTCAAGCTACCAACATTGAAAGTAATCGGCTTTACCAAGCAATATCAACCCCATTGGTCAGAGATTTATCAGGCGCTCAGTACAACTAAAATCCAAGTTTTTGAACTCGATTGGCGCGATCCTGCCAATATGATTTTAAAAACGGAATTGGGTAATGTTCACCTCGGTAGCTATAATTCCCAATTCAGAGATAAGTTGGTGGTATTGGCAAGAATGAAAAACCTACCCCATCAAGTTCAATTTAGTCAAATTGACTACATAGACCTCAAAAAAACCACAGCACCAACGGTACAGTTGAAACAGATACCTACCAGTCACTCTTAATCCTGCGGTGATCTTGACTCTCTTCACATTGTCACGACTTGATTGCATTGAATTGATCTGAGTGCAATCCATTCTTGTTTTCAAAAGATGACTGGACTATACTGAGTTCTCACCTACAATCTAGGTAGCCCCAGAGACTAGTAACAAGGGTTCTAAAGTATAGTCTGTAGCTCAGAAGTGTATCCCACTCCTTAAAAGATTGCTCTAGACCCAAAAGCATTTTTTATGGGGAGCATCATGTCAGTAAATTGATAAAAGCTGACAATATATATAGCCTGATGGCGTAAAATCCAGGAGGAATGGCAGTTTTACTAAGCGTTAACTAGATTGAAGAATCATAAAAAGTAGCTCAGGAGTAAAGCTTGCTCTTCCACATTGCTGCGCCTAACCAAACTATTTTGTTAATTCCCCTTAGCCAATTACAATGACCCTTAATAGTAAGCTAGAGACGACTAATATCGGCTCTCATAATTCAGAATATGATGATTTTTCAGTAACAGTGGAAGCGACTAATCTTTTTCCTAACTCTGGGGTACCCGTGAATCTGGGTAGGGATCAGCAGCAACATCCAAGGGCAGATAGTAGGAGTAATGATATTGTGCCAGGTAACATTGCCCGAATCAAAGTAATTGGTGTTGGCGGCGGTGGCTGTAACGCCGTCAATCGCATGATTGAAGCTAGCTTAGCTGGAGTTGAGTTTTGGACAATTAATACAGATGCCCAGGCTTTGGCTCTCACAGCAGCATCTAAGCGTCTACAATTAGGTCAAAAACTAACTAGAGGATTGGGTGCTGGTGGTAATCCTGCTATTGGTCAAAAGGCGGCGGAAGAATCACGTGATGATATTGCCCAAGCCCTAGAAGATACCGATTTAGTATTTATTACGGCTGGTATGGGTGGTGGTACTGGTACTGGTGGTGCACCCATTATTGCAGAAGTGGCTAAGGAAATGGGTTGTCTCACCGTAGGTGTTGTAACTCGTCCTTTTACCTTTGAAGGTCGCCGCCGAACCAGTCAAGCAGAAGAAGGAATCGCCGCCTTGCAGAGTCGGGTGGATACCTTAATTGTAATCCCCAACAATAAACTATTATCAGTTATTAATGAGCAAACTCCTGTACAACAAGCCTTTTTAATCGCCGATGATATTTTGCGTCAAGGTGTACAGGGTATTTCCGATATTATTACCATTCCAGGTTTAGTAAATGTGGACTTTGCTGATGTGCGTGCGATCATGGCAGATGCGGGATCTGCTTTGATGGGGATTGGTGCTGGTTCTGGTAAATCTCGCGCTAGGGAAGCTTCTGTAGCAGCTATTTCTTCGCCACTACTCGAGTCTTCCATTGAAGGTGCAAAGGGAGTTGTCTTTAACATTACTGGTGGTAGTGATTTGACCTTGCATGAAGTTAATTCAGCGGCTGAAACCATATACGAAGTGGTAGATCCCAACGCCAATATTATCTTTGGTGCAGTTATTGACGAAAAGATGCAGGGAGAAATCAGAATCACTGTTATCGCCACTGGTTTTACTGGAGAAATACGGCAGCCGGAACCCCCACCAAGAAAAGCTAAACAACCATCACCACCTATTCCACCACCTCCCTCCAGACCAAGTCCAGTTCAGGACAACACCAATAAGGGAGGATTGGATATTCCTGAATTCCTGCAACGTCGCCGTTTCCCCAGGAATCGGTAGGATGATGATAAACATTTAGCAATCACTAAAGCGATTTCAGATGCCAGATTCTTTGCCCATTCCTGTTGCTTTAACTATTGCTGGTTCCGATAGCGGTGGTGGCGCAGGGATTCAGGCGGATTTGCGCACTTTTGCTTACCACTGTGTTCATGGTTGTAGTGCTATTACCTGTGTCACGGCTCAAAATACCCTGGGAGTGAGGCGAGTGGATGCCCTCAGTGTTGCTGCTGTAGAAGCACAAATTGAAGCAGTGCTCGAAGATATTAACATTTTTTCCGTCAAAACGGGAATGCTGCTCAACGAGGAAATTATTAAAACTGTAGCCAAGATCGCAACCCAAAATCGCTTACCAAATCTGGTAGTGGATCCGGTGATGGTGTCGCGGGGAGGGGATCGCCTCATAGATGAAGCCGCAGTAAAAAGTTTGCGCGATTGTCTCATTCCCCAATCTGTAATGGTTACACCTAATCGCTACGAAGCACAAATCCTGAGTGGCTTGGAAATTAACACGATTGATGATATGAAAAGGGCAGCTCAAGCTATTTACCAGATGGGCAGTGTTCCAGTGTTAGTCAAAGGAGGAGGAATGCCCGAATTAGAGCGGGGTGTGGATGTGTGGTTTGATGGAGAGAAGATGGAAATTTTGCAGCTAACGAGGATCGCAACTTCCAATAATCACGGCACTGGTTGTACTCTCTCGGCTGCAATTGCAGCTAATCTTGCCCTAGGTAAAGACAAATTGAGTGCTGTTAAAGCCGCTAAGGAATACGTGACTACAGCCCTCAAGTATGCCCTCGATATCGGTCAAGGTACTGGTCCTGTGGGTCATTTTTTCCCCCTTTTAGAGGGGCAAGCTCATTCCTAGTTTTTTTTGACGACAGATGAAATAATTGCTAAATTTAGCCCCAGTTGCTGCAATTGCTACCAATTTCGATTATCCTTGCCCTAAACAGATTTGAGCTCAGCCATTATGCCGAAAGCAACTATTAATCTTAGCCAAAGCAGATCGAGTGTGGAGCGCTCGCCAAAATCGAGTCCAGCTAACCCCTATCGCCCCTCTGTACCTATTTCTGTGTATCGTCAGCTGGCTGCAGAATTGCAGAATGCTCAAGCCCAACTTAAAACCCTAGGGGAGCAAAATCAGCAACTAGTAGTTCAAAATCAACAACTGCGCCAGGAAGCACAAAGAGTTATCATCTCGGCTCAGAAACTGCAACAGGCGATTAATGGGATGAGTCCGATCACGGAATCCACAGCGAATCTCTCACAGCATATGTCTGATGTGGAAAAAATTCTGCGTCAAACAGCAGCTAGTCCAACAAGAGAACTAAAGCCCGCATCTCCACCTAGACAAAAACTGGAACCTCCTGCCAGACAAAAACCAGAACCTCCTGTTAACAAAAAGCCCCAAAAATTAACTCCAGAAGTACAAGCTGTCCGCTATCGTCGCCCTACTCCTGCTCCCCAATCGTCCTCAGAAATTAATGGTTGGCTCTTGGGAGTTGCGATTTTCTTCATTGTTATACTAGCTTTCGGTGCTGGATTTGTAGTTGTGCGTCCTTTACTCAGAAGCATTAATAACAATGGCTAGCGGCTAGACTAGTGGTCTGTCAATTTTGAAATGATTGGAAAAGACAAGTAGGGAGATCAACGGATGGGGTTTTGAGGAAGCAAGGGAAGATTGATCCCTCAATTCGAACTTGACATAGTACTAAATAGAAATTTTTTCTATTGAGTCTTGGAGTTCACTCTCACTTTTTGCCATAGTTTTACTGCGGCTTTGTATCTCTTGAACACGTTGTCTGATAAACTCTTCGTGTTGTTCTCTCTCGTGACCTGTAACCCACGATAGGGCAGTTGAGAGAGCAACTAGACTGTAGAACATGGCAAGTAGAATTTCGCACATAGCAGCGAATCTTGCAGTTGTAGATGCGGGATGAATATCGCCATAGCCTACGGTGGAAAAAGTAACTAGGGAAAAATAGATGGCGAGAAAACCATCTTGTAAACCGGAAAAATTAGCTGGATTTTGCCTCAATAATTCGGCATAGAGGCTAGAGAAACCGAAGATAATACTAAAAAAACTGGTTAGTAAAAAAACTAACAATAGAGGTAGGCGATTGAGGGAAGGAATAAACTTGTACTCAATCTCACTCTTGTTATCTTGGATTATTTCTGTTTCAATTTCCGTTCCTGCACCGACTAAAAGTTCCGAAACCAGCAAAATAACGAGGCTTAAGCCGCAGATAATACTAATAATAGAAAGTACTGAACCAAAAGCCACTATCTTGAATTGAGGCACAATTGGTTCAAGGCTATTAGCAAAACAACAACACAAAAGAAATCCTGCAACCAAACTGAGGTAGCGGCGAGCAGAAGTTAATTTACCATAGCGAGCAGAGATTTGGTGATTGGACATCTCTAATTTTTACGCAGTTATTATTGCTGTAGTATATTGTTGCTTTTGCCATCCTATCTAGTCTTATGTTTGAAGGTCCCAGTTTTTTAGTTACTTTCGTGTATTATTTCTCCCTGACAAGTCTGATTGTGAGTGTCTTAGTCTCTGTGGAGATGGGACTTGCTTTTCCTAGTATTTTCCCTTTGCGTGTTGGTCTTGTGGCTGGTATCTTTGCTGCTGCAATAGGAACCTATGTTAATCGCAGTGTTTCTATTGCTGTTTCTTTTCCTAATCAGCGTAAATTTAGCAGGGATTTAGAAAGTATTTTGTCAGAAATGGGTTTTCCTGAAAAATATCAGGTTGATGATTTTATGGTTTACCAGCAGGCTGGTTTTTTCCGTAACTTTGGCGGCAAAATTCTGGTCAAAATAGAGAAAAAATCCGCTACCATTATTGGACGCGCTAGCAGAATCAAAAAAATGCGACAACTGGGACTTGAAAATTGCAACTAAGAATCTGGGACTGGTGTCGCTAAAACAACTATCAAGAAAAAATCGAATAGTACCCTCAAGGGTACTAGTCAAGTACCTCTCCAGCAATGACAATGAAGTTGTTGGTTTGATGAAGCTATGCCGGATGGCTCCTAAACCAATCATCCCTGAGAAGGAGAGAAGTGTACTAGGCTAATTACCGTCCTTGTAATGCAGGGCGGTTTTTTTTGCCCAGAGGCTCAAATAAGTTTGGTTTTAACGCAATTACTGCTGTTCCATCCACGACAGACACTTGTGCATCTGCTGTTTCATAGTGGCTACATCTGCATGGTAGCGGCGACCATGACCAGGTAGCACCCACTCAAAGGAGTAGTTAGCCAATTTTTGCATCGAATTAATCTGCTCTGTCCAAGAGTACCAGCAATAGTTGCGGAAGGCATGGAGATGTTGCCAAGAAGCAGACCATGCGAGATGATCGCCACTAAAGAGGAATTTCTGGCGATACAGTAGTACCGTGTGTCCTTTGCTATGTCCTGGAACAGGGATAATTAATAGGTCTGGTGCTAAATTAAAATCTTGGCTACCTGTAGGCTGTATTTCTACACCTTCAGTAGCAGCATTAATCTCATCTCGATGCAAAATTCTTTCGCAGCCGAAATGTTGGTGGAACTTTTCGTGGTCGGCAACATCATCTATGTGAGTAAGATACATATAGCGTACACCACCCATTTCCTCTAAGCGCTTGACTAAGGGAGGAACAAAGCGAGGTGAATCCACCAAAATGTTACCTTCTTCTCTCTGAATCAAATAGCTAGCTGCACCATAGGAACTTTCTGAATGATAACCACAATAATAAACACTCTCTGCTACCAGAAGCGGCAAAGTGTGATGTGCTGCTTTGATATCTGTGGGTTTATCTAATGTCCCGATTGATGCTGTGGGACAAGAAAGTAGTGCCTGCAAAGCACTAATTTGCTCCGCTTCATTGATTGGTTGATGATAGACTGCAGACATAGAGCCATGACGATGAAAAGTTTCTGGGGCTAGCCAACGGCAGGTATCGCAGTCAATACAGGTGCTGTCAACGTAAAAGTTGCCTTCTATGTTTTCAGCACGACGTTGCTGGAGATGAGCCATAGTTTTATTTATTCATACTCATTATGAGTTTATTTTAGCTTGACTGCCCAGAATGCAAGGTCAATTAATTGTCTGCGGCTGCTTCAAATTTGTAACCTACTCCTCTAACGGTTTGGATCATGGAGGGGTGAGAGGAATCCACTTCTATTTTCTTGCGAATTTGACCGATGTGAACATCCACAACCCTTTGGTCACCAACATAATCATATTTCCACACTGCTTGAATTAGCTGTTCGCGCCGCCAGACTTTTCCTGGATGCTTAGCTAAACAGTGAAGTAAGTCAAATTCAAGGGCGGTTAACTGTATTGCACTATCGTTAATCTTAACTTCGCGACGATCCAGACAAATAGCCAAATTTCCAAACACCAAATTATCTGATGTAATTTGAGTAACTTTGTCTCGAAATCGCCGTAATAGTGCTTCCACCCGGCATTTGAGTTCTTGCAGGTCAAAAGGTTTAGTTAGATAGTCATCGGCACCCTGTCCAAAGAGGTTAATTTTTTGGCTGGTATCATTACTACTGGTGAGGATCAGAACAAATACGCCAGTGCGATCCTGCATTTCCTTACACAGAGTTTTGCCATTAACATCAGGTAAATTGAGGTCAAGAATCACTAAATCAGGATTCCAACTATCAAATGTTTCCAATGCCATTCTGCCATTTTGGGCAGATTCTATCTGATAATCTTTTTCATGGCTGAGGAAACGAACGATGAGGTTCCGAATTGCTGGGTCGTCGTCTACGACAAGAATCTTGGCAATGGCCATAGAAAGTATTTATCCACAAAGAACTAGAGCTTCAGCTAAGGCTTTAGGTTTGACCACAAGGGTACACTGAGCATTTTAAACAATTATTGAAAATAAAATGGGTTCAGCAAGTACCTATGCCATCGAACTTATTGGGTTAGCAATATTTTCTTAAGTATGAAATAAGAAGTATGCTAATTTGCTCAATCTAATTGAGGGTATCTCAACTAGGTCATTGATAGAGTACCCAAGCATGGTTAGAAATTAAACATTAAGGATACAACTATCTAGGCTTTACCCTGGAAATATAGATATAAAGTAGACCCTAAAAACAGAGGACAGAGAGTAAATGGCAAGATTTACTTAACTAGCCCTAGCCTACTTTGTCATTTTTAACACAATTTAAGAGTACATTTTTGGTTCCAAAACTGTTGACTCTAAAATGTTTTCCTTAGAAAGTAGTTCCAATTCCGGGACATTAGATTATCTATACCCTTGATTTTTCCTTATTTTTACAAGTTTTATGGTGACATCCACAGCATCTCAATTAGAGCAATACAGACAGCAATTTCCTGCCCTAGCGAATAAAGCTTATTTTAATTTTGGTGGTCAAGGAACTTTGGCGGAACCAGCATTGGCAGCTATTTTCGAGACCCACCGCCAGATTCAAGAAAAAGGACCCTTTTCTCTGGGAGTTCATGATTTACTTGATCAGCTTGGAGCCGAGACTAAACAGTTGCTGGGTAAGGAGTTGGGCGCACCACCACAGACTATCACCCTGACTGAAAATGTCACTGTGGGTTGCAATATTGCTTTGTGGGGAATTAATTGGCAAGCTGGCGATCAGATCTTAATGACTGATTGTGAACATCCCGGTATTGTTGCCACTGTGAGGGAAATTTGTCGTCGTTTCCAGGTAGAAGTAAGCATCTGTCCGCTGATGGAGACTCTCAATCAGGGGGATCCTGTGGCGGTAATTGCTCGATATTTGCAACCGCAAACGCGATTGTTGATTCTAAGTCATTTGCTGTGGAATACTGGACAGGTCTTGCCTTTGGCTGCAATTACTCAACTGTGTCACCAGCATCAGCCTCAAGCTGTACAGGTATTGGTTGATGCGGCTCAATCAGTGGGTTCCCTACCTTTAAATTTAACTGAACTAAACGCCGATTTTTACGCTTTTACGGGTCATAAATGGTTGTGTGGTCCGGCGGGTGTGGGAGGACTTTACGTACGTCCAGAAGCCTTTTCTCAACTAAATCCGACCTTTATTGGCTGGCGTGGTATTGTCAAAGATTTGCGCGGTAATCCTGTGAGTTGGACAGACGATGGTAGCAGGTTTGAGGTGGCAACATCTGCTTACCCTGAGTATGCTGGTTTAAGGGAAGCGATTTTTATTCATCAGAAATGGGGCGATGCCCAGGAGCGCTACCAACAAATTTGTCAGTTAAGTGCCTTTCTCTGGGAAGGTTTAGGGCAAATTTCTGGTATTAAATGTCTCAAAAATTCCCCTCCAGAAGCAGGATTAGTCTCTTTCGAATTAGCTTCCAACTATAGCCCCAACAAGTTAGTGCAATCTTTGGAAAAGCGAGGCTTTTTACTGCGTACTATTGCTGATCCCCACTGTATTCGTGCTTGCGTCCACTATTTCACAACGAAGACGGAGATTGAGCATTTGCTGGAGGCGATTGGGAACCTTGTCACCTGAATGTTCAAAAGTCTAGAGATGCTCAAATCTACTCCTCTGATACGTAACGCCATTTTTTTCTTTTTTATTAGCGTAATGCCTCTTGTTAATAGTGCTTGTAGTAACCAAGAAGTTACTAATCCGGCGGAGGTTAAAACAGCTAAGGTTAAGAAGGTAAAAGCAACTCCAGAGGTGGAAGCCACAGTCACATCGGAACCGGAGTTAGATAGCTATGAGGAAGCAGTGGATCTTGCAACTAGCGCTACTGTGTTGAGTAAGTCGGCGGTAATTCGTGAAGATTGGAGTTTGGTTGCTAGTCGTTGGCAAGAAGCGATTCAATTGTTAAAAGCAGTACCAACTTCTAGCCCTAACTATAACAGTGCCCAGGAGAAAATTCCCCAATATCAAAACTTTTTTACCCAAGCCCAAGCTAAAGCTACTCCAGAAGCGAAACTTCAGCAAACTATTGAGGGTAACACCAAACCTCAATTTTTCCTAGCTCCGATTAAAAAACGATTTGCTGGTATTCCTGTAGTGGAGGTGAAGTTTAATGATCAATACAGCTTTGATATGGCTTTTGATACTGGTGCTAGTAATACCCTAATTACTGGTGATATGGCGTACAAAATGGGAGTAGAAACTACGGGTAGTAAGAGAGTTGGGATTGCGGATGGTTCTGTGGTTACTCTGTCAACCACTGTGCTAAGTTCCATTAATATTGACAATCGTGTGCAGCGCAATTTACCAGTGTCGATTGCACCTAATATGCCTATTGGTTTGCTAGGACAGGATTTTTTTGCTGGCTACGATGTCACCATCAGGCAAAATGTGATTGAATTCAGTTTGCGCTAATACTTGGATTGAGTTGTTATAGTTAAATTTCTAGGCTCTAAATAATGCTCCTGCTTGAATCTAGAGATTTTTAAATCAACTGTTGCAACAAAGTTTCATCACCATGATTGGAAATGAACGCTAGAGTGAAACTAAGCATTAGCTAGCGTGATATTCGCCCAATCAATTTGAGGCTGTCAAGCTGCGATTCTAAACCTTTGCATTCTGCTAGTGACAATCACTATGACTCAAACTGCTAATCCACAGAGTAAGCCTTGGGACTTTGATTTTCGGCAACCATTACCCCATCAGGATAGCGATTTACTCGAGAATCTCCACTTTATTCCAGGACTAAAAGAGCTATTAATGTTGCGTCAGGTTCATGCACTAGAACACGCTACAGTGTGGATGTTAAGTGCTAAATCAGGAAATGAAAATCACTATGACAATGAAACCTTGGGAGGTTTGTCTACTGAACAGGGATTTTATTTATACGGTGAAGTGAGTCGCTATGATTTACAGCGTGCAGTAAAATTGGCATTGCAACGTTTGAAGCATGGAGAATGGAATCTGGCTGTTCATCCCCGTTGTGGTACTAATCTTTCTGTCAATATGTTGTTGACTGCGGGATTGGCTTTTGGGGTTCATTTACTGTTACCACGAGGACTAATTACTCAAACTATTGGTTTGGGTTTAGCTGCTGCTACTGCAGCCCAACTAACGCCAGATTTAGGTAGTTGGACACAGAAATATATTACTACTTCAATTCCTTTCAATCTTGAAGTGGAAGGTATTACACAAAAGTCTGATTCCTGGGGGCGTGGGGCACAGTTTGTGCAGGTACGATGGAAGAGTGTTTAATTTCAAAAAACGCACCTAATACTACGTTTTAAAAAGTGGAATTAGTTCGAGGATTTGCCTCTGCAGAGCTTTAAAATGTCTGTAATTCCCTATTACGCATTAAAACTCGGTAAAAGAAAGAATCAGGCAGATGCCAACCATAGAAACTAAAAAGCCATCTAATTTGGCGGGAAATCCTCCCACAACCAAACAAAATATTAGTCTCGTTCGCGCCAAATTGCTCGGTAAACTCACTTCTGCGGATGTGGTTGCGCCGATAATTGTCGGTTGTGCTTTCTTGATCGCCTGGGATGTTTTGGTGAGGGTGATGCAGCTTCCACCCTACTTACTACCAGGACCAATTTTAGTTTTTAAAACTTTGATCGCACAATGGGATAAATTATTTCCTTCGCTGCTAATTACGTTGCAAATTACTCTGACTGCTTTTGGCGCAGCTACTGTTTCTGGGTTAATTATTGCGGTTTTGTTCACCCAGAGTAGATGGATTGAGCGCAGTTTCTTTCCCTATGCTGTTATTTTACAAACCACACCGATAGTTGCCATCGCACCTTTAATTATTATCTGGCTCAAAAATAACACTTTTGCCGCCCTAGTTGTCTGCGCTTGGATTGTGGCTTTATTTCCAATTATTGCAAATACTACCCTGGGACTCAACAGTGTTGATCGCAATTTAGTTAATCTCTTTAAACTTTACCAAGCATCGCGATGGCAAACTCTCATCCATCTGCGTTTACCTAGCGCTCTACCCTACTTTCTTGGTGGTTTACGTATCAGTGGTGGTTTAGCCTTAATTGGTGCCGTAGTGGCCGAATTTGTGGCGGGAACAGGTGGTAGAAAAGCGGGAATCGCCTACCAAATTCTCATGTCTAGTTACAATCTCCAAATTCCCAGGATGTTTGCAGCGCTGCTATTGACAACAGCGCTGGGAATTATAATTTTTGTTGTTTTAACGGTTATTTCCGACTGGCTACTAGGAAAATGGCATGAGAGTGCTTTGAAAAGGGACAATTAAGATTCCGGTTCATAGGTAGAAGCGACATGTAACTCTTTAAGTTGCTTCTCATCCACCTCTGCTGGCGCATCGGTAAGCAAACAACTAGCTTGCTGGGTTTTCGGGAAAGCAATGACATCGCGAATCGATTCTTCCCCAGCGATTAACATCACTAATCTGTCTAAACCATAAGCAATACCGCCGTGGGGAGGGGTTCCATATTCAAAAGCATTGAGTAAAAAGCCAAATTTCTCAGTCGCAGCTTCCTGGGATAAACCAATTGCTGCAAATACTTTCTCCTGAATGTCTTTCTGGTAAATCCGCAGACTGCCGCCTCCTACTTCCACACCGTTGTAAACTAAGTCGTAGGCTTGAGCACGTGCAGTTTTGATATCACCAATATCTTCTGGGTAAGGTGCGGTGAAGGGGTGATGTAGTGCTTCTAGACGTTTCTCATCCTTATTCCACTCAAACATGGGGAATTGGGTAACCCACAGTAGGTTAATTTTATTGCTATCAATTAGCCCTAACTGTTCGCCAATCACCAATCGCAAGCGATCTAGGGATTTATTCACCGTCGCTGCATCTCCTGCGCCAAAAAGAAGCAAATGACCTGGTTTTGCTTGGGTACGTTCAAGTAATTCCTGTTTTTGCTCTGGGGTAAGATTATCTTTAATCGCACCAATAGTATCTATTTCGCCACCTTCACGCACACGGATATAGGCGATTCCCTTTGCACCAGCAGCTGTTGCTTCCTTAAATAAATCGCCACCTGGTTTGATGCGGACATTGGAAATTTGCTCGTTACCACCGGGAATAGGCAATACTTTGATAATACCGCCAGCTTTCACAGCGCCTGAGAAGACTTTGAAACCAGAATCTTTCAGGAGATCAGATACTTCAACTAATTCCAAGCCAAAGCGGGTATCGGGTTTATCACTACCATACTTAGCCATCGCATCTTGGTAACTAATACGGGGAAAAGGACGTGGAATTTCAATTCCCTTCACTTCTTTAAAAATATGACAGACTAAAGCTTCATTGAGTTCAAGAATTTCATCTTCTGACATGAAACTCATTTCCATGTCTAGCTGAGTAAATTCTGGTTGTCTGTCAGCGCGTAAATCTTCATCCCGAAAACAGCGTGCAATTTGATAGTAGCGATCTACCCCTGATACCATCAAAATTTGCTTAAATAGCTGGGGTGACTGGGGAAGGGCATACCACTCGCCAGGATTGACGCGAGAAGGAACCAAATAGTCTCTAGCGCCTTCAGGGGTGGAACGAGTGAGAACAGGGGTTTCTACCTCAATAAAGTCCTGTTCATCCTCCAGAAAACGACGGATTGCTTTCATGACCCGATGGCGCAATTGTAAATTTTTGCTCATCCGATCTCGTCTCAAGTCTAGATAGCGATACTTGAGGCGCAATTCCTCCCTCACTGTTTCGGTGTCAGCAGCTGAAACTTGAAATGGTAGCTGCTTGGAAACACTGTTGAGAATCTCAATTTTATCAGCGTAAATCTCCACCTCTCCAGTGGGAAGTTTGGGGTTCAAAGATGCTTCTGGACGCTGGCTGACTTCTCCGGTAATGGCGACTACATACTCATTGCGCAAAGCATCAGCTTGGGGATAGGATTCAGGAGTGCGTTCTTGATCGCTAGCAATTTGTACCACTCCAGTGCGATCACGCAAATCAATAAAAATAACGCCACCGTGATCGCGGCGACGATCTACCCAACCATATAAAGTAACAGTTTTTCCGATATGTTCGGCTCGGAGTTCGCCGCAATATAGGCTACGCATAGTGGCTAGTTTATCTGCGAAAATAGGTTATTGAGTCTTGCAAAATCTACTTGCATTGCCCATTATGCAGCATTGTTGTGAATAATGGCTATCAACAGTTTGATTCATTTTCTGGTATTGAGCCCATTAACGAAAAAAAGGAAAGAGATTGAAATTAACCCTTTCCTTTCTAGTCTTTGATTTGGTTCAAAAACTTATAAAGCACCTGAACTAGCTAAACCAAGAATTACACCTGCTCCTATTACATGACCTAAACTAGTAGTAGCGAGTAGAGCAGGTAAACCCATACCTCCGAACATATTTGGCGATGGTAGTGCAGGTCCAATATCAGGTTGACTGATTGTATATTTACCAATAGCAATAGCAATAATATTGCAGATTATCATGACAAGAGCTACCTTAGGACTCCAAGCTAGAGTCGTTGGTACACTGGTAGAAACAGCCAACATTAAAGCAGAGTAAGTCAATTTATGCTCTCCTGTGAATAAATTGCAAAAACAATTTTAAAATCCTTGAAAGCAACCGTACTCCAAAGCGGACACCCAAAGATAGAAAAGAAAAAAAAACTTAACTTTTTTGGTTGATGGTTGATGGTTGATTGTGGATGGTTGATTGCTGATGGTTGATTGGGAAAACGGATGTGGAAGCGGATGATTGACGCTACTACAGCATAATTAATTAGTCATGACAACGGATGAGTAATGCATTCTTACTAACTCCCTATCTCCCCATTTCCCTATCTCCCCATCTCCCAATCTACCTATTCTCAATGGGAATCAGCTCTACATTATGATCGCCTGTATAAACCTGAGTGGGACGGAAAATGCGGTTTACAGCTAATTGTTCCTTCCAGTGTGCCAACCAACCTGCAACCCTTGCAATCGCGAAAACTGGGGTAAATAAATCTGTGGGAATACCCAAACGAGTATAAACTAGTCCCGAATAGAAATCTACATTGGGATAAATACCCTTAGCTCCTAGCTTTTCCTCTACTGCTTGCTCTAGCGCCACGGCAATATCATAATGCTTATCGTAACCATCTCTCTCAAAGAGCTTTTCAGCTAAATTCTGCAAAATTGTGGCTCTTGGGTCTTTTACCTTGTACACTCTATGTCCAAAACCCATAATCTTTTTCTTTTGCGCTAGGCAATCTTCCAGGTAAGCAGGTACATTTTCTACTGAGCCAATTTTCTCTAGCATAGAGATGACCTCTTCATTAGCACCACCGTGAAGAGGACCAGCAAGAGTACCCACAGCAGATGCGATCACGGCATAGGGATCGGTTAATGTTGAAGATGTTACCATTGCTGAAAAAGTAGAAGCATTGATGGTATGTTCTGCGTGGAGAGTGAGACAGACATCAAAAATTTTGGCTGCTAAAGGATCTGGTTCTTGCTCTGTGAGCATATACAAGAAATTAGTGGCATAATCCAAGTTATCATTGGGTTGTACTGGATCATTTCCCTTTCGCATTAGTTGGAATGCAGCAACCATTGTCGGAATTTTTGCTAGCAAGCGTATTACTGCTTCCCTGATATATTGGGGATTATCCAAAGCACGACGAGAATAAAATAAACCCAAAGCAGCAGCTGAAGTTTGCAGTGCATCCATAGGATGACCTGTTTCAGGGAAACATTTCATCATATCCCGGATGCGATATTTAATGCGTCTATGGTGGAAAATATCGTACTGAAACGCCTCCAATTCCTCCTTAGTTGGTAATTTTCCCCAAATTAGCAAAAAAGCCGTTTCCAAAAAAGTGGTTTGTGCAGCGAGTTTTTCGATGGGAATTCCCCTATACTCAAGTATTCCCTGCTGACCATCAACATAGCTGATACTAGATTGGGCGGCTGGAATACCTTCTAAACCTGGCATATACTCGCAAGCAGTCATAACAAGCACTCTACTTTGTAACTCACATGGAAAGTAATCTGAGGCTAACTTACCTTAAAATGCTTGTCCGTGGTTAGCTTGACGCAATTTTAAGCCTATGAGAGCCTACTTGGAGAATGATATTATCCTAATTCACCACGAAGATCTACCTCGCTACAAAAAAGGGGGTTCTGTGGTTCGTAATAGTTATTTTTGGGCATTAAAGTCCATTGCTTGCTATACCCCTAGGAATGGCAACTGGGAATTTGACTCTGTGGTGTGGGTGGCTCTATCTAGAATTTTACTTGCTTTTTGTGAATCAGGTTATCTTGGTTATCAAGAAACTTCCTTAGAGTTTCCTCTAGATGTCACTATTCCTCAAGTCTTGCAACCTGTTTCTACTTGGCTCTAGGAACAGAGTTTGGTGGTAAAAACAACAGTGATTGATAATTGCTTAATCTTTTCTTTCTTTCACCAAAAACACTTATTTAGACACAATTGATACAAATTGCAACCCTCTTCGAGATAAAATAACGAACGGTTGTTAATAAATGCGATAAATATCTAAGATTGATGTCAAAATCTTTACAAAGCGTGCAAACACAATCAGAATATGCTAAATCTTCACTGGTTAGTGAGAGGAAATCTACCATGCTCAAGCAAAACTCTTCAGTAGATAAGCTAACAAAAGAGCTGTATCAAACTGCCCAACAAGTTAAGTACTTGCATCTGCAAGCAGAAGTGGAATTTTTGTTGCAGCAACAGCAAACCTTGAAACGACAACGACTAGCATCGGCTAGTAAAGATGGTCAGAATTAGAAACAATAATAGCTAATTGTCAATAAAACTCCATCTTGAAAGCCAGGGTGGGGTTTTCTAATCAAAAAACCAAAGGTTATAAAAGAATTGAGATTCTTTTTCTTTTTTCAGTGCATCTATGACCTATTGCTTGAGAGTTGCAGATATTCCAGCAAGTGAGCGTCCTCGTGAGCGTTTATTGGCGATGGGAGCAAAAAATTTAGCCACAGCAGAATTATTGGCAATTCTTTTGGCAACAGGGCAAGGAAAGGGTAAACTTTCTGCTATTGGTTTAGGGCAATATATTCTGCAACAATTAAGCGAACATCAGCGGGATCCTTTGGAAGTTTTGCGAGATGTTCATCCTCAGGAATTAATGGCGATTCCTGGTATTGGTCCAGCTAAAGCAACGACGATTCTTGCTGCTGTAGAATTGGGAAAACGAGCCTTTCAATCGCGACCAACACAGCGTACAGTTTTAGATAGTCCCGCAGCAGCAGCAGCAGCACTAAGTCACGATTTAATGTGGCAAAGAAAGGAGAGATTTGCGATTGTTATGCTGGATGTGGATAATCGCTTGTTGGGAACTCAGTTAATTTCTATTGGTAGCGCTACGGAAACTTTAGCTCATCCTGGGGATGTTTTTCGGGAAGTAATTCGCCAGGGAGCAACCAAAGTAATTATCGGACATAATCATCCTTCTGGGAATTTGGAACCGAGTGAGAATGATTTGAATTTGACGACTGATTTATTGAAGGGCGGACAGTTTTTAAGTATTCCCCTGCTAGATCATTTGATTTTAGGTAATGGCGATCATTGCAGTATGCGATTGGTTACTGATTTGTGGGATCGCTATCCTCAAGGGGATTAAGATTAGATACGGTTTGCATCGTACCACTTCAATCGATCTGCACCTAAACTCAACTTTTGCAGTGTTTTGCACAGTCTGTGAAGGTAACTCCCCAAACATAGTTGTGTAATCCTTGATACAATGACTGGGATTGTAGTACCCAAATTGATTGGCTAAGGTGGCAATGGTACAACTTTCTGGTTCCCTTGCCTTGAGATGTTGTCGCACTAGATTACCACTAAACTACTTTTGAAATCTTTGGATTGTGCCTTAGTACAAAACCATTACATCCATTACAAGGGCACTGGAATTGTTCTTTGGAGTGCACTCTGAGATTTTGCTATCCCTTGAAATAACAAGAATATGCCGAATATCGATCAAGCTTCTTTAACTACTGCTAGAAATCAGAATGAGTACATAGAACTTGCTCAATTTTATGACCTATTAATGCAAGCAGGGTATTACGATTATCAAGCTTTTGTTAACTCATTGGCACTTATCTTAGGAACCAGAACAAAAATCCTGGATGTAGGTATCGGAACTGGTTTACTTACTGAAAAAATGCTGCAAGTTCAGGATTACGAGATCACAGGGGTAGACTTTTCTGAGGAAATGCTTGTCAAGGCTCGACGTAGATTGTCAGATTACAATGTCAAGTTATTAAATTTAGATATTAGAAATTATCCAGAAAATGAGTTTTTCCAATCCATCATTTCTAGTGGGGGAGCTATCTGTATCTCATACCAAGATAATCAAAAGTATCGATTATATAGTTACTGTGATGATAAGTTAGATCATATCAAACTGCTACGTAAGCTTTACAATCTATTAGAAGAAAATGGATTACTAATTATTTCAATTCAGGGAGAACACAAAGACTATTCAAAAGCAATATCAGAAGATATTACTTACTCTCAAGAAATCAAATATTCCGGTGACCATATGACAAAGTGGTATACATTTTCCAATGAGGAAAAAATCCTGGGACGTCAATCTGTAAAATTAGTTGTTTTTGATGAAATAGAAATGATTAATTCATTTTCTGAAGTAGGGTTTAAGTCTTTAGGGGTTGATAAATCCAATATGTTTTACGTTTTCCAAAGGTAAATTTTGTCGCCCGTCTCTCCAGCAATCTAACTTTTTCAATATTTTTGAAACCAGTTTGTGAGTCTGAAAGTTAAGCTATTTCGCCTGATTCAGTTGTTAATAACTTTGACGAATGTCAAAAGAAAGTCACTAGTATTAATACTCTATTTCAACAGCCTGCATTAGTAGAAAAACTTATTGTCGGACGGGAGTTTACTGTCGCTATTTTCCTAGCTAGATCCTGTTTTATCAATGCCAAAATGACAAATCAAGAAACAGCTTGTAAAATAGCGGAGCTTGCCCTCTGTAGATGCTTATCAGTATCAACTTTTAGATCGTGCCTCAGTAACAAGTGGGATAAGTTAATCAAATTGATTTTTCCTAATAAATTCAATTCTATAAAGGGTTTCAATGCTGAAATTATGCAGGTTTAATGTGGATGAGGTTAAGTTAGTAGAAATGACCTCATCTTCATCCCCAGATACAGACTAAATCTACGTTTTGCAGAACTTCTAAATCAAAATCTCTATCTCCATAACAACTGTTATGTTGCTTCAGTTAGCTTAATTCCGACTCCCTTCGCTACCCAATCGCCTCCCAGCAAAATCTTGTAAAATCGCAGTAATTACACTCAAATAAGCAAGATAATGGCGCAACTGGTCAAAGATCGAGAACGCCTGGAAAAAAGATTAAAAGAAATTCCTACAAGTCCCGGAGTATACTTGATGCGGGATGAAGAAGATCGCATTCTCTACATTGGTAAATCCAAAAAGTTGCGATCAAGAGTTCGTTCTTATTTCCGTGAATCGCAACCTTTGAGTGAACGTATCGCTTTAATGGTACGTCAGGTAGCGGAAATTGAGTTTATTGTTACCGACACTGAAGCAGAAGCTTTGGCGTTAGAAGCGAATCTGGTTAAGCAGCATCAACCCTACTTTAATGTACTGCTCAAGGATGACAAAAAGTATCCCTATGTTTGCATTACTTGGTCAGAAGATTACCCACTTATCTTTATTACCCGCAAGCGACGCGCTAAGAGTAATAAGGATCGCTATTATGGTCCTTATGTAGATACTGGGTTGTTGCGTCGGACTTTACACCTAGTTAAGCGTATTTTCCCCCTCAGACAGCGTCCTCGTCCACTGTTTAAAGATCGCCCTTGTCTCAATTATGATTTAGGTCGTTGTCCGGGAGTTTGTCAAGCTTTAATTAGTCCTGAAGATTACCATAAAACCGTCCAGAAGGTGGCAATGGTATTTCAGGGGCGAACCAAAGAATTAGTAGATCTTCTTACCTCCCAGATGGAAAAAGCATCTCAGGAGTTAAATTTTGAGCAAGCAGCGCGACTTCGCGATCAAATCCAAGCTTTGCAAGCACTCAATGCTGACCAAAAAGTATCTCTGCCCGATGATACCGTATCGCGGGATGCAATTGCCCTGGCAGCGGACGAAAAACACTGCTGTATCCAATTATTTCAGATTCGTGCAGGTCGCCTTGTGGGACGTTTGGGTTTCTTTGCAGAAGCGCAATCTGGTACCTCTGGAGCGATTTTACAGCGTGTCTTGGAAGAACATTATCGCGTAGTAGAAGATGTAGAAATTCCCAGTGAAATTATTGTCCAGCATGATTTACCCGATGGGGAAATGTTGGTCAATTGGCTGGGTAATCGCAAAGGGCGTAAAGTAACTCTAGTGGTTCCCCAGCGCCAAAGTAAAGCGGAATTAATAGAAATGGTGGAACGCAATGCTGGGTATGAGTTGGAACGCACTCAGAGAGTGGCGCAGCGCAATTCCCAAGCGATTCAGGATTTAGCAGAAATTCTAGATTTACCGGATTTACCAAGGCGGATTGAGGGCTATGATATCTCCCATATCCAGGGTTCCAATGCTGTGGGTTCCCAGGTAGTTTTTATCGATGGTGTACCCGCTAAACAACACTATCGTCATTACAAAATTAAAAATCCCGATGTAACCATTGGTCATTCCGATGATTTTGCTAGTCTTGCAGAGGTAATTCGTCGTCGCTTTCGCAAATATACAGATAGAGAAGCGCGAGATGATAATTTCCCTGATTTAGTCATGATTGACGGGGGAAAAGGTCAACTTTCGTCTGTAGTTGCTATTTTGCAAGAAATGAACCTCTTACAAGAAGTGCGAGTAATTAGCTTAGCGAAACAGCGAGAAGAAATCTTTTTACCAGGAGAATCTTTACCCCTCGAAACAGATTCCGAACAACCGGGAGTGCAATTATTGCGGCGTTTGCGCGATGAAGCACACCGTTTTGCGATTGGTTTCCACCGTCAGCAGAGATTGAAACAAAGCAGAAGATCGCGTTTAGATGAGATTCCCGGTTTAGGATTTGAGCGTCAAAAACAGTTACTCGCTCATTTTCGTTCTCTAGACTATATCAGAGAAGCGTCACCGGAGCAGCTAACAGAAGTGGCGGGAATTGGTTCCCATTTAGCAGCACAAATTTATGATTATTTTCATCCCAATTAAGTTTTAGATTTTTATTCCTCTTCTGTCACTTTCCGAGATTCTGACGAAATTACGTCATTACAGCCAACGACACCTAACGAAAGAATCAGGGTTTGACCCCCGTTTTTCGGAGTCTGACAAAAGAGGGTTATCGCAAGTTGCTCTCGCCTAGTTACAGTACAAGTGCTCTCAATCCTTACTCATTAAGCATCAATTTAAGATGTTTAAATATGCCAGCACGAAGCACCATAACTCTAAGCTAAACCCAAATCTACCGCTACCCGATGAGCGCAAGCAAATCCAGAAAACGCCACCGCATTTAAACCCTGTCCAGGAAAAGTACTATCGCCTACACAATATAAACCTGGAATTGAGGTGCGATTAAAAGGCATAGTTAATAAACCAGGTAATTTGCGACGTGGAATCGGACCATAGGTACCATCCTCACGACCTAAAAAACGCCTGTGAGTACGTGGCGTTCCCACTTCTTGATAATCTAAACCTGATTCTAAATTAGGAAAGATACGCTGCAATCTGGAAATTAAATTTTCTGCTGCTTCCTCTTTTTTGTTCTGATATTCTTGAGAAGAAAGTCCTTGCCACTCTTCAATAAAACTAGGTGTAAAGGTGTGAATAATATGATGACCTTCTGGAGCCAAGTCTGGGTCAAGTAAAGTAGGAATAGAAACGAAAATTGTACCCTGCTCTGTCTCCATCTGGGACCAATCTTCGAGCAAAATATGATGACATTCTGTATTTGGAGGTAAAGCTTCCGCTTTTACTCCTAAATGTAAGCTGAGAAAGCTAGGAGATTTTTGATAACGTTGTTGCCATCTTTTCTCTTTAGTGGGCATTTTTTCTGGAGTGAGCAGTTTTTCAAAGGTATCCCAGCGCGTCGCATTGGAAACAACTCGTTTAGCTCGGTATTCCTTACCACTAGCTAACTTCACCCCTACAGCTTTTCCTTGCTCCAGAATAATATCTGTTACCCTCGCTTTGTATTCAATCTCGCTTCCTGCTTTCTCCAAGCCCTCAACTAATTTTTGAGCAATTTGTCCCACACCACCTTTAGGATAGTTAATACCGCCGTAATGTCTGTCTGAAAACACCATTCCCGCATTAATCATCGGTGTTTGGTTAGCTGGAACCACAGACCAGCAATAGCACTCCATGTCGATAAATTGCAACAATTTGGGATCGCTAATATAACGACGAGCAATATCCCCTGCATTTTGAGGTAAATATTTAACTAAACCCAAACAAGCCAAAGGATGCTGGAAAAACACACGCATCAAATATTTGGGTTCTTCCAGAGAAAGTAACTCCATCACGTTGAGACAGTTAAAAACTTTCCAACACTCATCGTAGAAGCGGCGAATACCTTCTTTTTCCTGGGGAAACTTCGCTATTAACTCTTGCAAAAACTTCTCGTAATCGCGATGGACTTTTAGCTCTAAGTTATCAGGAAGATGGTAATGAATCTGTACAGGATCGGGGATGGTTTCCAAACTCACACCCACAGATTCTAAAGCACGGGTGAGAAGATTCGTAGTACCTTTATCCCCAAAACCGAATATCATTGAGGCTCCCACATCAAAGCGATAGCCATCACGCTCAAAATATCCCGCGCTTCCACCAGGAATCAAATAGCGCTCCAATACTAAAACTTTGGCTCCTTTTGCTGCTAGTTGGGTAGCGGTAACTAAAGCACCAATACCAGAGCCAATAACAATTACATCAAGTTCCTGGGAAGATGTTCCACTCATGAAGTCAATCGGTTAAGAAGTTCCTGATTTTAATAGTTTAATGCTTTGGCGAGACCAACACAGGCTAATACCGTTTTCAATGAGTAGGAGATGCAGAGGAAGCAGGGAGAACAACGGATTGGGTGTCGTGGAATAAAAACAAGCTTTTCTAAAATTGATCTAAAAAAGCACAAAAAAAAGCGGAGCCGTCTGATATCTCTTGACGGTTCCACCTGCCGATCCTTAATGAGAGGAGAACACAAGGTTTAATATACAACTATTGAAAATTAATGTCAATATTAAAGAAATTCTTTCTCAATAATCCTAAAGTCATGACATAATCTACCTTCAAGCTCACTTACTGCAAACAGCAGCAAAGAAGTATCATAGTGCAGTTGCGTGAGCAAGTTTCCAGAACTATTACATAATCCATGACTTTGCAACTGCGAGTTTATGTTCCCGAACATCCCTTAATTAAGCATTGGTTAGCCGTAGCGCGCGATGTTAATACGCCTCCAGTACTTTTCAAAAGTGCAATGACTGAACTTGGGCGTTGGTTAACCTATGAGGCGAGTCGTCATTGGTTACCGACACAAGAAGCAACGGTGCAAACACCTTTAGCTAATTGCGCTGCAACTTTTATCAATCCTGAAGCACCCATAGCCGTTATTCCTATCCTGCGGGCTGGGCTAGCGCTACTTGATGGTGCACAAAGTCTGCTACCTTTAGCTTCAGTGTACCACTTAGGGCTAGCACGCAATGAGGAAACCCTAGAGGCGAAATGTTACCTCAACAAATTACCAGAAGCATTTGATACCCAGACACGAATTGTTATTTTGGAACCGATGTTGGCAACGGGTGGTTCTATTATGATGGCAATGGAAGAGCTAGTTAGCCGTGGTGCTAATTTAGAATCGATACTAATTATTGCAGTAGTTGCAGCACCGCCAGCTTTGCAAAAATTGAGTCAAGCCTATCCTAGTCTGAATATTTACGCAGCTACAATAGACGAAGGTTTAAATGAGCAAGGTTACATTGTTCCTGGGTTGGGAGATGCAGGAGATCGCTCTTTCGGGACTTAGCTAAGACATATAATATTACAGAGTCTCAATCGGCTGTGGGAACAAAGTTACACAAGAGCAATTGCAACAGGATCAGGAAATATGAGTCAGCGTGATGGTTTTGCCAGTGGCTTCCTTGCGGGAGCTATCGTGGGTGGTATTTTTGGAGGTATAGTGGGAGCCTTAGTTACTTCCCGTACCAAAGATGAAACAGCTTCGGAGAATAATTCTTTATTAGATACCACTGAAGCTAACCCAGAACTCACTCAAGACAGAATAGAAACAGCCCGTCGTAGTCTAGAAGGTAAGATAGCTCAACTCAACCTTGCCATAGATGATGTGCGTCAGCAACTAGGAACAGTTCACAGCAACAATCACGACCAAGAATAATCTGCATTTGAGTTTGATACAATCAAAGCATTGCCTTGAGCCTTATCATCAAATTTAGAATTTACGAATCAGGAAATTTTTATTTATGAGTCAAGCAACAATGCTGATTATTGAAGGTTTACTCAACTTTATCCAGTTTTATTTTGTAATTCTAATTGTCAGGATTCTGTTAACCTGGTTCCAGACAATGGAATGGGCAAATCAGATAGCTGGTTTCTTGAGTCCAATCACTGATCCTTACCTGAACATTTTTCGCTCTTTCATCCCTCCTCTGGGCGGCTTAGATTTTTCTGCTATTTTAGCGCTGCTACTACTAAACCCAGTTTTAACGGGACTTTTGGCTACCATAGGTTCATACACAGCTTATTCTGCTTCTTTAGCGTTCTAAGCCTAAAGCATTGAGAGATAACGAGATAATCAGTTCAGCTTCTACTCTAATCATCGTAGTAGTAGGGGCGGACTCTAGCAGAAAAACCGGAAGCTTTAAACTTATCTAGTTTTAAGGGTTCCGGTTGTACTGTAGGAACAGTAATTCTAATTTGGAAGTTACTTTTCCCTGGTGGTACTTCTTCAAGTGTGCCAATACGACCACGATTTTGCATTACAGGACTATTATTCGCATCATAAATACGTCCAAAAACATCAGCATCATATAAAGTTTTACCAGATCCATTTTTGGCTCTACCGCTAACCAAAAAGCAATTAGCCTCTTGGCTTGCACCATCACTACTAACAATTCCCTCCCCTAATTCTGGCGGGCATTTTTGATAGCTGAGATTAGATAATTTAATCTTAGTCAAAGCATCAGCAGTAGGCGCAAACATCAAGCTAAAAATCCAGAAGCAACAAGCTATCAGGGTAATAAATAAGGCTCGAAATCCCATAGTAAATTTCAGGTCAACTAAACTAAGTTGTGCAATTAAAGACAGTTTTCAGCTTAACGTGAATCCAGGAGAGTAGGAAGCGGGGAGCGTTTTACAAGGATATGATTTTTAGATTCAAGGTTTCAGAGGTGCAGGGGAAGCAGGGGAAGCAGGGGAAGCAGGAGAGGTTGGGGAAGAATAGCTTGTCTTACTCGTTTACAATCCAAGCAACAGCATCAGCTAAATCCTCCGCAATATAATCTGGTTTAGTCTGGTGTTGATAGTTACCAGCTAAAACCTTATAACCATAACCAGTGCGCACTAAAATCCCCTTAGCACCTGCATTGTGTGCTAAGTCCACATCTGTTGCTTTGTCCCCAACCACAAAACTACGTTCTAAGTCTAGATTGTGCTGCCAAGCCGCTGCAACTAACATTCCCGTATTGGGCTTACGCCAGCTACTCCAACGGGTAAATGCTAGATTAGTACCTCCCGCCGTTGAACTCAGATAGGGACAGTAATAGAGGGCATCTAAGTGAGCTTTTGCTTCTTCATCTAGTAACTGACATAGGCGTTGATGGAGAGAATCCACATGGCTAACAGGATAATAACCCCTAGCAGGCCCTGATTGATTAGAAACTAAACAGGTAAATATTTTTTGTTCATTGAGTTGGCGCACCGCCTTTGCTGCGCCAGGAATCAAGTTTAAATCCTCTAGGTTATGGATGTAGCCAGCTTCTATATTCAGTACACCATCACGGTCTAAAAAAACTGCTGCTTTAGCCACGCCAAATTTGCTCTAAAACGGTTTCTGGTTTGATATCTGCAATCGCACCACTGGGGGATTGAATCGCAAGACATTTCTCATTCTCAGGAGGTAGCAATTTCTTGGCATCAGTGGGACCAAAGAGCGCTATGGTATAGGTTTCCACTGCTACTGCTAAGTGCATGGGCGCACTATCAGTACACAGCATCAAATTGGCTCCAGCAATCATTGCTGCTAGTTTACCAATGTCCTCTGGCTCAGTTACCTTAACACCAGGACACAGAGCTGTTAATTCTGCCACCAATTTAGCATCTTCAGGTCCCTGAAGTAGCACAATGGGTAAATCGGGCTGTTTAGCTTGAATATCCTGGATAATTTGCTGCCATTTTTCCACAGGATAAATTTTATCAATACCCTTAGTCTGGGCGAGTTGGCTCGAACCACCGTGAATCAGAATGTAACCACTACCTTTGATACTCAGTTGTTTTTGCTGTGCTTCCGCCCACTCAATATCAGGTTTAGGAACAATAATTTCTGGTACAGTGCACGGTTGATTAATTCCCAAACCTTGCAGTAAGTCGTGGTACATATCAGCAGCATACTGCTCTTGTTTGAGGGTAACAGGATTGGTGAGGAACCAGGAAGAATCGGTTTTGTAGCCCACACGCAAGGGAATTCCATTGAGCCACAGAAGAAATCCTACCGTCCAACGCTGTCCTAAAGTTAAGGCAATGTCGTATTCTCGGTCACGGATGACACCGAGTAGATTGATATAGTCTGCCAAACTATTGCGATCTTTATAGTCGAACATCACTACATTGGCTACTGATTGACAAACCCGATAGGCGCTTTTCGCACGGGGTTCAACCAAAACATCAATGGTGGCTTGAGGATATTTTACTTTAAGATCTTTGAGTGTGGGAAAGAACAAAATCTGATCGCCAATTCCACCGGGAACAAGGGCTAGTATTCGCATCTCAATTGATAGACATTAACTATATCAAGGTCAATTTTAAGGGAACATAGATCAATCCCGGTTGATTATTTTTTTAAGATTGACGATGCATTTATTAATTCCAGCAGCAGGTGTGGGGCGAAGAATGGGGAGTGAGGGCAATAAACTACTCCTCAAATTACTCGGTAAACCTTTGCTGGCTTGGACTTTAATCGCCGCTGAAGCTGCTCAGGAAATTAGCTGGATTGGTATCATTGGGCAACCCTATGACTACCCTGATTTTAAGCATCTTCTTGCCAAATTAGCTCTGAGTAAACCCATTACCTTGATTGAGGGAGGAGATACTCGTCAAGAATCGGTTCACAATGGCTTGCAGGCTCTCCCAGATAGGGCTGGGCGTGTTTTAATTCATGATGGAGCAAGGTGTTTAGCTACTCCAGAACTATTTAATCGCTGTGCTATTGCTCTACAAAAATGTCAGGGTTTGATTGCTGCTGTCCCTGTCAAGGATACGATCAAGGTGGTTGATGAGTCTGGTTTGATCCAAAGTACACCAGATCGCAAGGATTTATGGGCGGCTCAAACTCCCCAAGGTTTTGAGGTTTCGCTGCTAAAACAGTGTCATCAGAAGGGCAAACAATTAGGTTGGCAAGTTACTGATGATGCTGCTTTATTAGAAAAGTGTCAGTTACCAGTGCAAATTGTTGAGGGAGAAGAGACAAACCTGAAGATAACAACACCAGTTGATCTAGCAATCGCAGAATTTATCCTGCGTCAACGTGATTAGTGGTATGCCAATTTTGAAATGATTGGAAAAGACAAGCAGGAGAAGTAGGGGAAGATTTATCCCTCAATTCAAACTTGACACAGTACTAGAATCTATGAGCCGTCATCTGCTAAAGTTAATGTTAAAAGAAAATAAAAGTCTCTAAATCCCTGGTTTGTACGATAGACGCGTTATAGAAAATTAAAGAGGTAAGATATATGGCAACAAGTAGCACAACACCACAAGATAGCCTTACTGAAACTAAAAGCATTGAAGCTGATAGCGCTACCCAAGAGACACCAAACCCCAATAGTACCGATGAAGCAGCGCTAGGTTCCTCCGAGGAAAAGCAACCAGGAGCTTTAACACTGTCACTAAATGGGGAACCAAAGCAGCATGATGCTACAGGTTTAGAACTATACAAGCCCAGTGAACTACCTGGCAATCGCCCTGTCACTGTTAGCAACCTCAAAATTGCAGAAACCTACTCTGCTGTGGGCGGAACTCGACCCATTTTTGCTAATGAAATGAAAGTTGCTGGTTCCATTACAGCTTCAGGAATACGCCCAATTTCAGCTAGCACTCTGCAAATTAGTGAAACCTATGTAGTTATGGGTAATCGTCCCGTTGCTTCCAATCAAATTGACGATCCTGCAACTTTAATGGGTTATCTAGATTAGTGGCAAAATAAATACTACAAGCTTTGAGTACCATCGCCCTGTAAGGGCGTTTTTTTTATCAAAAAATGAATAGTCCAGCTATTTCCCTAGTTGAATTTTGCCTCAATCTGCTGCGTGGCTACCTCTTAATTGGTTTTGTCTTCGCCATAGTCTTTGTCATTTTCTTGGTGAAACGAGTTGATGAGGGTGCAAAGAGTGGAACCATTGGTTTTCGCCTGCTAATTCTACCTGGAGTCACAGTTTTTTGGCCTTTATTTGTGCTGCGCCTGGTGCGAGGAAAAACTAAACCCACAGAACGTACAGCCCACCGCCTGCAAGCATTACAATCGACTGAGAACTCACAAATAGGAGGATGATTTTGTGATTCAATCACGGCGCCAAGCCCATTTTTTCTCTTCTGTAGTGCTGGTTTGCTTACTACCCATTATCTTGCTCGCCGGAATTATCGGACGACCTACAACTCCCTCTGTGGGCGACTCCAAACTATTTGAGCAAGAGGGATTCGCACCTCCTGGTGACTCAGAAGCTTCCCCCTTAGCATCAGAGGAACTTATAGTTGCGGGAGTAACTATTAAAGCACGAACTGTGCAACAACAAAACCGACTAATCCTAGAGCTAGAACCGACTTCTAATCTATTATTCCCAGATTTGCTCCTCTATTGGCAAGGGGTCGAGGAACCACCCACAGACTTAAGTGCTAGCTCAATTTTACTTGGTAGTTTCTCTGGAACATCTCGTCGCCGTTTCCCCATAATTCAAGAAATGGAGGATCAGGGAGGCTATTTGATACTCTATAGCATGGGGGAAAAAAAACTAGTGGCAACTCTACCATTTCCTACATCCATAACCCAAAAACCCAATTGATTGAGGAATTAAGAAGTTGAGTGTTTCCTATCGTGCCATTCAGTGGAATCGCCAAAAACTAACCTATGATGCGATTCTTCTCGCTGGAGTTGTCCTCTATCTGTTAATTTTTAATCTCACTACTCAATGGTTTAGTGACAACTTGGATCTCAGAGGAGTGCAGATTCGTGCCTATGGTTCGGCTGCCTTTATCTTACTCCATATAATTCTCTCCATTGGTCCTCTGTGCCGTCTCCACCGCCGTTTTTTGCCTCTACTATACAATCGGCGGCACATGGGTGTAACCATGTTTCTGCTGGCGTTTTACCATGCTCGTTTAGCGATTAATTGGTATCACAATTTTGGCAATCTTGACCCTTTGGTGAGTCTGTTGGTGAGTAACACTAACTTCGACTCCTTCATCCGTTTTCCCTTCGAGATTCTGGGTTTAATTGCTCTGTGTATCCTCTTTTTCATGGCTGCTACCAGTCATGATTTTTGGCTGGCTAATCTTACCGCGCCAGTGTGGAAAGCACTACATATGATGGTTTACGCTGCCTACGCTTTATTAGTAGGTCATGTGGTTTTGGGTGCCCTGCAAACCAACAAAGCTCCTTTTCTGACCATAATTACGGGAATTGGTCTAGTTTGGATTACCTGCATTCACCTCGTAGCGGCTTTACGGGAAAATAAACTGGATCGCCAAGGTGTGGCTTTAGACAAGGATTTTGTAGCTGTGGGCAGTATAGATGAGATAGCTGAAGCCAGAGCTAAAATTGTCAACTTAGGAGCTGAGCGAGTGGCAATTTTCAAATATGATGGCAAAATTGTTGCTGTTTCTAATGTTTGTCAGCACCAAAATGGTCCTTTAGGGGAAGGGAAAATTGTGGATGGCTGTATCACTTGTCCTTGGCATGGTTATCAGTATTTACCCGATTCGGGGGCTTCTCCACCACCATTTGCTGAGAAGGTTCCCACCTTTGATGTGCAACTGCAAGGCAATCGCATTTTTGTGCGCACAACTCCCAATCCCCCAGGTACCCAGGTAAGACCCGCTATTATTCCTGAGGAGGAACAAAAATAGACTTATTGCTTCAAATTAAGTAATAAGAAATAAGGGCCTAACGGCGAATTCAAAAGTCACGCGTTCAAAATTGATGAATCGCCGACAAAGAAGATTAGAAACTAGTCAGATCAAAGAATTCAGATATCCTGTAATCATTTCTAGTTTCCACAAGAGTAATAAGTACAAGAATTGAGAAAAAAATGATGGCAAAAATACTTTTGCAAGAGGTTTAATGACTAGCAATCAGCCACCAGAAGATGAATTTTACATTGGTTATGCACCCATACCCAGACGTGTTAAAAAATTGCTTTGGCAGTTCATTCCTTCACTGTTGCTAGGCTTAATCATTTTTGCCTTAATTATTCCCTTAGTGCACAATCAATTTACCCCCACTCGTGTGGGTGGCCTTGTGGAATACGAAGGAGTATTATTATCCCAACCAGTACCTCATTTGGTGGTTCCTCGGGGCGGCGATACTTCTTTGGGAAATGCTTACTCTCGCTATCCTCTTTCTGCAAGGAATAAGAAATCCGTAAGTCCAGCAATTCTCGAGCAAACAGGAAAATGGGTTAAACTCGAAGGTTCCCCTGTGCATCGCGATCATCAAACCCTAATCTCCACTAAATCGGCGACACCAATTGAACCTCAACCCCAATCTAGGGTAATTATTCCAGAGGGCAGAACTTTGGGTCAATTTTCCCTTACTGGAGTCATTGCTGACAGTAAGTGCTATTTGGGTTCAATGAAACCAGGTTTAGGTAAAACCCATCGTGAGTGTGCCATTCGCTGTATTAGTGGTGGTGTACCACCAATGTTTGTCAGTAAAAATGAGTCGGGTGATAGACTATATTTTTTCCTGGTTGATGCCCAAGGCGGTCAGGTAAATGATCGCTTGCTGGATTTAGTTGCTGATCCAGTGCAAATTACTGGGGAAGTGGTAAGCTACGATGATTTACTGATTCTCAAAGCTGATCCCAAAACCTACGAACTTTTGTAGTTGTGAGGGAGGAAGTTTAGGGAATCTGGGGAAGAGATGGAAGAGAGGGAAGAGAAGTTTGGTTTTTCTTTGATGGATAAATCACCACTTTGTAAAAAACATAACCTCCAGAGGATAGATATACTCCCTCTCTAATCTGGTTCAAAATCCAACTGGGGCATTAACTGGAGTATACCCATACCCAAATCCTCTGGGGAAAGGGCTTTGGCTTCAAACATAGCTAGCATATCCTTCAGTTGAGGATTACCACTAGATGCCCCGGTTAACCCCATGGCGACAATTAAAGCGCAGTAACCTTGGGTCTTTTGACAACATCTCTCCCACTGCTGACGTGCTTCGATGTGATCTGGATCTGCATCTAAAAATTCGCCAAAGAGGTACAAATTACCATTATTAGTTTGCAGAATGCCTAAATCGTAGCTAATCTCGAGGAAAGGGTCTTCTCCAGGATTAAAACAGATCGCCTTCAGTCCCCCATCAGACTTAATTTGTTCGATCATAGCTTTGGCTTTGGGGCGAGAGGTTTGGATCACAACAACTGGTATACCTTTATCCCCAATCAAGATTTCTTGGGATTGATAGTGTTTATTTTTGCTATTTTTAATCGCTTCTACCCATTTCCAGGGCGCAATTTCCAGGCTGCGAAAAGCATCCTCTGGCACCATGTTGTCTTGAATTGGCACTGTGGTGTGTGTAGCATTTCCTAACTCGTTAGCGACAGGAAACTCAGACATGGCAAGCAATTCAAGGGCTAAATCAGGGAGAGTGCCGACAGTCACTGAAATGCTTTTGGCTATGGAGCTATCCTGGGGTAAGGAAATACGAAAACGTTTAGTTATTTCTATAGCAGAGTTAGCTTCTAGTTCTCTTCTGCTGCTAACAATGAAGCGATGGAAGGCTTTGAGAGCAGCGTAAATAGCCAATGCTTCTTCTGTGTCCAAAAAAGGTCGCATCCCCTCATAGGGGTGAACACTACCAAAGAAGGGACGAATTTCCGAGAGGGGTAGATGTGCTAATTCTACCTCCTGATCCGAATCACTATTTTGCTCTGCCTCAAAATTGAGAAACCAGCAGTCTTGAGACAAAAAAGCCTTTTCTAGCTCTTCCATGGATTCTTCGGCCAATACTGCGGCTCGAAAGCGTTTGAGAGAGCGTAGGGAACGATATAGTAGCACGCCATATTCTCGACCCAACATACCCATAACTGAGGCGTGGAGTGTACCCACATCCCAGCAGTTTAATTCAATGGAGATAATATTATGGTCCGCGAGAAATTCCCAAGGCTCTTCTTGCCAAATATCATAGGCAACTTCTAGGAGTAAGTCTCGATATTCTGGAGGTAGGGTGGGGGGACGATTGTTACCAAGTTCTTCAAAACCGCGAAAAAATTCGTCAATTACAGGTAATGCTGGGGCATATTCGACCACAATATCGAGATTTTGCAGGGCTCCTCGGAGGAAAAATTGAATTTCGCGATCGCGCACTACAATTTTTTTGGGACGTGCTGGTTTGGCAGGATTTTGTGGATTTTCCATCGCTCGTAGCAGGGTGCGCACCATTGCTTCTGGACCCATTTCTGGAGAAACTACATCCATTGCCCTTACCATAGCTTCAGAGCCATCAAGCCAAATAATACACTCTCCTTTGCTATCTCCGTCTGTGTTGAGATTTTCTGGAATACCTGATAGGGGACGACGATCACCCTCCCAAACACTGGGAATTTGGGTAATTTTTTGGAGACGACGCTGTGTAGTTGGGTGAAGAGCGCTCATAGGAACTTAATTCAGTTGCACAGAAAAAATGGGCATGGTTATAGTTATTACTAACTAAAAAATTTGCCTTCTATTTAAACCTAGTCTTTTTTTTGACTAACTTTGAGGCAAGAGAGTAAACCAAACTACATCCAGAGTTTGTAACCCAGATACTTGGCACTGCTTTACTAACCATAACCTGTGGTTGTAGTCTCCAAACTTGAAAGCAGGACAAATGATTAAAATACATCACTGAGGAGTTAGGTGTCATCAATAACAGTAATTGTTTTTGCCTTTGCCGACTCCTCACTAGGGCAGAAATTCTCAACTCCCAATCCTATTGCCTATAAACTAAAGGTATAACGGTGTTGCTTCAGCACAAAGCTGAGCCAGGAAACAGGAGTCCTTCAATCAAGATGACACAAACAACTCAACCACAAAAGCGAGGCATTCAATTGTCAGAAGCTGCCCTGAAACATGTTCTGATGTTGCGAGATCAACAGGGTAAAGATCTCTGTCTTCGGGTAGGTGTAAGCAATGGCGGCTGTTCGGGAATGTCTTACAAAATGGACTTTGAAGATGTCGCCAATATTCGCGAAGATGATGAAGTGTTTGACTACGATGGCTTCCAAATTGTCTGCGATCCCAAAAGTATGCTCTATCTCTACGGTTTGATGCTCGATTACAGCAATGCCATGATTGGTGGCGGTTTCCAGTTTACCAATCCCAATGCTAGCCAAACCTGTGGTTGTGGCAAGTCTTTTGGTGTCTAGTCTAGTATCCATACCTCCGGTAAATATTGCCTGTGCTACCTCAGATGCATCTGCGCCACTGTTGTAATTTAATTAGTAGTCAATGGTGATTGGTTAGGTAGCTAAAGGCTAGAGACAGATAATTTTTAAGCCAATCACCATCGATAAAATTCCTGTATATTCTCATGACTCAATCTGCTGCTAATCTTTTTGAGGAGGCACTCAAAAACTATGAAAATGGAGCTACTCCCGAAGAATTAATTCCTGTCTTTAAGGATATTTGTAAGCAAGTACCCAAGTCGCCTCCTGCTTGGAGTTGTCTAGCTTGGCTGTATCTTTTGAATAGTGAACCAGAAAAGGCACTTAAAGCAGCAAAAAAAGGTCATAAGCTAGATCCCAATTCTCTTCAAGGCAGAATTAACTTGGTTTTAGCCATGCTGGAAACTGGTCAATCTGGGGTTCGTCAACACATTGAAGCTGTCCAAGAAGTCATTGCTATGGGTGGCGAAACGCGACGCGATGTGGAGGAAAATATCCAAGATGGTTTGAAGAGAAAGCCTGATTGGAAGGCATTAGAGCGAGTGAAGAATTGGTTGCTGTAGTTTACCTCTATTGCCAGTTTGCCATCAGCAATTATTAATAATTACTCATATATCTATGGAATTTGCCAAAACGCGACTCATTGGACTTAAAGCAGATCAATTTCGTCATCCTCTTGATCTCCAAGCGACTCAAACCCTGAAACAGATACCAGGAATAGATCTGGCGATCCGCAATTTACTGGGATCTGTGGCGGAACAGTTTTTTTACCTTAACAATGTAGCTTCTAGTGTTTTGGTTGGTGAAGAGCAATTACCTCACCTCCACAAATTGTTGCTCGAATCCTGTCGTATCCTAGATTTGGAGCCTCCCCAATTATACGTACAGCAAAATCCTACTCCCAATGCTTATACTTTTGCTATGCGCGGTAGGAAGCCATTTATGGTAATTCATACCTCCTTGATCGAAATTTTGACCCCAGAGGAAATTCAGGCGGTGATGGCGCATGAATTGGGTCATCTCAAGTGCGATCATGGTGTTTATCTGACTATGGCAAATTTGCTGGTTTTGGGTGCTAATTTGCTACCTTTGTGGGGTACAGTATTGGCGCAATCGCTTCAGGAGCAAATGCTAGAGTGGGTACGTTGTGCTGAGTTTACCTGCGATCGCGCTGCTTTACTAGTCGCCCAAGATCCGAAGGTGGTGATGTCGGTGTTGATGAAATTAGCTGGTGGTTCCCCAACTCTTGCTCCCCAGTTAAATGTAGATGCTTTTATTGCCCAGGCGAGAGCCTATGATGCAATTAGTCAGAGTGAACTGGGAAAAACCTTAAAAGCCTTACAGACAGCCCAATTAACCCATCCTGTTCCCGTACTCAGAGCCAGGGAAATAGATACTTGGGCGAGTACTTCCCAATATCAGCTCTTGCTGCAAGGGCAACAAACGGATTATAATAGCAAAGCCAAGACGGGCAAGTGGCGGAATTGGTAGACGCACCACACTCAAAATGTGGCGGCCACTGGTCATGAGAGTTCGAGTCTCTCCTTGCCCATAGGAAAATTAGCTACAGCAGTTGCTCGTAGAAGGCTAGCTGCTGTTTTGCTAGGGCTTGATTGGTATAATGGCTCATGGCTCGCTGGTAGCCCAGTCTTCCTAATTTAGTTGCTAATTCTGGTTGCTGGATTAACTCTAGCAAGCAATCTCTTAATTTATCTGCCTTACCTTCGGGGAAAATCATTCCTGTTTCGGCGATGACGTGGGGAATTTCTCCAGAATCGGAACCCACCACGGGAACTTGACACGCCATTGCTTCGATGAGAACATGACCAAATTGTTCTTTCCAGCCTGCGGCGGTAAGGGTTTTAAATTTGTAAGTTGTTTCTGAGGGTAACACCAAGGTGTCCATCAAATTGATGTAGCGAGGAACTTGGTCATGGGGTACGCTTTCTACCATGATTACTCTTTCTTGAATTCCCAGCACACTGATTTGTTTTTGGATTGTTTCTTTGAGGTTTCCTCTACCCAACAGCAATAGTTTCCATGATTGCTCTTTAAGTCCTGCTAAAGCTTCGATTAGGGTTAAGATACCCTTTTCTGGGACAAAGCGCCCGACAAAACCAATTACGAACTCCTCAGGCTCAATTCCTAGCTGGGATGCTAACTCTGGTTGGGGAGTTGGCGCAAATAATTTTTCATCTACTCCCAACTGCGGTAAAACGGTAGCAGCGCCTTGGTAACCATGTTCCCTGAGAATATCAACTCCATCTTGATTGCCGGAAATTAAGCCATCGGTATGTCGCAAGTTATAATTTTCCAGTGTCGAGATGGGAAATTTGGATTGATAGGGCAAATTCCACCAGGTAAAGAAGACATTTTTTGCTCCTAATCCTAGTAGTCGGTTGAGGGTAATCATTTGCGTGTAAGCTAAACCTTTTGCACCTTGTTCTACCTGAATAATATCTGGTTTCCAGGTGCGTAATAAGTCTACTAAATCTAGTCCAAAGGTGAGTAATCCCTGGTTATTTTCGCTGAAGTTAGAGAGAGGAATAACTTGAAAGTTATCTTCTTTTAGAGGATGGGTTTCAATGATTTTATTTTGTACTCCTCCTGGTTTCCAGCGTTTGGGAACCACTACTGCAACTTCAATTTCTGACGCTAAATTGGCTAATTTTCTAAGTTTTTCGCGATTAAGATCAACTATATAGGTATGGCTGGCAACAAGAATTTTCATTTAATTAATATAGATGTTCTGATTTAGTTGAGATACAAGTAAAAATATTTTTGTTGATTGTTGATTGTTGATTGCTAATTGTTGATTGCTAATTGTTGGTTTTTGATTGTGATTTACTACTAAATACTCTGTAAACTAAGTTTTACGTCATAAGTAGCTTGCCGAAAAGCCTGATATATAATTATGCGTTGTTGCAGAATTGAATTTACAGATACTAAATACAGTTGAATTTATAGCAATTATCATACTAGTGAAATACAAAGTTGTTGTTTTGAGGCAGATGGCAGGAGGCAGGAAGCAGGTGTTAGGTGTACTTCATTATTCTGAGAAACGCTATAGTATCACCCAAAAGCTTGGAAATCCCATTTTTTCAAAGATGGGAGCGATAGCCGTTTATTTTTTTTGATTTGTTATTTATTGTTTGACAAACAACCGAAAACTAACAACAAACAAAACTCTCATCCCTGGTGCTGTAGCCGGGGTATGATACCAAATCCGGTTATCAAAGGCTCTTTATAACTGACTTATTTTCTTCTTCCTTATTTAGGCTTAAACCATTCTGATTTCTGACTCCTGCCTAAAACATTATCTGAAAGGGGAATATGCAAACTGGTTCTGGCATGAGTTAATTCAGATACTATATAAGATAAATCTTTTCTCTATTTGCATTTATGTTTATTTTTTTAGCCAAAAAACTCTACACAAAAGCTAATGTAAACCATTAACAATTAACCATCAAAAATTAATCATTAACTATCTTGTTGAGTGTAAACTTGCCCATCACTCCAATTGGATTTGAGTACAGTTTTAGCAGCATCTATAAAACCAAGACTGTAGAAAATACCACGGGTGATAATTTTTACTGGTGAACCACTTTTGTTGCAGGGAGGATTGCCAAGAACGTGACAATCAAATAGTTTGGTATAAAGGCGCAATTGCTGAGTTAAAGTAAGATTTTTTAGCGCCATGAGAAAGTGGTTGTGGTAAAAAGTAATTTGGTATTTTAGTGACCTGGTGCTGATATCGTGACAACCACCTGTTTCTTCTCCTAAATGCACTAAATTTGCTTCTGGATCGTACCAAATCTGATAGCCTGTACGACGCAAACGCAAGCAAAAATCTGATTCTTCCCGTACTGCACTACCTCGAAATCTCTCATCAAACCAGACTCCATGTTTGGTGAAAATATCGCGGCGATAGGACATATTGCAACCTCTAGCGGAAATAACCTGCTGTGGTTTAACTGTATGTACTAAATCGATGTGATACCAAGCGATTCCTGGATCCATTGCTTCGGCAGGCAAATCCTCTATAATCAATTTATTGCCTGAATCAGCTAGTTTCATGCGATCAAAAACTCTACCAGCCACTGCACCGATTTCTGGATTTTCTTGATAGTTATGGACATGGGATTGGATGTATTGGGGGCTCATTTGTACATCATCATCAATGAAGATGATAATCTCTCCTTGAGAGCGTCGGACACCGTAATTTCTTGCTCCTGGTAAACTTGCCCAATCAAGACGAAACCAACGTATTTTGTTTGTATTTGCTAGGTTTTGAAGAAATTTTTCTGTCTCTGATTCATGGGTAGGTGTTTGATCTACTACTAAGATTTCAAAGTTAGGATAATCTTGCGCTAGAGAGTCTTTGATAGTATCGCGTAGTGCTTCTTCTCTACCGTAGGTGGGAATGATAATGGATACGAGAGGTAGATTCATAGGTATTTCAAATAATTTAATCGATAACTGGGATAGTTGATTGGTTTATTTAGGAAAAGATGGCTAACTTTTTAGGAATTTTCTGAATTATTTTCCCTAACCACCTATCTATATGGCTAAAAGTGAATACATATATCAATAGCAGCAGTGCTGTCACAATTATAGATATTATAAGCTTGGGATATTCTGGTAAATCTATATTCTTAACTAATAAGGGTAGCAGGATAAAAAATAAAGGCTGATGTATTAGATAAATTTGATAGGAATAAAGTCCTGATATGGATATTGGTTTTGCTACTGCTTGTAAGCTAGAGGGAGTAATCAGATAATGACATAACCAATAACATAAGAGAAATAATGTTGGTGTAAATAAGATGTCAAATCCTGTCATGTAGAGGATATTAATTCCTCGATAACTCATAATTGCATAAGCTGTAATTCCACCCGTGAAAACAAGAATTGAAGTAATAATATCAA
Organism: uncultured bacterium; assembly: GCA_964633315.1. GTDB lineage: Bacteria > Cyanobacteriota > Cyanobacteriia > Cyanobacteriales > CAWCAG01 > CAZWGS01. The sequence goes on along the minus strand of CAZWGS010000007.1, from coordinate 43,313 downwards.
TATGTCTAAATTTTTGTTTTTCAAAATAGGTAAAGCCCCAATAAAGTCCTAGGCATAATTGAAATAAATAACTACCAAGAAAATCATTCTGTAAGAAAAATTTAAACCAAAATGAGTTGTGAGGCATTAATAAACAAGCTACTTTAGTTGCTAAGCCACCAATAATGCCTAACCAGAGAATCATTTTTCGATTTTCCTGGCAAAAGTAAAAAATTAAAGGTATTACTAAATAAGCTTGCAAAATTACGGAGAAAAACCAAAATCCAGGATTAATAGTTTTAAATCTTTGGTAACTTGGTAAGCCGAGCAAAATATAGGAAAAATCTAGACCAGATTTGAGTCTAATTGTACCGAATAAAAATAACAATCCTAAGCTGAGTAATACCGCTAACCAATAAGTGGGATAAAGACGAAATAATCTCTTTTTTAGCCAAGCTTTCCAATCTATTTTTAAGTTTGTAATTTTGCCAGTGCTAAGCATAGAAGCAAAAACATAACTCGTGTTAAAACCCGCAATAACAAAAAAAATATCGACTGCTGCAAAACCTATTTTTGCTCCAGTATTGTCTAAGATAGTAACAAGATTGAGTCGATCAGGATAGTTCTGAAAGAAGTGGAATAAGACTACACCTAAGATAGCCAATCCCTTGGTATAGTCAATCCACTGGAGACGTTTTTGAGGAACAGAATTTTGATTAGACATTCCTATGACAACATTGGACTTGAAGCTATTTCCATAAGATTCCCTAATCAAATTAAAAAGTTAACATTTCGAGGTAGAAATGACCAATTTTCAATTAATTAGTTAGGGATATAAGCCCCCCTATATCATGTCCGGTAAAACAGTTACGACATAAATCAAATGCATCAGCAAAATAGAGGAATTATTTAAGCCTTTTTGCATTACCAGTTTTATCGTAGTTAATCAGGTCGACACCGTATTATTTATACGTGGTCAAAAAGATATAACGTTTCCCAATCTAGTGAGATATAGACAATAAACCAAATTGTTGCTAAAAGAATTTGCAGAAACACTTATGTGTATAGCGATACGAGGTTAAGTGAGGACATGTACCTATTCTCAATTTACTTTTTATAGCGCTACGGGACAACATTAAGAAATTTATATGTTCCCTATTTCCTTGTTATTGTTCACTTTTAACTGATTTATCTTGTCCTAACTTATATGCGAGTGCTATATTGTTCACTTTTAACCGATGTACTCTGTCCTAACGTATGTATGTAGTGCTATCTCTCATACCAAATCCGCTTTATAGAGTGCCCTTTTTATAAACACAAAAATGCGAAAAATATAGTCATTTCAGTTTAGATTGAGACAGACATTTCTGCTGTAAAGGGCTACAGATAGACGTTTTTCGAAAGAAAAGTGTTTCATTATTATTTAAAATGACTATATATACAGAGATGGCTTGAGCATTTGAGACTAAAGTATCCAAAAGAGCCGGGTTTGGTATCATTAATCTAGGAAAGGCTATAATTTGCGTCGCACTACATTTCATTAAGCCCCTGTATTCATACATGAGGTTAATTTTTAATTCTTAATTTGGAATTGGATCGCAGTGACTTGACTTTCCAAATTTCTTAAGTAGGATTAAACTGCTTTCTTCGAGAAGCTTTTTTACTAGATTTTTTCCTTGGTTTTTCTTCTTCTGCGGCTTCTAATTTTATTCTTTCCTGTTCTTGCTTGTCTATTTCTGGTAGCTTTAAGAGTACACCAGCGAAAAACCAATAATAAACAGCTACAGGATCAGTGTCTAAAGGATACCAATAGGGGAAATAGCTGATAATCATCATAAAAACCCAATAGCTTGAGGCTAAACTACGTAGATTTTTCTCAACAACAGTGCGATATTTCCTAAAGCAAATAATTACCAGTACAGTGCAGACAACAATAAAAGAAGTTACTCCTAAAAAACCAATTTCATAAATAAGTTTTGGATGGAAAGTTTCTACTAATTTCACCCTACCAAAAGCACGAGTTGAATTAGTTGCTCTGCCTACACCTTTTCCTAATAATCCTGGTTTTTGATGTAATGACCAGCCAAATTGTTCTTCAATAAAAGCAGTCGCAGGAGATGCTTCCCAACGGCCTTTCAAACTCTCAATTCTCTCGTTAACAACATCTGGATTATTAATAACAGCAATACCCAAAACTAAAACTAATCCCGCAGCAATGGGGACAAATCTTTTTAGGTTAGTTACTTGTCCAGTCAAAATGAGGAGAGTGATAGTAACTACAGGAACTAAAGCTAGGGCGATTCTTTGACCACAAATTACTGCATTCACAAAAACAATTGCCATGCCAAATAAGCCTACCATGCGCCAGAAAAACTTGGGATCGCCAAAGGCAACGGCAAAAGTTAAAGCACTATTAGCAATTAAAAACCAGCCCCAATGCCAAGGAGAAACAAAAGTTCCAGGTAAGCGAATTACACCTTGGGCAGGGCTGTAGAGTAAGGAACCACCTACTAAACATTTGGCATCAAGAGTAGCTTTAAAAAGGTCTACACCTGATAGGTGACCAGTACCTGCACATCTACCGCTAGATAGCATCCAGTATTGCATTAAACCGAGGACACAACAAACGATGGCTAAGACTACGTGTAGACGAGTACAAAATAGTAATTCTTGTTTACTTTTAATTAAATAATAGGCACAAAAAATTAAAGGAACATAGCCAATTAATACCTTTAAACCCAAAATTCCCTGCACAAAAGGTTGACCAATTTCTTTCGGATTAAATTGTAGTGGCAGGTTAACTGAAAATAGGGTGATTATCGATAATAGTAAAAGAACACTAAGAGCAGGAACTAGTTGTTTAGGAATTAAAATTGGCAGTTTTTTACGCCGACACGCCACCACTAGCGCAAATAAAGCAGGAAGATAAAACCCATCTTTGGATAGTTGAAATAAAGCGTTACCACCGCCAACCCAGTAGGTTACAGTACCACTAAAAGGCATATACATGAGGAAAAACCACAATGCCTGTCGTGGATACATATAAGAGACAACCATTGCTGGTAAGCCCACAGCAACTCCTAAACCTACTTTGACATCCAGAATGAATGCTAGAGGTAATCCCAGCAACAAAGAAATAGCTAAACAAATGCTGATAGTTTTTGTGAGTTTCTGTCGTATTTGTTTTATTTTGCGCTGTTGGGCAAGACGTTCTTTTAAGCTTAACTTTGGTGTATCTTTAGATTTAGATTTATCATTCTTTTTCTGCTTTGATTTGCGCTTGGATTTTGGCATAGTTAGGCAAGGCAAATTTTAGGTTCGGGAGATAGCAGGATCAATTTCAGTTTTACAGATCGCTTCTTGCTCTCTAATTTCCTCTAAAATTTCTACTAGCTCTCGTTCAAAGGTAACTTGAGCGCGATTGGTTTTGCCACCCATATAGAAGAAATCACCTTCTTGCAAAGCCCAAATTTGGGAGTGGGAAAAATAACTCATCACTACTCCCAACATCAGCAAACCAAAGCCAGCATAGACTATGGGGACACCAGGATCTGCTTTAATTTGTAAACCAGTACTGCCAATTAGGTCTACTATTTTTAGGTTGACACCATTAATCTGGATACTTTGACCGACGCGCACGGCACTAGCGAGCTGACCGTTAACATCGTAAACTAGCATAGTACCCTGCAAATCTTTGACAATGAGGGAAACACCCTCACTTAAATCTGGTTTTGTGGGCATCCAGCTACCCCAAAGACGACCCCTTCCACCTGTATCTAAAGCTGTAATGGGAATTTGGAGTATGGGGCTATTATTGACTCGAATTTGAACTGCGGCGATACCCCAATCAGTTTGATAGAAGGTGACACCACGATAGCGCAGGGGATGATTAACGGAAATGGTTTTTTGTTTTAATTCTTGTCCTTGGTCATCTACCACCGATAAATCAGAGTAAAATTGGTCGATGGTTCCATCAGGAGTATAGTCAATCCAGAAGCGATTAACTCGCACTGACCAATCTTTAGGTATCTGGGGACTTGCCAGGGGTCCTGCTTCAAAGATATTTTGTACCTGGAAAGTTATACCACTGGGTATAATTTCCTGGGCGAGAAATCCGGTAATCGCACCCCAAATTGCTCCAGCGAGAGTAATTAACATGGCAGCATGGACGACAATAGGTCCAATGCGACCAATAATACCTTTACGGGCATACAAGGCATTATCTTCACGGAAAATTTTATAATTACGTTTCTCTAAAAGAGGAATTAGGGAATCGTGGGAACCCTTATCTAACTCAGCACTGAGGGCTAGTTTTTTAAACTGACGTGGTTTCTGATAAAATTGCCAGCGACGGGCAGCTTTAAGAGCAGGAAGCTGACGAGTGAAGGTACAAGCAGTAAGGCTACTACCAAAGAGGACTAACAGAGACAAAAACCACCAGGTACTATAGACGTGGTTAAGTCCTACCTTCAAGATTACCTGCCAAGTGAGGAAGCCAAATAAAGCGGGATCTTCGGGATAATTAGCTTGATAAAAATTTAGGGACTCTCCCTGTTCAATCACTGTCCCTGTGATACTAAATATGGCGATAGCAAGCAGGAGTAGGATTGCTAACCTCAAATTAGCCACAATCCCTAGCAAGCGCCTTAGGGAACGAATTACGGAAGGGAAAAAAGAAGATGTGGGAGAAGTATCAGATAAAGTCATCCTGGAAGTTAAAACCTTGATTTAAAGAAAATTGAGGGGTAAACGAGTAAGCAGGGAAAAAACACCAAATCCTAACAGTAGCGCCCCACTTACAGGATTAATCCAACCTGACCAACGACGCAACTCCAGCAATTTTTTGATCGTAGCAGTGAAGATTCCAGCAATAACTAAAGGTGCGACATAACCAGCAGCATAGGCGATTAGAAGTACACCTCCTAAAACTAAATCCTGGGTTTTAGCGACCCAAGCTAGTAAAGTTGCAAGTACTGGAGTACTGCAGGGAGAAGCAACTAAACCAAAAGTTAAGCCTAGCAAATAGGAACGTAAACCATCGGGAAAATCCTCTTTAATCCAATCTGTACCACCCCAGGAAGGGAAGCTGAGGGGTAAAATTTCTAGTAGATTTAGCCCCATAATAATAGCTACTAAACTGACAAGAATTGGTAAACCAATGCCTACTTGTCCGTAAATTTTACCTACCGAAGCAGCAAAGATACCTAAACCAGCTAAGGTAGTGGCTAAACCAAGGGAAAACCAAGCTGATTGTAGTGCAGCTTTGACTCTTCCTTGAGCTTCATAACCGCCGATATAACCAACGGTGATGGGTAACATCGACAGCATACAGGGAGTAAGACTGGTGAGTAAGCCAGCAGTAAAAATAATAGCAATGCTAACCAAACTTAGGTGAGTTAACTGGTTAGCAACGAGATGATTCGCAAATTGTTCTAGTTGGTAGAGTTGAGTTTGTATAATTTCAAGCATGAAGCAGAGTAGAGGTTAAAGTGCTGACTCTGCTTGAATTGTAGCTTAGCGGTAGTCTCTATAGTAGATACGTCGCCCTCTCTCGTAGCGAGCAGGATCATCGTATCTGCGATAGTATATCCTTTGCCCATTGGAATATTGCCGATAGAGAAGGTTATTGTCTCGAGAATAGTTATCGTGGCGATAGTGGGGATGGCGATGGCGGGGCTGCTGATGGGAATGATGATAATCTCTTCTAGAGCGAGGAGTAATAACTTCTACGCGATTTGAAGATCTACGAATAATAATCCTCTCTCCAGCATAAGCAGGAGCTACAATACCGAAAGAGAGTAAGGTAGTAAGAGCGAGAAATGTAAATTTAATCTTGCTTTCCTCCCCGACGGGAAACGAAGTTAATCTTTTGACTTAACCTTAGTTGGTAATACGTTGTTAAATTTTTGATGAAGAAAAAAATTAGTTAAGCTTACCAAGCTTTTTCTAATAACTCCACCTTCATGATAGTACGGGAAACAGGGACAAAAAAAAGTCCCCAGCCACTAAATGCTGGGGAAAAAACCTGTCCATGAGAGGATTTGAGGTACAAACAAACTAAACTTGTTTGCTGATTGCTAAGTTTTGCTCTATTTCTGCACCCCGGTTAGGTTGCTTACTTCCACATTCCTAATATCGGCGATTATTTTCCTTTTTACATGGATGTAAACACTGATTATTTTTATATAAGTATCGCTAATTCAGTATTTTTATTGAGATCGCAAACGACTACGAAATGTTAAGCTAACACCCGTTGCATTTTCTAGCCAAAGCTGATACTCCAAACCAACAAGAAAGTTTTGTTCCATTTAGAGATAGAATTTTACTTGCTGGTAGCAAAGAAAAAACCACCTGCAAAGATGAGGTGGAAGATTGGGAACTTCATGTCTATTGCCCATATATTAGAACGTACAGTGTGAAAATGGGGTGAAGGTTTTAGATTCAAGCGAATTAGGAAAGGATGAAACCTAATGCCAACAACATACCGCTAGCAAAATGTAAGCGTACAGCAATATACTTACAGTTGCTAACGTTTTCTGGCTGGTCATGATTCTGCTGGACGTGCTTTACTAAATAAACAGCAATCGGTAGGCTGGCGAAAATCAGTAAAGTCCACCAATGCCAAGTACCAAACACTACCATCAAGAGTGTAATTACAAAAATGCTACCTGTTAACCAGGCTAAAACTTGCGAACCCCTAGCAGTACCCAAACGGACAATAGGAGAACGTTTTCCTGCGGCGAGATCGTCTGTTACTTGATGAAAATGGGAACAAAAAAGAATAATTGAAGTGCTAATACCAATCACTACGGAAGCGCTTAAAGCAATTAGGGAAAAAGTTTGAGTTTGAGAATAGTAAGCAGCAGAAATTGCTAAAGGGCCAAAACAAATAAAGCAAATAATTTCGCCTAATCCCTGATAACCGAAGCGAAAAGGTGGACCTTGGTAACTATAACCTAAAAGACAACAGAGAACTACCAAACTAATGACTGTAAAATCCTTTTGCCACCAAGATATAGCAATAATGCCTAAAATACCTAGAGCCAAGAAAAAATTACCTAGCCAAAAAATAAAGTCTTTTTTCCCAGTTAAATTTACCACTGAATGAGCCTTATTTTTATCTATTCCTGTGTCTGCATCAAAAACATCATTACTTAAATTTAGCCAAGCAATAATCAAAATAGCAGAACTTAAAAAGGTAAAAAATATTCCTGGATTAAAGCTATTAGTTTGAGCAAATGCTACCGCACTACCGACGCTAATAGGAATAATTGCCACACTGTACATAGGCGGCTTAATCGCTGCTAACCAAAGTTGAGTTTGGGAGCGATCAACGAAATTTGTTGTAGTCATCTAATAAAGCTTAATTAGTTTAGTTATTTCTAAGACATACTATTATGTCGTGCAGCAGTGACAACACAATCATTTTTTTACGATACTTAAAAATTGGCAATCATTACTATTTTGTTCAAGTTAAAATTTTAACTCATCCCCCGGCTAAAGCACGAGGGATTTCGTGTTGTTTGTTGTTAGTTGTTGGTTGTTTGTTAAATAACAAATAACAAAGCGGTGAGCGACTATCCCTCTTACGTATAAACATCCGTTGTTTTCTTTGAAAAAATTGGCTTCCCGCTGCTTTCGGTGAAAATCAATCCGTTGAGATATTCAGACCTAAGATTTTGCAAATAATTAATTCACAAACAATCATTGGTAATTATTCTTTCAACTATTATCTAGTAGGTAAAAAAACTCAGCCATTGATATTCTTTTTACATGGATTTATGGGTAATAGTAGTGTCTTTCAAGACGCGATAAATATAATGGGCGATCAATTTCAGTATTTAGTTGTTGACCTTCCTGGACATGGTTCAACAAGAGTTCTTGGCAGCGACAAAGATTATGATTTAATCAATACAGCTCAAGCACTTACTCAATTATTAGAAAAATTACAGATAAAAAAATGCTTTTTATGTGGCTATTCAATGGGAGGAAGATTAGCCTTATATATGGCATTAAACTTTCCCAACTTATTTGATAAAGTTATTCTAGAATCAGCCTCACCAGGTTTAAAAACTGAGCCCGAAAAGTATCAGCGTCAGCAGCGAGATCAACAGCTAGCGAAGAAATTAATAGAAGAAGATTTCCACTTATTTCTATCTCATTGGTACGACCAACCCCTATTTAATTCCCTAAAACAAAACGAGCGATTCCCTATTTTATTTCAGCAAAGATTGAATAATAATCCTGTAGAGTTAGCTAAATCTTTGCAGCAAATGGGAGTAGGTTCTCAGCCATCTTTGTGGCACAATCTATCAGCCTTGGTAAAACCAACACTGCTACTTGTTGGCGCTTTAGATAAAAAATTTGAGTCTATCAATCAGGAGATAAACTCTTTGTGTCCCAATTCTCATTTAAAAGTTATTAGTAATTGTGGACATAATATCCACTGGGAGAATACTTCTGCTTTTGCCGCAGAAACTCAAAATTTTTTATATTAACAGTATTTTTAGGAAATTTTTTTAATTTGATGCTTATGTAATACCTCAATTACCTTTTTATTTTCAATCGGTTTACTAAGAAAATCTGTCGCTCCTACCATTTTGGCGCGGACACGGTCTACAACTCCATCATGACCAGATAAAATAACCACAGGTGTTCTTTGAAACTGGTAAATACGGCGAATCTGAGAACAAATTTCGTAGCCATTGGCAATAGGCATTACCAAGTCCAGAAAAATTAAACTAGGCTTGTACTTAAGCAGTTGGGGTAATGCTTTCACTGCTTCTGAAATGCCCAAAAATCGGCAACCTGAATTTTCCACAATTTTCCTCATCATCAAACAAGCGTGTTCGCTATCGTCGATGTAAGCTATTAATGGTTGACCAAAACCACCTCTGGTACTAGTAGGAACAAGGGAGTTAGGTAAAGAGTTAGTTAAATGAAGATGCTTAATATCTGGTATGTTTACCAACGTAATCAATTTTCTACTAATATAGGGAAATAATACCCGCGCCAAAATAAACAAGTCTTTTTTGGTAATTAACGCCAAATCTCTTAAACTACGCTTACCATTACAGAGTTTGATCAAAACTTTGTAAACACTACTAGAAGTTTGCTCTTGCAACAATGCTTTTTGGCGGATAACTGGTGCACAATTGGGTGAGTAACATTTTAAATTTGATTGAACCCAGCAATTCCAGTCTTTGAGGCTTTGAAGAAGAATTGGTTCCACCTTCAACATACAAGAGGGAGGTAACATACTCCCATGAGAAGGACGTACACCAGGTTGCCACTGTACTCGAATATGTTTAGCATCTATTCTCAAGTTTTCTGCACTTTCATAAGTACTCTCTCCTTGAGTGCAAATATTACTAAAGGGAATTATTTCGATTGCCTGAATAACCTCAAACAAGACCTCCAGGATTGTACCTCTAATCACCTTCAGCATTTGCTCAATACTAACTAATCGCCTTTGAGCTAATATTGTTAACAATTCATAGTCGAGACACTCAAATCCATCTTTTGGAGTTAATATCTGCTCATTTTGCTTGACTTGAGGACAATAGAGTGATAGGTGTCTTTGCCAACGCCAATGGGGATGAATACCTCCACTCGCCCAGACTAAACGCCCCAAATTCAGATAGAGACTCCATTTTTGCCCATGAGATTTAATATCTAGCCTGCCAGTAAATTGTCTCCGGCTAGGGTTAATCAGTAAAGGAATCAGTTTTTTATATCTGGGTATATTTTTAGCTGGTTGGACATCCACAATCATCTGCATTGGTGACATAAACTCTCAGGTTTCAAGCCTCCCTCAATTTTCAGCAATTTTATTTGCTAGCGTAATCAATCGCCAATGAAAAACTTGTGAAGGACAAGTGTTTTTAACGATGATTGTTGTAGCAGACAATAAGATGAGGCTTACGTTATCAGTGGAATGACCACATACTCAATATCTTAAGAAAATTTTAGTAATTTAAGTTTGCACTCTGTCCTATTGGCTGTGCAACTAGTATTCATAATAGTTTTAGTTGAGGGAAAAATTAAGCACCAATGCATCAGCAATTGATTCGTTTGTCTCAAAGACATTTCAATTTACTTGAAATTTGTCCCCGAAAATGGCAATATCTCTACCTAGAGCAGTTAACTACTCCCATCAATCCAGAACAACACGAAAGCATTACTTGGGGTAGCCAGTTTCACCTCGTGATGCAACAGCGAGAGTTAGGCTTGCCTATTAATTCCTTATTGGGAGAAAACGAGCAACTGCAAAAAACAGTGAATGCTCTAGTAGATGCACTTTCTGATATTCTACAGCCTCAGCTAAGTAAGTGGCGAGAAGCAGAACATAGCCGTAGCCTAAACTTCCAGAATTACTTACTAGTGGTAGTTTACGATTTGCTGGTGCTTCACTCACAACAAGCACAAATTTTTGATTGGAAAACCTACCTGAAACCCCAAAATCCAGCTAAGCTACAACGAGATTGGCAAACTCGTTTGTATCTCTATGTTTTGGCAGAAACTTCAGAGTATGAACCAGAACAAATTTCCATGACTTATTGGTTTGTTAAACTACCCAATAAACCCCAAAGCTTAACTATTAGATACAATCCCATTGCCCATGAGCAAACGAAGAAAGATTTAACGCGCCTGATTAATCAATTAGAAAATTGGCTAGGAAGCTATCGCCAGGAAGGTCAAGATTTACCTCAAGTCCCAGAAAATAAAGGTAAATGTCGCCACTGTAATTTCGCCGGGCGCTGTCAGCGTAATCTAGAATCAGAGGAAACAGCAAAAAGGGAAAATTGGTTGGCTTCCCTAGCACAAATTGAAGAAATTTCCCTCTAATATCTCCAGAGTATGGAATCTAGTTCAGTCAATACTTAGAGGATCAACATCAATCATCAGACTTACCGACTGGGGACATAAATCTCGCAACACCGAAACATCAGGTAAATCTAACTCCATAGTGGCAGGAAACTTGAGTAAAATCTGCCAACGGTAACGTCGATTAACTCGCATAATTGTAGCTGGTGCAGGACCAAGGATTTCACCATCTGAACCAACTAGATTCTCACAAGCTTGTGCCAAAGACTCTGCCGTTGCTTGCACCTGTGCGCCATCTCCACTGCTCAAACGCAATAAAATCAACTTTCCATAGGGTGGATACTCTAAAGCCTCTCGCTGGTCCAATTCTGCACTGATAAAAGCTTGATAGTCGTGGCGTTGCACTGCCTGAATCACCGGATGCTGTGGAGAGTAAGTTTGCACAATCACCTTTCCAGAATCTTGACCACGACCCGCTCGACCTGCTACTTGAGTTAAAGTTTGAAAAGCACGTTCAGCAGCACGGTAATCTGAGCGATGTAGTAAACCATCCGCAGCTACCACACCTACCAAGGTTACCTGAGCAACATCAATCCCCTTAGTCAGCATTTGTGTTCCCACCAGCAAATCTGCTTCATGATTAGCAAAACTAGTTAGCAGTCGGCGGTGGGCACCTTTAGCTCTGGTAGTATCACTATCAAAGCGAATAATACGCAATTGGGGAAAAACCTTATTTAACTCTCGTACTACACGCTGGGTACCACTACCAAAAAATTTTAGGTAAGGAGAATCACATTCTGGACAATTACGTGGTTGCGCTTGAGTGTGGTTACAGTAGTGACAGCGCAAAAGTTCCCTTGCTCCCTCGTGGGTATGGTGGTAAGAAAGAGAAACATCACAATGGGGACATTCAATCACATAACCACAGGAACGGCACGAGACAAAGGTGCTATGTCCCCGACGAGGGATGAAAAGAATACCCTGTCGCCCTTGCTGATACATCTGTTGTAGAGCATTTTGGAGCGAGCGACTAAAAATAGACCGATTTCCCTGCTGTAACTCTCGCCGTAAATCCACAATCTCCACAGGTGGTAGAGGGCGAGATTGGATTCTTTCTGGTAAAGACAAGTAATGGGTTGATGGTTGATGGTTGATGGTTGATTGTGGATAGTTGATTGCCAAATCTTCCCCTGCATCCCCTGATCCTTTCTCCCTGCTTCCTGCTTCCTGAAACATCACCCAAGTTTCTAAAGCAGGAGTCGCTGAACCTAAAATGAGAGGAAAATTACCTAATTCTGCTCGCCAGCGAGCAACAGTGCGAGCATGGTAAGTAGGTGCAGGCTGATTTTGCTTAAAACTAGAATCATGCTCTTCATCTAGAATTATGATGCCCAACTTGGGTAGAGGTGCGAAAACAGCTGAACGCGCGCCAATCACAACCTGGGGTTCTCCTGTGAGCATTTGTCGCCAAGTATCATAGCGTTCGCCACTAGATAATTTACTATGGTAAACACAAACTTTATTGCCAAAACGGGCGCGGAAACGGTCAGTTAGTTGGGGAGTAAGACTAATTTCGGGTACGAGAACTAGGGCTGATTTACCTTGTTGCAGAATAGGCGCAATCCCTTGGAGATAAACTTCTGTTTTTCCTGAACCCGTAACTCCATGAAGCAATACTTGGGCAAATCCTGATAGGCTGTTAATGGCACCTAAAGCCTCTTCTTGCGCTTGGTTGAGTATTTTGGCTGCTTCCGCAACTGTTGGAGGCGCAGCCAGTAAACGCAGTACTTCCCTTTGCTGAACTACCACATAACCTTTGGCTTCTAAAGCTGTGATAATTGAGCTACTAGCGTTGCAAGCTTGCAGTAACTCACTAAGCCACATTTCTCCACCTTGACGACGTAGCACTTCCAGCATTTCTCTCTGCCTTGGTGTCACATCTGAGGGCATAGCCTCAACTACCAGCGTAACCGCTTTTTGCTGCTTGGGGCGAGTTGGTTTGGGCGCTTCGATATAGCTTTCCACCCAACCGCGCTTACGTAATTCTTTAATTCCTCGTTGAGCCCCCCTAACTTGGCGCTGTAGATATTTAACGCTGTAATCTCCTACCTTTTGCGCTCTCAGTAACTGGAGAATTTGTTGTCCTGCATGGGTACAAAAGGTTTCTGCACCGGGAGGAAGTGCTTCTGGTTTGAGTCGCACTCGACTTTGGGATTTAGTCAATAAACCAGGAGGCAGAGTCAGACGAATTACACTGATTAGTGGACTACAGTAGTACAGAGCCAGGCGATTGAGTAACTGCCAAAATTCGGCAGGGAAAAAACCTTGAGCGATAACATCCTCTATATCTTTGACTTGACTTGGATCTAGTGTCGAGGGTAGAGATTCAAGGTAGCGAATGGCAATTCCTCCCTTCACCTGATTACCAAAAGGTACACTCACAATGTCTCCTGGTTTCACCACTAAACCCGAAGCAAGACGATAGATGTACAAATTATGCCCTTCTTGAAAATCAACCAAGACTTCTACCCATAGTGGTTTTGGCGGCTTTTCTTGATACTTAGTTTTTGGCTGAGCAAGGAGAACAGAAACAGGACGCTTGTACATAGAATCGGTGATTTTTGTTACGAATTAATTGGGTAAATAGATTACAAACTATCTGGTCTCTCCAAGTAGATGTTGATAATTTTATATCTATTGATAGAGAGACAAATCCTATTATCCGTGAGATTCTAAGGTAGATCCCCCAATCATTATCTCAAATCCCTTTCGTTGCTGAGTTTTGTTAAATTATATTAACCATGATTGGTCAAAAATTATGCTTGGTAATGGCGTATTTTGTAGCTTTTTTTTCAATTGAATAAGTAGATTGCCAAGCTGCTTACTTCAGGGTGCAAATCTAGATTTTCTACAATATAAAAATCCCGCGTTAGTTTCTTTCAATCTTTTTCCTTGCTCTCAAAGTTTTATGAAGGTGACATAGGTTTTCAGCTTATTAGCTATGACAGGTAAGAGAATGCCATCAGGTAACCAGAATTAAGTTTCTGTTAGTCTAAAGAAGCATAATAGTTTAATTAACCATTAACTACTCTCCCTGCACAATCTATTTTCAACCGGAATTAAACAACTACCTTTTTCTTAAAATCTCTTTGATTTAATCCTGTCCTGAATTAGAGAAATAATATGAACATTGCCGAGTTCGCCATCCCAAGAGACCTAAAACATCCTATATCAGAAGCTTCAAATACTCACAAAGAAGATACAGATTATAAGCTAGTAGAAGTAGAATTTTCCGAGACAGAAACTGCTTTTACTAGTGGTCGTGCACTGGGTTACCATAAAGACGAGGCTGATGATACAGTAGGGGCTTTTTTCAAGGAAATGGCTCGCTATCCTCTGCTCAAACCAGAGGAAGAAGTTGAACTAGCTCAACGTGTTCACTTCCTAGTTGTAGTGGAGGAACTACGGAAAAAATTGCATTCAAAGTTAGAGCGACAACCTACTAAAGGGGAATTAGCAACAGCTTTAGAATTAACAGTAAAACAGCTAGATCACAAGCTTTACCAAAGCCGTGTTGCTAAGCGCAAAATGATTCGCTCTAATCTAAGGTTAGTAGTATCAATTGCCAAACGCTATCTCAATCGCGGCGTACCATTCCTCGATTTGATTCAAGAAGGAGCAATTGGTTTAAATCGTGCAGCGGAAAAGTTTGATCCCAACAAAGGTTATAAGTTTTCTACCTACGCTTATTGGTGGATTCGTCAGGCAATAACTCGCACCATTGCCAATGATGCTAGGACAATTCGCCTCCCCATTCACATAGTCGAAAAACTTAACAAACTTAAAAAAGCTCAACGACACCTCAAGCAACAATTGCAACGCCATCCCCATGAAGAGGAATTGGCAAAGGCGCTGGATGTTACACCATCCCAATTACGCCAATTATTGCAATTGCGTCGTCAGTCACTCTCTCTCAATCATCGGGTAGGTAAAGGGGAAGATACGGAACTAGTTGATCTTCTCGAGGATAATGATTTACAACTTCCTGAAGAACAGATGAGTGAAGCAATGATGCGTCAGGAAATCTGGGATGTACTCAGTGATGTACTAACAGAGAGGGAAAAGGATGTTATTTCTTTACGCTATGGTCTGATGACTAGCCAACCCTATACTCTAGAGGAAGTAGGAGGTATGTTTAACCTTTCCCGTGAGCGAGTACGTCAAATTCAAAGCAAAGCAATGCGGAAACTGCGCCGTCCTCAAGTTGCGAGGAGACTCAAGGGCTGGTTAAATTAACTGATCGCTCAGTATCGGTTATTGGGAACTTAACCAGTGGTCAGATAAGGCAGTATACTGGCTGGGGAAACAGGAACAGAGACGAATACCAATAACCGATGACTGAACAGTTAAAGGTACGTCCAGCAACCATAGATGATGTTTTAGTTATATTTGAACTGATTCAAGCATTAGCTGCTTACGAAAAGTTAAGCGATGCAGTTGTTGGCACTCCAGAAAGTTTACAGGAGCATCTATTCGGCAATCGCCCCTACGCAGAAGCTATTGTGGCACAGTGGGAGGAGGAAGTTGCTGGATTTGCTCTGTTTTTTTATAACTATTCAACTTTTTTAACTCAACCTGGTATTTACCTGGAAGATTTATTTGTACTACCTAACTATCGTCGTCGTGGTATTGGAAAAGCTATGTTAAGCTATCTGGCACAACAGGGAGTGGAGATCAATGCAGGACGTTTTGAGTGGAGTGTCTTAGATTGGAATGAAAATGCAATTGCGTTTTACAAAAAAGTAGGAGCACAAATTCTTCCTGACTGGCGTATTTGTCGTGTTAGCGATGATGCTCTGCATCAACTAGCTGCTCAAAGATTTTCCAGTCCAAAATCATAATTTTGCCAAAATTTTTACTTATTTTTAAGCTTTGCTTGACATAGCTGCACTATAATACCTTTTCCTAGAGCCAAGGTAGCCTGATGCTGCCAATTAATAAGTTTTAGAAACACAAACTATGACAATTTGGGTAAACGAGCAGCTAGATCCCTCTGGTCTGGTCTATGCTTGTATTGCGTCTTGCAATGAAGAATTAGCCAGGGATTGCCATAAGTCTTTTATGGAAAACTTAAGTGCAACTCAAAAAGCGTCCGGTTGGGTGGCGCGATTGCGCAGCGTTGAATCTTGGGATGATGTTCCTGCTAGTGCTCTCAAGTTGAGCTAAGCTGAATTACCCTGGTGTTAGCTGTAAGTAAAAAGTGTTCGTCTACCTCACACACCACTAGTTCTCAGAGTGTTGAATGAACCATAAATGAATGAAGACTCAATCATTGTTCAGTTGCGTGATAAAAAGCTTTTAGTGGTCAATCCAAAACGGAAAAATGGCTTAATTATATATAAGCGCTATCATGCCGAATTTGCTGGACCTGGGGCAGTAGTGGGTAGCTTTTTTGATCTAGATGTCGAAGGAGTATTGCCAGTGGGTAGTTTATCTCTGATTACCCCGCAAACATCCCAAGAAAGAATTTCAGCCTATTTATTGCGAAGGCAGTGGGTCAGACTCATCAAACAAATTACAGACAATCCAGAGCCAATTGAGCGGGCAGAAACAATTCTCAATCAATTCCGGCATTGGTTTGACGAAGAAACTGCTAGTCAACTCCCGGATGAGGCTTTTGCCCGTTTAGTTGGAGTTCTGCCGCAAACAATCAGGAGGGCAAGGGAAATTGAGTAAGACTCAATCCCATTCCCCAATTTATCTAATGCCAAGACACTTTTAAACTGGTAGGCTGCCCTAAATCGCCCTCCAACTGCACCTGTTTGCTGTTAGCGCTAAGATGACGCAAAATTTTGTAAATTGTTTCTATCTGTTCTTTTGCCCTTGCTTTTTGAGCAATTTCGGCAAGGGACAAAGGATTGTTGGCTTCTTGAAGCACTTGAACCACTGTACTTTGTAATTTGAGTACTGCGGCGGCGGCTTTTTTCCCTGCTTCTACTCCTGGTTGATGATAGGCATTGATATTAACGAGGGAAGCATACAAACCTACTGCCCTTTCATAGAGGGCAATTAAAGCACCCACATTCAAGGGATTAACCACAGGAATAGTAACCGTGATCGAATCACGTCCATTTTCATACAAAGCTTGGCGTGTCCCTTGAATGAAACCGGAGAGGTAATCTCCAGAAGTAATTCCTGGATCAATTTCTACAGTTGTTCCTTCCCTGTCTTTTAATACTTCAATAAAGGTGAGGAAAAAATTAGGAATTCCTTCCCTGAGTTGCTGTACATAGGCGTGTTGGTCGGTGGAACCTTTGTTACCATAGACTGCGATCCCCTGGTAGACTTTATTACCTGCTAAGTCTTCCTCTTTGCCTAAAGATTCCATCACCAACTGTTGCAGGTAGCGGCTAAATAGCAGCAAGCTATCTTTGTAGGGCAGAACTACCATATCTTTTTTACCCTGACCATCCCCTGCATAGTACCAAGATAGGGCGAGAAGGGCGGCGGGGTTGCTTTTCAAGTCTGCTGTTCTGGTGGTGACATCCATAGCTTTTGCCCCATCTAGCATCTGTTGAATTTCGATGCCTTGCAAGGCAGCAGCAACTAAACCCACAGCAGAAAGTTCTGAGGTACGTCCTCCCACCCAATCATGCATGGGGAAGGTAGTTAGCCAACCTTCTGAGGTGGCAATACCCTCTAATTTACTTCCCACTCCAGTAATCGCAACAGCGTGGGGTGCAAAATCCAGATTGTGGTTTTGATAAACCTGTTTGACTTCCAGCATGCCATTGCGGGTTTCTGGGGTACCGCCGGATTTGGAAATTACTAAGACTAAAGTTGTGTTCAGGTCTTTAATTTCAGCTAGAGTGCGATCAATGCCTGTGGGGTCACTGTTATCAATAAAATGAATTTTGAGTGGCGCATCTAGAGGGGCTAATGCTTCAGCTACAAATTGGGGACCCAAAGCTGAACCACCAATACCGATGGAAAGGAGGTCAGTGAATTTTTCTCCACTAGGAGAGGTAATTTCTCCCTGATGCACTTTTTGGGCAAAGTTTTTAATCTTATCGAGGGTGGTTATGATGTCTGTTTTTAGTTCCTCTGTAGGTGCTAAATCAGGGTCTCGCAGCCAATAGTGACCCACCATGCGGTTTTCATCAGGGTTAGCAATTGCACCTGCTTCTAGGGCTTTCATGTCCTCGAAAGCTTTTTCGAATTTGCCTTGCATCTGTTCCACAAAGGCATCATCGAATCGCATTCGTGAAATGTCTAGGTAAAAGCCTAAATTTTTATCGTAGTACAGCCAATCTTGATAGCGTTGCCAAAGTGAAGCGCTGTCCATATGCTTATCTCTAACTTTTTTCCCAACAGTCAGTTTAAGCGATGCTATGCTATGTCAGCCTTAAGCTTTGACTTTTCTCTAGTTTCCCAACCTTACAATTGACGCTGGTATTCTTCGAGTAAATCCATCAAGTTGGTTTGAGATGGCATCGGTAGTAGGTCAGTTAGGGGCAATTCTCGTTTACCACCACCGAGTTTAACGGTAATAGCGCTGAGTATTGGCAATACAGTACCTTCGCTGATGTTATCTTCTTCTACTAAAGGGTAAAGCCGTTCAGCAATAACGGTGTGTAGGTGGGCATCAGCTAGGTAGAGATGCCATTTCGCTACGTCAATGTAGATATTTTCGCCGATTTCCGCAGCGAGGGCTTCAATTGCTTCTGTGGTGTTGGAATTAGCCATTAGATTTGTAGGAGTAATCTGCACTCAGAATGTAAATTAGGTGTAGCAGGAGTAAAGCTAGCCAAACCAGGGAAAACCAGCTTGCCCAAGACCAATCAGCCTGTTTGAGATTGTGAAAAAACCACAACCCTGAATTGCAAGTGATATAGACTGCCACATGAACGGCAAAATTCATGCGATCATCTAAACGGCGGTATTCAGGATCTTTACGGTCAGGTTGACGAGGCCAGCGAGGGGGCATATTTTTTGTATTGGTATTACATAATCTATTCTAAAGCAGGGAAGTAAGGAGAAGGGAGACGAGAAGTTGGGGAAGTAGAGGAAGCAAGGGAAGCAGGGGAAGCAGAGGAAGTTGGCAGGGGAAGTTGGCAGGGGCATTACTCATCCGTTGTCATTACTATCAATTACGTTGTAGCACCGTCGATCATCCGTTTCCCCAATCAACCATCAACCAACAACAATTTACCCATTTCCTTGTGCCTGAGTGATACTGTAATCTCCAGATTTGCCTCCAGTTTTGCTTACCAGGCGAATCGCTTCAATTTGCATGGATTTTTCTAGGGCTTTTGCCATGTCATAGAGGGTTAAAGCAGCAACTGAAACTGCTGTTAATGCCTCCATCTCTACTCCTGTTTCCGCTTTGGTGACTACAGTTGCTTGAATTTGGTAACCCGGTAGTTGAGAGTCTGGGGTCAGTTGCACTTCAATTTTGTGTAGGGGTAAGGGATGGCACAGGGGAATTAAATTAGCGGTTTGTTTGGCTGCCATAATGCCTGCTAACCTGGCAGTTGCTACCACATCTCCCTTGGGGGTATTACCAGCGACAATAGTAGCCAAAGTTTCTTGAGACATACGTATTTGACCCGCAGCCACCGCTTGACGTTTGGTAATTTGTTTTTGGGAAACATCTACCATCCCTGCTTGACCTTGGGCATTGAGATGGGTAAGTTTGGAAGTTTTTTGAGAATCTTGCGTCATGGGCAACAGGCATGATACTATTAGTTTCTAGTGCTTAAATTTAGCATAGGGGCTTGTAGCTCAGTGGACTAGAGCACGTGGCTACGGACCACGGTGTCGGGGGTTCGAATCCCTCCTAGCCCGTAGATTACGGAAGAGAAAGTCAATATTAAAAGCAGAGGTAGTTCTATTTCTCTGACACGGTAGAATGGTAAGGATGTATACTAGGCTACACGAGAATTGATTGAGCGCTACACCCTGCCGGAAATGGGCGAACTTTGGACTGACGCCCATAAACTTAAAACCTGGCTTCAGGTAGAAATTGCTGTTTGCGAGGCGCAAGCAGAACTAGGCTATATTCCTGCTGATGCAGTAGAAGAAATTAAGGCTAAAGCAAATTTTAACCCTCAAAGAGTACTAGAAATTGAGGCGGAAGTACGCCATGATGTGATTGCTTTCCTTACTAATGTCAATGAGTATGTGGGGGATGTGGGCAGATACATCCACCTGGGTTTGACTAGTTCCGATATGCTCGATACTGCCTTGGCACTACAATTGGTAAAGAGTATTGAGCTAATTCTAGAGGAAGTAGAACAGCTATCCCAAGCGATTCGTTACCAAGCACAGCAACATCGCTACACTGTGATGGTAGGACGTTCCCACGGTATTCACGCTGAACCGATTACTTTTGGTTTTAAGTTAGCAGGTTGGCTAGCAGAAGTGTTGCGTAACCGTGACCGACTGCTAAGATTACGCCAAGATATTGCTGTGGGGAAAATTTCTGGTGCTGTAGGTACCTATGCTAATGTTGACCCCAGAGTAGAAACAATTGCTTGTCAAAAGTTGGGACTTAAACCAGATACAGCATCTACTCAGGTAGTTTCTAGAGATCGCCACGCTGAATATGTGCAACAATTAGCACTATTAGCTGCTAGTTTGGAACGCTTTGCTGTCGAGATTCGCAATCTCCAACGTACGGATGTTTTGGAGGTGGAAGAATTCTTCTCTAAAGGACAAAAGGGTTCTTCTGCTATGCCCCATAAACGTAATCCTATACGTTCGGAACGCATTACAGGAATGGCAAGAATAGTTCGCGGTAATGCAGTTGCAGCTTTAGAAAATGTTGCCCTATGGCACGAAAGAGATATTTCTCATAGTTCTGTAGAACGGGTTATTTTGCCCGATAGCTGTATTTTGACCCATTTTATGTTGCGAGAGATGACTAAATTGGTGAAGAATCTACTGGTTTATCCAGAAAATATGCAGCGTAATATGAATGTCTACGGTGGCGTAATCTTTAGCCAACGGGTTTTACTAGCATTGGTGGATAAAGGATTAGGGAGAGAAGAAGCCTACAAAATTGTACAAGCTAATGCTCACCAGGCTTGGAATACACCCGATGGCAATTTTCGTAGTTTGGTGAGTGAGGATCCACAGGTGACTCAAAAGCTGTCTTCAGAGGAAATTGCAGCTTGTTTTGACCCCCAACATCATTTAAAACACGTGGATGAAATTTATCAAAGATTGGATATTTAGTACTCGTTAGTAGCAATTTTTGATGCTAGCAAAACCCTTGGATGGGTCAATAAGAGTCAATAATTGATTATTTCCTTATTCCCAATCTAGATTAAGCGATCTATTTCGGATTTATACAAGAAGTTTAGTATTCCCTAGAGTGAAGCGATGCAGTTAATGGAGGTAATTTCTCTCGTATCAGATAGATAGCAAACCTCTCCATATTGATTGATGATTGGTTTTATCTTCTCTATCACTTGTTTCACTTTCTCTAGGGAACAATAATCAATACTATTGATAATTTCCTTGTCTAGTCCTAGTTAGTACCAGATTTATCCTTAGTCATTATCTTTTTATTTTGTACTTTGACCTGAGATGGTTCAATATTAGCAAGAGCTGCTTGAAGAGCAGATATTCTACTATTGAAGCGATTACTAGGTGCTAGCATTTGTAGTAGTTTCATTTTTTGTAACCTTTCCTCAGCTTGTCCTTTCGCACCAACAAGAAACACTTGTCGTTTTTTACTCCAAGCATCCTTAAGCATATTCTCAATCGCAAGAGAAGCCGTCACACCCATAAAAGGAACATCACAGAGGTCTAAAATCAATACCTCATACTGACTGACAATACCCATTCTCTGAGCAATTGTTTTTGCCGCACCAAAACTCATTGGTCCACCCAAACTAAACAACAAAATTTTGCCTTTAGCTTGTTTGAGAATGTACTTTTCCTCTGTAGTTAAAGCGGTATCATCTTCAGGGTGAATAATGGCTTTAACACGATCGCTTTGAATATCACTTAATGTTTTGACTGTAAGTAAGTTGGCAAAAAATACACCTACAGCAACTGCTGTAATTAAGTCAACAAAAACAGTTAGAAACAAGACTATGTACATTAATCCTGTTGCTTTGAGGGATATTTGATGGGCTCGTTTCAAGAAACTCCAATCAATAATATCGATGCCGACTTTAAATAAAATACCTGCTAAAACTGCTTGGGGAATACTTTCAGTTAACTCACCTGCTTTGAGTACTACTAATAGTAGAACTAGAGCGTGAACCATGCCAGAAATCGGAGTTTTACCACCAGTTTTGACATTGATTACAGTTCGCATTGTTGCTCCGGCTCCGGGAAGTCCACCAAACAAACCAGAAATTAAATTACCAATTCCTTGACCTATTAATTCACGGTCTGAATCATGTTGAGTGCGGGTGATATTATCAGCAACTAAGGAAGTCAGTAAAGAATCTATTGAACCCAAAACTGCCAACATTAAACCATAGCCAACTATACTTCTAAGCTGAGCAGCGTTAAATACTGGAAGTTGCAGAGTAGGTAATCCACTAGGAATATCACCAATCAAAAGCAAGTCTTTATCAGGTAAGAAAAAAGTAGCAACTATAGTTCCAATAATTAATGCTAGTAGAGGAGAAGGAATAATCCGAGTTACCTTAGCAGGACAACCAAAAACAATTGCTAAAGTCAAAAAACCTAAACCAACAGCAGCAAAATTAGCATTGCTAATAAAGTAGGGAATTTGACTAACTGATTCAATAACATTGGCTGAAGCTTCATGTCCGAGGAAAGGACCAATTTGCAGCAAAATAATAATTAAGCCAATCCCAGACATAAAGCCAGAAATTACTGTATAGGGCATTAAGGTAATGTATTTACCTAACCTCATTAACCCAAACAAAATTTGAAACAATCCTCCTAACATAATTACCGTAAAGGCGATAACAATGTTATTTTCAGGATTATCTGCTGCTAAGCCAGAGAAAACAGTGGCAATTACCACAGTCATGGGACCAGTAGGACCAGAAATTTGCGAGGGAGTACCGCCAAACAAAGCAGCGAAGAAACCCACAAAAATTGCCCCATAAAGTCCTGCAATTGCTCCAGCACCAGAGGAGACACCGAATGCTAGGGCTAGGGGTAGAGCAACAACTGCTGCGGTTATACCCCCAAATATATCACCCCTTATGTTTTTGAAATGTAAACCGTTAACGAGTTGCATAATTAAGTAGATAGTTGCTGAATAAAACGACACTAAAATGTGTCTTTTCTGATGCGCTGATTGATAAGCAAATAACTATTATTTTTTATGCCCAAAAATAATTGATGGTTTGTAAGTCAGTTGAGATACTAATGAGTTTCTTGAAACGAGATATTTATTTTACTTTAATTATTTTCATGACTACCCTGAAATTACATAGCAAATAAAAAACTGAGAGAAGATAGTTTTGGTAAAGGCTGAGGAATTTCTAGGTCGGACTGAAGAAAAAACGCCATCGTGCCGATAAATAACAGCAATATTGACGGCTTCAAAATATTGGAAAGAATTAAGCTAGAGTCCATAATTAGCTAGTAGTTACGAGTGAGCACTTTTTGATTGCCCGCTCGGTTAAATTCAACCCAAAAAAAAATGAGTATTTGTTTTTTAACACATAAAAACAAATTCAAAAAACAAATTAAGCAAAACTTTACATAAGTATTAAATAATTCTTTTCTATTCGTAAAAAATATAAATATATGCGTCTTGTAACAGATAAATTTTTCCTGGATGTTCAGGTGGTAAATTATTCTAGTAATGAAATTACAGCTGAAGCACAATCAGGGTTTTTGTTCATATAAGGGAGCTGGTTTTTCTTTGATACGCTCAGCAATTGGTGTGACCCTCTCTACCACATCAATAAGATATTTGTAGTCAGGTAACCTGTCGTTGGGTATATATCCTGCTGCGGCTGCAATAGAGGGAGGTACCTGGGACAACTTATCACGAATCATCTCCTGCTGATTACGTTCGATATTCTCTCCCACTAAAACAGCACCTGTGGGCACATTATGAGAATCACTATCAAGAATGCGGAACTTTGTGGAGGGGAAACTGGTGCGATGGCGATTGAACTCGTCTAAAGATAAAGCCCCTGCTGTTACCTCTTCACTATCGAGCCATGCCAAAATTGTTTTGGGTGTGGGAGCAAAACGAACTTCTGCTAAAGTTAAGCCATAGAGATTATAAATTGGCAAATAGTAGCCAGTGGCCGAACCCGGTTGACCAAGGGCAATTACCTTACCAGCTAAATCCTGTAACTGTACCATCTCGCTATCTTCACGAACCACAATTACAGAACGCGTTTTTTGTAGTCCTTCTAGGGGAAATAGAGCTACATAATTATTCTGAGCAATAGCGATTGCAGCTAAACCAGGAGGAGCAAAAACTAGATCCCAGCGACGACGTTTGATTTGTTCTAGAGCTTGAACTTCGTTAAATGCTGGCTCGAATTCAACAATACTTTTGAGTTCACTACCCAAGTATTTTTTTAAGCCAGAGTAACGTTCTAGAGAGCGTTCACTGTCTCCGTAGCTGACCACCCCAATACTTAACTTACCTGGCGAATTATTATCCGTTTTGGGACAAGCGATAAGGAGCCCAATTAGGGGTAAGAGAAAAATGTGATGCCAACGCATAATAATAAACATAACAAGGGGAAAGACTACCTAGTTGTAGAGATAAGAAAAGCTTGATTTTAAGAACCTATCTTTTTATTTTGGCATATATAATGGTAAATAAGATAGGCTAACAAAACATAGTTTTGTTATTTACTTATAGAATAAAATCGCTGAATTTAAATCGCTTTTTTAAAATTAAGAAATGCTAAAAAATCTTAAACTAGGTGTCAAGCTTAATTTACTCCTCATCATTATTTTAGTGGGAGTAATAGTTACTAGCGGAGTAACTTTATCTCTTATTCTTGAGAATTATGCTGAGAATATTGTAGCATCCCAAGCCTTTATTCTCATTGAAACTATGGGGTCAGTACGAGAATACACTAATGATCAAGTTAGACCACAAATGGCATCTTTTTCTCCAGATTTAGAAGATAATAATAAAGAGTTTTTAAGGGAGACTATACCAGCTTATTCTGCTCGTGAAGTATTTGATAATTTACGTAATCGCCAGCATTATCGAGATTTTTTCTACAAAGAAGCAACACTAAATCCGACTAATCCCAGGGACAAAGCAGATAGTTTTGAAACGGCAATTGTGGAGGAGTTTCGCAACGAAAAAGAACTATCAGAAACTAGTGGTTTTAGGGATATTCCTGGGGGTAAGATTTTTTATGTTGCCCGTCCTCTAGCAGTAGAACAAGCCAGCTGTTTACAATGTCATAGTACTCCAGATGTTGCCCCTCCTAGTCAAATTCAAACCTATGGTAATAAGAATGGTTTTGGTTGGGAGTTAAACGAAATTGTGGGAGCAAGAATAGTTTCTGTCCCGGCTAGCAGAGTTTTTGATGCTGCCAGAAACTTAAACTTTTTAGTTAGTGGAATTATTGCTCTGTTTTTATTAATCGCAATTCTCTTACTTAATCTATTTCTCAAGTTCACTATTACCAATCCTCTAGTCAGTATGGCTCGTTTATCAAAAAAAGTTAGTACTGGTGATATGAGAGGAGAATTTGAGCAACAAACTAATGATGAGATTGGCATTTTAGCAGCGTCACTAAACAGAATGAAAGTTAGTTTGCAAATGGCAATGGATATGTTAGACCAAAAAAGCGATCAGTAAAATTATAGTTAATGTAAAAAAAGCAATCAGTAAACAACATTTAATTAAGAGTTTTCCATTCGCTGCTTAAATGATTTTGCTTGTTGGGAATTGGGAATTTTCTTGGCTAATAAATCAATGTATTCAGCAGGAGAAATTCCTGGATTAGCAGCGAGAGTTCGCTTGCAGATTAAAGCTGCCATCGGACCAATAAATTCTGCTAATTCTTGCTGAGAACGACTCTTGAATTCAGATGTCAGTTGAGGTTTTGGTGGTGGAGAAGGAGGAGGAGGTGGTGGTGGTATTTTAGCTGTTGATAATTTAGTTGTTGCTATGGGTGATACCGGTGGAAAAATGGGAGGATAAATGTATCTTGTCGGTAACTGACTAGGATTTTTAGTGGCACCTGAAGGTTCAAAACACTCCTCAAGATTACGCAGGGAGGGATCTATTATCGCAATAGCTTTCAATATTTCCTCTGCTGTTTGCGGGCGCTGAAAAGGAAAAGTTGCCATCATTTGATCAAGCAGATCAGCAAATCCTTCTGCTAGATCTGGTACTATTTCCCGCCAGTGTAGGCGATCTGTATTCGGGTCATAAAAATCGCAGGGATTATGACCTGTAAGTAAAAAAATCATTGTTCCTGCTAAGGCATAGAAATCAGATTGTTGTACTGCTTTACCCTTCATTTGTTCCAAAGGAGTATAACCTGCTGATACTATGCCTGTAACTTGACCAGCAGCTTGTTTTTCTATATAGGTACTAGTTACTTGACGTGCCGTACCAAAATCGATTAGAACTAAACAGCCATCTGCTCTAAGCATGATATTAGCAGGTTTGATATCACGATGAAAAAAGCTCAATTGGTGCAGTTGTTTGAGAATGAGTACTAATTCTGCTAGCCAACGGATCGCTCTTTTCTGCTTAATTGGGCGCATACCCCGTTGTTTGATATACTCCTCTAAGTCTAGACCCTCAATTTTTTCCATAATCAAGCAATGCAAGGGTTCTTTGCTGTTGCTTGGATAGTAAACAAAATAGCCATCCTCTTCTACTTGCGGAATTCCTGGATGTTGCAGCATACTCATCACTTGAGCTTCTTGCTGAAATAATTCCACATACTTGGGGTGATTTTTGACCAAAACTTTCAGGACTTTGGCTAGAGAATGGCGATCTAAAGCCTCATAGGTTGTACCAAAACCTCCTCCTCCTAATTTACGTACGACCCGATAGCGTCCGTCAAGAAGCAATTCTGAACCGCAATTTTGACAAAAAAGCAGTGTATCAGAATTTTCTGGTTGTTGGCATTGGGGATTAATGCAGAGACTCATCTAAGTTAGTCAGGGAATCCTACTGGCGCTAATTTAACCTAGTTAGAAGGCTTTTCAGGTTAAATGTAAAGCATCAAAAAACTTAATTATCACCTCAAGTTAATAACCTGAGATGATTTGCCTCCATTGTATAGATATTCGAGATAGATCTTCAGGGTCAGAGTTGATCTTTATTGACGCTAATAATTGGGTGTTTTATCCCGAAAATTACGTCAAATATCTGTAGCTGTAAGTAACATTAGAGCCAATTTGATCAACATAAAAACTTAACAGTTGATTAAAATAGCCCAGACTTTATCTTTTCCTCTTAGAAATCCAAGTAAAATCCGTTAGAAATTCCCTAACGTAATAATTTGTAATACAATCTAGGTGATCTTAGTGAAAATTGTTCTATTCAATACAAAAGGAGGGCGAGGTTTATGCGTAAAACTCTAGGACATAACAGCCCAGTACTGGTTGACTTAGCAGATGGGGTATTAGTTAATACCCGTATCTCTAGCGACAAACATCCTGCTTTGAGGTCTGGATTTGCAGGCTACCCAAGTAATCCCCGTTGGAATGTTAGCAAATTTCATGCTTGGAAAGTAGGTCGCCAGTGGCGAGATGCCTTGGCTAAGGGTGAAATGGTAGTACGTACTACAGATTCAATGTTAGTGAGTGTAGCGGAGGTGGAGGAAAATGCTGATGAACCTCCTAGTACGCTAATTAATCAATTGTCGATCTATTTTTCTAATAAGCTTGCTTCCCATCAACTCGCTTGATTCAAGCATGAATAATTAGGCTATAGTTTCAGGAACTGCACGGATTTTTTAGGAGTCAAGTGTGGTTCCTTAAATTTGAGGCTGTATATACCGATCATGGAAGTAAAATTGAGCGGTAACAAGTTAGAACTTTTGACCTCAAAATTAGAGTAAAATTACTGCGATCGCGATTGAGACTACTGCAATTATCAGTGAATTTACCCTCGCAACTGGATGACATATGGGATTAGGCTAAGTTTTAGTGGACAAAGAATGGCTTGCAAGCAATAGATTTAATCATTAGGGATAGAGATGGTCAAAAAAGCTGTTGTTTTGGGTTCAGCACTATTTAGCTGTATTTTTGGTTTGAGTTTGCTTGCAAATCGAAGCTTTATAAAATCACTTTTACTCGGTACAATTGCTTTTCCTGCCACTTATGCGATGGTTAGGTGCGATCAAAAGCTAAATTTACTCTACCCAAGCACTACAAAAGAGCAAAAAACAACACTCACTCGAGACATTGCTATTTTTTGGGATTACGAAAGCGTCAAGTTAACAGCCCCAGATGTACCCTCAACTTTAGCAGAAACTCTTGAATCAATTCTGCTCTACTTTCATGCCCAAGGCAAACCGCGAATTCAGAAAGCCTACGCCAATTGGCAACTAGAAAACCCTTTTATTGCCAATGCTTTGTACGGTGGTGGTTTTGAGGATGTGCATATGTCTGATAGTCAAAAAGAAGGGATTGGTGTACAAATATCTTGTGATTGCTTGGATACGGTACGTCGCTATCCCCAAATTGATCATTTTTTGCTAGTTGTGAGTAAGCCTAGCTATCTTGGTTTAGTTGATTTACTCAAGCAAATGGGTAAACAAGTTACTCTGATCGCAAGAAAGGATAGTGTGGATCAACACTTGCGTCGGAGAGTCAATAAATTTGTTTCTTTCCAGCAATTATTGTCTTGCTACCATACCCCTCGCCTAGATTTATTTGCCAGCATGGATTCTGTTAAAAGCTTCATTCAATTTTAAATGAGTCCTCGCCGAAAATTGAGACTAGAAAAGCCCAGCGCTCAGCAGTTTCTGCAATAATCTTACTGGTGGGTTTTCCTGCACCATGTCCTGCTTTAGTTTCAATGCGAATTAAAACGGGATTGTCTCCATTATGTGCTGCTTGCAAAGCTGCCGCAAATTTGAAACTATGGGCAGGAACAACACGATCATCGCGATCTGCTGTGGTAATTAGGGTAGCAGGATAGGTGACACCAGACTTGAGATTATGTAGGGGAGAGTATTTGTAGATAGCTTGAAACTCCGCCTCATTCTCCTCTGGAGTGCCATATTCGCTACACCAAGCCCAGCCAATGGTAAATTTGGGGAAGCGTAGCATATCCATTACTCCCACCGCCGGAAGCGCCGCCGCAAAAAGTTCCGGATGTTGCGCCAGACAAGCGCCAACTAGTAAACCGCCATTACTATCTCCTGCAATCGCTAGCTTTTTGGGTGTAGTATATTTGTTCTCAATCAGCCACTGTGCCGCTGCTACAAAGTCATCAAAAACATTTTGTTTCTTTAGTTTCATTCCTGCTTGATGCCAAGCTTCGCCATATTCTCCACCTCCGCGCAAATTAGGCATCGCTAAAACTCCTCCCATTTCTAGCCATACCAAATTACTCACAGAGAAATTGGGGGTGAGAGAAACATTAAAACCACCATAACCATAGAGATAGGTGGGATTGCTACCGTCTAGTTGCAAACCTTTTTTATGGGTAATGAACATAGGTACTTTAGTACCATCTTTACTGTGGTAGAAAACCTGTTTTGTCTCCAACTCCTCTGCTTGGAAATCTACTTCTGGTTTGCGAAACAGACTACTTTCCCCAGTTTCCAGATCGTAGCGATAGATAGTTGTAGGTGTGGTGAAACTGGTAAAACCATAGAAAGTATCTCTGTCGTCGCGCTTACCGCGGAAGCCACCAGCAGAACAAATTCCTGGTAATTCCACTTCTCGAACCAAGGAACCATCTAAAGCAAAAATTTTAATCTTAGTTTGGGCATCTTGGAGATAGTTAACCACAAATTGGTTATTGAGGAGGCTGACGCTGTTGAGGGTTTCTGTAGCTTGGGGAATAATTTCTTGCCAATTTTCCCTCTCTGGGCAATTAATATCAATTTCAATCAGACGGCGGCGAGGCGCATCTAAATCTGTTTTTAGCCAGAATCGCGAACCCTCATTACCAATAAATCCGTAGCTAGCTTCAAACTCGCTGATTAATTCCACCACTTCTGAGTCAGGATGCTGCAAATCCTGGTAAAAAATCAAATTTCTCGAATCAGTACCCAAACGAACCCAGATAATTAGATAGCGTCCATCTTCACTTACAGAAGCACTAAAACCCCACTCTTTGCGATCTGGGCGATGGTAGATTAGGGTATCCTCAGACTGGGAAGTTCCAATGCGATGGTAGTAAAGCTTCTGAAAATAGTTGGTATCTTCAAATTTTGTCTTCTCGTTGGGTTCATCGTAACGACTGTAGAAAAAGCCTTTGTTATCAGGAGTCCAATAAGCGCCAGAAAACTTCACCCACTGCAGGCGATCCTCCAAGTCTACCCCACTCTCCACATCTCTTACCCGCCACTCTTGCCAATCGGAACCAGCAGTGGAGATGCTATAAGCAAGTAAATTGCCATCTTCACTCACAGATAAACCAGATAGGGCAACAGTACCATCTGTTGCAAACTGATTGGGATCGAGGATTATTTTGGGTTCAGCATCGAGACTATTTAGGGTGTAAAGAACACTTTGATTTTGTAAACCGTCATTTTTGAAATAGAAATAGCGATTTCCTTCCCGAAAAGGAATGTTGTACTTTTCATAGTTCCAAAGTTGAGTTAAACGCTGCTGAATGTTTTCCCTCGCTGTAATTTGTTCAAGATAGCCCAAGGTAACTTGATTTTGCGCTGCGATCCAACTTTGAGTAGCTTCGCTGTGGGGATCTTCTAACCAACGATAGGGATCGCGAACAGCAACACCATGGTAATAATCAACTTGGTCACCAGTTGGACTAGAAGGATACTTAAAAGAGGAAGATGACATAGTAATTGGTTAAACCTTATTTTTAATTAAATACAAATAGTAAAAACTCCCCACTAATAATAGTAAGGGAGTTTCAGTTTATTGAGCCACAAAAAATAACTCTAAAACAGAGCCAAAATGTAGATCAAAGTAAACAAAACAATCCAAATAATATCGACAAAGTGCCAGTAAATTTCTGCCATTTCCACGCCGATATGTTTGGTTTCACTGTAATGACCTTGGCGACGTGAACGCCACAAAACACCGAGTATCAGCAAGACACCCACAGTAACGTGTAAGCCGTGAAAACCGGTCATGAGATAGAAACAATTAGCAAAGACATTAGTGGTTAAACCATAACCTAATGTCAAATACTCATAGGCCTGACCACCTAGGAAAATAACACCCATAATTGCTGTTACCACATACCAGAAGCGCAAACCAGAGACATCATTTTTCTTGATTGCCTCATCACCTTTGTGGATTACAAAACTACTAGAAACCAGGATAATGGTATTAATTGTAGGTAACAATAACTCCACTTCGGTTTCTTCGGGTGGCCAAACAGCAGTCATACCGCGATAGATTAAATAGGAGGCAAATAAACCACCAAACATCAAAGATTCAGAACCGAGAAATACCAGCAGTCCTAAAACTCGGAAATCAGGATGTTCTCCATGACTAGCTTCGGCTGGAGAAACAGGACTTTTTGAGTCCAGCATGGTTTGGGGTGAATCAACAGTTGGATTTTGCATGAATCTGTCCGTAATTATTGGTCTTGGTTGCTAGCCATTGATTATTCGTCGCAGATGAGACAATTAATAATCAATAACTAACAACAGTTAATTATTCTCCGCACTAACTTCTTCAAGCATTTCGCTTACGGATATAGCACTGTCCACCATTTCAGTATCAATACCGTAATCGTATGGTCCTGCCCAGAGAATTGGTTCTTCAGTAAAGTTTTCAATCTCAGGAGGAGAACTGGTTTGCCATTCTAAGGTTAAAGCTTGCCAGGGATTACGACCAGCAATTTCTCCACGACTCCAACTCCAAATCGCATTGACGAGGAAGAAAACAGTAGAGAAACCGAGTAACATTGCCCCGTAGGTACAAATTTGGTTAATCGCTGTAAATTGCGGATCATACATCGCAACCCGTCTGGGCATTCCATGTAAACCCAAGCCATGCATAGGGAAGAATGTCAGATGAGTGCCAATGAAAGTCATGGCAAAATGTATACGACCTAAAGTTTCATTCAACATCCGCCCCGTCATCTTCGGGAACCAGTGATAAATACCGGCATAAATACCAAAGACAGAACCACCAAAAAGAACGTAGTGGAAGTGAGCCACGATATAGTAGGTGTCGTGGACGTGAATATCAAAGGGAACTGCACCCAAAGTCACACCACTAATACCGCCCAAAACAAACATGGACAGTAAACCGATAGCAAAAAGCATCGCTGAGGTGTAGCGGATTTTGCCACCCCAGAGAGTACCAACCCAGCTAAAGATTTTGACACCTGTGGGTACTGCCACAATGAAAGTTGAGATGGTGAAAAACATCCGCATCCAAGCAGGAGTACCACTGGTAAACATGTGGTGTACCCATACAAACAAGCCCACCAAACAAATTGCCAAACTAGAATAGGCAATCGCTTTGTAACCAAAAATAGGCTTGCGGGCGTGTACTGGAATTACCTCTGACATAATGCCGAAAATTGGCAAAATCATCAGGTAGACTGCGGGGTGGGAATAAAACCAGAACAAATGCTGGTAAACCACCACATTTCCCCCCATTTCTGGTCGGAAAAAGCCAGTACCAAAGTTGATGTCAAAAAATAACAGGATTAATCCTGCCGCCAAAACAGGAGTGGAAAAAAGTGCCAAGGCAGAAGTTGCCAACATTGCCCAGCAGAAAAGGGGAATATCTGTCCAACCCATGCTGGGAATGCGCATTTTCCAGAGAGTTACCAGAAAATTAACCGCACCCAAAATGGAGGAGGTTCCCACTGTAATTAGGCTGAGAATCCACAGGGATTGAGCTGTATTTGCTGTAATAAGACTGAGGGGAGGATAGGAAGTCCAACCCGATTGCGCCCCACCAAAGAAAAAACTAGACAGCAGAAAAGCACCTGCTGGGGGATTGAGCCAAAAGGCGATCGCATTCAGCTTCGGAAACGCCATATCCTCGGCACCAATCATGAGTGGAATCAGATAATTTCCAAAACCACCAATGGCTGCGGGTACAACCCACAGAAAAATCATGATTGTTCCGTGGTTAGTCAGGAAGGCGTTGTAGAGACTGGGATCGAGTAAATCAGAATCGGCGGTGTAGAGTTCGGCACGCATTGCCATCGCCATCATGCCACCGATTAAATAAAATCCAAAAGCAGTCACCAGATATTGAATACCAATGACTTTATGATCGGTGTTAAAGGTGAAGTAGTCGTACCACTTCCAGGCTTCGGGATGATGGCTATGAGCCGCTTCCCCAGCACCTAAGTTTGTTGAGGGTATTTCTGTCTGTGTCATATTTAAGTGACGAGTAATTTGCTTACTTTCAATTACTGTTCGTTGCGGCTAAGCTGAACTTGAGCTAATGCATCCGATTCCAAACCCATTTCCTGGGCATAGGGAGCGAGATATTGGGAGTCTGACAAGTCGGTGGTTACTGCTACAGTTTCCTGCCAGTCTGCTTTCTGAGCATATTCCATTTCTTCTTCTTGCCAAGCTTCATAATCCTCTTGTGTCTCCACAGTTATTTGCGTTCTCATACCCCCGTGATAACTGCCACACAATTCTGCACAGACAATAGGATAGGTACCTACTTTGTTGGGAGTAAAACGCAACTGGGTATCTTGTCCAGGAATCGCATCTTGCTTGAGGCGAAATTGGGGAATCCAGAAAGCATGGAGTACATCTTGAGCAGCAATATTAAGCTGTATATCTTTGCCCACGGGAACGTGTAAATCTCCGACAATAATGTCAGTCTCGGGATAGGTGAAAACCCAAGCAAATTGCAAGCCCATGACATCAACTTCCACATCTGCTGGTAATCCTTCCCGATCAGGAGTCGCACCAAAGCCATACTGAGTTGCCACTAGTTCCGTGTCTTCTTCCGGTGTCTCCACAATCAAAGGAGCCATATTGCTCTGAGGCGTCATTGCCACTTCGACGGGTTGGTGGTGATTATGGGACATCATTGAACCACCTGCCGTTTCAAAACCGCCCATGTCCCGATAAACCTCGACACTGTAAACACCTAGGATGATAACGATGACAGCGGGAATTACAGTCCAAAAGGCTTCTAGTGGTAAATTACCTTTAATTGGTGGACCATCGGTATTATCTCCCGGACGCTGACGAAATTTAATGACAGCAATCAGAATCGCTCCTTGTATCACAAGAAATAGAGCCGTGCCAATAACTATCATCACACGGAACAAATCGTCTACCAGAGAAGCCTGCTGCGAGGCTTGTTCTGGCATAAAATTAAAGTTATAACCAAACCAAAGACTGACTAGGGTAACCACAACACCAGCCGTCAGGGTTAAAAGTGAGCTGGGAACTTTTTCTTTTTCGTTGTTCATACTTCTCTTCCTCTTGAAGTCCTGCCCTTACCCCAGGGTAGTGATATTTTGTGGCTTGAAAGAGCAAGAATTTTAAATTTATCTGTGCAGTACCCTAGGCTATTTTTGACCAAAATTGATCTCAATTCTGACCTAATCTACTGCACTAAATTCCTTTCCCCCAAAGCCATCTTGCCACGCTGGATAATAGCTTGTTTACCAAGTTAACACTAATTAAATCTTGCTCTTTATTTCTTAAAAATCTGTTCGTTTTGAAGCGCAGAAACATTAAGAAAAACTAAAAAAAATCGTAATTCAACTAACAATTTAAAGAAAAAAAAAGCCATAGACATCTGTCTATGACTAATCGAAACAAGAATTACTCTAACTGGAAACCAGGGATTTAGCTCTGTGTTTCCAACTTAACTGCTTTAACCACCTGCCACTGCAGGTACAATACTTACCTCATCTTCATCCTTGAGACTGGTAGCAAGTCCATCAAGGAAGCGAATATCTTCATTGTTAACATAGAAGTTTACAAAGCGACGTGGTTTTCCCTGCTCATCAAATACACGTGCTTTGATACCAGGATAATCCTTCTCAAGAGATTCAAAAAGTTCCTTGACACTGCCACTTTCAGCTTTAACCACTGCTTGATTGTTGGTTAATTTCTGCAAAATCGTGGGAATTAAAACTTTGACCGCCATATTTCAGTAATCAGTAAACAAAAGCTAATCTCTGCTGATTATCGGGCTACTCACGCTCAATAATCAACAGTTCACGAACAATAATTAAACTGAAACTGCTTGCCATTCCAAACGCTCTAGGGTTTTAGCACGTTCCAAAGCACGCTCAAAACTATCAAGTTTAGCTTCAATGACCAGAGGTTCACCTATTTCTTTCTGTACAGCTTCCTGAGTTTTCAGTCCATTACCTGTGATTACAGCAACGGTGGTTTCTTCTGGATCAATATCGCCTGCTTCCACCAGTTTCTTCAGCACAGCAATAGTAGTACCACCTGCGGTTTCGGTAAAGATGCCTTCGGTTTCTGCCAATAGCTTGATCCCTTCGATGATTTCGGCATCGGTAACAGATTCTATATGACCACCAGTTTTTTTCGCGGTGTCGAGAGCATAGATACCATCAGCTGGATTTCCAATCGCGATAGATTTAGCAATGGTGTTGGGTTTAACAGGAGTGACGAAGTCTCTACCTTCTTTGAAAGCTTGGGCGATAGGAGAGCAACCTTCCGCCTGTGCACCACTGAAGCGAACATTCTTGTCGTCAACTAAGCCAACTTTAATAAATTCTTGGAAACCCTTGTATATTTTGGTGTAAAGGGAACCAGAAGCCAGAGGAGCAACTACATGATCTGGTAATTGCCAGCCTAACTGTTCTGCTATCTCAAAACCAATGGTTTTAGAGCCTTCAGAGTAGTAAGGACGGAGATTAATATTTACAAAGCCCCATCCGTAGGTGTTAGCAACTTCTGAGCAAAGACGATTTACTTGATCATAGTTGCCTTTTACTGCCATCAGGGTTGGATTGTAAACCAATGTACCTAGAATTTTGCCTGCTTCTAGGTCGGCGGGAATAAACACACAGCAATCTAAACCTGCGTGAGCTGCGATTGCGGCGGTAGAGTTAGCTAAATTACCGGTGCTAGCACAGGAAACAGTGGTAAAGCCTAATTCTCGTGCTCGACTCAAGGCGACAGATACTACCCGATCTTTAAAACTTAAAGTGGGCATATTCACTGCATCGTTTTTAATGTAGAGATTTTTCAAACCCAGGCGACGAGCTAAACGATGGGATTTCACCAGGGGTGTCATGCCAGTACCAACATCAATATAGTTATCGGTGGTTACCGGTAGGAAGGGGCGATAGCGCCAAATTGAATTTGGTCCAGCAGCAATACTTTCCCGGCTCACTTGAGATCGAATGGCATCGTAGTCGTAAACCACTTCCAGAGGAGCAAAAGTTTCTTCACAGATATTAATTGCTTCCAAAGGATACTTCCTAGTGGAATCTTCTTTAGAAGTTAAATGAGTGAAGGTAGGACTAGTAGATGCTTTCTCGGTTATGGTCGCTTGAGTCATTCCTTGTTTCTCCTTATTAGCACTTATAGCAGTAGTGGTTTTTTCGCAGTGGCCTGATAGTAGCATAGGCACTAAAAACCAGTCAAACATACCCGATAAAAAAAGTCGGGATTAGTTTAGGTAGAAAAAAAGCCCTACAGATTCAGGGCAAAAATTAGTTTTCAACTATTCCTATATTGATAATGATGCTATGACTGTCGCAATTGCCTGCTTTTGTTCGCTGTCATAGCCCCAACGCTCGAGAAAACCTTGATATTCTCCTTCACCACTAACAGCACTATGGTGTAATTTTTCGAGTTTCTGTGGAATTCCATCTAGATTCAATTGCTTAATCAACTCCGCGCTGCGCCGAGAGACTTTTTGGGAGCTTTGAGCCATTGTTTCATTATCCTGACGACGGTGGGTAATCGCCATTGCTGTGGACATGGCAATATTTTTCACCAGTAATTGGGACACAATTTCTGGGGACGATTGTAAAGCTTTAATTACAGCCTCCGTTGGCTTGTCTGCTAAATCACCTTCATCAGTAAGATAGGTGACAAAAAATCCTCTAGCTCCATTTTCTGTTGCTACTAGGGAGCTAATTGTCTTCTCAATCGCAATATTTTCTAACTCACCTGCTTCCATTTTCTGTAGCAAGGATTGTGTCAGTGTAATCGCCTCTGGAAAGGAAACTGACTCTGGAATAGGAAAAGCAGACTTGTTTATGTTGTTCATTAAAGCTTGTCTTTAAAATTATTTGTTTAGCCTTTTTCTTAAAGATAGTGATTATCTTTACTTAGATAAACCTCTGGAGAAAATTTAATAATTAGTCTTGATAATTTTGCAAAAAAAATACGATGGATTTCTAGAATCTACTGAGGAATACTGTATAATCAAACGTCCAATATATGAACAAGATTAGGAGTAAGTAATGCACAAGCGCAAGGCTCTAATTCTTAAGTCTCCCAAAGAGATGTGCTTCCAGGAAGAAACTCTCGATGCTTTAGAGCCAAATCAAGTTCTTGTTCGATCTGTCTTATCAGCTTTCAAACATGGGACAGAAATGGAAGGTTACCATGGCTCCAGCCCTTTTCTTAAAAGAAACCTGGACCACAAATTACGCGTTTTCCTAGATAATACTGAAGATGCTTCAAGTATCCTCTACCCTGGCACCTTAGGCAACATGACTGTTGGCACTGTTGAGGAAGTGGGTAGTGAGGTGGATTCACTAGCAGTGGGAGATACAGTTTTCGGCTGGCTACCTGTGGCAGACTGGCACGTAAGCTCTGCTGATAAACTCTATCCCTTAAATGGATTAACACCTGAGCAAGCTTTGTGCATTGATCCAGCAAACTTTGCCATTGGTGGAGTACTCGATGGACAAATTCGCTTCCGTGAAAAAGTCCTAGTTACAGGATTAGGTGCTATCGGTCTTTTGGCTGTTCAGTACTGTAAACTACATGGAGCCACTGTATATGCTTCTTCCAGCTTTGCCCAACGTCGCCAACTTGCCAAGGATTACGGAGCGGATGTAGTTCTTAACAGGAAAGACTACAAGGACTTAGGATTGGAAGTCAAGAAAATGACTGATGGCGGAGTTGATGTAGTGATCGAGTGCTCTGGACGCTATATTCAATTGAAACACGCGATGCGAGCGGTACGTCAGTGCGGAAGAGTTGTTTGTGTCGGTTTCTATTCCGGTGGTGCAACTGACTTAAACCTAGGGGAAGAATTTTTCCATAACCGTCTTACTCTACTTGCTTCTTTACCAGATGCCTATTGGAATAATCCAGTTCGTGGTGAAACTCCTCTTTATGCCGATGAGCTTCATCAACTCATTATTGAAGATTTTAAAGCAGGACGTTTAAATGTTGAAGGGTTACTGGGACCAGCTTATCCTTTTAGTGAGGCAATGAAAGCGGTAGAAGCGATCTCTGAGAATCCTGCGGATGTAATTAAGGTTACTATCAAGTACTAAGATTACGCTGCCACCGCAAATTTTTTTATTTATACCTCTAGTGCAATCTGCCTAGAGGTATAGCTTTATGAGTCTTTACGTGAAAGAAATTGGCTTACCAGTCTCTGCACTTTGGTAGATAGCATCAATTAATTGCATTACTTTAATCGCCTCATTACCATTTGCCATGTGAGGTTTATCGTTGATAATCGTATCAACAAAATAGTACATGGCAGTAGGACATATATCTTGACTTACATGATCAATATTGAGGGAGTAGGAAATCCCTTTTGATTCATAAAAAGTTTTTGCCTCGAAAGTATATCCTTGATTAATATTTTGCTCGAGAATACCTTCTTTCTCACCTAATAGCCTAAATTCAATCAAGTTACTCTCAAAGATATTGGCAGCCCAGCTTACCTGAAGCATCAGGCTAGCATTATTGGTAAATTTCACAAAGGCTTCCACTGTATCTTCTACATCAAAAGCTGAACCAGATTCCTGAGCAACTTTTTGGCAGATTTTGTCATGGGTAGAAGCGGTAACAGATTCCACTTCTGGAAAATCCATGAGCCATAGAACTTTATCTAGACAATGTACACCAATATCAATGAGGACACCTCCTCCAGACATGGCTTTTTTACCAAACCAGCCACCAAACTGTGAGAAACCACTAATATTGCGCAACCAATGACAAGAAGCTGAATAAATTTCCCCAACTAATCCTGCATCTATTCTCTGTTTGAGGGCAACAGATTGTGGGATAAATCGGTAGGAATAATTTACCATCAGGCGTTTACCAGTTTCCTCTGATTTACGCTGCATCTCAATCGCTTCTTGCGCATTCATACCGATAGGTTTTTCGCAAAGTACGTGTGCTCCGCTATCGAGTGCCAAAATAGTCATATCTTTGTGAAAGATATTGGGAGTTGCAACGCTAACAACATCTAGGTTTTCATTGGCAATCATCTGTTCATAGGATGTATACCTAGACTCAATACCGTATTTATTGCCAACATGCTCTAAAACTTCAGGGTTGATATCACAAATTGCCTTTACTGTCGCATTGGGATGAGTCAGGTATCCATCAATATGATCCAGCCCCACTCGCAGCCCAGCAATACCGATTTCTAGTTTACGGCTCATGTCATTCATATTGTGTCAATTGTGAGAAAGAATTTTGTGTAAGCCTTGTAGGGCTTAAATTATTCGGTTGGAGTTTGGTTTTTTAGACTAAGAAGATGGTTGCCAATAGTCGTAAATTGCGACACCTATTATACCTACTAATGGATTACTCAATAACATTAATTAATGAGTATGTAGTGACCTGAACATTTTGATGTCGACTTGAGGTCGACACTTTCACCTTTTTTTTAAGTTCAACTACCTCAAATGATAGAGGTAATTTATAACTCAATACTTCTAAGCTAGAAATAGAACCCGGAGCATAAAAATATAAAAGTCCTGACCTATGTTATCTAGTCAGCAGCCAGATCTAAACATTCTTGTTGTTGATGACCATGAATTAACTCGCTTATACCTTAAGCTTGCCCTTAGCCAACAAAATAATATGAAGTTAACGGGCTTTGCTACTAATGGTGAAGAAGCGGTTGAAATGGTCAAAAAGCAGCCCACAGATTTAGTCATCCTTGACTTACAAATGCCAGTCATGGATGGATTAAGTGCTTCTATCCACATTAAGCACATAGATCCTGAGATCAAAATTATTGCCTACTCTTCTTGGGAGGATGTACATCCAGATGTTATAGCTCAAACAGCAAACATTGATCGATTTTGCCGAAAAGATGCACCAACGGCGCATCTAATCAAATTAATTCATCAGATTGCTCACAAAGCACTCAAAAGTTAATCTATTAAATCAACTCAATTATGCTTAGGGTTGCCAGCTTTTGCAATTTTTAAATTTAAGAGCTGTGCCAATTAATCCCTGAGCATAATTTATTAGTGTCTGAGAATTGCCCCAGTGCAAAATTATCTGGTCAGGATTCTATTCAAGGGGAAATAGCTGGTGTTTACCATGAGTATCCAGGAAAAGTCTGTCTCCATAAAAAAAGGAGAGCCACTTGGTGACTCTCCCAATCATCAGGGTGCATCTACATAACGTAATATAACACTACTAGGGTGGGGGGTGTCACCCCCTATCTTGTATTTTTTGTAAAGATTTACTTGATTTGTAAGTTGTTAGTATGAAATTTGAGTGAAGACTGGGACAAAAATACCGCAAAAACCTTGTCTGTTAAGTGTTTTCGCCCGTTACTCCAGAAGAAACTTACAAAGATGTTTTAGGTATCTGCGGAAAATAATGTGGGCAGAGAATGTAAAGGTTTATATACCTAAGAGTTGGCTATGTTGATTGAAGAAACGCTGGTAGATACCACGAGTGATGAGTGAAGTTGTCAGTGTATTAGCCAGAGCTAGCATAAACAAAATGAGCAGTTGGTAAGATACAGCATTCAAAGGATCAGCTCCTGCCAAAACTTGACCTGTAAACATTCCTGGTAAACTGACTAGACCCACTACCATCATCTGATTCAACAGAGGAATTAAGCCAGTGCGAATTGCCTCTTGACGGTATTTAACAATTGCTTGCTGCGGGGTGGCTCCTAAACACAGATGAGTTTCAATTTCAAGACGATTGCTATTAATCGCACTTACCAGGCGTTCTCCAGCCAAAGAAGCGCTGTTGATCGTACTTCCTAGAACCATACCAGCTAGAGGAATAAGATATTGAGGCTCATACCATCTCGGTGGCTCGACAATCAGGATAATGGTGTATCCCATCACTAGTGTTGTACTTGTTAAAAGAGAAGCCCAAACTACCCACAGCAAACGGGGAATTTTTTTACCAATGCGATTACGGGTAACGATGGCAGCAATGGTTAGCATCACTGCTAGAATCGCGATAACTGCCCAAGGGTTATCTAAGGCAAAGATGAAAGCTAAGACATAACCCACAACAGTGAGTTGCAGGAGCGACCTTACCGCAGCCATGAATAACTGTCCCTCTAGGGCTAATGTTTGCCAACGAGACAAGCCAATCGCTAGGGTAATCATCGCTAAAGCAAAGGCTAAATCAACTAAGTCAAGTTCAATGAGCATCCTGTATTCTTACTAATAATTGATTCAATTTTGGGTGAGAGTGAGTGAAAAATATTCCTCCTTTTGATGTCACACGACAGTATCAACTAGTGGGTGCTGAAATTAATGCTGCGGCTCTAGAAGTTCTGCAATCGGGACGTTACATTGGTGGTAGTGTGGTATCGAATTTTGAGCAGCAGTTTGCCTCCTATATTAATGTCCAAGAAGCAATAGCTTGTAATTCTGGTACTGATGCTTTATACCTGGCTCTAAGAGCCCTGAATATTGGTCCTGGAGATGAAGTAATTACAACTCCCTTTACTTTCATTGCCACTTCAGAAACAATTGTGGCAGTGGGTGCTAAACCAGTGTTTGTGGATATAGATGCAGCTACTTTTAACCTCGATCTCAATCAGGTTGCAACTGCTATTACACCTCAAACGAAGGCAATTATCCCGGTACATTTATTTGGTCAACCTGTGGATATGAGCCAGCTTCAAGCAATTGCCCAGGCTCATAATCTATTTATCATTGAAGACTGTGCCCAAGCAACTGGAGCACAATGGCAAAATCAGAAGGTAGGTAGTATTGGTGAGATTAATTGCTTTAGCTTTTACCCCACCAAAAATTTGGGTGCTTGTGGCGATGGGGGTATGGTAACTACGAATGATTCCGCCATTGCAGCTCAAATTAGAAGATTACGCGATCATGGCAGAAGTGAGCAATACTACTACGAAGATAACGGTGTTAATAGCCGCCTCGATGCTCTCCAAGCAGCAATTCTCACCATTAAGCTGCGCTATTTAGAGGAATGGAATCAACAGCGTTGTCAAATTGCTTCTAATTATCAACAACTTCTGCAAAATATACCAGGTATTCAATTACCTCAAGAATTACCTGGTGGTAAGAGTGTTTGGAATCAGTACACCATTAGAGTAGTTGAAAATCGCGATCAAGTCCGCAATTATCTCAAAGACAAAGGCATTAGCTCTGCTGTTTACTACCCTCTACCTCTACACTTGCAGCCAGTTTATCAGTATCTGGGCTATCAAGTTGGTCAACTACCTATTGCTGAGCAAGTAGCAAAAGAAGTACTTTCTCTACCCATGTTCCCAGAATTAACCTTGGAAGAGCAGCAGCAAGTAGCTTATGCTCTTAAAGAAAGCACTCAGTAGAAAGAACAAGTAATAAGTAACCAGTTTTATCAAAAAAATTGGGTCTAAAACCCCACCTTTCTAAGGCGGCTTTATGATAACCTCATATTTGGAAGTAAGGGTAATTAACCTCTTTAAACACCCAGTACTCTCACCGAGTAACGAACAAGAGAAAACTAAAGATACGGGGTTTTGTTCAGGAAAGCTTGCACAAGTAAAATCTTTAAGCGTCAAGTACACAGAAACCAAATTTTGTTAGTGTTCTCAGGTAGGACAGGGCATGCCCAAACCAACTGTGCAATGAGTTAAACGCTTAGGGAGAGAACCATCTCTGGGCTAGATACCGTAAGGGATTTAGTTTAAGTGGACTCGTAGAACTAAGAATCCC
The DNA here is from genome assembly GCA_964633315.1 of uncultured bacterium. GTDB lineage: Bacteria > Cyanobacteriota > Cyanobacteriia > Cyanobacteriales > CAWCAG01 > CAZWGS01. The sequence goes on along the minus strand of CAZWGS010000007.1, from coordinate 337 downwards.
CGCCGGAAAGGGCGGGGAGTGTCAAGAAATCTTAGCTCTATTTCCGAACCTATTACTCTCTTGCTGAGCGTTCCCTTGCTGTTCGCGCATTCCCTTGCGCCACCTCTCTAAATCTCTCCTGTAAGGAGAGACATCTGATGTTCCCCCTTTTAGGGGGAGTTTGGGGGTGCGACGCGGAGTCGCTCACATTACGCTCGACGCGGGGTCTCGGCGCTATTACTCATTACTTATTACTTGAAGTAAAGCTATGCTCTAATTCCAGAACGAGTGACACTGTGTAGTGCTTCCACTAAACTACGAACAACAGCGATCATTGCCACTTCATTATCCAGTTTAT
>CAZWGS010000006.1:90847-106483 GCA_964633315.1 uncultured bacterium | reverse complement strand
TGGATTGAGTTAGTGCCAATATCAATAGCTGCAAGAATACAATTTTCTGAGACAGGACGGGTAGAAAATATCGTGGAGTTGGTTTGGACTTCGGGGAGAGAGTTAACCATGAGTGTAATTATTAAAACAATGAGTTGCTGACCCTGGCTATAGAAAAAGATATCCTTTTCGGGGACGCAATGACAGAGAAATGGGTTTCTTTAGGAATAGTTAAGTCGCTACAATACTTAACAAAATCAGTAAAATTACCAATGACGAGTGAGAATCCAACCCCATCGGAGCCTATTTGGTTTACGATTGTGCGATTGCTGCGATGGCATAAACCCGCAGGTAGACTAATCTTGATGATTCCCGCTTTGTGGGCTATCTTTCTAGCAGCAAAGGGAACACCACCATTACCTCTAGTGGGGGTAGTTATTTTAGGTGCTATTGTGACCAGTGGCGGTGGTTGCGTAGTTAATGATTTATGGGATCGCGATATAGATCCTAAGGTTAGCAGAACTAGCACTCGTCCCCTGGCTTCCCGCGCTTTGTCGGTAAGGGTGGGTATTGCAATTGCGCTACTTTCTCTAGTTTGTGCGGCAATTCTTGCTCTCTATCTTAATCGTCTCAGTTTTTTGTTGTGTGTTGCTGCTGTTCCTGTCATTATCTGTTATCCTCTGGCTAAGCGCATTTTTCCCGTTCCCCAGTTGGTTCTTTCCATCGCTTGGGGTTTTGCTGTATTAATTAGTTGGAGTGCCGTCACAGGGAAATTAGAACCCGCTACCTGGCTATTATGGGGGGCGACGGTATTGTGGACAATGGGCTTCGATACAGTTTACGCCATGTCCGATATGGAAGATGATCGCAAAATTGGTGTTAACTCTAGCGCTTTATTTTTCGGCAAGTATGGCGCAGATGCAGTAGGACTCTTTTTTGCTGGAACTGCTGGTTTGTTGGCTTATTTGAGCATTTTTGTGAGTCTGGGGTCAATTTTCTGGTTTGCCTGGAGTCTTGCTGTGGGTGGCTGGGTTTGGCATTATCTCCAGCTTAAACAAGTGAGCCGCAAGAAGTCTATATATGGCAAAATTTTCGGACAAAATGTGATCCTCGGCTTCATTTTACTGCTGGGAATGATTCTAGGTTCTGTATTGCCTTTATCTTAAAAAAAAATAAAATCTGGTGACCTGGGGGTATGCGATCCTAGAAACAAACAATGGCAGTTAACGGAGTTTGAATCGCATGGTGCAACAAAATAAACCAACGGTAATGATTACGGGAACCTCTTCTGGGGTGGGATTGTACGCTTCTAAAGCAGTTACTGATAAAGGATGGCACGTAATCATGGCGTGTCGAGATTTGGAGAAAACCCAGCAAGCAGCACAAAGTGTGGGTATTGCACCTGAAAACTACACCATGATGAAGGTGGATTTAGCTGATTTAGACAGTGTACAAAGTCTAGTTACAGAATTTAAGGCAAGCGGCATGTCTCTCAATGCTTTGGTTTGCAATGCGGCTATTTATCTACCTTTAATTAAAGAGCCTTTGCGCTCTCCCCAGGGATATGAATTAACGATGGCGACTAATCATCTGGGACATTTTTTGTTGTGTAATTTGCTACTCAAAGAGATGAAACGCTCATCGATGGCGCAACCAAGAATGATTATTTTGGGAACTGTTACCCACAATCCAGAAGAATTAGGTGGCAAGGTATATCCACGTCCAGATCTAGGTAATTTAGAGGGTTTTGAAGCCGGATTTCAAGAGCCTATTACTATGGCTAATGGGAAGGAATTTGAACCTGTTAAAGCATACAAAGATAGTAAGGTTTGTAATGTTTTGACAATGCGGGAATTACATCGACGTTATCACGATTCCACAGGCATTGTTTTTAGTTCTCTATATCCTGGATGTGTTGCTGATACTCCTCTATTCCGTAACCATTATCCCCTCTTCCAAAAACTTTTCCCCCTCTTCCAGAAACACATCACAGGGGGCTATGTCTCTCAAGAATTAGCAGGAGAAAGGGTCGCAAAAGTAATTGCAGATCCAGAGTATGATCAGTCTGGAGCCTATTGGAGTTGGGGAAATCGTCAGAAAAAAGACCGCAAATCTTTTGTCCAAAAGGTTTCTCGTCAAGCGCGTGATGATGATAGGGCTGAGCGTTTGTGGGATTTGAGTGAACAGTTGGTGGGATTAACAGTTAAGGTTTAATCTGGTCATAAATTCAACCAAAATGCTGCTATTGTCTTCTGGTTAAAGATATGACTTAAGGTTAAAAACTTTTGGTGATTTCAGCTCTTGGTGCGAAAAACATCCTAGACTTTAACAATCAAATTTTTCACAATAGGGTAAAGGTGGTTTTATTCGCCTTTACCCCTTGTTTTATCTAATAAAATCAATTCATAATCTCTCACTGATATAGCGCTACGTATTAACGTTAGGACAAGTTAAAGTCTTGAAACCTTGCGTGAGTATACTTCTGCCTCCTGTCCCCTGACTCCTGCCTTGCGCGTAGAGCTATATCTGCTTATTGCGGAGGTGTATATTTATACTGAATTTGGTATCAAATATCCCATAAATTTTGCAAAGAGGTGTAATTTGCTGCGCTTACTTGGTACAACAATTGGTATCTTAGTTATTGGCTTATCTAGTTATTGGGGATATTTAGATTTTGCTAATTTAACTGAAGCTAATCAACAACTGGAGAAATCTCATTTAGAAATTTCAGAACGAGAATTTAGGTATTTATTAAGTAGGGAAGAAGCTCACAGAATCAATGTTGGTTTTGAGGGAACTTGGTTGTTGTTGGGAGTGATTATAATTCTTTTGAGTAATCGCAGAATGATGTGATGCTAAATCCATTCTGGATAGTACTACTTTAAATACTATTTATAGTTACTGTAGAAATTATCAAGTTTATGAGGTAAATCTCATTCCCTGAATGAATTTTCAACATATAAATTTCAGAAACTGTATATCACTAATATTATAAAAGCTAGATTTAGGATTAATTAGGTATTGAGAATAAGGTTTAACTCATCCCCCGGCTAAAGCACGGGGGATTTCGTGTTGTTTGTTGTTAGTTGTTGGTTGTTTGTCAAACAACAAATAACAAATAACAAATAACAAAGCGGCGGGCGGCTATCGGTCCCATCTTTGAAAAAATGGGCTTCCCGCCGCTTTCGGTGATACTAAATCCAGAAAGCAAAAGCATAATTAAGATAGGAGTAAACAAATTCGCTAAGATATAATTAAAACATTTTTTTCTCTTTGTAGTCATTGGATTTGATACAATACAAATTGTTTTGACCATACGAGTATCAGGAAAAGTTACACAGCAGAGAAAGATTATTAATAATTAGCTTTTGAAAATCTGACTTGGTCTGAGATGGTATATTGTTTTTCAAGGATAGATTGTTATACTAATTGACTAAAGTAACGAAAACATTATTTCAGACTGGGAAAAGATTATAGCCTCGCATCTCTTCAATTGTTTAGCACAATGGTATTAATTAGGCAGCTAGTAAAGTATTGCTAATCACTGTAAATGTAAAATATTTTAATGGTGTTTTTTTGCAAAAAAAATAATCGTTTGGTAAGCTTGTTACGAAAATAATGTATATCCATCCATAAAACTGGAAGAATTTTAATATATTAAATAACTCAATTTTCTGCTTTAATTTGACTTGTTAACCAGTAGATTTGCCATGAATTTCAAAGATTATTTTTCTCAGACTGCTTCCGAGTATGCTAAATATCGTCCTCATTATCCCCAATCATTATTTGATTTTTTGAATAATCTTGTCACAACACATAGCACTGCTTGGGATTGTGCTACAGGTAATGGACAGGTAGCAAATCAATTAGCATCTTATTTTGATAAAGTTTATGCTTCAGATGCGAGTAAACAGCAAATTAGTAATGCTGTTACAAATAATCGCATTGAATATTTAGTTGCTCCAGCAGAATCAATTCCTTTAGAAGATAATTCCATTGATTTAATTACTGTGGCTCAAGCTTTCCACTGGTTTGATGCCGATTCTTTTTATGTACAAGCAAAACGTGTGTTAAAACCAGAAGGTATTATTGCTCTGTGGTGTTATGGGCTATGGGAAATACCTAATGCTTCCGATTCATTAAATACTGCGATTCAATATTTTTATGATGCTGTTAATCCTTTTAAGGCTCCAGAAATAAAGTTAATTGATAATCGCTATCAAACTATTGATTTTCCTTTTCAGGAGATAGAGATTCCCAATCAAAGCTTCTTCATGACGCACAATTGGACTGCAGAACAGTTGATAGGTTATCTGAATACTTGGTCTGCAACTCAAAGTTTTATCAAGAATAAAGGTATTGTTGATGTAAGTAATTTGCTGGAAGCGATTAGAGAACACTGGTCAGAAATAAAACAAACAATGACTATTTCTTGGCAATTACATTTGCGTGTCGGTCGAATATAGCACTACGCACATACGTTAGGGCAGAGTGCATCGGTTAAAAGTTAACAAGAAACAGTAAACGGGGAACAGGTAAATGTCTTAACTTAACCCCGTAGGACTATATAATTTTATTCGCGACAAGTTAAAGTATTACTCAAATTAAAAATTAGCCATCAACCATCAACAATTAATAATTAACAGTTAACAATCAACCATCAACAATCAACAATTAACCATCAACAATCAACAGAACCGAATGAGTATAGATTGCAAGTTTTAGAATGGAGTTAGGAATGTAATATATTACGCCTGGAAAAAATCGGGTAAATTGAACTGTGAATAATCTACTCCTGGGTTTATGCTTAATCACAACAACACTACTACTACCTCCACCAATAGTTGTTAGCGCACAATCGTCCCAAGTAGCACAAGCACTGGAAACAAGAAAAATAAAAGCAGATCGCTTGTTTAACCAAGGAGTTGAATATTTTAACCAAGGTCAGTTTACACAAGCGTTGCGATCTTGGGAAGCAGCACTGGGAATTTACCAGCAAATTGAAAACGAAACTCAAGCAGAAGTGAAGACACTGAGAAAGTTGGGAGATGCTTATTTTCAACTCAACCAATACGAATCAGCTTTTTCATTCCACCAACGTTATTTACATTTACTGCAACAGCTAGAAGGAAAAGAAGCACAAGCAAAAGTTTTAGCTAGGTTAGGCGATAATTATCGTGGCAGAAAACAGTACGAAAGAGCTTTGTTTTTCCACAATCAGTTTCTCTCAGTTACTCAGGAATTGGGAAATCCACAACCAACAGCTAATGCTTTATCTAGAGTTGGCTATACTTACTTTCTAGCGCAGCAATATAGACACGCTTTAGAGTTATATCAAAAATCCTTGGTATTGAGAGAAGAATTAGATGATATTCAAGGACAAGCACAGGTTCTTTATTGGTTGAGTATTTCCTACTTTCAGCAAGGAGAAAATGATTCTGCATTAAGATTTCATCAGCGCTCGCTAAATCTTTACCAAATATTGGTTGCACAGGCGAAAAATCAGGATATTTTGAGGAGTTTAGCGGGAGATTTACTGGAGTTAGGTAATGATTATTTATTACTAACGGGAGAGCCACAACCAGCCATAGATTTTTATCAGCGCTCTCTAGATATTTTCCAAAGACTAGGTGATAAAGAAAAAGAAGCTAGTATTTTACTAAGCTTGGGTAATTTAGCTTTAAAGATGCAGCAATATGAACAAGCATTGGAGTTACATCAGCAGTTTCTAAGACTGAACCAAGATTTAGGTAAGAAAGTCGATTCAGAGTTACTCATTATTCGCCAAGCATACATTTACCAAGGACAGTATGAAGGTGCACTGAAACTATATCAGAATTATTTAGCCTGGATTCAGCAGTCAGGAGAGCCAGCAGAAGTAGCTGAAGTTATGTTCAGTATAGGTGAGCTTTACTCAGAGGTAGAAAAGTATGAATCTGCGATTGATTTCTATGAACAATCTCTGGCTACTTTTCAACAATCAGATTTAAGTAAAAAACAACTATCACCCTTGAGAAAATTAGGTGATACTTATCTGCAACTTAGAGAATATGACTTAGCAATTAGTTTCTACGATAAATTTTTAGCGATTACAGAGCAAGTTTATGGTCGCAAAAGTGCAGCAGATTTTCAAGGTAGATATTTAGGGAGAGTTTTCACGCAAGCACAGCGATATAAAAAAGCTATTGAATTTCGCCAACAAGCGATTGCTACTTTCCGAGAGTTAAATGAGCGTGAAGATGAAGCAATTAATCTTAAATGGTTAGGAGATACCTACCGTAAAGTTAATCAATATCAGGAAGCAGAATCAGTATATCAAGAATCACTCGCTATCTTCCGCGATTTAGGTAATCAAGATTGGGAAATTATTGTTTTAGAATCCTTAGGTAAGTTATTTCTGGAAGCAGAGCAATATACATCTGCTTTAGAATTTTACCAACAGCTTATTACCAAATTACAAGAAATAGGCAATCAAGGAGAGGAAGCCTCAACACTGGAAAGTTTAGGTGATGCTTTATTAGAGAGACAACAATACGAACTAGCAACAGAATTATATCAACAATACCTTGCTCTCATTCAAGCTTCAGGAGATAGCATTCAACAAGTAACAGCTCTCAACCAAATCGGACAAAAATATCAAGAAAATCAGCGCTATGAATCAGCTTTGCTGTATTACCAACAGGCGCTAAGTATAAGCTATGAATTGCAACAAAAAACTGAGTTTTCTGACTTCGATTTAGCAGGAGTTACCCTCGGTAATATTGGTGTTTTTTTTGCTGCGCAGGAACAGCCAGAACTAGCTATTATTTTCTACAAAGCTGCGATTAATAACTATGAACAAATTCGAGCGCAATACACAGCTAGTGAATTAGTATCGACATCCGATTTCGCTAGCCTATTTCTCTCTAAACATGAAGCAGATTATCGCAATTTAGCCGACTTACTCTTGCAACAAAATCGAATTCTGGAAGCGCAACGAGTCCTCGATTTACTTAAAGTTCAAGAATTAGATAATTACCTCAATAATGTGCGCGCTACTGAAGACTCTGAAAAAGGTATATCTGAACGCAATTCGGAACGCTTAATATTACAAGGTTCCCAGTCTATTTTCAACCAAGAAATTCTCCACTCTCAAGAACTTACAAAACTTGAAGCTATTCCCCTATCTCAAAGAAGCACGGCACAAAAACAACGCATATATGAACTCAGACAAGCCCAACAACAACTTATTAAACAGTTTAACCACTTTCTCCATAGCCCCCAAGTAAAAGCTTCCCTCACTCAACTCCAGCAAAATACAGGGACAGAAACTTTAAACTTTGAACAAGCTAAAATTTTGTCAGATAACCTGGCAAGATTAGGAAAAGATACAGTAATTCTCTATCCCTTAATCCTCGAAGAGCGCCTCGAACTCATTTTACTGACTCCCCATACTCCTCCCCTGCGCCGCACGGTTTCTGTGGGTAAAAAACAGCTCAATGAGACGATTATAAAAGCACGCCGCAGTCTAACAAATAAAGTGCGCCGCGATTTTACTGCCCTCAATCAACTTTACCAATGGCTCATTGAACCCATAGAACAAGATTTAGCCCAAGCGCAAACCAAAACCATCATCTATGCGCCCGACAGTCAACTACGCTATATTCCTCTGGCTGCATTATACGACGGTAACCAATGGCTCACACAACGCTTCCAAATTAACCATATTACCGCCCTCAGCCTCACCGAATTAAGCACCACTTCCTCTAAAAACTTACGCATTCTGGCGGCTGCTTGGACTCAAGGTAAACAAAATCTTACCATTGGTGAACAGGAATTTTCCTTTGCAGGACTTCCTTTTGCTGGTGTGGAAGTCAATAATCTCGCTGCGATGATTCCTAACACTAGTAAACGTCTCGATCAGCAATTTAGCAAAAATTTAATTCACGAGATGCAAAACTACGCTATTATTCACCTCGCTACTCACGCCCATTTTGTCACCGGAGAGCCAAAAGATTCCTTTATTATGTTTGGTAATGGTGAGTATGTAACCCTGCGAGAAGTGGAAAAGTGGAACCTGAATAACGTGGATTTAGTAGTATTAAGTGCCTGCGAAACAGGAGTTGGTGATATTTTGGGTAATGGTGAAGAAATTTTAGGCTTTGGCTTCCAAATGCAACGCGCAGGTGCAAAGGCTGCTATTGCTTCTCTTTGGGCTGTTGATGATGGAGGAACTCAGGAACTAATGCATCGTTTCTACAGCTCCCTGCAACAGAATAACATGAGCAAGGTAGCAGCCCTACAACAAGCGCAAAATAACCTAATTACAACCAGTGAATGGAGCCATCCTTACTACTGGGCTTCATTTTTCCTAATTGGTAATGGGTTGTGATTGCGCTTATTTTAACTGGTAGATGAAGCAAGATTATACAGGTTTATCCGAAACCTCAATGTCTTTGAGGCAAAAACCTTTCTTATCTTCTAACTCATTAGCTTTAACCTCATTTTTAACCACTGCATCTAGCGCGGGCCAAATATATTCGCAATTGTAGGCATTAGGTTCTTTTTTGACACCGCCAAATTCATGCATGAAACCATCTCCATAATAGCTAGTACAGGTTACAGACTGATTGTGATTAGCTGTTAGTTTTTTTCTCTTATTCGAGAGTGAGAAGTAAATTTTCTTTTCTGATGATGCTATCTCAAAGAAAGCATTTTTATCTTCTGGTAAATTTGGGTCGAACCATTCTTTTGGAGGGACAATTTCATCATCATTTCCATGCAATATTCCCACAGGAACTTTTAAATCCTTACCAGTCTCTTTAATATCCATTTTTTGGGTGGCAAAAGGAAAGCCAAAAAAGCCTAAAATCACAAGAGCTGGTTTTGGAATTCCCATAGTAGTATTGGGAGCCGGATCTCCAGTAATAACCTGTTTGGGGTGAAAATCCTGGTATTTTTTATCTGTTTTTTTCTTAATACCATAAGACCAGCTAAGAGCTAAAAGACCTCCTAAAGAATGACCAAATACATGAAAGTCAACTTTCTCTGGAGATAAATTTAGTTCTGGTATTTGTTCTTGTTGGCTATGCTCACATAGCTTGTCCCATGCTGTTACCGTGCTCTCAATGGAAAACCCTAGCCATTCTTCTGGTGAGTATCTCAAACTTTCTATCACAGTAGTAATCATACTGATTAAGTTTTTACCAAATTCACGATTAAACAGATAAAAAACAGAAGCTATTGCAATAAAGAATACTGTGCTCAAAGCTAGTTTTAACTTTTCAAAGGTACTCGTAATATTGTTGTCAACTGATTCTATTGACTCGCTTTTCTGAACTTTTCTTCGGAAAATCAATGTAAAGATAAATAATCCTGTCAGCTTCAACCAATACCTTAAACTAACTCTTTCTCTTTCGTATTCTCCAGATATTTCTGTTTCGCCTGCTTCAGATATTTCTTCTCTATCTTGTTTCGTAAAGTCTGGATAATCACTTCTTTGATAATCAGGGAAAAAGACGTAGTAACCTTCTGTGGCTAAATGTTCTAAATGTGCCCTATAAAAATCAGGTAAACAGAGAGCAAAACCATGTAGGTAAGTAATTACTTTGAACTTTCCATCTTCTTGGCAAGGTTCTTTAGGAACATATATTCTGACAAAGTCACCATCTCTATGACTTCCTGTTTGATAAATTGTATATTTTTCCTTTTCTTTCGAGCATATTTGATAGCCAGAATACGGTGTATGTTTCCATCCTGTTGGACAAGTAACAGGTTTTGGTTTTGGAACATCCTCAAAGTGGTATTGTGTCAATAATAAACTCAGAGCTAAAATACACTCAGATGCACTACCAGGAAGGCTTCCTAATTGCTGCGAAGGTAAAGCATTACCTACTAGTGCTATTGTTGCTCCTATAAATAACCAAAACCAATTTTTTGTTCTGACCCAAATACCAATCGCAATCAACAACACAAAAATATTAACTGAAGTAGTTGTTATCGGTATGCTTGGTTGTGCAGGAATATAGCGTAAAACACCAGCAAAAGTTACTGGAACTAATTCCAATCCGACAAAATTTTTAATAATATCAAATCCTGCCAGTCCTAAAGCAACTAGCCAAGATAAAACTCTCACAACTTTATTAGCCCACCTAGCCTCAGAGAGATAAGCTAACTCAATTGCAACTACGATAAAGAAAGGTACTATCGCATAATGTAGGAAAAATCGCCATAGAGAAAGAGTTTCCAGTAAGTTTCCTTCCCCAATAAGTTTCCCGCTAAAAAGAATAGCATTATCATAAATAGTGCTTACTAGGACGATGGGTAAGACAATCATCGCCTGATTATTCGATATCCTAAAAAAAGGATAAGCAAAAAGCAAAATTATAACTTCAATTAAAGCTATAATCAGATGCCCTAAAGGATAAGGTTCAAGAAAATAATTCATTTTTTATACCTCTTGCTCTTGAGTTCATTGTTCTGGCTGGTTTTGATTCTTTTGAGCTATTCCTTTTTCGTAAACTAAGTAAGTAAAAATTGCTACCTCTGCTAGAGTACCTGTTGCATCGTGGAGAATGTGAAACAGAGCATTGTAAGCTGGTTCGCCTCCAAAAGTCTTTAAAAGAAACACAAATGATAAGTTAACTACTACAGAAAATAAAGAAAAAAAGCATTTTCCAATCATTTATAAACTTGTCAACTCAGTAGGTAAAAATGGAAAAGATTACAGTAAAAAAAATAAATTCAGATTTTATATGACAAGAAATTAATGAGGATTTTATCTAATGACTTACCATTAGAATTTGTAAAGATGTCAATTGCTACTGTAGAAACATCATATTCATCTGTATTTTTCTGAAAAATAGCACCCATTCTATAGGATATAGAAATAAGGAACAAACTAAAGGCAAAACCTAAATTCATGAACCTGGTTAATCCAGTTGTTTTTTAACTTAAACCATCCGCCCAGAGGGCAAATCCAGAAAGTAAAAAAAGTAAAACATGAAATTGAGTATCGTAAAACCATCTTCGTAATACCAGCATTGAGTTACGTGCCAACCAATTTCAGAAGCAACAGACACCATAATGAAAGCTAAACCTAATTGGGTAGCAAAAATTTTGGGAGCAGTTTGTCCTAAATTTTTCAAACCTTGATAAAAAATTCTCATTGCTAGGGGAATGAGAACAAAAGTCGTAATGTGAGTCACAATCAAACCATACTTCCAACCACCTTTAATACAAGTACTCGATTGAGCCTCTGGTATATCTGGTAAAACAGTTAAAACATAACCTAAACCAAAAAAAGCAATTGCAAAATATATAGTTATTAGAACAAAATCGATGCCAAAAATCTTGTTCTCAGTATTTTCAGTGAGCTCATACATAATTCTTGAAGATTATTTAGTAAAACTGCGTAATCACTCTTTTTTTGCACCCTAATAATTACGAAGAAAATATTTTGCCACCTTACCAATCATTTCACTCATAGGATTGTCCTTCGTTATCAAGCTGTATACCTTAATAACGATTTCGGTCATCAATTTATGAATTTTTTGAGTTAGCAGCAAATTTTTAATACTACTTACTGGATAGTATGAGGTGACAATTGTCAATCCAGCTAAGGAAAATAACTTTCTTTCTAGCAATTTCTGGATATTAGACTCCTCCAACTTTTGAAACCTCGTTGGAAAAGTAAACTGTTCACACTCAGACTGATACAATAACGGGCGAAAACAACTACCAAAGATTTCTTACTATGACCTCGCCCAATCCTACCACTGGTGCAGATGCTGTGGATGCTGCAATCGCCCAAGGAATCGATTTAGACGGTACACCAATCCCTGCTAATAAGTTAGAACTATACCAAAAAGTAATGGCGCTAGAGGCACAACGTCAGCGTAGCGGTGTAACTAATTCTATGCGATCGCGCATTGTCCGAATTGGTGCAAAACATATCTCTCAAGAGGAATTAAACCAAATGCTACTGGATGCAGATTTTACACCTCTCAAAGATAAAGAGATTGCTTATTATTACGGTTAGTTGATTGCAAGTTGCGATCATATATTTAGACAACAAAAAAAAGGAGTTCCCTGAATGAACTCCTAAAAATTTCCCTTCTGAACCGAGAAAATTAACCTACCGTAGAAGTGGAGAAAAACTCTTGATACATATCACTAAGTAGGGAGATATATAAATCATCTAACTGTTGGGCGACACCATCCCAGCTAAAGTTAGATTCTACTCGTCGGCGAGATTCTTGACCTAATTGATCGCGCCATTGAGGATTACTGAGAATGCGATTAATCGCAGTTGCAAAAGCCACCTCATCTTGAGCAGTTGCGAGCAATCCTGTAGACTCAGGAACAACGCTGAATTTCAAACCACCAACGTTACTTGCAACAACAGGTGTACTACTCGCCATCGCTTCAATGGCTACTAAACCAAAGGGTTCATAATGACTGGGAACAACACAAACATCAGCAGCAGCATAGTAACGAGATAATGCTTCGTGTTCCATACGACCAGCAAAGGTGGTGCAATCTTGTATACCTAGTTCCTCAACAATCTTACCAATGCGTTCACGCTCTTTGCCATCTTTTTGACCAGGGCGACTACCACCAACAATAATTAACTTTAACTTTTCGTGGTGACGTAGTTCTGGATGTGCTACAGCTCTTACTAGGGTTTCAATTCCTTTGCGTCGATCAAAGCGTCCTGCGTAGAGGATAATTTTAGCTTGTGGATCAATACCCAGGTACTTTCTAGCTTCTTCGCGATCTGTAGCACCAAAACGCTCGATATCAGTGCCACAGGGAATAATATCAATATTACCCTTCTTGGAAACTAACGATCGCATATGCTCTTTTTCTTGAGGGCTAGTGGCGACAGTGCGATCTGATCCTTCCAAACAATTTTTTTCAACTTGTAGTCTAGTGCTAGCGATTAAAGGTACTGTAGTCACCGATTTGTACTTCACTGCACCAAGGGAATGATAGGTGTGAATCCACCTAATTAATTGACGCTTTTTAAGTTCTTTTGCTACCTGCCCCGACAGCCAATAGTTACTATGAATTAAGGGATAAATGGTGTTTTCTTCAGACTGAAAATGGAGAAAAGAGTTAACAAACTCAGGGATATATTCAAAGAGACGATCTCGCGCTATAAATTCCTGATTTCCTGCGGTTAAGCGAATAGTACGACAACCCAGACGATGCTCAACAATTTTCACTTGTTCTGGAGAAGTTCGACGAGTAAACATATCCACTTGCCAACCTTGTCTGGAAAGTGCTTCGCCTACTTGTCTAACATAGACATTTTGTCCACCTGCTTCCTCTTTTCCGATTTCGATTGCAGGGTCCCCATGCACTGAAATAAGTGCGATTTTGCCTCTATTTTTAGGAAACATGGCTAGTTTTATTGTTGAAGTTATCTCTGCTAAATTGATCTTTAATTTAATCGTGCTCAGCATACACTTATTTTTTTTGTCGCCACATCACCCTAAAGAAATATTTTTCAAGGAAGATAATCTTTTCTTTTCTGCAATGTTAATTCCCGCAAAGTAAGCACTCACGGAGCAAGATTATATCTGCCAATAATTCAGTATATTTAAGCAGTAAATCAGTAATTACTCTGATTAATTATCAAGAAATGATGACAAAAAAACTGGCTGATTTGTAACAAAAACTCAGCCAGTTTTCCACTTAAATATACTGCTTGTTAACTAAGCACAGCATAGGTTTTCTCTTCTAAATCTTGAAATAAAGGTGTGCTTAGATAGCGCTCTCCAAAGCTTGGTTGAATCATGACAATTAGCTTGCCTTCATTTTCTGGGCGTTGAGCTAATTTAATTGCTGCACCAAGAGCAGCACCAGTGGAAATTCCTGATAGAATACCTTCTTCACGGGCTAAACGACGACCATAGGTAATTGCTTCCTCATCCGTAACCGTAATTACCTCATCAATCAATTCTACCTGCAGAACTTGGGGAATAAAACCAGCGCCAATACCCTGAATTTTATGAGGACCAGGACTACCTCCTGATAATACAGGACTACTGTCGGGTTCCACAGCAATAGCTTTAAATTCCGGTTTTTTAGATTTGAGGGTTTGAGCAACCCCAGTAATTGTACCTCCGGTGCCCACTCCAGCCACCAGGAAGTCCACTTTGCCATCTGTATCCTCCCAAATTTCCTCAGCAGTAGTGGAGCGATGAATCGCTGGGTTTGCAGGATTATTAAACTGCTGAAGCATATAAGCGTGGGGAGTTGTCTCCAAGATATCTTGAGCGCGCCTAATGCAACCACCCATGCCTTCACTACCAGGAGTTAATTCTAACTGAGCACCATAGGAGCGTAACATGGCTCGCCGTTCGCTGCTCATCGTTTCTGGCATCGTGAGAATCAATTTATAGCCTTTAGCAGCAGCAGCCATAGCCAGGGCGATTCCTGTGTTACCGGAGGTTGGTTCTACTAAAATTGTTTCACCAGGAGCAATTAAACCTTCCTTCTCAGCCGCTTCAATCATATTGACACCAATGCGATCTTTTACCGAAGCAGCGGGATTCATGCCTTCAAGTTTAACCACAATCTGCGCGACACAGCCTTCACTTTGAGGAATCCGGTTTAATTGTACCAAAGGAGTACGACCCACTAATTCGGTAACATTTTTCGCAATTTTCACGGTTTTGCCCTCCTAGATGTAATACATAAAATTGAGTTGTTTTTTTGAGTCACGTCTGTCTCTCAAATCTTGCAGTGTGTAACGCTCCAAAACTTCCTTGATACTGTACTCTAGTTCCTGCCATACTTCTTGAATGACGCTGCTTTCAGCCGTTGGTACGACCATGTCTTTTTTCACCGATTGAGTTTCTGTCCCTTGCAGACAATCAATCACATCCATGAGTTTGATCTTCCAAGGTTCCTTTGCCAGCATATAGCCTCCCTTGGCTCCTCTGTGACTGACTAATAATCCTCCACGTCTGAGGGTAGCAAGTAATTGCTCCAGGTAGCGGTCTGGAATTTTCTGCAATGAGGCAATGTACTTGATTTGTAGAGGTTCTTGTTGTTCGTAACGACCAGTCAGTTCGATTAGGGCAAGGAGGGCGTACTCAATTTTACAAGACAGTTCCACAGAGCTTGAGATTTTTACTTAGATTTAATAACGTCTAGTATACCCCGGTTCTTCAGTGGGGTTGTTGGGTTTAGTATTCTGATTGGCAAAACTTACGTATCTAGAGAAGCTTTCAGGGGTTTTACTGAGAGAGGTCAGGATAATTATTATACTTATACGGAAAAACTGAAATATCCTGTGTATAAACAACCATGCTCTATCTTTGGGGCGTACTTACTCTACACAATGGTTGTCAGGTTCATTAGGTGTAGTGAGTATTCATAGCTTAATACACTGGGGCTTTAAGCAGTACTTGATCGTTGACCCAGATAGACAATCCTATAGGTCTGACTAATTATTGGTTGTGAAGGAACAAAGATATGAAAATGAATTTAAGTCAAGTATTGCCAGATAGTGATAATGAAGAATGCTTAAAAACGCCTCTTCTAAAAATAAGAGGTAAAACAATGTTTTTTGGCAATGTGATTTATCAGATCAGTAATATCTCTAGCATCGGATTTGTTGATCTGACAACAACGGCAAAGGTAAAAATGCCAATAATTAATTAT
>CAZWGS010000006.1:3307-90747 GCA_964633315.1 uncultured bacterium | reverse complement strand
CGGATTTGTTGATCTGACAACAACGGCAAAGGTAAAAATGCCAATAATTAATTATCATTCTTCCAAAAGAAGACCCTCGCCTCTGGCGACGGGATGAATTTTGGGTAGCCGCTTAATGTCATCATCAATAACTTCTGTAAGCGTGTACTCAATAGATCTGGCATCACACTTATGTCTTTCCTACTCTTGACCAGATCATCTAACTCTAATAATTTTCTCTTGTCATTGTAGTCATTTAAGTGCTTCAATAAGTTGAACAGGAAAGGTAGTTAACCTGTCTAAAAACCTAGTAACTTAAAACGTTACTTCGCTGAACCTTGACAACTGAAGATATAGGGTTCTATTCCATAGTTCTAGTCCTACCCTCGGAATAGGTAAAATCTTCATGGGAGCTAGACAAACAGCATTTAAGAACAAACAAATTTTGGAGTAATCCAACTACCGTAGGGCATACGGAAAGTTACGCTTGGGGAGAGAACCACCTCTGAGTCAAGTACCGCAAGGAGCTTAATTTAAGTGGACTCGCTGAACCAAGAATCCCTCGCGTCTCGCGATGGGAGTGTCAAGCAATTGGGAAAACCTCTAATGGAAGCATTTTTGGCACAGACGAAAGAAATTGCGGTTCAAAGAAACCAAACAGATTCCTTTCGCCAGCCATAAAACAAACTCCAGCCTAATTTCTTAGCCCTTAGTAACTTGAGCCAAATTCCAATCTGGTCGCAAATTTTGAGCTTGTCGCAGATAAGTATGCACCATCGCTTTTTGTGGTTGGAGGCTGTTGAGATGAATAAGAACTCGTATGCATCGCTCTAGGCTACCCTCAACATGCATCTGTTGTACATCCAGCAAAGATACATTATCCCAGTTAGGGCGTTCCCTGGCAATTTTGGCAGGAAATACAGCATCTAAATCAGGAGTAGTGGTGAAAATTGCGCTAATAATCTCTTCTGTCTCCAGTTTATTGTGTGATTCAATTTCTGCCAATAACTCTTGAACAGCCTCACGAATTGCCTCAACGGTATTTTCTGAAACAGTCGTTGCACCGCGAATTCCTCGCACTTTCCACTCCACAGCAATAATCCTCCGAATAAACCCATCTCTAAGGTCGATATAACCATAAAGGCTGACCACTAGTAGCCAGCTCAAATTCTAGCCAATTAATAGTTGCTACAATACCTGATTTACTTTCACTCTTGCCAGATACCAAGCGATTAAACCAAGATTTTTTTTCTTCGATAGTTTGGCATTCCGCTTTCTCTGGGTCAAGTCCTGCTAACTGTGCTGCCCAAACACGGGCTTCTTCTTCTGTTCCCAAGCGATCTACAACGCCTAATTCTACTGCTTGTTGTCCAGTAAAGATACGCCCATCAGCAAAGCTTTTCACTGCTTCTACATCCAAGCTACGACCTTCAGCAACAGTTTGCACAAATTGCTGATAGCTAGTATCAATCAGTTCTTGTAAAATGTGCATTTCCTCCTGAGTTGACTCACGGTCAAAAGCTAAAATATCTTTATAGGGACCTGATTTAATGACCTTAAAAGACACACCAACTTTTTCAAGTAAGCGCTCTAGGTTATTGCCTCGGATAATCACACCAATACTACCAGTAATGGTGCCCGCATTGGCTACAATATGCTGGGCTCCCATACCGATATACACACCACCAGAAGCGGAAATATTGCCAAAACTGGCCACTATTTTTACTTTTTTCTGCAAGCGTTTGAGAGCATGATAAATCTCTTGAGAATCGCCCACAGTGCCTCCAGGTGAATCAATTCTGAGCAAGAGGGCAGGGAATTTTTTTTCTTCTACATTTTTGAGGGCTTTGAGTACTCGTTTACGAGTTTCTGAAGCAATTGCTCCTGTAATTTCAATGCGAGCAATTTTTTTGGTTGTTTTAGGTTTAAAAGGCCAGATCATAGAGTGGTTAAGAATTTGACAGCCATCAAGTCCTAGCTATGAGAGCGCAGAACTTATCTTTTTCTTTAGTTTAATTAGTTTGCACTAGTTCGCATCCCCTATGGAATCATCTGGGGATGTTAAAAATCAGTCACTGATTGAGTTAATCTCAAAAATGTTTAACAAAAGTCTACAATTGATTACAATTTAGGTGCATCACGAGTAAGATTTGCTCCTGCTCAACCCCAAAGCTAAATGCAATTAGAACTAAACAAACCCAAATCTGTTTTTGCTTCCTTGATACTCATCGCTCCTTTTTTCCTCTGGGGCAGTGCGATGGTAGCAATGAAAAGTGTAATTCCCCAAACTACACCTTTTTTTCTGGCTGGGGTTCGCTTGCTACCCGCCGGATTATTAGTTCTCGCAGCCGCAGCAGTACTTAAGCGTCCCCAACCCCAAGGTTGGAAAGCATGGCTGTGGATTAGCTTTTTTGGGCTCGTTGACGGCTTTTTATTCCAAGGGTTGCTAGCCCAAGGATTGGTGAGAACAGGAGCAGGTTTAGGTTCCGTAATGATCGACACCCAACCCCTAGCTGTTGCCTTGATGTCAAGTTGGCTATTTGGCGAGATAATTGGTCTGTGGGGCTCCCTGGGTTTGGCTCTAGGTGTTATTGGCATTAGTTTCATTGGTTTGCCAGATCAGTGGGTACTCGGTTTGCTGCGAGCAGATGTGAGCCAGATTGAGTTAACTTGGGGGGCTTTATTTAACAATGGTGAGTGGTTAATGTTACTCGCCTCCCTCTCCATGGCAGTGGGTACAGTCACAATTCGCTTTGTTTGCCGCCATGCAGACCCCATTAGTGCTACTGGATGGCATATGATTTTGGGAGGAATACCTCTGTTCGTGCTTTCTGGAGTCTCAGAATCGGGACAGTGGGCAGAGCTTAGTTGGCAAAGCTGGCTGGCTTTGGGCTATGCTACCTGTTTTGGCAGTGCCATTGCCTATGGCTTATTTTTCTATCTTGCTAGTAGCGGCAATCTGACTAGTTTAAGTTCTTTAACTTTTCTGACACCAGTTTTTGCTTTATTATTTGGTAATCTGTTTCTCTCAGAAGTTCTCACTCCCTTGCAATCTGTTGGTGTTTGTCTTACTTTAGTCAGTATTTATTTGATTAATCAACGTGAGCAAATTGCCAGCTATTGGCAAAACAGAAGTGGTGGAACCAAAAATCTCACTCCTGAAATTACTCAACTAGATTCTCAAGCTAACCCTAACTCTCAAATGCTGCTCAAAATTGCTGATGCAAAATCAGAGGTTTTGAGTAAGAAGTAGAATTGGAGGCAATTAGCCCAAAAGTAATTCGGAGATGGTTTGAAGGCGGTATATTTTGAGGAGATGGATTTAATTCTGGTGACATCTCCAAGCTAAAAACGAACTAAAACCATGCGCGATTGCTCCCTTGTACTTGCCAGTGTTACTCTCACCTGTCTCGGTTGTCTACCTAGCCCAATTAGTGCAACGACTTGGGCTGAGCAAGGGATAATTCAAGAGAGTTGGGGCAGTAAGACTAATACTATTACTATTCCCAAAACAATTAAACTAGCCCAAGCACCCTCTGCAGAAACTCCTTTAAAGCTAGGCACTCAGGGTCAAGCAGTAGAGCAACTACAGACTAAGCTGAAGCAGCTAGGCTACTTTCAAGGGGAAGTAGATGGCTTTTATGGTGAGAAAACAGAGCTAGCAGTCCAAGCATTGCAAAGAAGCAAGGGTGTGACTCCAGATGGAGTGGTGGGAGAAAATACTTGGAAGTTGTTGTCGAATCAGCCAACCAGACAACTCAGTGATGATTATGATCGCTACATGAGTTCAGGCTACAGAGCTAATCAAAACAGAGATTATGCCCAAGCTCTAGAATATTTTAAACAAGCTTTAGCAGAACGTCCTAATGATTTCTACGCAAAGAATGCCATTCGCAATGTTGAAAGTTATATTGATAGACAAAGCAATGCCTCTGGAAATTTCTTATGGCTTCTACTGGTTCTATTAGCTGCTATCGCAAGTATAGGGGGAGGACTTTGGATCTTGCGCAATAAGTCTCGAAAAGCATCACAAAAGTTAGCCTGGGAATCTATTCCTGAGCGTGCTAGAGCCGCAGAAGCGGATTTTATTGAAACAGAGCTTTCAGCAGCCACCAATCCTTCCCAGGTCAATAATACTCCTGTGCGTCCCAGTTTAAATCCTAATCCTTTGAGCAATTCTTCTAACCAAGGGAAAGAAGAATCTCTGACAGTAGGACAAACAACTCGACTTTCAAAGGTAGATGCAGTTAATGAGTTAATTAGTGATCTCACTCAACCGGATCCCAACAAACGGCGTAAAGCTATTTGGGAGTTAGCTCGCAGATCTGATTCTAGAGCAGTACAGCCACTAGTTGAACTAATGGTAGAGGCGGATTCTAAAGAGCGAGGTTTAATTCTCGAAGCCCTCTCTCAAATCGGCACTCGCACTCTCAAGCCGATGAATCAAGCCTTAGCTATGTCACTCCAGGATGATAATCCAGAGGTGCGTATCAATGCGATTCGAGATTTAACTCGTATCTATGAATTAGTTTCCCAGATTAGCAAATTACTCTCCCATGCGGCAGAGGATACAGATTCAGAGGTACAGGAAACTGCAAAATGGGCTTTGAAGCAGTTAAACCACAAAATACCCCCCAGTTTCGAGCGTTTGTCCGGTGGACGTAATAACTCGATCAATAACTCGATTAATTCTGCAGACCACACCAATTAAGCGCTGATAAGCTGGTTACAGTGATGACTGAGATTTTAAGTCAGCCTGAGGAACAGGAAATGCCCACGGAGATAATCCCTTCAAAATCATCCCTGCGTTTATCTTGGCAGGCTCTATTTTCCCTGCTGATGTTTTTTTATATGTACCTGCCAATTCTGGTACTTACTTTTTATAGCTTTAATCAATCTGCTTATAGCGCTAGTTGGCAGGGTTTTTCTCTGCAATGGTATGTCAAACTTTTCCAAGATAGTCGAATTTTACGAGCCTTGGAGAATAGTTTGATTGTCGCTTTAGTCGCTGTGATTATTGCTGCGGTGCTGGGGACATTGATGGCTGTAGGTTTAGCCCGCTATCGCTTTCCTGGTAAAACTTTGTACCGAGGTATTTCCTATTTGCCTCTAATTGTCCCAGATATC
The DNA here is from genome assembly GCA_964633315.1 of uncultured bacterium. GTDB lineage: Bacteria > Cyanobacteriota > Cyanobacteriia > Cyanobacteriales > CAWCAG01 > CAZWGS01. The sequence goes on along the minus strand of CAZWGS010000006.1, from coordinate 85,641 downwards.
GCCATTGCCGTTGCCACCTTAGTTTTTCTGGCTGTAGTTGGCACTACCTTAAGTCTGTGGACAATTGTAGCTGCTCATGTGGTCTTCTGCCTTGCCTATGTGGCAATTGTGGTTTCATCGAGACTAACTAGCCTTGATCCTAATCTGGAAGAAGCTGCTCTCGATTTGGGTGCAACTCCCACCCAAGCTTTGATTAAAGTATTGCTACCAGAATTAGCCCCAGCAATTCTCGCTGGCTGTTTGCTCTCTTTTGTCCTCAGTATGGATGATTTTTTAATCTCTAGCTTTACAGCTGGCACTGGTGCAACTACTCTGCCAATGGAAGTTTTTAGCCGAATTCGTACGGGAGTGAAACCCGATATTAATGCCCTGAGTGTGCTGTTAATTCTCGCCTCTGGCGCTGTAGCTTGCATTGCTGAGTATTTACGCTATCAGGGAGCAAAAGGACGCTCTGGAGGCTAATTTAAAACACTTGCATTTCAGCCTTTTTAACCTCAGTTGCACTCAAGTCATCCTCTGCCCCACAGTTGCATAGCCAAAATTTTTGATGAGCCGCAGTGTACAATTGCCCCTATAGGTATAGCCAATTAAAAGTGGGTTGTAATTGTTATGTTTGGGGCGTTAATTGTTAGTGGTATTTTAGTCTTAATTGCTTATCTTTTAGGTTCAATTCCCACTGGTTATTTAATCGCTAAAATCTCGGCAGGAATTGATATTCGCGAATATGGTTCTGGTTCCACTGGTGCAACCAATGTACTCAGAAATGTGGGCAAAGGAGCAGCACTGGCGGTGTTGCTAATTGACTTACTAAAGGGCGTGATTGCTGTTATTCTAGTACGGCTCAGCGAAGGATTTTTGCCAGATGGTACAGTTCCCCCAAGCTGGTTGGCTTCGTTAGTTGCTCTAGCTGCTTTTGGGGCTGTAATTGGTCATAGCCGCTCAATTTGGCTCAATTTCACTGGTGGGAAATCGGTAGCTACGGGTTTAGGCGTGCTTTTGGCGATGAATTACCTAGTGGGCTTGACAACCGTGGGTGTATTTTTAGTTGTATTTGGAGTCTCACGAATTGTTTCTCTGAGTTCCATCTCTGGTGCGATCGCAGTCACAGCACTAATGTTAGTTTGGCAGCAACCTGTGCCCTATGTAATTTTTTCCTTGATCGCTGGAGGTTTTGTTATTTGGAGACACCGCAGCAATATTGAGCGCTTACTTGCGGGGAAAGAGCCAAAAATTGGACAGAAATTGCAGCAAGAAGAGGTTAGCAGTTAATTGCTTAATCATGTTTCGGAGTTGAGGAAATGTTGGTTATTTTTCTGTATTTCCTACTCCTTGGATGAGCAATTTATCCTTAATTTCTAAATTTTAGGAAGACCACCAAGGATGTTCTTGTGCTTTGTCTATATAAGTTTTCAGTTTCTCAGCTAGAGGTTGGACTTGAGGTTCCCGAAGAAGATAGGAGTGATGACCAGGAAAAATATGGCGTTCTAATCCTTTAGTTGCTAGTTCATGCCAATTTTGGTATCGCCATAGCCCAAAAGAAACTCGATAATCACTTAGAAAAAGGATGATTTTGCCTGGAAATTTGCTAGGCAAATATTGGTTAGCAGCTTGATCGTGTTGTCGGAAAACTGTTTGAATACGGCACTTATGGGGTAGCATCTCAGAGGAAGAGGAATTGGGTCGATTAAATAGCTTATGGAGCTTTTTCTGCAGACTGGGAATACCTGTTTTGCGCCACAAAATTTTATGTAATTCTTGGTGTTCCCAGTGCAATTTCACCTGTTTTATATAGTAAGCAAAATTCTTCTCTGGTAGTTCTTCCATAAAATGCAGGTGTGGTTGCTTAAAAGCATTACGAAAAGCTTCGTAGGTAGGATCGAGCATGACAAGTAAATTAACTTGTTTCCCTGCACTAAGAAGTTGTTGAGCCATTTCATAAGCAACTACTGTACCAATACCACACCTACCACCAATCAGATAGGGTCCATCAAAATCGAGACTTTGCATTGCTTCAATATAGTAAGCGGCAATCTCCTCAATGGTGGTGTGAGGAACTTCATCTGTTTCTAAACCTTTGGAGTGGAAGGCATAAACTGGCTGTTGTGGACCCAAATGGCGAGCTAAATCGAGGAAGTGTAGAGCAGTAGTCGCTCCAGGAGCGACTAAAAATAAAGGCAGTTTGGAGCCGCTTTCTTGAATAGGTACTAAAGGTGACCAAGGTATGGAGTATCCTGTTTGAGCAAGCAGGCGAGCCATTTGCTCAATTGTTGGTGCTTGTAAGAGGTTAATAAAAGAGAGTTTTTGGTCAAATTCTGTCTGAATTTCTGCCAGCAGGCGTATTGCCATCAGAGATTTTCCTCCCAATGCCAAAAAATCATCTTTGACGCCAATCGGCTGAATAGCGAGGATTTTTTCCCAGATATTTTTGAGCCGTAGTTCTAGGTTATTGCGAGGTGCAACATAAGTTATGCATTGAGCCGATACTTCAGCTAACTGACGGTTGGCTCTTTTTTGGGCTAATTCTTGCTGTTGTGCTTCACTAAAAGGTAATAGGTCAGCAAGATTTTGTTCTGGATTAGCAACAATTTGTTCTAGAATTGTGTGGAAATTTTTTAGTATTTGGATGATGCTGGTGGATGCAAACAAATCAGTATTGTATTTCAAAGTCCCCATTAGTTTTCCCCCATCTTCCTCTAGAGAGAGAAACAAATCAAAATCAGCTGTACCGCTGTCTGTTTCTAGAACTTCAACCCCCAAGTTTGGCAAGTCTAAGGATTTGCTGGGAGTGTTTTGTAGGGTAAACATAACTTGAGAAATGGGAATTAGTAAGAAATCAAGGCAGTTTATGGGTAAGTCTTGGTGAGCATAAGCTCCTGATACCTGCTGACGAAGCTGTTTGAGGAAATCTCGGAAATTGAGATTAGCAGCAAGATTGCCTCGCAGAATCAATAAATTTACCAAGTAACCAATTAAGCTCTTAATTTCTTTGCGGTTACGGTTAGCAATGGGACTACAAACAAAGAGATTTTCTTGTTGGGTGTAGCGCCATAGTAGTACTTGAAAAGCAGCTAATAAGGTAGTAAAAAGAGTTGCACCTTCCTGGCAACTGAGGTTCTTCAAAGATGCGGTTAATTCCTCATTAAAACTTATTTTTTGGTAGCTACTACGGCGAGTGGGATTTGTGGGTTGAGGATAGTCTATTGGTAACTGTAACTCCCTAAGATTATCTCCTAAATTTTGTTGCCAGTAATTGAGTAAAACCTGTAAAAAATCACCTTGCAACCATTGACGTTGCCAGTGAGCAAAGTCAGGGTATTGAATAGCTAAGGGCTGTAAAGGGTTTGGTTCACCCTTACAAAAGGCAGTGTAGAGTTCACTTAGTTCCTGAAAAAGAATTCCCTGTGACCAACCATCAAAAACAATGTGATGGATGCACAACAGCAGTATGTATTCTTGCTCGCCAAGTTGGAGCAATTGGCTGCGAAATAGGGATTCTTTATTTAGGTCAAAGGGTCGCTGTGCTGTGGTGTTAATTAACTCTTTTGTTTGGCTAGCTTGTTCATCTGGAGACAAGTTTTTTAGGTCTATTACTGATAGTTTAAAAATTGAATTTGCAATGATTTGCCTAGGTTGTCCTTGCTGATTTACAAAGTTGGTGCGTAGAGCTTCATGACGCATCAAAATTTTCTGAATAGCCTGTTTTAAAGCGCTGAGATTGAGAGCGCCAGTGATGCGGAAAGCAAAGGGAATATTGTATGCAGAATTTCCAGGATTTAACTGTTCGAGTAACCAAAGTCTTTCTTGGGGAAAAGAAAGGGGTAGTTGATTGTTACCTGAGATGGGGGTTAATGGGGGAGCTTGGTTTTGGAAACCAATTACAGTGCGAATGGAGTCCCAAAGTTGTAGTGTTGGGGCTTGGTTTTGCTCTGCTTTGACCGAAGTTTGGCTGGAATTTTTAACTACTGGAGGGTTCATGTTTAACTCACAATTCACAAGAGCACAAGGCAAAGATAAATCAAGAATTAGCTATTTTTTTTGCAAATTAAGTTCACAATACTAGCTAGGTTTTGGAAGTTTTCTAGGCTGATTTAACCAACATCAAATTGCATTTCCAATGACTCTTGAAAGTTAAAAACTAGGGTCATAGCATTAATAGAATCTAGACCGAGACGAAAATTATCTGTGTCGTCGTCAATGTCTTCTTTGCTAACACTAGGCAAGAGTTATAAAACAACAATTTGACCTTGTTATTTGACTTTTTATTTGGTCATACAAATAACTTTTTTTGTTTTTAAACTAACTCTTTTCTTAGAATTTTACCCAAAGGGCTTTTAGGTATTTCATTACGAAATTCAATAATTTTCGGAATTTTAAATTCTGCTAATCGTTCTTTGCAGTAGGCTGAAATTTCATTTTCTGCACAATTGCTTTGTTGTTCGGTAACCAGAACTGCTTTAATTATTTCTCCAGCAAAAGAACCTTTGACACCGACAACAACTGCTTCTTTGATTTTAGGATTAGCAATGAGAACATCTTCTATTTCTATGGGATCTACTTTACGACCACCAGTATCAATTAAAATTTTCTTTCTCCCAGTAATATAGAGACGACCACAGGAGTCTTTTTTACCTAAATCGCCAGTAAAAAACATGTTATCTTTAAATGCTTGCTGATTTAGTTCTGGCAGATTATGGTAGCCCCTAGTAAGAGTCTTACTTTTAATTACCACTTCACCTGTGACATTAATAGGTAATTCATTATCTTGAGCATCAAGAATTTTAATCTCTACATTTGCCATCGGCATACCTACTGAATTGTAAGTTTTTGTTGGTTCTGCATCTAAATTGATAGCAATTGAGCCTGCTTCTGTACAGCCATAAAGTTGCCTGATGGGAAGATTAAATCTTTGCAAGAATCGCTCAAAAGTTTCCTTGGATAAGAAATTACCTGCGGAGAAAACTAATCTCAAGCTTGATACATCTGCTTCTACTTGAGCGGGAGCATCTGCCAAGGTCTTAAAAATGTAGGGTACAGCAGGCAGAATGGTAATTTTTTCTGTGGTAATTAGCTCCAATACTCTCAAAAGTTTAAACACAAATGGCACTTCAACGGGGATGCCATTTTGTAAGGATTGCTCTAAGATTACTAAAGTTGCTCCATTACTAATGGCTGCTAAAAGGCAATTACCTAATCCATGAGCATGATACAAGGGTACTAAACAGAGAATATTGTCAGAGGAATTAACATTAGCTGTAGCAGTGAAGTTTTGTGCCTCGTGATATAAATTTTCCTGGGTGCGACAAACTCTTTTTGGTCTTCCAGTAGAACCAGATGAATACTGATAAATTGCTTCACCCTCAAAAGAAGATTTAATGTCCTGGATTTTCCTCTCGTTAGCCTCAATGAAATCATAGAAATAGGTGGCTGAAGCTACAGATTCATCAATGGTAACTAATTCTATTTTTCTCTCTAATTTAGAGAGGATTTGGCGACAGATTTCAGCCCTTTTCTGATCGGTAATAATTACCTGTGTCTGGCTATCATTGATGTAATACTTAATTTCTTCTTGTTTAAAAAGATGATTTAAGGGTAAAACAATAGCATTTAATTTGGTAATCGCATAAAAACTAATCACAAATTCAGGACAATTAGGTAAAAGGATAGTGACACAATCACCTTGAGAAACCCCCAGAGAGTTTAATCCTTGACTTAAGCTGTTAACTTGATCGTAAAGATCTTGATAGCTAATTCTTCTTTCTTCATAGACAATAGCAGTCTTATCAGAGTATTTTTTTGCAGATTGAAGTAGCATTTTTTCCAGCATCTGCTTCCCCCGTAAAAATAATAAATTGCTTGCGAACCAATAATTGTCAAGCTGTTCAGAATTAAAAATCTTTATGGAAATAACTTTCAGGGAATTTCTCTGTAATCATCATTACAGTTTGACGATTAGAAGTTACGCTATAGGAGCGGAATAATAAATTTTCGACTGGTGGAATATTAAAATAAGTAGCTAAATTATTTGCTGGTTTCTTACCAGAATCAAAAATTTCTTTAAAAGTTTCTACTCTTTGTTCAAACCAAATTTTTCCAATAGGTGTTTTGGTTTTTAATAGCTCATTCCTGAATTCATCATTTAGTCTTTCTGGAATAAGTATCGATTCAGCATAAATAAAATTTCTCTTGCTAATCTTGCCTTGTAGTAAAATTTTTCTCTCGATTACTTCTGTACCTTGTTTTAATTCTATTGCTGGGATATCTTGAACTGTGGTAATTAGTTGTTCCGATAATTTGACTACCTGAATTTGCTCAAATAAATATGCTTCTAGAATATGGGTTAAGGTTCCATCTGTAGTGAGTAAAATCCTTTGAAAAGTACTGAGGAGATGTGGTTCTATATGGCTATGTCTCAGGGACTGATGTAGATCAGTTCTCATGGTTGTATCTGCTATCTTCATTTGTTCCTCTCTCTTGTTGCAAATTAGCTAGATATCCTGAAGCAAAAATATAAAACCCTGATGATGCTGCTGCATCTGTGATCTTAATTAGAAAATCAAAGTTTTTTTTTAAAACTTTGATGAAAAAATAATGATCATTATGAAAATTGAGTAAAGATTGAGCATAAGCAATGACATGCTGTTACAACAAATCTGGTCTCTATAGATTATTTTTTAATTTTCCATAATCACCGTAATAAGAGGGATTTCAAAGCATTGCAATAATAAGTTATTTAAATCGGATTTGGTATTAGCTATCTTTATGGGACTGGATGATAGTTTGATTTCATATGATGTCTGTCTGACTAGTTGCGATAGGATGAGTAATGGACTAAGCCTCAATTTCTATTTTTATCAAAAGTGTTGATTAAAGCTATATCGTAAGCGATTACCCGGACTTGATATCATACGGAGAAAGAGCTAAAGCTCGCTAGCAGTAAACTTAGAAAACGCCATCAAAATCACGCTAAGAACTACAAAATTTCAGCTAAAAAGTTAGCGAATTTTATCGCTTCGGCTGAAGCTCAAGAAGCTTTATTTAAACAACGAAGTAATAACCTAGAAGCACAACAGGTAATGAAGATTATTGAAGGCACAGTTACTCCTTTGAGTCAGCGTCAAAATACTCAACAGCAACCAGTTGAATATCAAGCGATTCAAGAACCAGAATGGAGTGTAAATGAACCTCAAGATGACCTTAATTTAGATGAACTTGAAATTTACGATGAATTTTAAAAGCTTATGAATCAACTAACACAATTCCCATCTTATTTACTTAATCAATCAATATCAGACAAAATTGCTTATTTTTAAAATTACAAAGTCAATCATCCAAAACTCAAAGAAGTTTTCGATTTAGTAATGCGTTCTATTTTTAAGCCAGATGGGGCATCATTAATATTTGTTTATGGTGCTACTGGTGTAGGAAAAACCACTCTCATACTGAGAATTGAGCAGCAGTTAATTGCTTAATCCTGTTTGGGGGTTTGAGAAAGCTTGTTTATTTGCGCTCTTGAACCCTCTCAAATTCAATTTATCAAGCTGTGGATTTCAATAGCGCTGATTGTAAGGATACATCCAAGAGCGAGTTAATATGAAATAAAACAATTAGAACAGCAAGCAAAGCGTAGAGCAATGATAAAGTCTGAGTTCATCAGATCATCGATTGCTCATTTACAAAATCCAGTTAATTGAGCAACTTTTTAGCCTCTGTTGCTCCCGCTATCATCGGTGACGCAAACCTTTGGTAGAGTGCGGGGCTTCTTTCACTTCAGCTAAAAGTTCGGGTTATTGACACGCCTTGCTTCCAGAATGCGGGAAAAATAAAAACTAGTACTAGTCATCCCATTACCAGTCACCTGCAAACCATTGCTAGCTAACATTTCCACCACATCCGCCTCGCGATGTTGATAGGCGCGAGTAGCTTTACTGGGTCCAGGAAAGAAATCGCCAATCTTCTTGAGTACAGTTAAAGCCAGAGTTTTCGGCGCAAAACTGAGAATCAGACGAGATTGTGCCAAACTTGCCAAATGAGCAATCATCTCCGCCGCTTTATCTTGGGGATAATGAATCAAGACATCAAGACAGATAACAGTGTGATACTTACCACTCAAGGTTTCTAAATCCTGCACTGCGAAGGAGAGATTAGAAGCACTACTACCCAAAATTGCGATGCTTCTATCTTGGGCTTCCCCTACCATTTTCTCAGAAATATCGCTAGCAGTAACTTGAGCACCTGCTTGAGCTAGGGGGATACTGAGACTACCCACGCCACAACCAGCATCACAAATCGATAAACCAGCTAAATTAGCATCTGCGTACAACCAACTCAAAACAGTGTCAATTGTTTGTTGGTGTCCACTGCGAATATCGCGCTGAACCTTATTTACCTCACCATCCCCATAAATCCTGCGCCAACGGTCAAATCCCGTAGCATTGAAATATTCTTTGACAACAACCTTGTCATCAACTGCATTCATAAAACTTGTATCTTGAAAAATTTTTTAACGCTAAATTACCATACCAGCAAATCCAGCGTCAGTCACCAAGCAGCAATAATTTCTAGATCGCAAGAGACTATAATTCAACTTCTTTTTCCATCCCAGAAACAAAATGGCACAAAAGCTCTTCTGTAGCTACAGAAAACTTAATTTCTCATTCTGACGGTGTTAGAGTGAGAGTAAGAGAAGGCTGTTGCCAATTTGCTCCTAATCATTAGCCATCTCAATAACAGAGCAGCTACTAAATATACCTCATCCCTTTCTATGGAACTTCCTTTATTTGCTAAAGCTAGCCGCCCTCTTCCCCTCTTTGCCGGACTAATTGCAAGTGGCATTATCCTAGTGGTGGGGACTACCTATCTTATCATCGGTACAACTGGTTCCAAGACAGAAATTAATGAATTAACTGTACCTGTCACCGAACAAACCCTGCGGATGCGGATTCGAGCTAGTGGTACCATACAGCCAGCTAGAAGTGTCAAAGTTAGCCCTGAAAACACTGGTCGTTTGTCGGAGTTACGAGTCCAGCAAGGACAGAGGGTGGAGAAGGGTCAACTGTTGGCAATAATGGAGAATGACCAGATTAGGGCGCAAGGTTTGCAAGCTCAAGCTAACTTGCAGCAAGCAGTGGCAACTCTCAAGGAAAGTAGTGTTAATATAAATGGCGATATTTCCCAGGCTCAAGCTCGTTTAATCCAAGCAGAGGCTCGTCTAGGAGAAGCACAGCAAAGTCTTCCTCGCAAAATTCAACAAGCACAGGAGCAAGTAAGAGCAGCCACAGCGCGTTTACAATTGGCACAAAGTCGGGTGAGTCGTAATGAAAATTTGCTACGAGAGGGTGCTATTTCCCAAGATCGCTTTCAGGAAATATTAACAGAATTTATTAATGCTAGGGCGGGCTTAGATGAAGCCCAGCAGCGTCTTGAGGAAACTCAAAGTACTAACAATCCCGAAATCGCCCGTTGGCAAGCTGCTAGAGATGAAGCTAAAATTGCTCTGCAACAAAGGAAACAAACTGCCGACGATGAGATTGAAAGTCTCAAGGCTGGCGCTGCTGCTGCTGAAGCACGGTTGCTGGAAGTTAAGGAACGCATGGATGATACTTTTATCAAGGCTCCTTTTTCAGGTACAGTTATCCGCAAGGATGCAGAGGAAGGAGATATCGTTGCTCCCACTTTAGGCTCCAATAGTAGTTCAATTTTGACTTTGGCTGAAGGCTTAGAAATTCTCTCGAAGGTTCCGGAAGTTGATGTGGGACAACTGCAAGCGGGACAAGCGGTAGAAATTGTTGCTGATGCCTATCCTAACCGAATTTTTACAGGTCGAGTCAAGCTGATTCCACCGGAAGCAGTAGAGGAGAATGATGTCACCTATTTTGAGGTCAAGATTGTTCTGCAAACAGGTCAAGATGTCCTCAAGTCTGGTATGAATGTGGATGTGGTTTTCTTGGGTAGACCAATTAGTAATGCTTTGGTAGTTCCCACAGTTTCAATTGTCACTAAAGAAGGGGAAACGGGTGTGATTGTTACTGATGAAAATAATCAGCCTCAATTTAAATCTGTGACTTTGGGAGCAACAATTGAGGACAAAACTCAAATCTTAAGTGGTTTGGAATCTGGAGACAAGGTGTTTACCGACTTACCAGATAAAACACAAAAGGAACTGGGATTAGCTGAATAGCAATTTTGTTGTTGGTTGTTGGTTAATAGAGTAAAAATCGGTTAGTTTCAGGAAATAAGTGCCAATAAAACTTATTGCTGCCTTGATTTGCGTTCCCTTGAGCCCAGACCCAGCGAACCTTTTTGCCCAGGGAATGCTCAACTAAATCCTATGGCAACGCGGGTTGTCGGCACTATTACTTAACACTTAATACTTAACACTTATTACTTAACACTTAATACTTAATACTTATTACTTAACCTAAGCCAATGGACATTTTCGATAGTCTGAAAATGGCAAGTGCTACCTTAGTAGCCAATAAATTACGTAGTGGTTTAACTATGCTAGGCATTATCATCGGTAATGCTTCGGTCATCGCGATGGTAGGTATCGGTGAAGGTGCGCAACAATTAGCAAAAGAGCAGTTTGAATCTCTTGGTCCTAATACCCTCTTCGTTGTACCAGGATCGCGAGAAACACGTCAAACCAGCTTTAATGTACCCCAAACTTTAGTCCTAGCAGATGCACAAGCAATCGCTTCTCAAGTTCCTTCTGTGGAAGCTGTTGCACCTCAGATTAATTCCCAGGAAATTGTCTCCTATCGCGGTGAAAATAAGGATAGCTTGGTCATTGGTACAACTCCAGCATTTTTGAGTGTGAGAAGTTTTGATATTGCTCAAGGGCGATTTTTGAGCGATATCGACCTGAAACGCAATAATCGAGTTGTGGTAATAGGCTCGGAAATTGCAGAAATTCTCTTTCCTCGCACCAACCCCATTGGCAAACAGCTACGCATCAAAAATGCTAGCTTTGAAATCATTGGCATTATGGTTGCAAAGGGTTCCTTCCTTGGTAATAACCAAGATGAGGCGGTTTATATACCTCTGACTACCATGTCCAATCAAATTGTAGGCAATCGCTCACCCTACGGTATTGCTCTAACTTTTATTTCTGTTTCCGCTCAAGATGAGCAAGCGATTCGCGCTGCTAAGTTTCAAATCGAAAATCTCCTGCGCCTACGCCACAAAATTAAAGGTAAGGATGATTTTGGCGTGCAATCCCAAAAAGATATTTTAGAGATTGTGGGTACGGTAACCACGGGATTAACCATCATGCTGGCTGCAATTGCAGGTATTTCCCTGTTTGTCGGCGGTATTGGTGTGATGAATATTATGCTCGTTTCCGTCAGTGAGCGCACCCAAGAAATTGGTTTGCGCAAGGCTGTAGGTGCAAAGGAACACGATATTTTAGTGCAGTTTCTCATCGAAGCGGTGATTCTCTCTGCTGCTGGCGGTATTTTCGGAACCCTAATTGGCGTCAGCGGTATTTTGCTGGTGGGTGCTTTTTCTCCTCTACCAGCAGGAGTTTCTCCTCTGGCTACTATTATTGCTGTCAGTATTTCTAGCGGTATTGGTTTGTTTTTCGGTGTTATCCCGGCACGTAGAGCTGCTCAACTCGATCCCATTGTTGCTCTCAGAAGTGCCTAAATCCTCTAAATTACGTGTAAATAACGAATTTTAGCGATTTTTGTGGCTATTTATGTGCTAGATTATTATTTATGTTAAGTATATTTTCTTAAATAAATTAACCATAGAAAAACAATGTGAAGAAAATGTGAAGTTAAATATCACTTTGAGCCTAACTTGTGAAAATTGTGAAGATTCAATGAAGATTCTATGAATTTAACTTTTCCAAGCAAATTCTTCATCTAAGCTTGATAATTGTTTCCCCGAAATAGAGCACACTTATTAAAGTAATAACTCTAATTAAGTGTTTTTACTAGGTCCCGATGAGATTCGGTAAGTGTATCTACTTAGTTTAGTGTTTTTCATTACATAGGTTTTTCCATGGTGCTCAAGGTTAAGGAAAACAAGCTACCGTCTCGCTCTCTACTCTCGAATATAGTTCTATCTGCGATTAGTCTTGGTCTGCTAACCTGGTCTTTTCGCCTACTCCAAGCAAGATCAACGACTGTAACTGGAATTGATGCTGTGGTTAACGGTGCCATAACGGATATCCAAGCGCCTTCCAAGGGAACAGTCACTCAAATGAATGTCAAGACTGGAGATTTGATACTCGCTGAGCAAAGCCTACTGACAATAGAAAATAGTCAGGTTGGTAAGTTAAAAATTCAGGAGATTACAAGCCAGATTGACCAATACAAAGCTGAATTGCTGCAAGCGGAAGCGAAACTGAATCAGCAGCTTATTCTTATAGAATCATTGCAAGCCGATCATCAAAATCAAACGCGCTTAGAGATTTTAGAAGATGAAAAATCTATCGAACAAGTTAAATCAGAACTAGAGGGAGCTAGAGCGAGCTATGAGCTAGCCATCAGCAACCATCGCCGTATCTCCACTTTAGCTGCCCAAGGTGCAGTCCCTAGGGCAGATTTGGATGCTGCTCAAGCAACAAAAGACCAAAGTGTAGCGCAAATCAAGGGTTTGGAGGCGAAGAAGAAAATGCTCCAAACAGATTTAGAGGCTTCTAAACTGGGATTATCTCTGTCTAAAACTCGCAGTGATTCCGACCCCAGAATCCGCTTACAAGAAGTTCAGCTTGAGAGTGCTAACCAACGTCAAGTGGTGGAGATGTTCAAGCAGAAAATTAAGAATTCACAAGCGGAATTACTTCAAGCTCAAGTAGATATTAAAAAGCAAGAGAAAACTCTAGTTCAGGCTCCTCAGTCAGGAATGATTTGGCGTTTATCTGCTCAAGAGGGTAAATTCATCCAGCAAGGAGAGCCGATTGGACAAATTCTCGACTGTAAGCAACGCTGGATTGATGTGTTCGTAGATGAAAAAGCAGTAAGCTCTCTAGAACCTGGAACACCAGCAACTATCGAACTTTATGGTACCAAATCAGCTGTTTTGCATGGTGAGGTGCACATGATGCGTTCTGGTTTAGGCCGTCTTAATCCAGGATCCGATGTCGCACAACCAATAGCTCCTAACTCACCACGTAATACTCAAGTTCGAGTTGGATTAAATCCTGATACTGAAATGGGTCAACCGGGAGTTTTTTGCTATGTCGGTTACACCGGAAAGGTTACGTTTCAGGTTAACTAAAGTCCACTGACAGTAGTAATTTCTCATGCTCAGTAAATCTAAGAAAGATTATGCTGTGCCAGCGAATCCACGTACTCGTATGGGTCAAAAACCACCAATGAAGCAACGAATTTCTCCTTGGGTTTGGGGTATCTTTGTTTGTAGTGTAGTTGTTTGGCTGTTGCTCATCTTTTTGAGCCTCAACCGACCTACTTTCTTCCCCATCTACCAAGTTGTACCTTCCATCCTACGTCCTTTACCTGATTTTCTAGCAGTACCAACAGCTTTGGAAGGAGTTTGGTTACCTCTATTTTCTATTTTGGGTCTGTGCTCAATCTTGCGCTGGATTCCTGCAAATAATTTCACTCGTCTGATGGTGCGTGGTGTCATGGCTGTCTTAGCACTACGCTACGTCGTTTGGCGCTGCTTAGTGACTCTCAATTTCAGTCATGGGATGGCGATTCTCGTGAGTGCGATTTTTCTCGCTAACGAAATTACTTGGATTTCTTCCTATATCTTATATTTACTGCAATCGACCTGGACAACCACGAAAAAGCGGAGTCAACAGGCGGATCGCTATGAACAGGATGTCTTTTCTGGTTATTATCAACCCTCAGTTGACGTTTTCGTTCCCACTTACAAGGAACCCGAATATGTTGTCCGTCGCACTGTCATCGGTTGTCAGGCGATGGAATATCCGAATAAAACGGTCTATATTCTTGATGATACTCGTCGTCCCCACATTCGCGCCCTCGCTAAAGAATTAGGTTGCGAATACATTACTCGCCCTAATAATAATCATGCCAAAGCCGGTAATCTCAATAATGCCCTAGGGCAGACTAAAGGAGAATTGATTACGGTGATGGATGCGGATTTTGTACCATTCAAAAACTTCTTGACTCGCACTGTCGGTTTCTTCCAGCAAGATAAAGTGGATTTGGTACAAACACCACAATTTTTTTACAATGCAGACTACCATGCTCGTAATCTAGGTTTAGAAAACCTTTTACCTAATGACCTAGAACACTTTTTTGGTTATGTACAACCAGCTAGGGATACTTGCAATTCGGTCATTTGTTGCGGTACTTCCTATGTGGTGCGGCGTAGTAGCATTGAGGCAATTGGTGGCTACTATACTGGTTGTTGTGTCGAAGATTATCAAACTTCGATTAAAATGTTAACCCATGGCTTCCGTCTGATTTACCTCAACGAAATGTTGAGTATGGGGGAATCGACTCGCACCTTTGCTGACTTTATCGACCAACGTTTACGCTGGTTGCAAGGAAATTTACAAGTTTACTTCCGGGGCAAAGATTTGCCTATTTGGTCTAAACTGAATTGGATTCAAAAAAGCTTCCATGTTACTCTGATTGCTTTTTCCCTCAATCCGATTATTCGCTTCTTTTCCCTCACAGTACCCCTGATTTCTCTGTACTTGGGACCTTCGCCTCTAGTGGCTTCTTTACCTGAATATATCTACTATGCGATTCCTTTCACTTTGATGTACAACATCAGCTTCACCTGGGCGACAGACTATCGAATGTCGGCATTTTGGAGTGAGGTCTACGATACCACCTTTTGCTTCCCAGCTCTACAGCGTCTCTGGCTGATACTACGCAATCCTTTTGCCAAAGCAAGCACAGCTACCCGCAAAGGCGTAAAAGAGGAAGGAAAGAACTATAATTTACATCTAACTTGGCCTTTACTTGTCTTGCTTGGTTTAACAGCCTTTGGCATATTCCTTAACTATGGGGGATACTGGTTTGGTATTTGGCCTGCTGGACAACATGAGTATGAAGGTAAAAGTGTTCTTCTGTTCTGGGTAATCTATAACTCTTTTGTTATGGGAACTGCTGTACTTTCAGGAGTTGATCAACCTGTGCGCAGAACTTCAGATCGCTTTCCTTTGCATACTTCTTGTAAACTTACCATTGGCGATCATGTCTATTGGGGCTATACCAATGATGTTTGCGAACAAGGAAGCAGTATTACCTTAACTACAGAAAGATTTACTGCAGATGGTACTCACGCTACTCTGGAATTACTTGATTCAGGTTTGTGTGTTCAAGCAAAATTGAAGCGTTCAACCATTAGTCCCCACTGTGTTGATCTCTCAGTAGAATTTGTCAACCTAACCCTAGAACAAAATCGTCAATTAGTGAACCTACTCTACTGTAATCTCGATTGGTGGAAGCATCGCAAACGACCTGGTATTTTTGACTCTGCCTTGGCTATGTTCACTGCACTTCTGAGTTTTCGCCCTGTTCTCTCTACATATAGTCGCACTGAAGGTAATGGCGAAACTTTTATTCACTAGCTTACTACTAGATTAGTTACAACAACTCATGGAATTTAAATAAGAGTTTCAGGAGCAAAATGAGAGCCGAGTTTCTTTGGGGGAACTCGGTTTTTCTTAGCCTTAAATCAAAAAAAAGTGCATCTAGACTAATTTCCAGATGCACTTGCTAATTAGCTTATTAAAAGCCTAGATTTGAGCCGCAGGAGTAGGATATTCTATTGAGTCTTCTTTGCTGTGACCATTGGTATGACCATTGGTGTGACCATTGCCTTTACGTGGCATAATGACACCATAACCACCATGATTGCGAAGATAAATTACGTTGATTTCGTTAGTTTCCTTATTGTGAAACATATAGAAATCGTGATCCACTAATTGCAAATGTTCTTTAGCTTCTTCCACACTCATCGGTGGCATGGCAAAATATTTCATGCGTACCACCTCAGAAGGTAATTCAGGAGTGCGATCACCGATTAAGTTTTCTGATACAGGTTGATCTTCTAACATCAAACCTGTTTTAAGCTGACCATGATTTTTTTTATAAAGATTCTTTTCCTTGTATTTGCGTAATTGACGAGCAATTTTGTCAGCTACAAGGTCTATGCTGGCGTACAAATCACCATGGCTTTCTTGGGCACGGATTACTGTTCCATTGGCGTAGACAGTAACTTCTGCTTTTTGTTGTTCGGTGATGCGAGGATTGCGAGCTACTGATAAATGTACATCCACCTTTGTTGTGATACCCTGAAAGTGCCTTACTGCCTTTTCTAATTTTTGTTGAACGTAATCATGAATTGCATCTGTGACCACAATGTTGTTGCCTTGGATCAGAAGCTTCATACTGAACTACTCCCTTCTTTACTACATTTAAGTTCTGCCAAAGAAGCTAAGGAATTGGAAACTAATCTTCAGATTAAGATTGGGAAAAATTAGCTGATTCCTTATTGCAATTAATTCAAAAGAAAGCTAAAACTCCTAATTTTTTTTGTTATTGTTTTTCGTAACTCAACTAACAAGAAACTATCTCCCTAGTTCACTACTTATTTGAGTTACTTACGGATGAAATACACCTCTATCATGTATCTATAACCTAACCTTAACATCTTGGTTGTGAGAAAATCCAACACTGTGAATTCTCTTTACTATCCTTTGCATCCCTTGACATTTCTTGAACCTGAATCTAAGCCTAAAGAACAGCAAAATCCCCGCCGTTGCAGGGTTTTAAGCCAAGGACTAGTTCCCTATAGCCAAGCTTGGCAACAGCAGCACTCACTCATCCATCAGCGCCTAGCTAACCCCCATTTGGATGATGTTCTAATCCTCCTGGAACACCCGCCAGTGTACACTTTAGGTACGGGAGCTAACCCTGATTTTCTCAAATTCGATCCGGCGATTACTGGTTGGGAAGTGCAACGTGTTGAACGTGGCGGCGAAGTCACTTATCATTGCCCTGGGCAGCTGGTAGTTTACCCTATTCTTAATCTACGCTACTATCGTCAAGATTTACATTGGTATTTACGACAGCTAGAGGAAGTGGTAATTCAGCTATTAAGAAAGTATGGATTAAAAGGACAACGTATCTCGGGTTTAACAGGGGTTTGGTTGGGAGATTGCAAGGTTGCGGCGATGGGAATTAAAGTGAAACGCTGGTTAACTATGCATGGTTTTGCAATTAATGTTTGTCCAGATCTCAAAGGTTTTGAGGCAATTATTCCCTGTGGAATTACAGATAAATCTGTTGGTAGTTTAGCTCAATTTATTCCTGGATTAGAAATGGAGAAGGTACGCCAAGATTTGCTGATTGCTTTTGTTGAAGTTTTTGGAGTCGAGTTAGTTAATAGTTAACATTTTGCTATTAAATAATTATCTGAGTGCTCGCCTAGCTATACTACTAAAATAATCGACGATAAATGTAAGTACGATTAAACAGCCCACAGTGGTTAAAATTCCTGACGCATCAAAGCTACTTATTTGTTCACTTAATAACCTTCCTAATCCCCCAGCGCCCACTAAACCAACAATTACAGTTTCTCGAAGAGAAACTTCCCAGCGATAGAGAATGTAAGCAAGGAAGCGAGGTAAGGTGGGAGGTAGCACCCCGTAGAGAAATACGGAAGCTGCGGGTGTTCCTTGGGCTTTTAGGGCTTGGAGGGGCTGTTTTTCTAAGTTTTCAGTCACTTCTGCCATTAAGCGACCTAAAATGCCTAAATTATGGATACCGAGGGCAATTGCACCAGGTAAAATTCCAGGAAACGTGATAAAAAGAGCAACTAAAGCCCAAATTGGTGCAGGTATGGCGCGACAAATGAGAAGGATGATTCTCGTTATTACAAGGGGCAGTAAGTAAGATAATTTAGTCCACCAGTTTCCCCCATTACCAGGGTTTAGCAATCCTCCTGGGATGAAAAAGTTATGGCTAGCAGGAAAAGAGAGTAAAATACCACCGCTAGCTGCAATCGCCATCGCCAAGATGGACATAACTAGGGTTTGACTGGCAAGGTGCAATAATTGCTCTAGTTGAGGTAAGGTGATGCTTAGCCCGAGAGAAGCGCTGGTTGCTTGAGTAAAAAGTTGTAGGCTACGCAACGACCATAGTTTACTCCACTGAGGCTGTACATACCAAAAACAGAAGGGTATCAGAGCCAGTAACAAGATGCCTATTGATAATATTATGGGATCGCCTTGGTAATTAATTTTGAGTTTTCTACCTTGCCGATGTAAATTCAAATCCAGGCGATTAGCGCAACCAAGACGACGACGCAACCAAGCACTAGCAAAATCCACACTACCATTTAAGATTACAAGGGCAAAGAAGAATGTCCAAAGTTGTTCGTAACGCAGCGATTGTAAGCTAAGGAGAATTTGGTAACCTAATCCTCCTGCACCTATAATTCCTAGTACAGCAGCAGAACGAATTGAACACTCAAAGCGATAGAAAATATAGGAAAGTAGGTTGGGAAAGGCTTGGGGTAGAAGAGTGTAGAAGAATGCATTCAGGGGATTGGCGCCGCTATTAAGTAAAATTCTTAAAGGTTGGCGAGGTGTTTCATCAAGAATTTCGGAAAAAACTTTGGCGGTAATCGCACCAAAGGGAAGCACAATTGCACCTATTGCACTTAAGGGATCTAAACCCCAGATATTAACAAAAAATAGTCCCCATAACATCTCATGAATTGCTCTGGGAACTGCTAATATGGCTCTAATTCCTAGCCAGGGAGAACGTTGAGTTGTTTTGTAGGGTAATATTGCCCACCACCATACTTCAGAGGCAAAAATACCTGCTACTATACCAAAAATAACACTGATAAAAGTACCACAAACTGCATAGGCAAGGGTTGTTAGGGTTGATTGGAAAGTGAGTTGCAGTAACTGATAACTTAAATCTGGATGTAGACTAGCTTTCCAGAAACGCCCCAGTAATTCCAAACCGCCAGGATTGAAGATTTCGCCTCCTCCCATACCTGCTTGCTGTAGCGAAAGCACAATCACTCCAACAACTAGCAATAACCACAGCGACAGCTTTACCTTAATCTTCATTGCTTCCCATCTCATCTTCACTGTCAAGTCGCCACATTACCATTTGTAGTCTGTTAGAAGTGCACGATCACAAGCAAATCTATCCTATTTTTATTGTTGTAGAGATCTGTAATTGCCAACAAGATGGCTTATTTTAGTCAAATTTAATGCCACGAGACAGAATAAGATGAGTTAAGCTAACTTAAGTTTTGTTGCTGTAAATTAATTGTCACTAGCAAAAACTTTATTTTCTTTGTAAGTTCTGACTAACTACCAAGACAAATTGTAGTTTTTATAGCAATTTGATTGGAGAAATATTAGTAATCATAGAGATAAGCCAGGTCACAGTGATTGCAGTGAACAAAAAATGTTGAATCTATTGCATCTAAACTCAACATTATTGCCTTAGATAATTGCGCTCAAAATTGAGGTCAAATTACAGTGGATCAAACCATCGTTAACTTAACAGGCTCAGTTGTTATTGAAGAGATAGACAGACTATTGGCTAGCTATCCAGATGATAATATCTATAAACAGTCTTTTATCACTCCTCAAGCCAAAAAAAAGCTTGCAATCCTTGTTTTGAGTAAAATTCCCAATCGCTATACCAAAATGCAAGACGAACAGGGAAGAACCGTATATCCAGATTTTAATAACTGTTCTCTAGAACAAAGATTACACATTGAGCTTCTAATTGAAGCAGCAATGTTTGAAATGTTACCCACTATCAAACAGAGTTAGTTTAGTTTAGTTATTTTACAAAAAACTGAGTGATTACTTGTGTTTTCATGTTTGCTGTCAACTGAATTAATTATGAAAATCAATCAATGTAAACTTTAGTAAAATGAACTAGTGCATAATCCTAACAGATGCTAACTTAAACAGTAGGCACAACGAAGTTAGTTACTTCGATAAAACCATAGCTTCAGGTTAGAGCTAGTGCCGCCTGCTACTAACCTGTGCAATACCTAAACAGAGGTATCCTCATAAATAGTAGATGGCTGAGCTTTTTCTTCTTATTTCAGTTGGTTTTCAGAAGCAACATTGCTACAGCTAAAATCGGAGTCTGAATCGGCTTGATGAGGTTAAAACTAAAGTTTAAGTGTTGTGGTTGAACTGTTAACCCTATTATTCACTCTCATTAACTAGGAAATATTTCACTTGGTAACTTAGCTACCCGCCCCTGAAGGCGGGTTCAATGTTTTTAGAAGCTAGTTTTTGTTTTTTTGTCTATTAGGCAGCGCAGTAAACAATCAAATCAATTTCCACATCACCCAAACCCGCCAAAGCAATGACACCTACGGTAGTGCGACAAGGTAGACGATGGGATTGAAAGTAGGAAGCGTAGATCTCATTTACCTCTTCATAGTAACGAAAATCGGTGACAAAAATCCGCGCCATAACCACCTGATGAAAGCTAGTACCTGCGTGTTCCAAGACTAGCTTTAAATTGTCCATAACTCTAGTAGTTTGCTGTGTAATACTACCTCTAATAACCTCCCCAGTTTCAGGATCTTCTGCTAATTGTCCCGTAACAAAGAGAAAATCTCCAGCGCGAATCCCATGGGAATATGGTGCAACAGGAGGGAGTAGATTGTCAGGTAGGTTAATGTACTCAAGCATTGCTGAATTACGGCAGGTTTTACTTTTGCAATGTATTACCGATACCCTGGATGATACCACGACCAATTAAACCAATACCTTTGCCAACTACTTGAGTGAGAAAGTAAACCACACCACCACCGATAAATGAGATAACATTGCGTAGACGAGGTGCAATTGCATCACGGGTTTCCAGAATAATTGTGACTAACCAAGGAATTCCCTCTAGCTGCTGCAATTCTTTTTGACGTGGTGCATAAAGGGAAACTTGGCGAATTCCATTACCATTAAAAACATACAAATAATATTTACTTTCAAAAATTGCTTGTGGTTCCTTAAACCACTCCTGATTGCGAGTTCTCCAGGACAAATTATTGCGAAATTGAGCAATGCTGCGTGAAGAGATAAAATCACTATTGTATAAGCTATATTTAAGTATTTCTTCCTCTGGAAAGCGATTTAAAAAAAGTTGTATCACACCATTAGCAACTTGTATCACTAAATTTTGCAGAATAATTTCTGCTTGAGCATCAGCCTCTGGTGCATTATTTCTGTAGGGAATATTATTAATTACTAAGGGTTCATCATATAACAAATAAGCACACAACTCCACCACAAAAGGAATTTGATCTAAATTATTGCGCTGCACTGAAACCGCATCCTGCATCAAAGTTTCAATCATTTGTGAGTGACCACTCGAAAGTGGTAGAGGATAGTAGTGCCCCAGAAACTCAATGGTAGAAGCTTGCCATAAATCTCGCAAGATAAAAGATTTCCTCTCTGGTAAATCCTCTATCTTTACTTGGATTAAGCCTAATTCCTCAATAATTTTTCGCCACTGTTGCAGCACTAAATACAACAACTCTTGCTTGCGTTCTGGTTGCAGAATATCAATTTCTAAAGGTGTTTGGGTCAAATTATCTAAACCCGATTGAATTTTGATTAGAGTACTAGCAAGAGGAGATGCAGGCTTAGTAATTGTTGTAGGTATTTTTTTCGTTATTGCTGGTGTTTTTTGAACCGATTTTGAACTGTTAATATTAAACTGTGAACCATTAACTCTCAATTCTAAATTCGACTCTCTCCTGCCCAATCTTGCCACTAACCAGTAAGCTGTTAATAGCTCTCGTTCACGACCTTGCCAAAATAAGATATCCCACCAATCTAATTGGGTAATTTGCAATTTTTGCCTTACCAATTGCAGATTACTTTCAATTTGAACTAAACCAGCTATTTTCTGTTTCTGGAGCCATGTATTAATTATCCTAGAAGACGATTTGCGACCAATCGTACTTGTTTTGGTACTAGTTATTTTACTCCTCTCTTGCCAGT
Organism: uncultured bacterium; assembly: GCA_964633315.1. GTDB lineage: Bacteria > Cyanobacteriota > Cyanobacteriia > Cyanobacteriales > CAWCAG01 > CAZWGS01. The sequence goes on along the minus strand of CAZWGS010000006.1, from coordinate 63,689 downwards.
AAATTTTACCTCTTGCCACTTGCCGTAGTGCAACAGCTAAATCCGCTAGTGCTATACCCCTATGACAATAACCATCAATTCCCAATTGTCTCGCTGCTGCTATTTGGGATGACTCTAGGGAAGTAGCCAAAAGCACAATGCGTATCTGAGGATAATTTTGCTTGAGTTGCTGACAAATTTCCAACACAGACACTGTATTGTCTGATGCGATAACAACCAAATTTACTTCCACAGAAGCAAACTTTTGTTTCATTACTACTAGAGCATTTTCCGTCTCCCCTTGACCAACAACTTGTAAATCTTCCACAGACGCTAAAGCGGTAGTCAAACCCAAACTAAATATGGGATTGTCACAGAGAAGAACTAGTTTAATGTGGTCAGTAGTCATAGATTTTCTTTGTCTTCGCTGATTAAATTCGCCCTGTCAGTAATTGTTACCTAAACTGAAGGATCTGCTATTAAAGATAACTTGTCAATCTTATGATTGTGTTCCAGCTTTGGGAATTAGCAGTAATCTTTTTCTCTTCTCCAGTCTCTGAAGTCACAAAGCGAAATTCATGACAAATTTATCATTATGTACTATTGTTAAGTTAATTAATAAATCTACATCAAAATTTTAAGCTAAGGCATGAGCCTATCCATATTTAATAGCGCACAACCAATTCTGCGTCGTAAGCAACAAGCATTAGATATTCAAGATCGCAAAGGACTGCTTAATATTAAGCTCCAGATTAACGACCAGACTCTATTTTCTCTTTCCTATACCCGTATTGACCAAGCATTTATCCTTTGGGGCTTAATCGCAGGCATTATCTTCATTACAGGTCAATTAGCACCAATTAGCTGGACAACTCAGGCAATTGTTTGGTCGATTTTGACGGTAATTGGTACCTTGGCGACGGTAGTGCTAACACAATTTTGGGTGAAAGTAGAACGCCTTCAGTGGGTACTATACTGTTGGATTACATTGATGCTATTGGGAGTTGTACTAACAGACTTAGGTATTTTCCAAGGATGGGTAGAAATTCTCATCCACCTACCTCATATTTGGTTAGGCTTAAGTGCCATCGGTTATCTTTTTACTGGAGTAGGCCTTCGCTCTCGTGCTTTAACTGTTGCTGGTATAGTTCATTTAGTTAGCATTGCCTTTCTCAACTACGTTGGCAGTTGGCAGTTTCTCACCACTGGTTTGATTATGGCAGCTAATTTACTTATTTTTGCAGACAATCAGTGGGATATGCGTCCACCAATTGAAAATTATGCTCTTTTGAATGAAGAACAAAAACGCTTTAATCAAAGGCAATTTCAGTTGCGTCAAGTAGATTTTAATCGCTGAATACAAGCCAGGAAGCTACAATTTATTGCGTTTAATTTACAAAAAAGTGGTTATCACTTCATAGTTTGTAACTTTAAATGCAGTATATTTAAGCCTAAATTAAGATTTACTTAGAAGATTAATTGCTAATATATGAAGTATGAAATAAACACTGTATGGACGTTATGTCGCTGTGTGCCGGAACTACGCATCGAAGGAGAGCGATGTCAGATGTGTGGGCAGTGTTTATAGAAATTAGCTATGCTAACGGCGTTGTGGAGTTTTTATCGCTTCCTCCACTTAATTGCTGCTGAAAGGAGACTCAACTCTCTGTCAGAGCGATCGTAAGTAGTGAACGTTGATAGCTTTTAGCTGAATACTATCTATGAATCCAAAGTCTTGGAACCTAGTTTTGTTAGGTTTTAAGGCTTTTGATTTTATTTAATCGTGATTTGGTCTTTTCAAGTCTCGTCCCTGAGAAAACTCTCTTAGTTTCACCCAACACAGCTGTAAGCAATTAGATAATCTGCGCTAGGTTAGATAAAAGGTAAAAAATAGCTTGAAATTGAGGAAAGATATAGTCCTAATGACCAACGCAATTATTGTTGATAACCCTTTGCTCATGGGAAAAGGATTACCTCCCTTTACTACCATACAAACGGATCATGTGGTTCCTGGAATTACTCAACTTTTAGCAGAACTTGATACCGAACTAGGGAACCTAGAGGCTCAAATTCATCCAACCTGGAATGGTTTAGTGGAACCTCTGACCCAAATTGAGGAACGTCTCAGTTGGAGTTGGGGAATTGTGGGTCATTTGATGGGAGTAAAAAATAGTCCTGAACTGCGTGCAGCTTACGAGAAGATGCAGCCTCAGGTAGTGCAGTTTATCACCAAATTAAACCAAAGTAAGCCCATCTATCAAGCCTTTAAAGCATTGAAGGCTAGCAGTGAATGGGAGAAATTAGAACCAGCCCAAAAACGCATCGTCGAAGCAGCGATTCGAGATGCGGGACTTTCTGGAGTTGGTTTAGAGGGAGAAAAAAGAGAACGTTTTAACCAGATTCAATTGGAACTAGCGGAATTATCTACCAAATTCTCCAACAATGTTCTCGATGCAACTAAAGCTTTTAAAATGAAGCTAACCAGCCCCGATGAGGTGGATGGTTTACCTGCTAGTGCTTTGAGTTTAGCAGCTCAAATAGCGCGCAGCACTGGGGAAGAAGAAGCCACAGCAGAAACTGGTCCTTGGGTAATTACCCTCGACTATCCCAGCTACATTCCCTTTATGAAACACAGCACACGTAGCGATTTACGAGAGCAGGTGTATAAAGCCTTCGTTAGTCGTGCGGCTCAGGGAGAGGGAGATAATAACCCTTTAATCAGCAGAATTTTAGAATTAAGGCAAGAGAAGGCGGAAATTCTCGGCTTTGAGACCTATGCTCAATTGAGCCTGGCGAGAAAAATGGCTCCCGATGTGGTAGCGGTGGAAGCTTTACTAGAAGAATTGCGAGTCGCTAGCTATGATGCAGCGTTGCAAGAGTTAGAAGAACTCAAAACCTTCGCAGAGACAGAGAATTTGCGTCATTGGGATGTTGCTTTTTGGTCAGAAAGACAACGCGAAGCCAAGTTTGCTTTCAATGAAGAGGAATTACGTCCCTATTTTTCCCTACCTCAAGTGTTAGAAGGTTTATTTGGTCTAGCAAAACGCATTTTCGATGTTACCATCACTCCTGCCGATGGTGAGGCTCCTGTGTGGCATGAAGATGTACGTTACTTCCAAATTAATGATGCCACAGGTAGTGCCATTGCCCACTTCTATCTTGACCCCTACAGTCGTCCAGCGGAAAAACAGGGTGGTGCTTGGATGAATGATTGCATCACACGTGGCAAAATTGAGGAAGCAGGAAAGGTAAGTACTCGTCTTCCCGTAGCCTACCTCATTTGTAACCAAACGCCTCCAGTGGAAGGGAAACCAAGTCTGATGACATTTGGAGAAGTTACCACCCTCTTCCATGAATTTGGTCACGGTTTGCAACATATGCTAACCCAAGTAGACTATCCTGGTGCTGCTGGTATTAATAATGTGGAATGGGATGCGGTGGAATTGCCCAGTCAATTTATGGAAAATTGGTGCTACCATCGTCCTACTCTCTTCAGCATGGCAAAACACTACGAAACAGGTGAACCTTTACCAGAACACTACTATCAAAAACTACTTGCAGCCAGAAACTACATGAGTGGTTCGACAATGTTGCGACAGTTGCACTTTAGCTTGGTAGATTTAGAATTGCACCATCGCTACCAACCGGGAGGAGAAGACACTCCGAACCAAGTACGCAAACGCATTGCTAAGACTACCACAGTCATGGCTCCTCTACCAGAAGACTCCTTCCTCTGCGCCTTTGGACATATCTTTGCCGGTGGCTATGCGGCTGGCTATTACAGTTATAAATGGGCGGAAGTTCTCAGTGCTGATGCTTTTTCTGCTTTTGAGGAAGCTGGTTTGGAAGATGAGATGGCTTTAGTTAGCACAGGTAAGCACTTCCGGGATACCGTTCTTGCCCTAGGAGGTAGTGTACACCCAATGGAGGTATTTAAAGCCTTCCGAGGACGTGAACCTAAAACAGAACCGTTATTGAAGCATAGTGGTTTATTGGCGGCTAGCTAATAGATTTTGGGGAAATTCAAACATCTGAATTTTTACCCATTGTAGGGACGTAAAATTTTACGTCCCCACAGATGTTACATCCCTACCAAAACCGAATCTACTCTGCCTAATTTTCCGCTGTAGAAGCAGACAACACGCGATTTAGTTTACCGGAACGATAGCCTTCTAAATCTAGGGTGACAAAGAAAAAACCAAAGTCTTGAAAAGCTTTCACCACAGCATTTAAATCAGTAGTAACCACAAACTGCTGAATTTCCTCCGGTGGTAATTCAATGCGCGCCGTATCGCCTTCTGATCGCACTCTCAGGTTACGCCATCCCAATTTCCGTAAATATACCTCCGCACGTCCCACCCGTTGTAATTTAGCAATAGTAATCGCCTCACCATAGGGAAAACGAGAACTCAGACAAGGTTGGGCTGGTTTATCCCACCAAGGTAAACCAAATTGTTGCGTCAGTTGGCGAATTTCCATCTTGGTAATGCCCACTTCTGCTAAAGGTGAACGCACACCTCGTTCCTTCGCCGCTTGAATTCCAGGGCGATAATCCTTTAAATCATCAGCATTAACGCCATCGACAACGTAGGGATAGCCTCTTTCCAAAGCGAGGGGTTTGAGAGTATCGTGGAGTTCGCTTTTGCAAAAATAGCAGCGATTCACCGGATTCGCAGTGTAATTGGGGTTATCCATCTCCCCAGTTGCGATTAATTCGTGGGTAATACCAATTGCAGTTGCCTGTATTTTCGCATCTTCCAACTCCTCTGGCAGCAGAGAAGGAGAAACCGCCGTTACCGCCAAAGCGCGATTTCCCAAAACATCAAAAGCAATTTTTGCTACCAAAGTGCTATCAATACCTCCAGAATAGGCGATTAAAGCCCTCTCCATTTGTTGAAAAAGAGTTTGGAGTTGTTCTAATTTTTGTTCCAGCGTCATATCCTATCCCAGCATTCACTCATATCCTCAGTGTATTTTGTAGCTTGGTATTGTGGGTTGTAGGATGTTTCCCCCTAAAACACATCGCCAAATTCCTGCTTAAGATCCCTTGCCATTAACACTTGAACTGCTTGTTGAGGTGTAATCTTACCTTGAAGGAGATGAGCAACTTGCAAAGAAATGGGAACCGAAATTTGCTGCTGTTGCGCCCATTGAATCAAAACTTTGCTAGTATTAACACCCTCAGCTGTTCCCTCAATATTTGCTAAAACTTCCTCCAAAGATTTACCCTGGGCTAAACCATAACCCACTTGATAATTGCGAGATAAAGGACTATCACAAGTCGCCAGCAAATCTCCTAAACCAGATAAACCAAAAAAAGTTTCCCTTCTCGCGCCTAAAGTAGTACCAACGCGAATCATTTCTGGTAAAGCCCTTGTTAACAAAGCTGCTTTAGCATTAGTTCCCAGCTTTAAACCATCGCAAACTCCAGCAGCAATCGCCATAATATTTTTGAGGACTCCACCCAATTCTGTTCCCAAAGGATCGCTATTAGCATAGACACGAAAAATCTCAGAAGATAATATTTCCTGTACTGCGATCGCCGCTGTCATCGATTCACTCGCAACTACAGTCGCCGCAGGTAAATTTTGTTGAATTTCTTTGGAGAGATTAGGACCTGATAGTACCACCACCGGGCGATCTCGAAAAGCTGCTTGCCAAATTTGGGAGGGGGTTTTGGTGGTTGTGGGATCTAAACCCTTAGTAGCAGTAATAATAATTGTTTCTTGGGGTAAACCAACCCTTTGCAATCGCCCCACAATTTCTCGCACACCTTTAACAGAAATAGCAGACAAAATAAAATCTGCTCCCTGAATAATTTCCTCTAAACTGGTATCACTGCGCCGTGACCATAAATTTACCTGATGTTGATTGCGAGTAGCTAGGGTTGCTAAAGTAGTACCCCAGGCTCCAGCACCGAGTATAGTTAAAACCTTCTGTTGTTTAATCATAGGTTGAGTTTTCCCTATCTCCCTACTTCCCTATCCTCTCAAACGTATGTTTTTAAACAAGTGTTAATTTCTCAATCTCATGAAAATAGAAATCTGGGGAAATTAATATATCTGAATGTAACCTTTTGAGAGACATAAAATTTTACGTCCCTACATTTGCTATTATTGCTACCCTTGCTTCTCTAAAACCTCAGTCAAACAATTAACCACGGTAGCCACATACTTAACATCAATAAACTCAAAAATAAAGTAGGCACAATAATAATCAGATGTAACTTGAGGTAGTGCTTCCATTGCAAACGAAATCCTTGACGTTGCAACAGCGTCAGCCACAATAAACCAGAAATACTACCTATGGGTGTGACTTTAGCACCAACAGTGCAGCCAATTAGATTACCATAGGTCATAGCTACTGTAACAATTGGTTCTACTCCAAAAGTTTCTTGAATCCCTTGAGCATTAATCAAAGCAACAGGTAAGTTTTGAGTGACACCAGAGAGTAACATCGCCACAAAACCTGCACCTATGGTAGCTAAAGTTAGACCCCAACCAGCCAACGCACTGAAAAGCTGACTAGATAGAGATATTATTCCAGCTTTGCCCACACCCAGAACCACAAAATATACTCCTCCTACCCAGAGAACTATTTGCCACGGGAAATCTGCGAAGAGTTGAGCCAAAGGAATTATACTGGAGCGAGGTTGCCACCAACGCCCTGCTAATGCCAAAGTGAAGAGGGCAATCATACTCCCTAGTAACCATGACCAGATTCCCAACCAGGAACTTACTAGAAGTAATCCCACAATAACCACACCCCAACTACAAACTAGGCTATCCCCCGCTAATGTTGCAGGTGAAACTTTTCTTTTCAGTGGATAGCGAAGAGGAATATAGGCGGCAAAGCAAAGCCAAATCACAACTAAACTTGTAGCTAAAGCCACCACAGTCACTGGTAGCATCACTAGAAAATAATTGAATCCAGCAATATCAGTGAACCTAGTAGCAAGCAAATTAACTGGATTACTCTGAGGTAGTAGCAAACTGACAACATCAGTGACTATGCTAGTAATAGTAAGATAGGCGAGGGTAGTGCGAGGGCGAAAACCCAGCACAGTTGAGATTTCTAGCATCACTGGTGTCCACAAAAGAATGCTGCTATAGTTATTCCCCAATAGGGTACTCAAAATCGCTACTATTGCTACCAATCCCCATAGCCATAGTCCTTTTCCCAATCCCAACCAACTTAGCCATTGTGCTGCGACACGAAAAAAACCCGCTCCCTTGAGAATATAGGTAACTAGCAAAGTAGCGAGTAAACTTAGGAGTGGATTACCAATAGTTTCCCAAGCTACTATTAAATCAGTGGTTGTAATCGCGCCTACTATCAACATCAGCACAGCACCACCCCAAGCGATTATAACTCGCTCCCATTGCTGTGTTCTCCAGATCGAGAGACCCACAGTAAGTAAAAAAATAGTAACTGCAATAAAAACCATTAAAACTCGCAGCGATAGTACTCTAACCTGGGCATCACAAGGCTGTAGAAAAATTAGTTGTACCGTTAACTAACCTAGTAGTAGGAAGCCATATATTCTATACTTTGTAAAGTAACCCTTAGATATAATTTCGCCTCAGCCTCGGAAAAGATTTATAGAGTTAAGAACAATATTTGGTTGCACTTGCGAGCTAATTGGTTCGAGTTTTACTAGGTAATAGCTAGATTTATCATCGGTAGCTATACTTGCTTTTTTGTGAAGGGACATGACCAGATTAGGGAAAATATGGTGGTGTCAACAATTTCCTGCTTACAACTGTGAAGTGCACATGAAAGAGAGATAGAAATTAGCGTAAACCAGCAAAGTGAAATTTCCTTATATTTACGCTATTTAACCTTGGTCAGCTAAGGCTAGGATTGCTGCAGTTGTGTGAATCGTAGTAACTAACAAATGGCTTTCAACTTCTCTCAATTAGCAACTGCCACGGGTGTTACAGTAGGAAGCATAGTCATGCTTTCTGGCAGTGCACAGGCATTTTCCTTCACTACTAACTACACCGTAAATGCTCCTACAGGCGATCTTGCTACAGGCGATATTTTTCTAGACTCCATTGAAAAAGGAGATGGAACAATTATCCAAAACTTCTCCTATGTTACAGGAGCAAGTATTATTGCCAACGATGAATTCACAGGCGGAGACACAGGTGGAGCAAGTGCTGATATCGGTGATCATGCGACAACTGGAATTGCGCGGGAAGATGCAACTGCTGCCGACATTGTTACTAACTTAGGGAACAATAACCTCAACAACATTATCGACACAGAAGACACTGGTAGCTTTGAAATCGACTTATCCTTCGGTAGCGCGATTGACAACCTCCTAATTTGGGAGCGAGGAAAAAATAGTCAGCTGGGTATCCAAGCAGTTGATGACGATGGTAATCTAATTGGTGAGCGTCTCGTTCTCGATTCTAGTACCTGGGATTATGCTGGATTTGACATCGATACCCAGGAAATTAATTCAGCCCAACGAGTTGGTTCAATCGGAGTCAACATCGCTGAAGATTTAGGTGTTGGTGGCCCTGTAAGCACAGTTCGCTTCTTTAGTGAGTCAGGTTTCAATGGACCAGACTGGAAATTTGTGGGTACAGATCATAGCCGTTCAGTTCCTGAACCTTCCGCTGCTCTTGGTTTAGGCTTACTTGGCGGATTAGGCTTCTTGGCTAAGAGAAAGAAAAGCCAAGCTTAAGCCCAATTACGACCAAAAACAACAAGTAAAAGTAAAAAACCAAAACCTCGAAGTAAGTTTCGGGGTTTTTTTGATTAAATTGCACTAAGCCCAATCCTGGAATCAATTTCTCATGATAGAAGGTGTACAAATTTATCTAATCGTTCCAAGCCTTTTTCAATCGAATTCATATCGGTAGCATAGGAGAGACGAATACATTTATCATTGCCAAAAGCTACTCCAGGAATTGCTGCAACGTGTTGTGATTCTAGTAGTTCGCTGCAAAAGTCCAGGGAATTTTTACCTGTGGCGCTGATATCCACAAACAGATAAAAAGCACCATCGGGTTTACTGCAGCTAAGTCCAGAAATTGCTGTTATCCCTTCCCACATTACCAAACGACGTGAGCCAAAGGCTTGGAGCATCTTCTCAATTGGTTCTTGGGTGCCTTCGAGGGCTGCAATTGCGCCATACTGGGCAAAGGTACAGACATTGGAGGTGCTATGACTTTGAATCGTGGTCATAGCTTTGATAATCTCCACTGGTGCAGCAATATAACCTACTCGCCAACCCGTCATCGAATAACTTTTAGCAAAGCCATTACTAGTAATTGTGCGTGCAAATATTTCGGGATTAACTGCACCAATACTCAGATGCTCTGCTCCATCATAGAGAATCTTCTCATAAATCTCGTCAGCAACCACCAATAAATCTTGCTCTATAATTACCTCTGCCAAGGCGCGAATTTCGTTGGCACTGTAAACTGTGCCTGTGGGATTAGAGGGAGAATTGAAAATAAATAGCTTAGTTTTCTCTGTGGTGGCTTGACGCAGTTGTTCTGGAGTGATTTTGTAATTATTAGCTGCTGTTGTTGGTACAATGACAGGCTCTCCACCAGCTAATTTAACCATTTCAGGATAACTAAGCCAGTAGGGAGAGGGAATAATCACCTCATCTCCTGAATCAATTAGAGCCATCATCAAGTTAAATAGAGAATGCTTACCACCATTAGTAACAATGATATTTTCGGTAGCATAGCTCAGATTATTATCTTTGTGTAGCTTGCGTGCAATTGCAGCTCTCAATTCTGGCTCTCCCGCAGCCGCACCATACCTTGTTTTACCTTGATCTAAAGCCTGTTTGGCAGCTTCTTTGATATGGTTGGGAGTATCAAAATCTGGTTCCCCTGCACTGAAACTGCATACATCCAAACCTTCTCCCTTCATAGCTTTTGCCTTAGCTGTAATCGCTAAAGTAATAGAAGATGGAACCTGAGCGATTCTTGCTGCTAGCTTCATTAATTTTCAATCCCCCAAGACAACTAAAAATGACGCAACATTAGTTTCCCAGTTTACGCCACTAAAAACCTAAGCTAAAACGGATTTTCTTTTCTTTCACATTTGCTGATTTTCTTAATTTCATCAACACCAATTTCAGAAAGCACAGGATAGGTGAATAATCACGAAGGCACTATAGTCTTGAAAGACCAAATGCGATTAATATTGCCTACTGTAGTGGAGCGAAAAGCACAAATTTCTGGTCAAGCCTATCGTCTTCCTGTAGAAATACCTCTTTTGTACCAAAGTCTTGCCACAGCAATAAATACAACTATTCTTGCTGTTTTCGTTGAAGGCTTAGCTACACAATGAACACTAAAATTTTAAGGAAGTAGAGTGGTTGGAAGTTACCTTCACTGATTTACTAGAAGCTCTATCAGCACTTCAGTAATACCCAAAGCCTAAAATAGATTTCCTGGGGACGTAGTTGGACGTCCCCAAATATAGATGGGAAATATTTAATGGTTTAACCAGACTTTTTGTGGTGAAAGCGAATGCCCAGAAAAATATCGTAAAGGAAACCCCAAAAATCCTTACCTTTCAATAATCCTAAGGATTGATGACAGTTTTTAGCATCCAAAATAGGCTTGGTGGCATAGTAAGCCGTTTGGTACTTGTACCAGGGAATTGAAGGCCAAAGATGATGGATTAGGTGATAGTTTTGCCCCAAAATCAACAGATTGAGGATGGGACTGGGATAAACTCTAGCATTCTTCCAGCGATTGCGCTCCTGGAAAGGACGATGGGGCAGGTAGTCAAAAAATAGTCCTAATGCTAAGCCAACTACTAAGGCTGGACAGAACCAAAAATTGAGTACGTAACCCAAAAAGCCAAATTTAGCACCTAGACAAACAATAGAGATAACGAATAGGCGGCTTAAAAACCACTCTAGTAGCTCATATTTGCGCCATAGACGACGCTTAAAGAAAAATACCTCGTGGTAGAAGAAACGAGCTGCAATTAGCCATAGAGGTCCACCAGTGGACACAAAATGATCTGGATCATTATCTGGGTCATTAACATGGGCATGGTGCTGGATGTGAACCCTGGTGAAGACAGGGAAAGCAAAACCGAGCATCAAAGCACTACCATGACCTAAAATCGAGTTAAGAATACGGTTTTTATGCGCTGCCTTGTGGCAAGCGTCGTGAATTACAGTTCCCGCCATGTGCAAAGCAAGAACGTTAATGAAAAAGCAGCACCAATCAGGCCAGTTCCAAAGCCAGTAGCCAAAGTTCGAGCAGATTATTAGCGCTAAAGCAGCTAAAAACATCGCAAGCGTTGGATTGAAGCCACCAGGCGGTAGCAGGAACTCTTTGGGAACTGTCAGTGGCACCTGAGCCTCCGACATACTTCTTTTTGCTCCTTATCTAAATCTTTCTTTGGGTAGTATAAGATACAAACGTCAAATGATAAAGATTTGTAACATGATCTCAGCTTATAGTCATAGCCCTTAAATAAAAGTTTTTTCTACATTAGCGATAGAGGATTCAGATGAAAATTGGCGTTCCCAAGGAAATTAAAGACCAAGAATTTCGGGTTGGCTTAAGTCCCGATAGTGTACGTGTACTGACAGAGAAACAGCATGAGGTATTTGTGCAAACCCATGCTGGGCTTGGTGCAGGCTTTAGTGATGGCGATTATGAGAAAGTGGGAGCAAAAATTGTTGCTAGTGCAACTCTTGCTTGGGAAAACGAATTAGTTGTCAAGGTAAAAGAACCTTTAGCTGAAGAATATCAGTATTTAAAAAAAGAGCAGCTTTTATTTACCTACCTCCACCTTGCTGCGAGTAGAGATTTAACGGAGAATTTGTTAACTTCTGGTGTCAGCGCCATTGCCTATGAAACTGTAGAACTGGACGATAGCAAATTGCCTCTATTGACTCCTATGAGTATCATTGCAGGACGACTTTCTGTCCAGTTTGGAGCCAGATATCTGGAACGACAACAGGGAGGAAAGGGTGTTTTATTGGGGGGAATTCCCGGTGTTAGTTCTGGAAATGTGGTGATTCTCGGCGGTGGTGTTGTGGGTACGGAGGCTGCCAAAATTGCCGTGGGAATGGGGGCAAAGGTAACTATTCTCGATATTAATCTGGAACGCTTAGCCTATCTGGAAACGCTGTTTGGTTCTAGGGTGGAGTTACTTTACAGCAATGCGGCGCAAATTGAAGCAGCAGTGACGAATGCTGATTTAGTTATCGGTGCAGTTTTAGTTTTGGGAAAAAAAGCGCCCATTTTAGTTAGTCGTTCCCTGGTTGAAAAAATGCGTCCTGGTTCTGTCATTGTGGATGTAGCAGTGGATCAAGGTGGCTGTATCGAAACCCTACGTCCCACATCCCACAGCAAACCTAGCTACACACAAGAGGGAGTAGTACACGTTGGTATTCCTAATATGCCAGGAGCTGTTCCCTGGACAGCAACTCAGGCACTGAATAATAGTACCCTACCCTATGTACTCAAGTTAGCCAATTTTGGTCTTGGGGCTCTAGAGATGGATGCTGCTTTAGCTAAAGGGTTAAATATTCAAAATCATCAGTTAGTTCATAATGCGGTGCAACAGGTTTTTCCTGATTTATAGCACTACGGTAAATCACTTAGTAGGGATCTCAATTTAAATTTTCTCATCAGGCTCTACCTTTGTCGCAAAAGCCGTTCTTATTAGGTTCGGTTCCACTCATACAACAGATTAGCAAAGCTAGTTATATTTCTAATAGCAGGTTAAGTAAACCCAAATCAATTAGTAACTATGAACGATTTGTCTCCTCATAACCCAGACTTTACTCCCAACTCTTCTTCAAGTCCAAATATGTTGTGGCAGTACGTTCAATCTTTAGATGCACAAACAGCTAGCAGACTTTCTCAACCTTCTTCTGAAGCAGTACAGGTTATAGAACGGAATATTATGGGTATGCTGGGAGGCTTGCCACAGGAACACTTTGATGTGACTATAACCACCAATAGAGAACAGTTAGGACGCTTACTCGCTTCGGCGATGATTGGTGGCTACTTCTTGCACAATGCTGAACAGCGCTTGGAATTTGAACAGCAACTGTCAGGAATTTCCGATAGCAACGCAGAATAATCATCTGTTGAAGAAAAAATGTAGGGATGTTACAGCTTATGTCCCTACTGTTTTATCAGATAGGTAATTGTGAAACCCTGTAACGTGATTCGCAGGGAATAATAATCATGGGAACGACTTGAGTCGTGAGTGAAATCTTGGTTAATCTGAAGCAATTCGCTCTAGAATGACAGACGAGATACTTTAGCGCGCAGAGTGTCAAAATGGACTTCTGTATAGTTCACAAAAGCTTATCAATGTCTTCAGAGTCCACTTGGCTTGGAATTGATCCCGGACTTGCTATTATTGGTTGGGCAATTTTGCTTAGCCAAGGTAGTTCAACGCCTACTTTACTCGAATACGGTACGATTGAAACTGATAAAAACTTACCAACACCGCAACGTTTGGTGGAGTTAGAGCAAGATATTAAAGCTTTGCTGGAAGAATTTCAACCAAACAATATAGTGCTAGAAATGCCCTTTTTTAGCCGTCAAATTAAAGCAGCAGGGGGTGTTCTCCAGGCTGTGGGTGTAATTAATTTGGTTTGCTATCGCGATGCCAATATTATTCCGATTCAACTGCACCAATCAAGCTGGAAAGCCCATCTCGGTAATGGTAGAGCGAAAAAGGCTGAAGTTGCAACCATGATTCAAAATCTGTTTCAATTAGAGCGTCTACCGATTGATGATTCTGTAGACGCAATTGGTATTGGCTACGCAGGACTTTGTGGTTTGAAGAATAATATTGCTTAACTCATCCCTGGTGCTTTAGCCGAGGGATGAGAGTGTTGTTTGTTGTTTGTTGTTTGTCAAACAAAAAATAACCAATAACCAAGGGTTGGGCGGCTATCTGTCACATCTTTGAAAAAATGGGATTCCCAACCCTTTCGGTGAGTTCACTTTGAAATTGGTAACTATTAATTTATAGTTCACCTACTCCAACTTTTTAGTCACTAAAATGTTGATTGTTTTGTGATTAACGTCAGTTTTATTTACTTCTTAACCAACCAGCCAACAAAGCTTTTTGACTGGGAGATGGCTTATTTACCTTTACTACCTGATAGCGACTAGGCTGGGGTTTGCCTAACTTCACCTGACAAGTTTTTAATTCATCGCCATGAAATAGGGTGAGGTTAACTTCGTCTCCCACGGCAAAATCCTTGAGACGTTCCTCTAAATTATCCGCGCTGACCCGCATTCCTTCAATGGCTAATAATTCATCTGTGCTATCAATTCCAGCCGCCTCAGCAGGCGAATTCGCCTCCACAAAACGCACTGTGGCTTTACTTTTATCTTTATTCTCTAGGCGCATCCCCAAATACGGTGTTGCTTCTTCTTCTTTGACAGGTTGGACTTGCAAACCAAAGGGTTTGAGGTACTCATCAAAGGGTAACTCTTGGGTACCATCGACGTAGCGTTGGAAAAATTCCGTCAAATCCTGCTGCGCTACAGACTCTATGACATCTTTTAGCTGCTGAGGGGTGAAACCCACTTCCTCGATACCAAAACGCTGCCACATTTGACGCATTACATCATCGAGTGAACGCTGATTTTGAGATTGAGCACGAATTAATAAATCTAGCAGCAGGGAAACCATCTCTCCCTTAAGATAATAGGATATCTGGTTATTATCGCTGTTGGCATCCCGGCGATATAGCTTAATCCAAGCATCAAAACTTGATTCACTCACAGGCTGTACCTTGCGTCCTGGAGTGGTTTGCAGTCGGGTAATGTCTTTACTAATCGCCTCTAGGAAGGTTTTATTGTCATAAATTCCCGCCCAACAAGGAATCAATAAGTCGTAGTAGCTAGTGGTTCCTTCACAAAACCAAAGGGAGGTAGTATAGTTTTCTTGCTCGTAATCAAATTGTTCTAAAGCTTTGGGGCGAATACGCTTCACATTCCACAAATGGAAAAATTCATGGGCGACTAGCTGAATAAAGCGCTGGTATTTCTCTTGCTTGCGAAAACCAAAGCGGGGATAGTTGAGGGAACAAGAGTCTTTATGTTCCAAACCACCATAGCCACTGGCGGAAAGATGGAGTAAAAATAGATAGCGCTGATAGGGTAAACCATCAAACATTTCCGCTTCTACCTCAATAATTTTTTTGGTATCAGCAATAATCTGTTCTACTTTGGCATTACCCTGTCCCCAAATCGCTAACTGGTGTGGTTTTCCCAACACTTCAAAGTCATAGATTTGTTGAGTGCCAATTTCAAAGGGACTATCAACTAAAGTATCGAAATCTGGCGCGATATAAGTATTCTTTTTGCCTTCTATGGGGTTTAAAGTGGTGGTAACTTGCCAGTTTTGGTAGGGAGGAATAATTTCAATTACTAGCTGTTGTTGTTCGTATCCTGGAATAAAAAAGAAGAGGGCAGCACCATTAAAATAACCGTGGCTGGTATCGAGATGGTTGGTTCTTACTGAAAGTTCATTGGCAAAAACACGATAGCTGAGAGTAATTTCCGATGTATCTGAGGTGTGAATCTGCCAATGATTTTTGCTTAATTTGCTGCTGACTAAAGTTTTCCCGCTTCCGCTACAGTGAACCTGGAAATCTTGTACCTGTTTAGCGTATTCTCTAACTAAATAGGAACCTGGTGTCCACACTGGCATTTTTAGGTCTAATTTCGACGCTTGCCAATGTGTAACTTTTAGGGTTACCTCAAACAGATGGGACTCTGGTTGAGGCATAGCAACTTGGTAGTGAATTTTAGGTGTAGTTTTGACTGGGGATGGCTTAGGTATAGCAGTAGCTTCCGTCATGGTCAAGTACTTTTGGATGTAGGTGTGCAGTTATATAGTTTTCCCGATGACCCTGATGAGATTAAACTTTTCCTGCTAGATGAGTAAGTTGCTTGAGATTAACCAAATAAAATTTCCTTTGGTTAGGATCTTTGTCTATCCAACCCTTACTTTGCAGTTTCTCAATAATTTTTTTGGTTTCCTCTATGCCAATATCAGAAACATCAGCTAAATCTTTTTCTGGAAGATTTATAATTTCTGTACCTTTATCTGTGGCTTGACCATAGCATTCTGCCAGGAAAACTAGGGTTTTGGCTAATTTAACTGCTGGTGGTTGATTGCGCAGTTGAAAGCGAGTGTTGCTTTGCCGCAAACGTCGTACCATCAATTGCAGTATTCTGTGGTGTAGTTGGGGATCTTTGAATAAAGTTTGGATAAAGCGTTGGGCGGATACACTCAGTAATTTAACCCCAGAAAGGGCTACTACGTCTGTTGAACGAGGAGATTCATCTAAAATCGCCATTTCGCCAAAGAAATCGCCTTTTCCCAAAATTGCAAGGGTAACGGAGTTATCATCATACAAACGCCGTACTTTCACCCAACCAGAAACGATGAAGTAGACGGCATTACCCCATGCATCCTCCATTAAAACAGTTCTATTTTCTGGGTATTCGTGCTCCACAGCTACAGATAATAGTAACTCTAAGGTCTCCAGGTTAGCTGTGTCGAATCGCTGGAAAAGCTCACTGAAAGCTTTAGTCTCCATGAAAGGCTTTTTGATAACAGAATAAATATTGTGTTCGATAAGGCTTGATTTTAAGCAACTTTTGATTGCAAAGAATCTAATACAGTATTAGCACGCTTTCTGATTTTTACTATAGTGCCCTAAACAGCCTCAGAAATTTATCTCTCCATTACAGCACAATTATCTTGTCTGACTCAACAAGCTCGATGAAATCGAGGATCAGTGGACAGTTTATGCTATAAATATTAAGGATTCTTAAGTTTCAGTACTAATTACGACCAAATTTCCCTCATTGCTCCTGAGTGTATATCTGAGGAATAATCAACGGAATAGCAAAACTGAATCTTGAACCACAACCTGCTACTCGTTCGTAGCTAGCAGGGTTTTTATGTGAAATTAATTCTTAGTTCAAGTTCAATTAGTAACTTAGATAAAATTACTGCTTCATGACGATCTCAATTGCCAAGCCTCAGAATCAGGAACCTTTCCCTATTGATCCAGACTTGCGCCTAAGGGATATTCTCGATACCTTACCACGCGAAGTTTTCCTGAAAAACCCACGTAAAGCTTGGCTCAAAGTTATTATTAATGTCTTGATGGTAGCTTTGGGCTATGGGAGCATTATTCTGTCTCCCTGGTTTTTACTACCCTTTGCTTGGGTGTTTACAGGGACAGCCTTAACAGGTTTTTTTGTTATTGGTCATGATTGTGGGCATCGCTCATTTTCTAACCGTAAGTGGGTGAATAATTTGGTAGGACACTTGGTGTTCTTGCCTTTGATTTACCCTTTCCACGCTTGGCGAATTTTACACAATCACCACCACAAGCATACCAACAAACTAAGTGTTGATAATGCTTGGGATCCCTTTCTCTCAGATTTTTATGCTAATGCACCTCGCCATGTGCGTTGGGGTTATTGGTCAATCCGAGGTAGACTTTGGTGGTTAGGTTCTATTGCTCACTGGGCATTGCTGCACTTCAAATGGTCAGAATTCGAAGGCAAAGAACGTGAACAGATAAGATTTTCTGCACTCTTTGTTATTATTGGCGCTGCAATTTTATTCCCTGCGTTAATCGCCACCACTGGAATCTGGGGCTTTGTGAAATTCTGGTTGCTACCTTGGCTGGTGTACCATTTCTGGATGAGTACTTTTACCATTGTTCACCACACTGTACCAGAGATTCCCTTCACTCCAGAGTCTGAATGGCATGAAGCGACAGCACAGCTTGCAGGTACAGTACACTGTGACTACCCCCGATGGGTAGAGTTTCTCTGTCACGATATTAATGTCCACGTACCCCATCACATTTCCACCGCAATTCCTTGGTACAATTTGCGTCAAGCCCATCAGATACTAAAGGATAATTGGGGCGATCATATTAAAGAAAAGCAATTTTCTTGGTCTTTAATGCAGGAAATTACAGATAAGTGTCACCTTTATGATGACACTAACTATTACCGCTCTTTTCAGGAAGACAAACTTAAGGGATAGTTGATTGCAACCGAATACTTAATTACTCGCCATTGGTCATTAATATTACTGACTAATGGCTGCTATTTGCCTGGCTAAAGTCCGGGTAATTGAAAGAAATAAAAAATAAAATCAAGTAACACAGGAATTTTTTTGTGTCAATTCAAACAAATGAATCCCAAGATTCTCAAACCACAGCAAATGCAGCAACACAATTAGCTGATCCTCCTTTCAATTTACGTCAGTTAAAGGCTGCTATTCCCGCCTACTGCTTTGAACCGGATACGGGTAAATCTCTTGCCTATTTTTTCCTCGATATAGGTATTATTTCTGCTCTCTATTGGGTCGCTCATTACCTTGATTCTTGGCTGTTTTACCCCATTTTTTGGTTCATGCAGGGAACAATGTTTTGGGCTTTATTTGTAGTAGGACATGATTGCGGACATGGTTCTTTTTCCCGTTACAAATGGCTCAATAACTTAATCGGACATCTCTCCCACACTCCGATTTTAGTTCCCTTCCACGGTTGGCGTATTAGCCACCGGACTCACCATTTAAATACTGGTAGTATTGAAAACGATGAAAGCTGGTATCCGGTGACAGAAAGTAAGTTTCGTCAAATGAGTTGGCTAGAAAAGTTAGTTCGTTTCGAGTTATCTTTGCTAGCTTATCCCCTTTACCTATTTAGGCGTTCTCCAGGGAAAAAAGGCTCCCATTTCGTACCTAGTAGTCCTTTGTTTAAGGCTTCAGAAAAAGCAGACGTTATTACTAGTACTGTTTGCTGGAGTTTAATGATTGGTTTGCTAGCATTTCTTACCTATCAATGGGGTTGGTTGTGGCTAGTTCAATATTATTTGATGCCTTACATTGTCTTTGTCATCTGGCTTGATTTGGTAACTTTCCTTCATCATACTGACCCTGATATTCCTTGGTATCGTGGTGATGATTGGTACTTCCTCAAAGGTGCTTTATCGACAATTGACCATGATTATGGCTTAATTAACAACATTCACCACAATATCGGTACTCATGTAGCCCATCACATCTTCCTCAATATGCCTCACTATCACCTAAAAACTGCCACAGCATCGATTAAGCCAATTTTAGGTGATTATTACCGCAAATCTGAACGTTCAATTTGGTCCGCTTTCTGGCGTTCTTTCCAAACCTGCTATTTTGTCTCTGATGAAGGTGGTAAGGTCTATTACACTAAAGACTGAAACCTAATCTGGGACTAATTTTTTGGACATAGATGCGACCACTTCTCTAGTAAATTTGAGAGTGGTCGCTTTTTTCTGGTTATATTAAAAGTTAAAGAGGGATAATCAAGACCATGACTTCCACTCCAACTTTAAATCAGTCAGAAATTAAGCCAGGTAGCTTGAGAAAAGTACACCATATCGCTCTCAATGTACAAGATATTCAAGCTTCGCGTCAGTTCTATGGTGATATTCTCGGCTTGCATGAACTTACGAGTTCAGAAGTTCCTAGTACTTTAAAAGAATTGGTTGCAGCTGGAAAAGTTGCCAACTTTATCACTCCCGATGGGACAGTGATTGACCTTTTCTCAGAACCAGAAATGGAACCGCCAAATCCTGATCCCACACAAGCTTTTACTAGAGCAAATCATTTAGCTTTTGATATTGCACCAGAAGAATTTGAGCAAGCTGTTGCAGTAATAAAATATAATCAAATAAGAATCGATCATGGTCCGGTTACTCGTCCTACGGGAAGAGGTATTTATTTCTATGATCCCGATGGATTTTTAGTCGAAATTCGTTGCGATCCTGAATAAATATAACTGTCCTCTAGTTAGTTGTTTATTTCCAATTAGTACTTTGTAAATTAAATCTTGTGATATCGCAGAATTACATATCAGCCTGATATCAGGCTTTTCGGCAAACTGCCATAACATGCAACTTAGTTTACAGAGTAATTAGCAATTAACAGCTACAAATAATATGTTGTTTTAGTTAAAAAAATCAATGTCTTTTTTTCGACAATACGTTGCACCTTTCATTGTAGTTCTCATCTTTATAGTTGCCTTGGTTGCAGTTAGTGCCAGAATTTTCTTACCATCTGATTTGGCTGCGCCAGCACCAATTGAGGAAGTAGAAGTATCTCATAGCACAACACAAAATCAATCCATTGCTTACCAGAAAGTATCAGTTTTCAATTGAAATTTAGTCAGCTATTACCAGGGTATTATTTACATCAAGGTTCCCAAAAAGATCGCTCTTTGCTGGTAAAGTTTATGCAGCTTACCTATCGGGAAATCTTAGAGTATACAGAACTTTATTCCCATTTAGCGCTGACAGTAGAACGTTACTTCACGTCTGAAACACCTCTTTGGTTTGTGTTTCCAGAACAGTCAACAGAGAAAAACAAAGTTGCCTGTTTATGGATGGGAAATGGTATTGATCAAGTAAGTGGAGAACGCTATTATCACATTTTTCTGCTCTACGTTTGTCCAGAATATCGTCATCTTGGCATTGCTTCTGCACTCTTGAATAAGGCTCAAGATTTAGCTATTGCTAGGGGTGATAGCCAAATTGGTTTAAGTGTATTTAAGAATAATCAAGCAGCACTAAATTTGTATCAAAGTTTTGGCTTTCAAACTCAGTCGCTGCTGATGCTTAAATCTCTGGACAATTGATTTTTTTCTTGACTAAATCTAGACTTTAAAACTGACGTGACCATTGGGGAAACCAACGTTCAACAACTACTTTCGTCTGGGTAAAAAACTCGACAGCGTCTCTACCTTGACCATGTAAATCACCAAAAAAGCTCTCTTTCCAACCGCTAAAAGGGAAGAATGCCATTGGTGCTGCAACACCTATATTAATGCCAATGTTACCTGCTTCAGCTTCATAACGAAACTGTCGCGCCGCCGCGCCACTGTTAGTAAATAAACAAGCCATATTTCCCCATTGACCACTATTAACTAAAGTGATAGCTTCTTCAATAGTTTCTAAGTGTACTAAACCTAAAACAGGACCAAAGATTTCGGTGCGAGAAAGTTCACTTTGAGGGTGAATATTTTCCAAAATTGTCGGACGAATAAAATTACCTTGTTCGTAACCTTGAATTTGGGGATTTCTACCATCAACTACAGCCGTCGCACCTTCACCGATACCTCTTTGAATTAAGCTTTCAATGCGGCTTTGACTTTGGGGACTAATTACAGCGCCCATTTCGACACCATCTTCTAAACCATAGCCCACTACCCTGGTGCTAGCCGCCGTCGCAATTGCATCGGGAAACCAATCACAGGCGCTACCAACGGTTACCGCCACAGAAGCAGCTAAACAACGTTGTCCAGCGCAACCAAAGGCGCTATCAGCGGCAATTTTGGTGGTAATTTCAGCATCAGCATCGGGTAGAATAATCAAGGGATTTTTGGCACCTCCTTGACACTGTACTCGTTTTCCTGCAGCTGCTGCTTTAGTGTAGACATACTTGGCTACGGGAGAGGAACCAACAAAGCTGATGGCTCGTATTTGGGGATGTTCTAATAAGCCATCTACTGCTTCTTTGGTACCGTGAAGCAAGTTTACCACTCCTGGAGGTAAATTTATCTCTTCTAGGAGAGTAAAGATTTGTGTCATCGTGAGGGGGACTTTTTCCGAGGGCTTAATAATGGTTGTATTGCCACAGGCGATGGCATAGGGCAAAAACCAGAAGGGAATCATCCCTGGGAAGTTAAACGGAGCAATAATAGCTGTGATGCCCACTGGTTGACGAATCATGATTTCATCGATACCACGAGCAACATCTTCGAGGTTATAACCTTGCATCAGCGTAGGAATACCACAAGCTACTTCCACATTTTCAATGGCTCGACGCAACTCTGCTCGCGATTCTGCTAAAGTTTTACCACATTCTAGGGTGATGGTGCGGGCAATGTTTTCTAAATGCTCTTCCAGTAAAGATTTGAGCTTAAATAGGAATTGTATCCTTGTGGTAGGTGGTATGCGTCGCCACAAGGGAAAGGCTTTGGCTGCTGCTGCTACTGCTATTTCCACATCAGCAAGAGTGGATTGAGGCACTTGGCTTAAAACTTCAGCAGTTGCAGGGTTAGTAACCTCAATATATTCTGTAGTTTGAGGCTGACACCACTCACCATTAAGATAATTTTTGAGTAAAGATTTTTCAGTTGACACAACTATCAATGACCAGTTATCTGTTCTTAATTAAGCACAAAGAAGTTAGTTTTCCAAATTCCAATAATTCATAACTTATTATGATTTATGTCTAATTCCTCTTCTTTTAGTAACTCTGATGAAAAACCTAGTTCACAACCAGATAACCAGAAATCGCAAGAGGATGAGGTTCAAGGTTTAGAATATTTAGCGATGTTACTGGAAAATGAACAGCAGCATCAGCAAGAGAAATTAGAAAGAATTGAAAAGACAGGTGATTTAGATAGTTTAGATAGTTTAGAAGATCCACTTTCTCGCTTGCAAAATTTGCTTTCCATATCGCCACAGGAAGGAAAATCTGTAAGTCAAATAGGACAACTGAGTAAGAGAGTTCGCTATCTTGAAGCTAAAATTTATCAAATTGGAGAGTTAATCTATTTGATGTTGCCTTTAATCGCCCAGGAAGGTAAACCATCTCAGGAAAAACTAAAAATAATTAAATCACTGCGACAGCAAATAATCTCTGGCATTCAGGTAGAATATCCTACTCTTATTACTGGTGAAAGTGAGAAAAAATCACCTGATTTAGAGGAAGTTAAAGCACAAATAAATATTCTAGAGAAGCAAATTGATCAGCAACATAATTACGTCAGAAAAATATTGCCTCTTCTGGAAAATAAACAAGATTGGCAACAGGAAAAATCAGAAATAGTTCAAATAGTTTCTCGACAAATAAAAGAGAAAATAAAAACCTATCTTTGGCAAGATCGCGATTTAATTATCCAAGCAATGGCACCACTAATTGACAAAATAGTGGAGGAGAATAAACAACAAGATATCAATCTCATGAGCCATGCCATGGCACCTATTTTGCCACCAGCGATTAGTGAACAAGTTCGTGATTATCCTGATGAAATTGCCCACGCCATTGCTCCAGAAATAGCAACCGCAATTGCAGAGCAAATTAAACTAGAAAGGGAAGCAATGGTAGATGCTCTCTATCCTATTATGGGTAGTTCTATTGGTAAGGCAATTGCTCAAACCATTAACGAAATTAATGAAAAAGTAGATAATTCTCTGAGCTTCGAGGGAGTAAGTCGCAAAATTAGAGCTAAAGTGCAAGGTGTCTCTGAAGCAGAATTGTTACTAACAGAAGCAACTTTTAGAGTGCGTGCAATTTTCCTAATCCAGAAAGATAGTGGTTTAGTTATATCTAGTTTTCAAGAAACAGGAGAACACGAATTAGAATCAGAAATGGTCGCAGGTATGCTGACAGCAATTCGCAGTTTTGTCAGTGAATATATTGCGAATACGGACAATGTTTCGGAAATTGATGCCATTAACTACGGTAATTCGGAGATTATTTTAGAAGTGGCGGGACATTGCTATCTCGCTATTGTGGTTGACGGTAAGCCTTCTAAACAGTATTGGCAAAAAATGCGTCATACCCTATCTCAGATACTGCAAAAATATAGCGAAGTAATTGAGGTTTATGACGGTGATGCAAAGCAAATTCCAGAATCGCTACATCAACTGCTAGCCCAGCTGCAGGAAAATCATGTCAAGTCAGAGGCTAAACGCCCTCCCACCCTAGCTATTTTCGGTTTAATCTGTCTGAGTTTAATTATTGTTCCCTGGAGTTTATTTCAATATCGCAATTGGCGCGATCATAATCTCACAAAAAAAGTTAACCATACCCTAGCCAGCATACCCGAGCTTTCTGACTATGATTTGGAGGTAAAAGTGTGGCGAGAAAATATGGAATTATCTGGGATAGTAATACAAACAGAACATCGTCGGCAAGCTGAAATTATTAGTCAAAAACTTGCCCCCGATACCTCTGTTGATAATAAAATTATTGCCTTAGAATTTTTAGTCAATCCTGAATATTTAATAGATAAATTAGAAAATATTGCTAATAGATTTAATCAACAAACAGGAACTGAAATTAAATTAAACTACAATAGTGGTCAAGTTACCCTTACAGGTAAAGTAGATAATCGCAGCGACTTAACAAGAATTAGTCACACTTTTAAGCAAGTGCCAATGGTAAACAATGTGGTTAATAATCTAGAATGGCATCCTTTGGTTCTTAAAAATAGAATTTACTTTAGTTCTAATTCAACAATAATTCCAGCTCCAGATAAAGAAGAGAAATTGGCTGCTATCGCTGAATTTTTACAGCAATATCCTGACACGAAAATAGAAATTGTCGGTTATAGTAATCCAGAAATCGAATCTGGAGAAAACCTCAAGTTAGCCCAACAAAGAGCCATCGCAGTCAAAAATTTCTTAACCAGTGGTAAGATAGCTAGCGCCAGATTGAACACTGGTACTAAGCTTAGTAAACCTCCAGAAGTAGAACAATCACAACCTGAGTGGTTAAGTCGTTGTGTCACTTTTAAACTAGTCCGCAACACTAATTGAATTGATCGCAAAGTTCAAAGCTGCAAAACTAAGTAAGAAAAAAAACTAATTTGAGCTGAAACTACCCGAAAAGTCCTTTCATTTAGTACTATTGTTCTAGATATAGCTCTGAAAGTTAGCAATTTTCTAGAATTACTATTATGGAATCCTTAACTAAAGTCCAAAAAGAACTTTACGACTGGTTAGTTCAATACATTAACACTAACCAACACGCGCCCTCAATTAGACAAATGATGCGGGCGATGAATCTCAAATCTCCAGCACCAATCCAGAGTCGCTTGGAACGTTTGCGCAATAAAAAGTATATTGATTGGCAAGAAGGTCAAGCACGTACTATCCGTATTTTAAAGCCTACAGTCCAAGGAGTACCAGTTTTAGGTGCGATTGCGGCAGGTCATTTAGTCGAACCCTTCACCGACGAAAGCGAACATCTCGACTTAGCTAATATTGTACGCCAACCCAACTGTTTTGCCCTACGGGTTAATGGTGACAGCATGATTGAAGATTTAATCATGGAAGGGGATATGGTAATTATGCGCTCAGTGGCTGATATTGATGAAATTAAAAATGGTGATATTGTAGCTGCAAGAGTTGAGGGACATGGTACAACCTTAAAACGCTTTTATCGCTATGCACAGCAAGTTACCCTAAAACCCTCAAATTCCCAATACCAGCCCATAGAAGTACCAGCAAATGGTGTAGAGGTACAAGGGATTTTAGTCGGTGTCTGGCGAGGATATTAGCTAACTTAAAAGGAACCAGAAGAAGACCTTACCTGTTGTGAAGGAGTTACATCAAACACTACCACAAAAGGTTGGTGTAACTCTTCACGTAAAAGTTCCTCTACCTTAGCTACCTCCTGACTAGTAATGGGATTTACAGCCCTCACATTCATCATTATAGAAGGTGGTTTTGCCGCCCAATTTACCTTCAAATTTAGGACTTCTATATCCTGGCGATTATTGAGGGAACTAGTTAACAAAATTGATTTTACCGATTGGTTGACTTTAGCTTGACTAACTAATTGCCAAAAACTTATTCCCAGAGGAATTGCTAACATCACAATGAGGGCAATAGAAAATCCCCAAGATAGATTTCTACCCAACTCATTACTTCTAGCATAACCACTGAGAACATAAACAGCTAAACAGGCAAGATTGATGCCTATGAGGTTAGTGAGGTAAAGTAAAGCTGCTCCCTTGGCTGCTAACCACTCACCCTGAGACAAAGATAAACCAACTACGCACAAAGGTGGCATTAGTGCTACTGCAATCGCTGTTCCCGGTATTGCATCACCGATAGAGGGGCGAATCTTCGCATAGCCACTAATACCACCAGCTACTATCGCAATCAACAAATCAATCAGTGTTGGTTGAGTCCTAGCTAAAATTTCTGAACCCAACTCAGGTAAATTAATCGCTAAGCCAACTAACCAAGAACAAATAATTGCGATTAGAGTGCCTAGTGTAATCGAAAGTAGACTTCTGCGCAGTAATCTGAGATCGCCCTCTAAAGTAGCAAAAGATAGTCCTCGCAAAGGTAACATTAAAGGGGCAATGATCATTGCACCAATAATTACAGCTGCACTATTAATCAGTAAACCTAAAGTAGCGATTAAGCAAGAACTGATAATTAAAACCAAGTAATTTTGATCGCACTTGGAATCTTGCAGTAAAGATTCTCGCAACTTCAAAATGGGAATAGCATCGAAGCCAAAATTTTTCAGTAGTTGCCAAGTTCTAGTCTTAGTCAATGTTGAGAATTACACCCTGACCCTAGTTATAGGATGAGGTTATTCTACCGTCTCCGGTTTATCTTTCTTTCAAAACAAGACTCTCGCGTCTCGCGATGGGAGACTCAACTTCTAAACAAACCAATTTTGCTCTAGTTTCTCAATTGTCCCTAATTGTGCTAAGCTAGTATACGCTAGGCTAAAGATGGCAAGCACGCGGGCATAGTTTAGTGGTAAAACCTTAGCCTTCCAAGCTAATGATGCGAGTTCGATTCTCGCTGCCCGCTTTAATGTTTTTACAGTGACCGATTACTTGTTTGTCCTGGAAAATTCAATGTAATTGTGGCAAAATGTGCTATCTAGATGTTGAGGTTAGATTAAATTAATCTGACCGAAATTTTTAACTAAATTCCTCAAGGAATTATTATGGATGCCAGTTTTTGGCTTCAAAAATGGGAAAAAAATGATATTGCTTTCCATAAAAGTGAAGCTAACCCTCTACTAGTCAAATACTTCGAAGAGCTTTCTTTAGCAAAAAACAGTCGTGTCTTTTTACCTTTGTGCGGTAAAACTGTTGATATTGCTTGGTTACTTTCCCATGGCTATTGTGTCACGGGAGCTGAATTGAGTGCAATGGCGATTGAGCAATTATTTATAGATCTTGAGGTGAAACCAAACAAATCAAGAATTGGTGAAATTAATCACTACAGTGCCAAAAATATCGATATTTTTGTGGGTGATATTTTTGATTTGTCTAACAATATACTTGGCGCGGTAGATGCAATTTATGATAGAGCAGCTTTAGTGGCTTTACCAAAAGAAATGCGAAATCGATACACAGCACACTTAATGGAGATGACAAATAAAGCACCGCAGTTGTTAATTTGCTATGAGTATGACCAAAATTTAATGTCTGGTCCTCCTTTTTCAGTGAGTAACAAAGAATTAATTCAACACTATGGAGAAAATTATAATTTAAACCTTATTGTAAGCACAAATGTACCTGGTGGATTGAAAGGCAAATGTTCCGCACAAGAAAATGTTTGGCTACTACAAAATAACTAATATGTCACTACTTTCAAGAACTTAATTCACATATAAAGCTGATTTAGGTCGCACAATACCATGAAACCCTATATCGGTAAAAAATTCATGATATAAATTAAGTATCAACAACAGGAGTGAGATTTGTGTCGATTTGTTTCACACAACTGTGTATTTCTAAAATTACTCTCTAAACTGGAACTAGTTCAGTACTAGTAATAACACTTAAGTATTAACCCTTACAAAACCTTAATCTAAATTTAATAATTTTCCCTGAATTAGATGCTGATTTTGCTGCAGAATCATACTAGGGGGAGATGGCAAATCAGGAAAATTACCCTGATTAAAGAAAAAAAATGAACTGATCTATCTTAAGAGAACTCCTTTCTACTCAGCAGGTATGTGAAATTTCCAACGTGTAAGCAAACTTTTACTAGTTGGGAGGCATTTTTTTGCCGACAATTTTTGGAGCTACAATATTAAGTTTCCTAAGTTATGCCAACAATTGACACAGCTAACCCTCTGCTACAGAAACTAAAAGCAAATCTTCAAGAAATTAGCGATCTACAAGCAACAGCATCCCTGCTACATTGGGATCAAGCAACCTATATGCCATCGGGAGGAGCAACAGCTAGGGGTAGACAGCTAGCTATTCTCAAGCAAATTGCCCATGAGAAGTTCATTAATCCCGAAATTGGTGAATTACTCTATAAATTGCGTGAATATGAGGCTAGTTTACCTGACGAATCCGACACCGCTAGCTTGCTGAGAATTACTCGTCGTGACTACGAAAAAGCGACCAATGTTCCCGCCAAATTTATGGCAGAATTTTCTCGCCACAGTGCTCAATCTTACAACACTTGGATTAAAGCTAAGGCGGAAAATGATTTTGCAGCTGTTGTTCCCTATCTCGAAAAAACCCTAGAGATGAGTCAGGAGTATGCTCAATTTTTCCCTGGTTACGAGCATATTGCTGACCCCCTAATTGATGCAGCAGATTATGGTGTTAAAGTCACTCAACTCAGGCAATTATTTAGTCAACTTCGAGAGAAGTTAGTGCCAATTGTTGAAGCAATTTGTAGCCAACAAAATGTTGAGGACAGCTTCTTACATCAGCACTTTCCTCGACAACAACAACTTGATTTTACCCTGAAAATTTTGCGGCAAATGGGGTATGACTTAGAGCGAGGAAGACAGGATCAAACTCATCATCCTTTCATGACAAAATTCTCTCTTGGGGATGTGCGAATTACAACTCGCGTTTACGAAGATAGTCTTGGTCAAGCCCTATTTACTACCATTCATGAAATGGGTCATGCTTTGTATGAACAAGGTATTAACCTTAGCTATGAAGCTACTCCTTTAGGCAAGGGAACTTCATCAGGTCTTCATGAAAGTCAATCTAGATTGTGGGAGAATTTAGTAGGACGTAGTCGAAACTTTTGGCAATTTCTTTATCCTCAGTTGCAAGAGTTTTTTCCTACTCAGTTAGGGTACGTTTCACTCGAGAATTTTTATCAGGGTATTAATAAAGTAGCGCCAACACTAATCCGCACTGATGCGGATGAAGTAACTTACAACCTCCACGTTATGATTCGTTTTGACTTAGAGTTACAATTACTAGAAGGGCGTTTGTCGGTTAAGGAATTACCTGAAGCTTGGAACCAGCGCTATCATGACGACTTGGGAATCATACCCAACAGTGACTCTGAAGGCGTACTTCAAGATGTCCACTGGTACACTGATATGATTGGAGGTATGTTCCAAGGTTATACCTTAGGTAATCTAATAAGCGCTCAGATCTTCGCCAGTGCCTTAAAAAAACATCCAGAAATTACTCAACAAATAGCAGGAGGTAATTTTTCTACTTTGCACCACTGGTTAAAAGAGCAAATTTACCAGCATGGTAGAAAGTATAATGCCCCAGAACTAATTGAGCGGGCAACGGGTTCACCCCTAAGCATTGATCCGTTTATTAGTTACATCAAAAACAAATACGGAGAGATTTACAAATTGTAATTACTTTCTGAGGGAATTATCCTGGCTCTGAAAGAGGAATTTAGACCAGAGCTACAGATATTTAGTGTCTTTTGTCAACAATTAAGTTTCTAAGGAGTATCAGCTATGTCTGCTTTACTACAGGCAGTTATTGATTCTAATGAAAAGGGTTATCTACGCGATTTTGTCAGCGAACTTCAAGGGGCAGAACAGAAATACTTACTGCGCAATGACATCCTCAATGCCTTCAATAGTTACTGCGAAAATCATAACCAACCAGAGAACTTTTACCATTCTTCGAATTTAGGTAAATTAATTTACTATACCCAAGAAATTATTCTGGAAAAGGAAAGTGTTTGTTTTGTTATTCGACCTAAAATTGCAAAACAAGACGCCTATCGTTTATGTGCTGATTTAGCTATTGAAACCATACCAATTGAAGAGTTACTCGATATTCGAGACCGCTTTGTCAATCATTTTCATCCCGAAGAAGGAGATGTTTTTGAAATTGACTTGCAACCTTTCTATGATTACTCACCTACAATTCGTGACCCCAAAAACATTGGTAAAGGTGTAGCCTATCTCAACCGTTATCTTTCTAGTAAGTTATTTCAAGACCCCCGTGATTGGCTAGAAGCACTATTTAATTTTCTAAGCCTACATAAATACAATGGCATGACATTGCTGATTAATGGACGCATCAAAAATCAGCAAGAGTTGTCTGACCAAGTTAAACACGCTTTGGGATTTGTTGCTGACTTACCTGCTGAGAAAGACTACAAAGAATTCCGCTTTGAAATGCAGGAAATGGGATTTGAACCGGGTTGGGGTGATACCGCAAGTCGAGTCAAAGAAACCCTGGAAATGCTTGATGAATTAATTGATTCGCCAGAACCTCGAATTCTTGAAGCCTTCCTCTCGCGGCTACCCATGATCTTCCGTATTGTCCTGGTTTCCGTTCACGGTTGGTTCGGACAGGAAGGAGTATTAGGGCGTCCCGACACTGGAGGTCAGGTAGTGTATGTCCTTGACCAAGCGAGAAGCTTGGAAACGCAAATGCAAGAGGATATTCGCTTAGCGGGTTTAGATTGCTTAGGAGTCCATCCGAAAGTAATTATTCTCAGTCGCTTGATTCCCAATAGTGATGGTACACGTTGCAATGAACGACTAGAAAAAGTTCATGGTACAGATAATGCTTGGATTCTGCGAGTACCCTTCCGAGAATATAATCCTAATCTGACCCAAAACTGGATTTCTCGCTTCGAAATTTGGCCTTATCTAGAAACTTATGCTGTTGATGCGGAAAAAGAGCTTTATGCTGAATTCCAGGGTCGTCCTGATTTAGTAATTGGCAATTATTCCGACGGTAATTTAGTCTCCTTCCTACTTGCCAGAAGGCTCAATGTTACCCAATTTATTATTGCCCATGCCCTAGAAAAATCTAAGTATTTGTTCAGTAATCTCTACTGGCAAGAAATGGAGAATAACTATCACTTCTCCCTACAATTCACTGCTGACTTGATCGCCATGAATGCTGCTCAATGTATTATTAGCAGTACCTATCAAGAAATTGTTGGCAGACCAGACAGTGTTGGTCAGTATGAATCCTACGAAAGCTTTACCATGCCGGACTTGTACCACGTGGTCAAGGGAGTAGAACTATTCTCGCCCAAATTTAACGTTGTACCTCCGGGAGTTAACGAAAGTGTCTACTACCCTTACAATCGCAGTGAAGATAGGGTTTCAGCCCAAGCAGAACGCCTGGAAGAGCTTTTATTTACCCTAGAAGACCCAGAACAAACCTATGGTACCCTAGACGACCCCAGTAAGTGTCCCATCTTCTCCATGGCGCGTCTAGACCGGATTAAGAACCTCACAGGTTTAGTAGAATGCTTTGGTCAATCACCGGAAATGCAGAAGCATTGCAACTTAATTATTATTGCTGGTAAGTTGCACATTACTGAAACAACTGATTCAGAAGAAAAAGACGAAATTGAGAAAATGTATCGTCTCATTGAACAGTACAATCTCCACGGCAAAATACGCTGGTTGGGAGTACGTTTACCAAAGGCAGACTCTGGAGAAATTTATCGGGTAATTGCTGATCACAAAGGAATTTTCGTTCAACCAGCTTTGTTTGAAGCATTTGGTTTGACTATTCTTGAAGCAATGATTTCTGGTTTACCAACTTTTGGTACTCAATTTGGTGGACCTTTAGAAATTATCCAAGATCGGGTGAATGGTTTTTACATTAACCCCACCAACTTGGAGGAAACAGCAGAAAAAATTGTCGAATTCGTCTCCAAATGTCAAAGCAATCCTAACTACTGGGAAGAAATTTCTCATCAAGGTATCGACAGAGTTTATAGTACCTATACCTGGAAGATTCATACCACTAAATTGCTGTCTTTGGCGCGAATCTATGGTTTCTGGAACTTTACCTCCAAGGAAACCAGGGAAGATATGCAACGCTATTTAGAGTCTCTGTTCTACTTAATGTACAAGCCACGAGCGCAGGAACTTTTAGAACAACACCAAAGTCGTTAATTAACTAGTAATTCTCCTTACTTGATGTTGCCATTTTTGATCGCTTGGTAACATCGACGGCTAGAATGTATACTCTCCATCTTTTAATTGAAGATGGAGTTTTTTTGCTGGCGATTGATTCAGTTTACACTTGATTAACGATGCTTGAAGCTTCCTGGTTATCCCTACTGCAACAGCAACGAGTAATTGCAGTTTTGCGCTACACTCACCTCAAAACTGGCTTAAAGATGGCGCAAGCAGTTGCTGATGCGGGAATTGAGCTTTTAGAAGTTACCTGGAGTAGTGAACAACCAGAGGCACTAGTCACTCAACTACGAACACAACTTCCCCACTGTACCATTGGTGCTGGAACCATCCTGGATCAAAAACAGCTCGAAAGTGCAATTGCAGCTGGTGCAGAGTTTCTTTTTTCTCCACACCTCAACCTCAATCTACTGCAAAGTGCGATTGCAGCATCAGTCCCCTTGATTCCTGGTGCACTAACTCCCACCGAAATTGTCACTGCTTGGCAAGCTGGAGCTAGCTGTATTAAAGTTTTCCCAATTCAAGCTATGGGAGGCGTAAATTATCTCAAAAACTTGCGCTCTCCACTACCACAAATTTCCTTAATTCCCACTGGAGGTGTTACCCTCGAGAATGCCTCAGATTTTATCAATGCTGGTGCAATTGCAGTGGCACTTTCTGGTAACCTTTTTCCTGCATCCCTAGTCGCCACTGGTGATTGGCAAACTATTACCAAAAAAGCACAATTTCTGCGGCAACAACTCACTCATACCTGCAGCATTTCTGTCAAGACCAATAAAAATAAGTATAATTTATAAAAGCACCAAACCAGCCAGGGTAAAAGCTATCTAAAAAAACCTTCGCTTCACTCAAACCTATGCGTATCCTTGCCATTGGTGACATGCATGGCTGTAGTAAGGCTTTAGACACTTTGCTAGCTGTCGTAGCACCTCAGCCAGAATATGCTCTATTTTGGGATGGTTTTAACTCCTCAAAGCCGCATATTTCGGGTAAAATAATGGTCTGCGGTCATCTGAGTCAAAAAAGTGGCAATCCGGTCCATCTGGGTCATGCAATTTGTCTCGATACCTGGGCTTGTGGTGAGGGATAGCTAAGCTGTTTGGACGTCAATAGTGGTAGAGTCTGGCAAGCAAATCAAAAGTGTCAGCAACGAACCACAAAGATTGACAAATACAAAAATAATTGTTAATATTGCCCAGTTGCAGAGCCTTGCCTCACCCAGCAAGATCAGTGGTGATTTTGTTGTTTAGGTAGGTGCTCCTTCTGTAAACAAGTCTCTAAAAATTTAATCTGATAATTTTGCCAAAATAGATTAAACTTCCATATAGATTGAGAACTAGAATCAAAAATAGGCTGATTGAGATATTGCCAAATTAAGGGCAAAATATGTCTAGTTTTTAAATTCATAAGACGGAACGACGCTTAGCAATAGCTGAAAATATTAGATCTTGGCAGTTGCTCTTGATCTGAGCCACCACGTTCTCATAACCAATGTCACAAATTGAATCCGGATTGTCTTAGTGAGAATTGCGGAACCTAGCATCCTGCCAGAGGTAGATTCCGTAAATCTTCCCAATTACCGGATTTAATAAGTGATACAACTTGGAAATAGAAAGGTTCGGATATTTCGAACCTTCTTACTCGATGATAGCGACAATTTAAAGCAGTATCATATATTTACACACTCAATTAAGGTCAACCGTAAATAATGGACGTCAAACTAATTTTAGTTATCTTGACTGGGCTATTTTTTGTCTCAGCCCTCTTCTTCGGTACCAAAAACGGGTTTTACGACTCAGACAATTACCACGGTAATGGCTCAGCTCACTAATTTTTTTTGCGAAACATCATTGATTACTTGATTTAACCAAGCTGTTTCGCAAGCTGGCGGCGGAGGGGTGTATGAGTCAGCCTCACCTAACTTCCTCTGAGGTTCCTAAACTCAGTTGCTTTCCCTATGGCGTTGGTCATGGGTCAGAAGGTGTTTGCCTACTAGTGCAGATGGGACCTCACTGTATTATGCTTGACTGTGGTTTAGCAGATATATCCCTATTGCAGCAAGAAACAGAGCTACCAGCAGGATTGGTATTTTGTACCCATGCTCACTCAGATCATGCTCAGGGACTTTTGGCGCTAAACCAAGCATTTCCCCAGATTCCTATCTACGCCAGTGAAGTCACCACTAAACTTTTACCCCTCAATTGGCTAACAGAGCAACACCAGCAGCAGGCTAATTTTTGTCAGCCTCTACCCTGGCGTTCCCCTCAAGAAGTAGCCAAAGGACTCAGTGCAGAGTTGTTTCCCGCAGGACACTTACCGGGAGCAGCAGCAATTCTTCTCTCCTACAAAACACCACAGCGTACCTATCGACTGCTCTACACTGGGGACTTTTTTCTCTCCAACTCTCGGCTAGTGGAAGGATTGTCAATTGAAGACCTTAGAAGTTTAGCTCCAGATGTACTAATTATTGAAGGTAGCTATGGTACCGCTCGCTATCCTCGGCGGCGACAGCAAGAAAATAAACTAATGGAGCGCATCAATTCTGCTCTAGCTCAAGGAAGCTCAGTTTTGCTCCCGGTATCAGCTCTTGGTTTAGGTCAAGAGATTTTAATGCTACTACGCTCTCATCACCAATTTACAGGTCGTGACCTCGATATTTGGGTGGATGGAAATTTGGCAATTGGCTGTGATGCCTATTTAGATCTATTACCCTATTTCCCAGCCTCAGTACAAAATTTTGCCAAACACCAACCCCTATTTTGGGATGAACGAGTTCGCCCTCGTATGCGACGCATTACCCCCGAAAACAAACCTCTATCGAGCCAATCACCCTGTATCATTCTTACTGATTACAACGTAGATTTACTGAGCTATTGCCAATCACCATCAAGTTCTTGGGTAATTTTAATTCCTGAGGAGCCGAGAACACAATCGGGAATTGACATACAACAGTTTCTCACCATTGCTCATCAGCAGGGTTGGAAACTGGAAACTTACCTGTTAGCCCAGCATAGTGATGGTTTAGGAACAACTCAGCTGATTCACAATTTGCGTCCTCAGCACGTTGTTTTTGTCCACGGCTCCCCCATTTATCTGGCGGACTTGACTGCTTTAGAAGAGCTGCAAAGTCGTTATCAGCTTCACACTCCAGCCGCAGGAACTTTTGTAGAATTGCCAATTGGCGATACTTTTATTCAGCCTGCCATACTTCCAGAAAAAAACTACCAGGGAGAGTTAAATGAGCTGGGAACTCACGTCAACATTTCCTTACCCTCAGATATTACTAATGACCCACGCTGGCATGATTTAGCTGATACTGGTTTGATAGAAGGACGTTGGCAAGGAGAAGAATTGGTATTGCGGGGAGTATCCCAGAGAGAGCTTTTAAGTCAAAGTCATAATTATAGAATCAGGGTAGATGTTGATTCTTGCGCTGTCTGTCGCTACCAAAGAGGACAACGCTGCGGGAATTCTCTATCGCCTCTATATGGCTTTAAAGTTACTCCAGAAGGCTATTGTCCAGTTTTTGAGCCTCTAGAACCAGACGTAGAGTAGATTAATTATAAAGTTGCAAAATCGACCATCGAAAGTATTTGTTAGTAATCAGAATCTATCAGTTTCAAAAAATCTTTAACTAGAGAAAAAAGAAAAAAAACTTGAGAAAGTAGATTCCACATCAAAGTAAAGAAAAATTGCAATTTTGAAGGTAAAGGCCTGCGCTCAATTGTTGTAATAGCTACGACTGCTTTAATAATGAGCAGGTAAAAGTACCATTAAACACTTTGTTTACAACACTGTTAAAATTCTAGCGATTGGAGTATATTTCTAGAGGGAGCATCTAGTCTGAACGAGCTGATCAAGAATTAATCAAAATTGGTAGAAGCTTGTTTCCACACAATTGTATAATCAGACTCAGCTCTAAATCCACCTTATTTTTGGTTGATGCTCTTTTGTGAGTTTCGCGAGAAACAGAAGGGACATAACCACCTATTTAAGTTCAATCTTCCTCATCGGAGAAATTTTCAAGCAGCGCAATTTGATGTCGTTGTCAGGAGGTGTTTTGTCTAAAGTTCCCGCTTTGGAATTTACTGGTTCTCGTCAATTCAATTCTTGGCTAGCACAGGAAAAAATTAGCCTTGCCTTTACTACTTATCAAGCAGGGAAAATTTTTTTGATTGGCTTACAACCCAATGGAAAACTGTCGGTGTTTGAGCGCACCTTGAATCGCTCAATGGGTATGTGGACAAAAGGTTCTAGTCTCTATTTGAGTTCTCTGTACCAACTGTGGCACTTTGAAAATATCCTGGAGTCAGGACAAATTCACAATGGTTATGATTGCCTCTACGTACCTCAGACTAGCTATGTTACTGGCGATCTCGATATTCACGATGTGACTCTAGTAACAACTGAATCATCTAGTGAACCAGAAATTGTTTTTGTCAATACTCTCTTTAGTTGTCTAGCGACGGTAAGTCAAAAGCATAGCTTTATTCCCCTGTGGACACCCAAATTCATTTCCCGACTAGCAGCAGAAGATCGCTGTCATCTCAATGGTTTAGCCTTGAAAGATGGAAAACCTGCTTTTGTCACGGCGATTAGTCAAAGTGACGTTGCTGAAGGCTGGCGAGATCATCGACGCGATGGTGGTTGCATTATAGATGTTACAACCAACGAGGTGATCGCAACCGGACTATCAATGCCTCATTCGCCTCGCTGGTATCGAGATAAACTGTGGTTTCTCAACTCCGGTACGGGTGAATTTGGCTACTTAGACATAAATGCAGGAAAATTTGAACCGATAGCCTTTTGTCCAGGCTATCTGCGAGGATTGGCTTTTTGTGGTGATTTCGCTCTTGTAGGACTTTCCAAACCCCGTGAGAATAAGACCTTTAGTGGCTTACCACTGAACGAAACCTTAGTTGCCAAGAAGGTTCAGCCTCGCTGCGGTTTGCTGGTAATTGACCTACGTAGCGGAGATATCGTTCACTCTTTGCGAATTGAAGGGGTAGTAGAGGAATTATACGACGTAGCTGTATTGCATGGGGTGCATCGTCCGATGGCAATCGGTTTCAAAACCGATGAAATTCGGCGTTTTCTGACCATCGGTTCTCAGTAAGCCGATTCAAACTAAACATATTCAGGAAAATAAAAACCATGTCCACTACGCTATTTGATTTGTCTGACCTCAATGCTAGCAATGGTTTCGCGATCCAAGGTCTTGATGATTTTGATAACTTAGGTCGTTCAGTAAGCAGCGCAGGAGATATCAATGGTGATGGTATTGATGACCTCATTATTGGCGCACCTTACGCTAACTATAGCGGAAACTACAGCAGTGAAGGAGCAGCTTATGTCGTTTTTGGTAGTGCTGGCGGCTTTGATGCGACTTTTGATGTCTCCAATCTTAATACTAGCAATGGCTTTGTCATAACAGGTATTGATGATTTTGATAACTTAGGTCGTTCAGTAAGCAGCGCAGGAGATATCAATGGCGATGGTATTGATGACCTCATTATTGGTGCGCCTTTTGCTGAACCGGACGATAGCTATAGCAGCCAAGGTATAGCCTATGTGGTGTTTGGGTTTACCTCCTTAGACTTAATCGGAACTGCTGAAGATGATGTTCTTGTGGGAGAGGGAGGCGATGACTTCATCTCTGGTTTAGATGGTAGTGATATCTTAATTGGTCAGGGTGGCAATGATGAAATTTTTGGTGGTAATGGAGATGACTTCATCGATGCTGGTGGCGGAAATGACGTAGTCGATGGAGGAAATAGTGGTGATGATCGAATTATCGGTGGTGCTGGTGATGATAGTCTGAGCGGAGGTCGTGGTCTTGATGTAATTGAAGGTGGTTCGGGTAATGACACTATCAATGGTGGTTCTGGAAAGGATCGTCTTGAGGGTGGTTCGGGTAATGACACTATCAACGGCGGTAATGGCAAAGACATCATTGAAGGTGGTTCGGGTAATGACACTATCAATGGTGGCTCCAATCAAGATCTCATCTTTGGTGATACTGGAGACGATAACATCAGTGGTGGTGGTGGTAATGACACTATCAATGGTGCTAGTGGCAATGACGAACTTTTCGGCAATAATGGCAATGATCTGATCTTTGGTGATACTGGAGATGATTTCATCGATGGAGGTAATAACAACGATGAAATTAATGGTAGTTTCGGAGATGATAATATCATCGGTGGTCGTGGTGCAGATCAACTCATAGGTGGAGTTGGTAATGATACCTTGGATGGCGGGGGCGGTAATGATTTGTTAATTGGTATTGATATCTCAAATCCCCTAGTTGCTGGTATCTCTGAGATTGATGTTTTGACTGGTGGTTCAGGTCGTGACATCTTTGTCTTAGCCGAAGCTGGTAGTCTGTTCTACGATGATGGAGATTCTCTCAGCGCTGGTGAGGAAGATTTGGCAATTATTACTGACTTCAATCCGAATCAAGATTTTATTCAACTACTTGGTTCTGAACAATCGTACACTTTAGATTTCTTTAATACTGTTGCTGGCAGCATTGATGCCACACTCAGCTTTAATGTCCCAGGGGAAACTAGTGAGCAAATTGCTTTGTTGCAGGATGTTTCTTCTGATTTAAGTTTGAGCGATTCTGCTTTTATCTTTGTCTAGGCTATTTGGCGCTAAGTTCTGGTAATTTAGCTTGTCCTAACTTATTTTGGTAGCGCTATACCATGCAGGGACGTAATATATTACGTCCCTACATATGTAAAAACATTAGATTCAATCAACTGGAACTACTTCTTACCGATTCCCAATCCTGTGGTGTATTGCAGTTGAAGAGAACTTTGCGATCGCTCACTGCTAATTCTTCCACATTTTGCTGTGCCAACCAACCTTGAAATGATCGCTGACCCTGCTCTATATATTCCTGTAAGCTTGGTAAACAGCTTCGATGGTAAAAACCACACAGAGGCTCCCAACCTTTGGCGTGGCGTGGCAGATAAGCGATTGCTTGTATCTCTACCTCAGCTAGAGATGTGAGCCATTTTTGTATCTGGGAAGCGGACAAATAGGGTAAGTCGCAAGGGAGCAATAAAATCCACTCTGTAGCTGTCTCAATTTGTGCTAATCCTTGAGCAAAAGCTACTAGGGGACTATTGTTTCCCTTAGCTGGGGTGACGGTTAACTCTGGAATTAAACTGCAACCAGAGGGCAAAATTGCTTGGTATTTTTCTCCCCAGGGAGTTATAACATAAACCTGACTTGCGCATTCTTTAGCAACTTCGCAGGTGTGGGCAAGGAGCGTGGAATTTTGATATTTTAACAATGCCTTATCTCGCCCCATGCGAGAACTTTGACCTCCTGCTAGGATAATAGCCGTAACCTGCCTCTGCGATACCATAAAATGCCTCACTCTGACCCTTTTAAAGAAAGCAAACTCCAGCATCTCCAGTTATTTATTTACCTAATTCCCATTTTTGGCTTCTTTCCTGCTCTATGGACACTGTACCGTCATCAAGGTAGCCGCGAACAGCAAAAAGTCAGTCGCCTTGTGGTTACTCTGGCTGTAGTTTGGTTACTTGGTTACAGTTTACTGGCAATGGAGGCAGGACAAACTTCTGAATTGCTCAGTCTCCGTGTATCATTGATCAACGCTCTATTCACTTCTGGCTACTTTTTAGTTTGTCTTGGCTTAATGGCGCGTCTATGGCAGCGTAAGTCTACTCGCTTGCCAGTTCTAAGTCAAATTGCTGAGGGTGTAGTACGTAAAAATTTATCGTCCTGAACTTAGTGAACCACCTAAGTAAAGAGTGATTATGGAGTGAAAAAGCTCTAGCGATTATTATCTATGGGATTGACCTACTGCTACAGGGAGCGATCAGTAAAGAGCAAAAGTGAAAGGATTGTCGATGACTGACTTTCTGCGCTCCACCTAGGCTAGTAGTGTGCTTATTTGTCAATAGCTATAGGTAAAATCCTTAATTTTTGATTTAATTGCATAAGTCTAAGCCTTACAAATAGAACTGAACAACCTATTCTCAGGACTTGCGAAACTCTAGAAATAATTACTGCGTCAATTTATCTTGACAAGGTGAATTAACACACAACAAATAAAAAATAAACTGTCTTCAGTTGTATTATAAAACCTGACGCAATCCCTGAACGATTTCAAAAAATAGGCTAAATACAAACTAGCTAACAAAATAAAACAACCATTTCTTTATCTTTAAATTTCAGTGTGAGGAAACCAGTGTCAGCTC
This sequence comes from uncultured bacterium, assembly GCA_964633315.1. Taxonomy (GTDB): domain Bacteria; phylum Cyanobacteriota; class Cyanobacteriia; order Cyanobacteriales; family CAWCAG01; genus CAZWGS01. The sequence continues at coordinate 23,523 of CAZWGS010000006.1, read as the reverse complement.
AAAAAAGCTATGGGAGAAGGCCTCAGAGGAAACCATACCCTCCCAAAATTAGGAGAAAGCGCCCCAAAAAGAAATCTCAGGGACGTTGGTTATTAATTTGGTTAGGTCTAACGGTGGTAGCTATGTTCTCTGCTACAGCAGGGGCAATTTTAGCAGTATCACTCAACTCTAAACCTCTGCTCCAGGCAAAACTTTCTCCGGCGGAAGAAGCTGTTTTTGAGCAAGAAGCTGCGATTTCACAGAATAATTTGCGTCTACCAGAGTTGACTCGACCTGTCAATATCTTGTTGTTGGGAACTAAGATACTTACCTCTGACCTGGATAAACCACCAGAAGTGGATTTGGGCTACCATGCCCTGGTGGATGGTTACTTCGACGGTTTGACCGATGCTATGCTACTGCTGCGCTTCGACCCCAACAATAAAAAGGTCAGTGTTCTTTCCATCCCCCGCGATACTCGTGCTTTTGTCAAGGGACATGGTCGGATTAAAATTAATGCTGCTAACTATTTTGGTGGTCCTGCACTTTCAGCAAAGTCAATTAGTGATTTACTCGGGGGAGTAGCGATTGATCGCTATGTAAGAGTTAATGTTCAGGCTATAGAACAGCTGATTGATGCTTTGGGTGGCGTTGATGTCTATGTTCCCAGGGATATGAAATATACAGATGAAAGTCAGCATTTGTATATTAATCTCAAAAAAGGTCAACAGCACCTAGACGGTAACAAGGCGATGCAGTTCATGCGTTTTCGCTATGACGAGTATGGCGATATTGGTAGGGTACAACGCCAACAAATGATGATGCGAGCCTTAGCAGAACAAGCACTGAAACCTAGTGTAGTGGTTCGGGTGCCGAAAATTATGTCAGTTATTCAAACTAACATAGACACCAATTTAACCTTAGAGGAGTTGGTTGCTTTAATTGGTTTTGCGACTCAAACTGACCGTTCCCAGGTACAAATGATGATGTTACCAGGTCGATTTAGTGGAGATGGTAAGCGTGGTGTGAGTTATTGGTTACCTAGTTCTCGCAGCATTGAGAGGTTGATGGCGAAACATTTTGAACAAGGTTACAACACCATCCAATCTAAAGAACCAGCTTACGTGCGCATTGCGATTCAAGATAGTACAAATCAAACTTTTGCAGTGGATGCGGTACGTACTTTGCTGAGCGAAGAGGGTTACAATAACAGTTTCCTGGTTAAGTCCTGGAATGAAGAGTTACCAACTACTAAGATTATTGCCCAAAATGGTGATGAAGCTAGTGCGGCTGCAATTCGCGCTGCTTTGGGATTTGGGGAAGTAGTGGTGGAAAGTACAGGCGATCTTTCTTCTGATGTGACGATTCAGCTTGGTCAAGATTGGCAAATAGGTATACTCTCACCTGAAAATTAGTGGTCTGTAAATCTTGAAATGATTGAAAAAGACAAGCAGGGGAGGAAAGGGAAGCAGGGGAGGTAGAGGAAGATTCAGACAGTTTAACTAAATTACGTCAGAAAATACAATAATTTCTAGAATTGGGAACTACAGTTGGTGTATTAGTAGACCCAAGAAGTCGCACTATGGAAGTTTCTCGCCTCAATCAAGAGAAAGTAGTTTTAAAAGATGGAGATGTATTGCAAGTACCAGAATTACTTCCTGGTTAGGAATTAGCTGTAGCTGAAATTTGGGCACCAGAATTTGATTGAAAATTACTATAAAATCTGTGAGAGGAACTGCTTAGTACGTTCTTCCTGAGGGTTATTAAAAAATGCCTCTGGCTTAGCTTCTTCCACCAATAAACCATCTGCCATCAATACTACCCGATCCGCCACTTCACGGGCAAAACCGACTTCATGGGTGACACAAACCATCGTCATTCCAGATCTTGCCAGAGAACGCATAGTATCCAAAACTTCTCGTACCATTTCTGGATCTAAGGCAGAAGTTGGCTCATCAAATAGCATAATCTTTGGTTGCATCGCTAGGGAACGAGCGATCGCAACTCGTTGTTGTTGTCCCCCAGATAATTGTCCAGGAAACTTTTTCGCTTGTTCTAAAATTCCCACTCTCTCGAGTAGTTGCATCGCCACTTCTTCTGCTTTTGCTTTTTTCCAACGACGCACCCAAATTGGTGCAAGGGTGACATTTTGCAACACTGTTAGGTGAGGAAAAAGATTGAACTGTTGGAAAACCATGCCCACTTCCCGACGAATCGTATCGATGTTTTTCAGGTCATGGGACAGTTCAATACCATCAATGGTTATTTTACCTTTTTGATAGGGTTCTAGGGCGTTAAAGGTGCGGATAAAGGTAGATTTACCGGAACCAGAAGGTCCCATGACGACTACCACTTCACCCTTATTCACTGTGAGGCTAACACCACGCAAGACATGGAACTGGTTGCTGGTGTACCATTTATGTACATCTTGAGCAATAATCACTTCCTCAATTGCCTCTGTGTTTGCTGTTTCTGGGCTAGTAGTTACTGGTTGTTGCTCCATAATATTTAGTTAGTAAGTTGTTTAATTTTTAGATTAGATATTTAGCGTTGATCTACATTCAATGTAGCTTCTAAGCGTTTACTTGCCACAGACATGGCAAAGCAAAATAGCCAGTAGATGACACCGATAAACAGATAAGCTTCCTTGTAAGTACCAATAAATTTGGGGTTTGCGAGGATTGAGTTACTGATTCCTAGCAATTCACTTAAACCCACGATTGCCAGTAGGGTTGTATCTTGGAACAAACTGATAAACTGACCAATAATCGCTGGAATAACAGATTTAAGTGCTTGGGGCAGAATAATAAAGATTAGGGTTAAAGGTGTATTCAAACCCAATGCCCTTGCTGCTTCAGTTTGCCCTCTAGGTAAAGCTTGCAAGCCTCCGCGAACATTTTCTGCTAAATAGGCAACACTAAACATTGTTAAACCTACAATAGCTCTGAGAACGCGGTCTGGTCTAACTCCCGGCGGTAAAAATAGAGGTAGTAAAACCTGTCCAAAAAACAAAATGGTAATCAGGGGAACGCCGCGTACTAACTCAATATAGGCAGTAGATAACCAACGCACCACAGGTAGAGAACTTTGTCTTCCTAATGCCAGCATAACGCCAAAGGGGAAACACAGCACAATGCCTGTAATCGCCATAAAGACTGTGAGTAGCATTCCTTCCCAATTATTGGTGGAAACACTACGTAAACCTAGTCCACCGCCCATTAGCCAAATAAATATGCAATAGGAGATAAACCAAGCAAAGGATAGTCCCAATCCTACCTGGGGAAAAGCTTTGCCTAATTTTTGTCCTCCCCAAGCTGAGGCTAATAGCAGTGCAACAAAGGCAAAGAGAATTATTTTAGATATTGTAGTTGCAGGAGAAATAGCAAAGGCAGCACAGGCAATACCAATACCAATTAAAACATTGCGGCTGAATAAACGAGCAGCACCTCTAGCGATTACGCCCCAGGATATACCAGATAGAGCAGCAATCATACCCAAAATAATCCAGATGCGCCAAATTTGATCAGGTTTTCGAGGATAAGTACCAACGAAAAAGAGGCGATAGTTAGCAATTAGTACTTCCCATCTCGCTTGGGTTGTCGCCCAAATCACGAAGTCAGAGGCAAATTTAAGAAAAATTAGACAGAGGACAACTGTAATCAGAATGTTGTACCAAGTGCTAAAAAGATTCTTTTTTAACCAGTTAGCAGGACTAAGTTGCACCTCTGGCGGGGGTGACATATCTTGGGAGTTAACGTCGGCAGTTGTCATCGGCTTTTTTGTTTGCTTATTTCGTAATTTCTAATTATCTTTCTGCCAATTGCACGCTGCGATTTAATAAGTTCATGCTTAAAGAAATAATCAAATTGAGAATGAGATAGGTTCCCATAATAATGACTAAAACTTCGATGGGGCGACCAGTTTGGTTAAATGTGGTGTTGGCAATATTGTATATTTCTGGATAGGCAATGGCACTACCAAGGCTAGAATTTTTAACTAGGTTTTGATATTGACTATTAAGGGGTGGAATAATTACCCGCAAAGCTTGAGGAAAGACAATGAAACTCATCACTGAGCTAGATTGTAAACCTAAAGAACGAGCAGCTTCCCATTGTCCCTTAGGCACTGATTGAATACCAGCACGCACAATTTCAGCAATATAAGCACCAGTGTAGAAGACTAAACCCATTAACAGGGCAGAAAATTCAATAGAAAGACGCAAACCGCCGCTAATACTACCATTTTCCAATGTTTGTGGTGCTTGCCAACCAAAACCAAAGGCGATTACTAACAAAGCTACCAGTGCTAAAGCCCAAAGACCAAATAGTTGAGTCTGACCCGATGCTCCCTGTTCTACCATGATTTTGGTACGCCAGCGCCAGACAAAAAAAGCTGCGATCGCAGCTATAATTACCACTACTATCGATAACCATGCTTGGGGAAAAGTAGGCCAAGGTAAATAAATACCCCGTTGGCTGAGAAATAGTGCGCCAGCAATCTCTATTTTCTCTGCAATTGGAGGTAGCTGAAAGAAGACAGCAAAGTACCAAAAAAATAGTTGCAGCAAAAGCGGTGTATTGCGCACCACCTCAACATAAACAACACTAATTTTACGTAATAACCAGTTCTCTGAAAACTGAGCGATTCCCGCCAAAATCCCAATTATTGTGGTGAGAATAATCCCTGAAATCCCAATGCGCATACTGTTGGTGAATCCAATCAGCAAGGCTTTAATGTAGGGGTCGGTGGCATTATAGGTCAAAAAAGGACTATCACCGATAGGGAAGGAAGCTGGATTACCCAAAAAGCCAAAGCCAAATTTAGTACCTGTTTGCTGCAAGTTACGATTGAGATTGCTTCCTAAAACCGCAATTACGGCGATTACAGCGACAAGGACAATAACTTGCAAGGAAATAGTCCAAAAACGCTCATCTCGCCAAATGGGGGGCTTTTTCTCTAGATTACTGGTCATTAGTTTACTGCGAACTGTGATGGGCTAATAGCCAAACCCTAAAAACATAGAATTAGCCATTAGCCCCAAATTAAGGTAAATTTAGCGGAAAGGAGGAGAATATAGCAATCCTCCATTAGTCCAGAGGTCATTTTGACCACGCTCTAGCTTAAACTGGGAATCTTCACCTAGGTTACGCTTGAAAACTTCACCATAGTTACCAACATGCTTCACCACACGCGCTGCAAAGTCGTTGGGTAAACCCATGTCTTCGCCTAAAGTTCCCTCTACACCCAAAAAGCGTTTAATTTCTGGATTTTCACTCGCCTTCATTTCTTCTACATTAGCCTGAGTAATGCCAAACTCTTCAGCCTGAATTAGGGCGTAAGTGGTCCATTTTACCGCGTCAAACCAAGCAGAGTCATTATTTACTGTAACTGGTCCTAGAGGTTCCTTAGACATGGTTACTTCTAGTAAAACATGGTCGCCAGGATTACTCAAAGTACTACGACGAGCGATTAATTGAGATTTATCGGAAGTAAAACCTTCACATCTTCCCTGATCATAAGCTGCATAGGCGGGATCCGCTTGTTGGAAAGTCACAGGTTCAAAAGTAACTCCTGCTTCGCGCATCTTGTCAGTGAGGTTTAATTCTGTGGTTGTTCCTGTTTCCACACAGATTGATTTACCTTCAAAGTCTTTGAGATTAGTGATACCGCTATCTTTGCGTACCATCATTCCTTGACCATCATAAAAGGTGGTTGGAGCAAATTCCATACCCACGGAAGTATCGCGACTAATTGTCCAGGTTGTGTTACGCGAAAGCATATCCACTTCACCACCTTTGAGTGCTTCAAATCTTTCTGTAGAGTCGAGGTTGCGATATTCTACTTTGGTGGGATCATCGAATAAAGCAGCAGCTACTGCTTTGCACACATCCACGTCTAAGCCTGAATATTCACCGCTTTCATCCACAAAGCTAAATCCGGGAATACCACCATCAACTCCGCAAACGAGTTGACCACGTCCTGATACTACACCCAAGCGACTACCACCAGCACCGTTTCCACCAGTAGAAGCTGTCCCCGAAGTTGTAGGACTTTCACAAGCACTCAGAGGTGCTATTAAAAGTGCAGCACCAATTACAAAAGAACCCCACTTATGCATCAGCTATTAATCACCATGTCTAATCTGTTATTCATAAATGTTGTTACCACACATATTAAGTACTGGCAAGTTTCAAGAAGTGTTGATTGATACAGATTATGGAGATTTTAGTTGAGATGCATGGGTAAAGTCGGAATGTTGGCTAGACGGATAAGTTACTAAACTTCATCCGTTGAGCCAATTACCGAATAACTTTCAACAAATAACAAACAACTAATTACCTTTGTTGAGCCAAATCGCGAATCAGAGATATTTTTGAGTAAAGGTAATCGGTGAGAATATCAGCCTCTCTACCATCAAGGTGGTTACGGTTTTCTAGTTGCTTGATTAGCAGATGTACCAGACTGGTATCATCTAGCCTTAACAAAACCTGTGAATGGGTGTTTTCAATCAATGACCAGAGCTGACGTAACATAGTGGGGGTCATAATTCCTCCTGTTAGCTAAGCACAAAGATAAGGCGTTTGACAGGCAGAAGTTTTGAAATGGGTGGTCATTACCTGAAGAAAACTAAATGCTTAAGAAATTCTTAAGATTTGCTTTCTCCCTACCTACAATAACCGATCTCCGAACCAGATGCTTCTTCCTCAACAATATGCAACAAGATTTACCAGTTGCTTCATAAAACCGATGAAAAACTTATAAAAATTTAAATCTGAATTAAATCTTGACTTCAACTAAAAATAGGTTATCCCCGGAGTGCTTAAATAAACTTAACCTGTAATTTATTAGTGTCAAATTTAGTTTTGAATTCTTACTTTGCTACTGTTGCTCGTGGTTTAGAATCGATTGCTGCTCATGAATTAGAGAGTTTGGGAGCCAAAGATGTTTGTCCTGATTTCACTGGGGTTCATTTTCAAGGGAATCGAGATTTGATGTACCGCATTAATCTGTGGTCAAGAACTATTTTTCGTCTACTTGTGCCCATTGCTACTCTAAAGTGCACTAGTTCAAAGCAGTTATATCGGGAAGTACAAAACATTTCTTGGAGTGAGTACTTACATCCAGAAAACACTTTTGCGGTTAAATGCACTGGTGGTAATCGCCAGCTCAACCACACTCACTTTAGCGCACTACAAATAAAAAATGCCGTTATTGATCAACAACGTAATAAAACAGGTCGGCGTTCGAGTATAGATACAAAAAATCCAGACCTATTAATTAACGCCCATATTTATCAAGACAAATGTTTGGTCAGTCTCGACAGTTCTGGAGATAGTTTACACCGTCGAGGTTACCGTCCAGCGATGGGAGTTGCTCCTCTTAAAGAAACGTTAGCTGCAGCGTTATTAGAAATTGCCCAGTGGGACCCTAATTTACCATTTTTAGACCCCATGTGTGGTTCGGGAACATTGCCCCTAGAAGCAAGTTTAAAGGGATTAAATATTGCACCGGGGTTATTACGTCGGCGTTTTGGTTTTGAAAGTTGGCGCAATTTTGACTCTGGTGTCTGGGAAAAATTATGCCAAGAAGCAAGAAATAGTCAACGAAACAAACTACCAGCAGAGATTATTGGTAGTGATAATAATCGTGATATTTTGCAACAAGCTCGTAGTAATGCAATATCTTGTGGTGTAGAGAAACAGATTAAGTTTATAACACGGGATTTATCACAGCTAGAAGCACCAAGCGATTGTGGTGTAATTATTTGCAATCCTCCCTATGGAAAAAGGATTGGCAATGCTCAAGAATTGGGCGCATTGTATAAGCTATTGGGGGATATTTTTAAGCAGCGATTTAAGGGATGGACTGCTTATATTTTGACGGGAAATAAGGAGTTAGCTAAAAGAGTTGGCTTGAGGGCTTCGCGTCGTTTTCCTGTTTATAATGGCGCTTTAGCTTGCACTTTGCTTAAATACGAGTTGTATTGAACCTCCCTGCGCCTGAGACGCGGGATTCTTACCCAATTAGTTAAACCAAACCTTAAACCTTCTTGGAAAAGCCTCTATGCTTCGCTATCGGGGCTATCCTTGGCAATTACCGATGAGGTAGGTGCGGCTAATGTAGTGTAGGGAAATAGCAACAAAATGAAGGATAAAGCTGTCAAAGTAACTTTAGCGCGAAAACACTTACCAAAAGACATTTATACTCTTTTTTTCTCTGTGTTTTTACTTAGTTAGACCAATTTAGCGATTAATCCTCGATATGAGCTGTTAAATATTTGTTTAGCAAGCAAAAACAGCTATCAACAGAGATTGGTGCGATTAGAAAAAATACCTGCATTCAGTTCATTGATAGCAGGTATAATTCACAAACTAAGTATTAATACGGTTTTAGTTCGTCCCTAAAATTGACTATGCTTTTAGGTCTTCAGACATATCCATTACAGCTTGGATTACTGGTTTAATCGAAGCCTCAGCATACTCTTCTCCATGTTGGCGATAGTTATGAGCGTGACGAGTAACTTGAACTACAATCTGATAGCGATTAGAAGTTGCTTTCATGAGCAAATCTGCTCGATGTATCAGTTCTACAGAATTGTGAGAGGATAATCTGGTCATGAGTTAAGAAGGAACAAAAGAAGTAATTGACCACTTCTTCTTTCTGTACAAAATCAGCGTTTTCCGTCTGTTTTTATGTATTTTTGCTTACCTTTTTGTATTAAGTATTAGGATGCTCAGTTCCAAGAGAGATAACTACCATTATCCAGCAATTAAATCTTAGAAAAAATATGTCTATCTCTTCTCATCAATATCTCTCTCAATCTGAGCAAACCAAAAATAACTATTTAATTTCTTCCCTAAATAAGGTAGAACAATTTTCTCTTTCCCTAGTTATTCCCACTTACAATGAAAGCAAAAATATAAGCAAGCTAATCGCGATTCTTGATAACTTACTCTCTTCTATCTTCGAGCAGAATTACGAGTTAATTGTAGTTGATGATGATAGCCCAGATCGCACTTGGGAAGTTGCCCAATCATTAATTCCAAAATACCCTCAACTACGAGTCATTCGTCGTCAACAAGAACAAGGATTATGTACTGCTGTTATTCGAGGTTGGCAAGCCGCTACAGGACAAATTTTAGGAGTTATTGATGGAGATTTGCAACATCCACCGCAAACTTTACTGCGATTAATCGCTGCAATCAAAGATGGTGCAGATTTAGCAGTGGCGAGTCGTCATGTTAGTGGAGGTGGAGTGAGCGATTGGAGTCTTAATCGACGTTTGCTTTCACGAGGTGCTCAAACCCTAGGATTAATAATTTTACCCGGTGTAATTGGTAGAGTTAGCGATCCCCTAAGTGGCTATTTTTTAGTCAGAAGAAATGCGATCGCCCAATGTAATTTAAATCCTCTAGGCTATAAAATTTTAATTGAAATACTTGCTCGCGGAAAAATAAATAAAATCACCGAAGTTGGTTACATATTCCAAGAGCGCCAAGCAGGAACAAGCAAGGTAACCAAACAACACTACTTTGACTATCTTCAACACCTACTACGCTTACGCTTATCTCTCGGAAAAATTGCTCAAATACGAAACATTTTTACCTTTCCTTGGCGACGTTTTCTCCGTTTTGGTGTAGTTGGTTTTTCCGGTGTTTTTGTTGATATGAGTGTCCTCTACTTACTCCATGATTCTTCAACCTTAGGTTTAGGATTAACTCGTAGTAAAATTATCGCTGCCGAAATCGCGATTATTAATAACTTTATTTGGAATGATGCTTGGACATTTGGTGATATGTCTCGTCAACAGAGTGGTTGGCGTAAACGTGGCTTGCGATTACTCAAATTTAACCTAGTTTGTTTACTTGGTTTAAGCCTCAACGTTTTGCTCTTGAATTTACTCTTTAATATTTTAGAAATTAATTACTTACTTGCGAATTTACTTGCCATCGCTGCTATTACTTTTTGGAACTTTTGGATTAATCTCAAACTTAGCTGGCGAGTTACAGATGTTGATAAGTAGCTATGCATAATTAAATTTACTATCAGACCTCACCCCCATCCCCTCTCCTGATAGGAGAGGGGTGCTGTTAGGCCGGGAGAGGTTTTATATTTAATTTGACCTACTTACTTCGTAATAGGTAGATTTATTGTCACATTCTGCAATAGGAATCAGCAAAAAAACTCAATCAAGAGTAAAGAGCTAGAACCCGTGACAAAATTCCAGTAAAATCAAACCTATTACAAAATTTGCATCCCATGACTGCAAACACTTCGTTCACAAAAATCAGAATATCTCTTCAGGAAGCTGGGATTAAATTTGTTCGCATCCTCTGGTGTGACAATGCCAATATTATTCGTGGTAAAGCCGTACATCTGGAGATGCTTTCTGACTACTTTGAACATGGTGTGGGTATCTGCGTTGGACAGCAGGGAGTACCTGTAATGTATGATGCTGTGGTACCTGAGAGTGGTTTAGGTCCAGTAGGAGAAGTTCGTTTAGTTCCTGACTGGTCTACCCTAACTTTACTACCCTATGCTCCTGGTCACGCACGGGTCATGGGCAATATGATGGTTAATGGTGAACCTTGGGCGTTGTGTCCGCGTAACTTCTTAAAGCGTATGATTGCAGCAGCACAACTCCAGGATTTGGAAGTGCAAGCAGCATTTGAAAATGAATTTTACTTGCTAAAGCAAACAGCTAATGGCTTAGAACCCCTAGATTCAACCATCTTTGCCTCTACTCAGTCAATGGATTTTAATAGAGAAGTAATTGATGATATTGCTGAAGCACTAATCGCCCAAGGTATAACCGTAGAACAATATTATCCAGAATCTGGTCCCGGTCAGCAGGAAATTTCCATGCGCTATACCGACGCTAATGGTGCAGCTAATCGGCAGATTGTTTTTAGAGAAACAGTGAGAACTATTGCCCATCAGCATAACCTCCGAGCCTCTTTTTTACCAAAAATTTTTCCTGATTCCGCTGGTAGTGGTTGTCACATCCACCTCAGTCTCTGGCGCAAGGGACAAAACTTATTACCTGATTCCCAAGGTATTTGTGGTCTTTCCCAGACAGCCATCGCTTTTATCGCTGGTATTCTCCATCATCTACCAGCACTGGTAGCACTGACAACTCCCAGTATAAATTCTTACCGTCGTCTCCGCCCTCACTGTTGGAGTGGCGCTTTTCGTTGTTGGGGACTCGATAACCGAGAAGCTGCTGTCAGAGTACCTAGCAATCCAGCTTTGGGCGGTTCCACTAATTTTGAACTGAAAACCGTCGATGCATCTGCTAATCCTTACATCGCTTTGGGTGCAGTAATCGCCGCTGGATTAGATGGTATAAAAAGAAACCTTAAACCGCCTTCACCAATATCCGTAGACCCGGGAAATCTATCCATCGAAGAACGAAGTTTGCAAGGTATTGAAGCATTACCAGAAAATTTGGGGGAAGCGATTGAGAAACTGCAACAAAATGATGTTCTTTTAGATGCTTTAAATCCCCAATTATCCCAAGCTTTTATTGCTGTTCGCCAGGCTGAATGGTTAGGGATGAAGGATTGGAATTTAGCAGAAGAAGTAAAAACTTTGTGGGCGCGATATTAGACTTCTTGCTCCAAGTTAAGTAATAAGATAACTTGCTTTTGTTGTTTTGTAATACTAAATAGGTAGTTAGGCATAATTAAATGTACTATCAGACCTCTCCCCTATCCCCTCTCCTATCAGGAGAGGGGGAATCTAATACGGGTAATCTGATTATCAGGAGAGGGGTAATCTGATATGGGTAATCTGATTATCAGGAGAGGGTTAATCTGATATCAGGAAAGGATTAATCTGAGGCGGGGTGAGGTTGTATATTTAACTGGACCTACTTACTTAGGGCTACTAAAACAGATTTAGTATCATCTCTTTAATCTGGTTTTTTACCACCTTTAAAATTAGGTTTTACGCCAATCTAATTCCTAATTAATTTCACCCTTGAGGGTACTGTCACTAACCATGTCTCTAGCTGATAGTGAAGATAGCAAACACAACAAAAGCTAGAAACATCATTATGTCAAGACATGGATTCAGCCCTCGCAAAGGCGAACACCAACCCCCCAGTGAATTTGCCCCCTCAGGTAAATTTGGTAGAATGTTCCCTAGCTTACCAGCTTTCACTCCTTCAGTAGAAAGCCTGACTAAGTTAGCGGAGGCTATGGTTGATGATGACCCTGAAAATCCTAAAGGTGATAATATCAATGTCCCTGCGGGCTACACCTATTTGGGTCAATTCATAGACCACGACATTACCCTTGATACTACCGCCCTGGGAGAGATGATGGTTGACCCCTTGGCGGTAAAAAACTTTCGGACTCCAAAACTAGATTTGGATAGTCTATATGGTTCTGGTCCCGATATTCAACCCTATCTCTACCAAATCGATGATTCAGATTTATTTTTAATTGGTAAAACTAATTCACAACCTGGTACAGGAGACGCTTCTATTCCCACAGAATTGCCTAACGATTTACCTCGTTCTCCCAGTACCCTCGCTATTATAGGCGATCCTCGTAACGATGAAAATTTAATTGTTGCTCAAACCCATCTGGCTTTCTTGAAGTTTCATAACAAGGTGGTTGAAGGTATCCGTGATGGCAGTATTAAACTAGAATCTGCTATGGGTAAATCCACCTTTGAAGCAGCCCGAGAAACGGTAATTTGGCACTATCAGTGGATTGTTCTCTTTGACTTCTTGTCCCGTGTCATTGACCAAAAACAGCTAAGGCGAGTACTAAAAGGTGGTCGACGCTTCTTTAAGTTTGACACAGATCCTTTCATGCCTGTGGAATTTTCTGTAGCAGCTTATCGCCTGGGACACAGCATGATTCGTGCTTCCTATGATTTTAACAGAGTGTTTACCCCTCGCCCTGGTGGAGTGGTTCCTGCAACTTTAGAATTGCTGTTCACATTCACTGCTGCATCTGGTCGGGCTGTACCCATTCCCAGTGACTGGATTATTGACTGGCGTCGCTTCTTCCCCGTAGATCCTAAAATACCAGTTAACTTGAGCCGTGAACTAGATCCGTTTCTAGTAGATCCTCTCAAAAATTTGCCTAATGTACCAACACCCAATTCCCTCGCGGTGAGAAATCTATTGCGTAGTAACAGTCTTGGGTTACCTTCTGGTCAAGATGTGGCTCGCTGTATGGGATTATGTCCCTTAAGCGAAAAACTCATCTCCACAGGTAAAGATGGTCAAGTTGCTGCAGAGTTGGGTTTTGATGTTCAATCGCCCCTGTGGTATTACATCCTTAAGGAAGCGCAAATTGAAGGTAAAGGAATACGCTTAGGTACCGTGGGAAGTCGTATTTTAGCGGAAGTATTTGTTGGTCTTCTCGAAGGAGATTCTAACTCATTTCTATCACGTTGTCCTAACTGGACACCCACACTCCCTGCTGAAAAACCAAAAACATTTACGATGACAGATTTGTTGAGGTTTGTGGGAGATGTGAATCCTATTGGGGAACAATAACAGAAGTTAGCCATAAATTTAAGCTTAGGACAAGCATTTTGATTCTTCTCAGTGTTTTTTTGAATCCAAGAAGCGTTTACTCTACTATGAAACACTTAAATGCTTTAATCTCAACGTTATTTCTTTACACTACTCTAACTATTTGTTTTGATGTGGAAACTGCTAACCAACTCCTGGATTTAATTTGGCAAACGGAGTAAAAAAATCAATCGCGAACAATTTATTTACTAGTCCCGATTCATCAGTTAGTTTTTGTTTTGTTGCCAATCTTCTAGCGCACCAATAACAAAACTAGCTGCGGGATGATCTAGCAATGAATCTAATGCTGATACTCCACCTGCTTTAATCGCACTAAGGATTCTTGAGGTGAGTTTTGGGTCATTATCAATGCGTTGAATTGCTTCAGTGGCGATCGCCATTTTACCCGTAGTGTTATTAGTAGGATAGGTTTTTTCTAGTTCTTCTAGTAAGGCTTTTATCTCTGCTGCTGCTTGGGTTAAATCTTGAGAGTTATAGATATTGGTAGTGTTTTTGTCACCAGCAAAACTATCACCACTACCAGAAATAAAATTATCACCCTTACTATAATTGTTTTGATGAATACTTGACATAGTATTTTTATCTCCTTTGTGTTGTTGTGGATTATGGATATTTACTGAAACTAAAGATTGATTTTTATTAGGTGAATAGTTTTGATACTCTTCTGCTATATTTGCCTGATTCCAAATGATTACATCATCAATTAGACTCAAGACCTTGACCATTTGATAGCTTTTTTCACATTGAATTCTTGCTTTATTATCTGCTATAAATCTCAGCAATACTTCAAAAGAATAAGAATTGGGCGACTTACTATATTTACATTTATAACAGTTACAAGGAATTCGTTTCTGATACTCCAATTGCCTATAAGATTTATTGATTTTATCCAGTTCATGAGCAATAACAGTTAAAAAATCCCGTTTATTATTACCAGCAACCCTAATCCTAATCTCTCGTCTACCATAATATTCAATTACTTCCGCTTTGGTATTTTTTTTACTAAGAATAACTCCCGTTTTCCAAACATATTTTGGTTGGTCAATAAATTGGTGCATGACCACAATAAAGCGGGTAATAATACCCTTAGGCATAAAAGGGGGATAAGTGTAGCGTAAAATCAAGTTTTTGAATTTATCCCAATCATATTCTGGTTGATTACCGCTGAGGAGTTGGGGAGCGATGAAAGCATTTTTTTTGCCAGGAATTTGATAACAAAGTTGAAACTTTTTCATCAGCTCCAGTAATTCTCCCCTCATAGAGGCGTAGGTTTCCTCATGCCAAATATTTTTTAAATCATCGCGGGTAAAACGCCCTTGGTTATGAACAACTTGCTCATTGTCTAGTATTGTGTAAACAGCATTAGTACCCCAATCTGGCTTAAGAATTACTGTTTTATAAAGTAAAGATTCTTCCTCATCTTGGAAGTGAAGACAAACCCCTAAATCGTGGAGATATCCACTTAACTGTAATTTATCTTCGTGTCGAGTAAAGCCATTATTTTCACAGATATCTAGATATTCTTGCAGAGAAATATAATTGCGATCATCTTGTTCTAAAGTTTGGCGAACTTTAGCCCAAGTTCTGGGTAATGTTTGTCCTACGTGGGGTAATTGTTGAATGTAATGCTTAATCTCAGTGATAATTTCTGGTAAGCCTCGATTAGTGGCTAGGTTAGTAGCTAGCGTTTTTTCGAGATTAGTGAACTGTCCCCGTAAAGCAGTTTCATTAATTTCTCGTTTGCGGTCTTGTTTCTCGTTTTTAATAATCAACAAAGGACTATTATCACTTAATAGTGCCACGACATTGAGCCAATAGTAAAAGTCTGTATTTTCTTTACGAGTATCGGCAACCAATGCATAGAGAGAACGTTTAGTCAAAAAAAACTGGTGGGTCGCATGGTAAATTTCCTGTCCACCAAAGTCCCAAATGTTGATTTGAAAATTTTGTTGCTTTTGTTCTTTATCTATGAAAGGAAAACTCCACTTAATAATATCTATTCCTTCCGTAGATTCTTCCCTTTCCTTAAGTTGATAATCGGGATTATCAATTTTTTTTGCTAAGGTAGTCTTTCCAGCTCCTGCTTCGCCGACAATAAGTAACTTTGCTTCATAAATATAATCTAATCCCTCTTCTTTTAATTGCCTGAGATAGTTTATTATTGCTTTTGTTCCTTGTTGAATAATTTCAATAGGTGGTTCAACAAGGGGATTATTATGTAAAGATAGCCGAATTAAATTATTTAAATTGCTTAGGGATTCTGGTAGCTTTGTTAAATTATTATAATGTAAATCTAGCTCAGTTAAATTAGTTAAGTTACCCAGGGATTCTGGTAGGTTTGTTAAATTATTCCAATGTAAATCTAGTTCAGTTAAATTAGTTAAGTTACCCAGGGATTTTGGCAGGTTTGTTAACTGATTATTATTTAAGTTTAGATCATTTAAATTAGTTAAGTTACCCAGGGATTCTGGCAATATTTTTAACTTATTAAAGCTTAAACCTAGTGCAGTTAAATTAGTTAAGTTACCCAGGGATTCTGGTAGATCTTTTAACTTATTACTACTTAAGTATAGTTCAGTTAAATTAGTTAAATTACCCAGAGATTTTGGTAGGATTTTTAACTTATTACTACTTAAGTATAGCTCAGTTAAATTAGTTAAATTACCCAGAGATTTTGGTAGCTTTGTTAACTTATTACCAGTCAAATATAGTGAAGTTAAGTTAGTTAGACTACCCAGGGATTCTGGTAGTTTTTTAAACTGATTAAAAGATAAACATAGCTCAGTTAAATTAGTTAAGTTACCTAGTGATTTTGGCAGATTTTTTAAATTATTATTATTTAAATTGAGTGAAGTTAAATTAGTTAAGTTACCTAGTGATTTTGGTAGGATTGATATTCTATTGTTAGATATATTTAATATCTTTAAATATTTTAAATCAAAAACCTCTTCGAGAATCTTGGTTAATTTATCTGGGTCATCAGTATTCCAATAATAACTTAAATCTAGTTCTTCAAGCTGCTGTTCTTTGGCTTCTTGAATCCTTTTTCGAAAGTGCTCTGGAGTATCATCAGTCATCAGTCATCAGTTGTCAGTCATCATTAATACTTTCACCAAATTTCCTCCATTATCAGCACAAAACCAGGTAGCACCGACTCATCCCCTGTCACCGCACTCGGATTGTCCAATTGCTCCACATCCATCCCTGGACGGTAAATATAGACCCGACGATTCTCTGGATCAATCAGCCATCCCAACCAAGCACCATTTTCTATATATTCTGCCATTTTGTCCTGAAGATGCTTCAATTTATCGCTCGAAGAACGCAACTCAATCACAAAATCTGGACATAGAGGAATGAATTTTTTCCTTTGTTGTGCTGTTAGAGTCTCCCATCTTTCTAATTTTACCCAAGATGTATCAGGAGCGCGTTCTGCACCATTGGGAAGCTTGAAACCAGTAGAAGAATCAAATCCTACTCCTGTACCATCTTGCTTAACCCAAATGCCAAACTGGACAATAAGACTGAAGTTTCGTTTTCCGGTTTCACCTCCTGTTGGAGACATTATGATTATTTCTCCTTTTGCTGTGCGTTCAATTCGTAATTCTTGATTAAGCTGACAAAACTCAAAGAATTGGTCATCATTCATATCTAGTGCTGGCGGCATTCTCAGCACGATAGGATTAGTTTCAATGGGTGTGGTGGCTACTGTCATGACGTTTTGAGTAATGAGTAAGTAGGTCAAATTAAATATAAAACCTATCCCTGTCTCAGGTTACCCCTCTCCTCGCAGGAGAGGGGATGGGGGAGAGGTCTGATGTACTTTTGATTATACCTAGCTACTTTATAGACATCTCCTGAAATGAATGTAGAGACGTAAAATTTCACGTCACCACAAAGGATAATGTTTGTAATTTTGGTTTCGTCAAACTGATTTTTATCAATCTTTTAAAACTTGAGATAATTGCCAAATACCTTGTTCAATTTCGGTTTCTTCTAACTGAGAATAGCCAAAGATAAATTCTCCCTGGTGTTGAGGATTTAAATAATATTTTCTCGCACTAATTATGCCGACTCCAACGGCTGCTGCTTTTTGAATAATAATCGCGTCTGGTATGGCCGTTTTTATTCTAATCATTAAATGAATGCCTGCATTGGCACCCAAGATAGTAACTTTTGCTCCAAAGTATTGCTGAAAAGCTTTAATTAAAACTTGGCGACGCTGGTTATAAAGTTGGCGCATTTTCCGAATATGTCGCTCGAAATATCCTTCGGTAATCCAATCTGTAAGAGCGTATTGTTCTAATAATGGAGTAAAGCGATCGCACAACCATTTGGCGTTAGTTGCAGTGGTAATTAATGATTGGGGTACGACTAAATAGCCAATTCTTAAGGAAGGAAACATTGTCTTAGAAAATGTGCCAACGTAGATTACCGATTGACTTTTATCCATTCCTTGTAAAGCAGGAATCGGTTGCGATTCATAACGATATTCACTGTCATAATCGTCTTCAATAATTAATGTTCCTGTTGTTTGCGCCCATTGCAGCAAAGCGATTCTTTTGCTCAAGGATAAGGTGACTCCGGTAGGGAATTGGTGAGATGGAGTGACGTAAACTAACTTAAATTTGCGGTTGCATTGAGCGAGAAAATCAATATCTATACCTTCTGAAGTAATCGGAATAGGTTGTAAATTAGCCGATTGCCCGACAAAACAATTGCGTGCACCAAGATATCCAGGATTTTCTATTGCTACCCAATCTTCTGGATCTAAGATTAAACGAGCGATTAAATTTAATGCTTGCTGGGAACCATTAACAATGATTACTTGTTCGGGAGTACATCTAACTGCACGAGAACGCCCTAAATAGTTAGCAATTGCTATTCTTAAAGGAAAATATCCCGCAGCATCAGCCATGTAGTTTAAATATTCTGGAGATTTTTGGCAGTGACGATAGAGAATTTTTCGCCATTGCTGCATGGGAAATTGTTTGAGAGCAGGAGTGCCAAATCGAAAACTAATTTCAGCTCTCGATTGTGGTATTTTTAAATGTTTTAAGGCATTTAATTGACGACCAACTTGAGACAATTGGGAAAATTCTGTTTGCTTGGTTATTAGAGGCTCAATTGACTTGGTTTTTAGCCATTCATCTGGAATTTCAGGACAGACATAAGTCCCAGAACCAGAACGAGTTAAAAAATAGCCTTCACTGACTAACTGTTCGTAACTTTGGGTAACTGTAAAGCGAGATATTTTTAATGATTTTGCCAAGGTGCGAGATGAAGGTAATTTCTCACCAGATTTTAGTCTCCCTTCCAAAACAGCAAGACGTAACTCTTCCGCAAGTTGCTGATACAAGGGAATATTAGAGGAGCGATCTAAGGATATTACTAAATCCATTAGCCAAAGTGGACTGGTTAACAAGTTCAAAAGTGGCTCTGGAACTATACCACTTTTATTTTTACTCTTGAGTCAATAGGTCAAATTAAATATAAAAACCTCTCCCCCATCCCCTCTCCTGCGAGGAGAGGGGTGACGTAAGGGTAAGGCGGGATGATGTAAGGGTAAGGCGGGGTGACGTAAGGGTAAGGCGGGGTGACGTAAGGGTAAGGCGGGGTGATGTAAGGGTAAGGCGGGGTGATGTAAGCGTCAGGTGGGGTGAGGTTAGATGGTCAATTTAATTATGCCTAGTTACTTAATTACAGCCAAATCACTTAAAGCAAAAATAACCACTGTGTCTAATCAAGAAGTATTGCAAAAAACCAATCGCAGCAAAGTTAAACGTCATTCTCATCTTGCTCATCATGAACGAGTTATTATCAATCAAATATTGGATGAAGCTTTAGTTGTTAACGTCGGATTTGTTGTCGATAATCAGCCCTATGTTATACCTATGGGGTATGGCAGAGATGGTAATCGCCTCTATATTCACGGTTCAACAGCCAGCAGAATGTTAAAAAACCTGGAGAAGGGTATTGATATCTGCGTCACTGCAACCTTATTGGATGGGATTGTGATCGCTCGATCATTATTTCACCATGCAATGAATTATCGCTCGGTTGTTTTATTTGGACGTGCGATTAAAGTAGAAGAGAAAGATGAACAATTACATGCTCTTAAAGTATTATCAGAACATATAATACCAGGACAATGGGAACAAGCACGTCAACCGACACCTCAAGAAGTTAAAGTAACCACAGTCCTATCTTTTCCTATTGAAGAAGGTTCTGCAAAGATTCGTAGCGGTGGACCCAATGATGATACAAAAGACTACGCATTGCCAATTTGGGCGGGACAAATACCTCTAAAATTAACTCCTGGTGTACCAATTCCCGATTCCAAGTTATCACCTGAAATTGCGATTCCTGAAAATATCACTAATTATCGTGTGGGGACTTAATATGTGTGGGGAGGTAAAATTTTACGTCCCTACATAGGTTGAAACATTACATTAGACATCTTGCAAAAGCGGTGGTAATGCTCACCAGGAAGTATTTTCGTAATCAATTTTTCATCAATTTCAGTTGTATGAAATCTAAAAAATAATACTACACATAATCTTCCCCAGCCTCCCCCGCTTCCCCTGCTTCCCCTGCTTCCCCTGCTTATTTTCCACGTTTCCTACTGAAATCTACGACCACGAACACCTTGTCTCACAGGACGAACCCCAGTCCCAGA
>CAZWGS010000006.1:0-3207 GCA_964633315.1 uncultured bacterium | reverse complement strand
ACTGAAATCTACGACCACGAACACCTTGTCTCACAGGACGAACCCCAGTCCCAGAGAAAGGTTCAGGGGAACCAACCCAATTAAAATCGTTGACGCGGAAGCTAAAGGAACCCAATTCTAATGTGGGATTAAAGCGAATAATCGCATTATAGGTGCGACGATTATACTCTAGGAAATAATCAGTACTAATTTCTTGATCGCGATTGAGACTTAAAGAAGTTTGCACACCAAAACGAAAAGGACCATAAAGTTGTTGAGTAAGACCTAAAGATAAAGTCTGACTATCCAAATCGCGATCAAAACTGAAAGGAGATCTACCATTGATAATCGACTGGGTGTAGGCAAGCTTAAATCCAGTGTAATCGAGATAGGGACGAGAAAAATGTCCTACTTGTCCCTCTAAACCTAGGCTAGCACTTAAAGTTTGCTGACCATCGCCATTGCTGTAAAAACTGCCAACTCCAGTAAATCCGGTAGATAATTGTAAAAATGGTTGCACTGGTGTGGGTGTATATTTTAACCCTTCCTCTGGTGTGGGAGGTAAGGCTTCTCCTTGCCAAAGTAGAAAACCACGACTAGCGGAAATAGCACCCTGAGATCTTAGCAAAGTGGTGAATTCGTCGTCGTCATCTTCGTCTTCCGTAGAAGTGATCAATTGAGTCCCTAATTGGTAGCTGAAATTAATTCCCGTATCCCCCAAAATAAAAGAAGGGGAAGTTAACACCACACCCAAACTACTTTGCACTGTTTGAAAACCTAGGGAACCGTTAAAGAGGCGATCGCGGTAGCTATACTCAAAGTTAAGACTATGGGGATTCTCTATCTCTCCCACTAATTGTCGCAAACGCACACTGGCGCGCAACTCATCTTCAATTTCCCCAAAATCCAAACTGGTAAAGGATGCAGCAGCTACAAGGTTAGTTCTCTCAGCTAATTTTGCCTCAAAATCTAGTTCTGCGCCTAAGGTAGAGAAACTAAAACCATCTTCAAAAACTGCTCGTTGCAGGAAATATTGAGGTGTAACCTTAAACTGCACCTGCTCGTTATCAATAATTTTAAACGAGCGCTCCACAAATAAACCACCACGCTCATCATCATCAAAACCAAAAGTGACAAAACCTGGTTCACGGGGACGGCGATCTAGGATAATGCGATC
Source organism: uncultured bacterium (assembly GCA_964633315.1). Classification (GTDB taxonomy): domain Bacteria; phylum Cyanobacteriota; class Cyanobacteriia; order Cyanobacteriales; family CAWCAG01; genus CAZWGS01. The sequence continues at coordinate 2,051 of CAZWGS010000006.1, read as the reverse complement.
TTGGAAGATGGGAACCTTAAAATTTTGGTCGAAAACTAGGCGTGAATTAGTGGTAGTAATTTCGTCTACCAGGGGCGCAATATTGCGAAATTGAGCCGTATCTGCCCGTAATTCCAACTCTGGCGGCGAAAAAGGGTCATTTGTTACCCGAATATCCGTCGCTTGCCAACCTGACCCATCAAAATCTATCCTTTCCGCCTGAAAACGGAGGCGATTAATCCTTCCTCCAGAACGAGGTAAGGAAATATTGCTGATGTTTCTACGGCTACCAATGACGAAGGAATAGCCATCATCAGTCGTTATACGTCGCAGGGGTTGATTAGCCGCCAGACGGTCACTCAGAGGTCTTTCCGGGACTGTTTCCGCACCCACATCAGTGGGTAAACCAGCACTAAAATCTTGCTCTGCTTGAGGGAGAAAAATCTCTCCATTAGCACTAGTAATGACACCATTATCCTGCACAAAGAAATACTCAAACCTTTCTCCACGCAATACTTGTTCCCCTCTTACCAAAGCCACACTACCACTGGCAACAGCAAGGCGATTATTTAAATTAACTTCCACACGGTCAGCTGTCAATACCGCATTGGCGAAGCGCATCTCCACATTACCCTCAGCGGCGATAATTTGCCTTTCCTGGTCAAATTCCTGGCTATCGGCGCTAATTTCCACCACACTAATATCTTCCACCGGAATTTCCACTTCCTGGGAATTTACGGGAGTTTCGCTTTCGGTTTGACCAAGGTAAAATTCTCTTGTTTTCCCACCCCTTTCCTGAGTTATCAGGCGAGTCACTTTTCCTTGTCCAGGAATGCGATTCAAGTCTGGTATAACTAGGTTACGTGCATTATCAAGGTTGGGAGAATCGGTAGTTAGTTCTTCTGTAGTAGAGATTTTGTTTTCCGATTTGCCACAGGAAGGCAAGGTACAGAGACTAATATTAGATGTGGGAGAAGATATAGTTTCGCTTTCATTGAAACTAGTTACAGATAGCTGAAGCGGAGATTGATTTGTAGTTGCGATTTCTGAAATTGGCACTACACCATATATTTGATACGAAGATGATGCAATGGGTAAATCTTCAGAATCTTCCCTTTTCTCTGCCAGATTATCAGTAATAAGGGGATGGTAATCTGAGTGACTAGGAATAGATTTTTCTGATTCCAGATTAGCTGGAGATGCAGTTATAAAAATAGAGGAACTATCACTCTCTACTGTAATAAGGGGACGGTAATCTGAGTGACTAGGAATAGATGTTTCTGAATCCAGATTAGCTGGAGATGCAGTTATAAAAATAGAGGAACTATCACTCTCTACTGTTTTAGTAACCGGGAAAACAGAAATAGCAGTTCCCAAAGATGCAGCATCAGTTTCCACCTGAAAATTTGGTTCCGCTGCATCTGTAGCTGCAACTACCTCTGTTGCAGATTTTAATCTTGTTGAATTTGGTAGAGGAGAAGACGATCTAAAACTAGAATCCTCTTCTAGCAGTAAATCTTCTGCCTTTTCTGGTTCAGCGTAGACAAAAGGCGATGCAACTGTCCTACTAACTATAGGCTCAATGATAACAGGAGGCTGAGGCGGCGGAACGGGTTGAGGCATATCTTATGCAATATTAATCCAGGCGCATCGATCCGTGTGCCCAAGCGATTTTTCGTTTACAGAGACATAATTCGTTTGAATTATGGAAAAAATGTAAGTGGTACTAAGTAGTACCACTCATAAACTCAAGACGAAAAAAGCTGCTATATTGTTGCAGAACTCAAGAGTTTTTATTCAAAGTCCTGACGATTGGGGTTACGTGATGGATCGCTAGACAAGAAACCAAACACGAATAAAGAGATAAAGAAGGCAACAACGATATAAACTGCGACTTTAAGGGTCAGCATATTAGTTTCTCCTGGAATAGTGACTGTGACAATCACCTCAACGATGATTATATTATCTTAATATTTTTTCAAACTATGGCTGTCTTTTTATTAGCGACAGGTCATACTCGGAAAATCTTAACCTATTGTGCTCTTTTTGACTATCATCCTAGCGATTGGCTT